>DATIDG010000027.1:0-79617 GCA_035456405.1 Burkholderiales bacterium | reverse complement strand
TGAGCTGGTCGGTGAGCCCGAAGATCTCTTGGAGGATGACCAGGCCGCCGGTGCGGCTGCCTGCCGCGCCGGCCCTGGCCGCATCGAAGCCGAAGCCGTCGGCAGCGGCAAGTCGGATCACGGCTTCTGGACGTTCCCTGTCGGATTCTGGCATCTAGCGCTCCGGTGGCGAGTTCTACGGACGCGGCGGAGGAGTGCCGCACCCCCGCCCGACACGATCTTCGGCGCACTGCGACTGGATCCGCTCGAGCGGGGCGGGGCCGCGACGGCGAAGCTTACCGCCCTCCGGCCGCGGATCAAAGCTCCCAGCCGAGTTTCCGGTCGAGGGAATACGGTCCACCGCCGCGCAGCGCGACGGCAAGCATGATGAGCCCCCACATCAGCGGATACTCGTAGCCGGGCTTCGTCCACCCGAAGCCCGCCGGGAGGTAATGGTAGACAATCACCGCCATCTCGATCGTGACCGCGGCGGCCCAGAATCGAGTGAACAGCCCCAGCGCAATGCACAGTCCGCCGAGCGTTTCCAGCGTGATGAGCACCACCGCCAGCGGCTCCGCGGGCTGGATACCGCGCTTCGCGAGCGTGCTTGCGGCGGTAGCGGCGATTCCCGCTGCGAGCTTCGGCCAGCCGTGCGGAATGAGCATGAGACCCACGGTCACCCGCACGAGTAGCCAGGACAGGGGCTCGACCCGCTCGTAAAAGGGTGCGAGTTGAGGGATCAGAAGCCTCGGCTTGCTACCGGCTGACTGGTTCACGCTACGCTCCCGACGAACGCATGGTTGTGGCCACGCACCGGACTGACGGGACGCCGGCCACGGCGCACGCACGCGACTCTAGGTCACGCGGAAGTAGGCAGGTACGGCATCTCCGGACTAGCTGCTATAGCGCTTTGCGCTGGCCGGGACGGGGCGCTGCCGTCACAATGCGCCTGTGTGACCGGATGACCGGACCGTTTGGACCGACTCGTCGCCAGGTCGGCGTCGCACCGGCTCACAGGGAGAACGCATGATCCTCCGACTCGTCGTCGCGGCCCTCGCCGCCCTGCTCGCCCAGGCCGCGCACGCGCAGTGGCCCGTGAAACCCATCCGCCTCGTCGTGCCGTTCGCGCCCGGCGGGTCCTCCTCGATCGTTGCCCGCGCCTTCGCCGTCGAGATGGAGAAGGGCCTCGGCCAGCCGATCGTCATCGACAACAAGCCGGGCGGCGCCGGCAACGTCGCCATGCAGGAGGTGGCGCGGGCGGATCCCGACGGCTACACGCTGATCATCGGGCATATCGGCACCCTGGCGGTCAACCCGTTCATGTTCGAGAAGCTGCCCTTCGACACCGACAAGGACTTCGCCGCCGTATCGCTGCTCGCCAAGGTGCCGAACATCTTCGTGGTGCACGTCGACGTACCGGCGAAGGATCTGCGCGAGTTCGTGGCGCTCGCGAAGAAGGAGCCCGGCAAGCTCTACTACGGGTCGGCGGGCAACGGCAGCGCCGGGCACCTCGCGTTCGAGCACCTCAAGCTCGTCGCCGGAATCGACGTGGTGCACGTGCCTTACAAGGGCACCGGGCCCAACCTCATCGATCTCGTCGCCGGCCGCACGCAGGCGACCTCGGCGGGCACGCCGCCGCTGCTGCCGCACGTGAAGGCGGGCAAACTGCGCGTCATCGCGGTCGGCAGCGCGCAGCGGCTTGGGGTCGTTCCCGAAGCGCAAACGGTCGCCGAACAGGGCTATTCTGGCTTCGAGGCGACGCAATGGTACGGCCTGAATGCGCCCGCGAAGACGCCGGCTGCCGTTATCGAGCGCCTCGCCGCGGAGGCGGCGAAGGCCGCGCGGCAACCGTCGGTCGCCGAGCGCTTCGCGGTCGACAGCGCGGAGGCCGTCGGCTCGACGCCGAATGCGTACGGCGACTTCATCGCCGCCGAGCAGGCGCGCTGGGGCGAGGTCGTGCGCAAGGCCGGTATCAAGGCGAACTGATCCGGCGGTCGGCATGGCGTACGTCGTCGAGCGCCTCGCGACCTGGGCCGAGCGGTTTCGCGGCGAGGCGCTTGCGACCGGGCTGGCACACCACGCGAAGCGTGCGGTCGTCGACCTGCATGCCGCGATGCTTTCGGGTGCCGTCGCGCCGCCCGCGACGCTGCTCGAGCGCGCCCTGGCCGAGGAGCTCGACCGGGGCAAGGCGCGCCTCGCGCTCGGACGCCGCGCCACTGCGCGCGCCGCGGCGCTCATCAACGGCACCGCGGCCCACACCACGGAAGTGGACGACATCTTCCGCGACGGCATCTTCCACCCGGGCGCGGCGACGATCCCTGCCGCCCTCGCGGCTGCGCAAGCGCGCGGCGCCTCGGGCCTACAGTTCGTGCGCGCCGTCATCGTGGGTTACGAAATCTCCACGCGCATCGGCGCGGCGATGGGGCGCGCGCATTACCGATACTGGCACAACACGGGCACGATCGGCTGTTTCGGCGCCTGCGCGGCGGTGGCCGACCTGCTCGGCCTCGATGCGACACGCTTCGCGCACGCCCTCGCCACGGTCGCGACCTTCTCGGCCGGGTTGCAGCAGGCGTTTCGGACCGACTCGATGTCGAAGCCGCTGCACGCCGGCCGCGCGGCCGAGGCGGGCCTCACGGCGGCGCTCGCCGCGGCCGAGGGCGTCACCGGCTCGCTCGACGTGCTCGAGGGCGAGGCGGGCTTCGGCAAGGCGATGGGCGACGGCCCCGACTGGGATCGGGCGCTCGGCGCGCTCGGCCGCGACTTCCACACCGCGCGCGTGACCGTGAAGAACCACGCCTGCTGCGGTCACGCCTTCGCGGCGATCGACGGCGCCCTTGCCCTGAAGGCGAGGATGGGCGTGACTGCGGCGGACATCCGGCACGTGGCGGTCGGCACCTACAAGGCCGCGCTCGACGTGGCCGGCTGCGAGGACCCGCGCACCGAGGCCGAGGGCCGCTTTTCGCTCAAGTACGTGATCGCGACCGCGCTCATGCACGGCAGCGTACGCATCGCTGCGTTCGCGCCGGATCGCCTCGGCGAGGCGGCGACGCGCGCACTGATGAATGAGGTGGAGGTCGTGGTGGACCCGGCGCTCGATGCGGGGTTCCCGGCGCAGCGCGCGGCGCGCGTCACGATCGAAACGCGCGACGGCCGGCGCGAGACGTTCCTGCAGCCGACCCGCGTCGGCGATCCGGATGATCCGCTGTCCGACGAGCAGCTCGACGCGAAGTTCCGCGAGCTCGCGACGCCGGCGCTGGGCGCGGCGCGGGCCGAGGCTCTGCTCGAGCGCCTGTGGCGGCTCGACGCCCTCGCGTCGGTCGATGCCTTGGGAGGGCCGGAGTGAACGTCGCGGAAGTGATCGTGCAGTACCTCGCCGCCGCCGGCACGCGCCACCTTTTCGGCTATCCCGGCGATCCCAACATCGAGCTGATGGAGGCGGCGCGCCGCGCCGGCATGCAGTTCGTACTCGGGCGCCGCGAGGGCACTGCCGGCCTGATGGCGGAGGCATACGGCTTCCTCACCGGGCGCCCGGGAGCGTGCATGTCCACGCTCGGGCCCGGCTCGTCGAACCTCGTGAACGCGGTCGCGAGCGCTTGGCTCGACCGCGTGCCGATGATCGCGCTATCGGGCCAGATCGAGCGCAAGCGGGAGCAGACCTTTACCCACCAGGTGCTCGACCACAACCGCCTCTTCGCGCCGGTGAGCAAGTGGACGACGCACGTCGCGCCGGACACCGTCGCCGCGGTCATGCGCAGGGCGCTGCGCACTGCGACCGCGGAGCGGCCCGGGCCGGTCCACATCACCACGCCGGCCGACGTGATCGGCGCCGAGGCGCTCGACGCCGGCATCGCCCTGCCACCGCTCGCGGCCCTGCCCGCCCCGCCACGGATCTTCGCCTCCGCCGCGGCGGCCGCCGACGTCCCCGCACGCGTCCGTGCCGCGCGACGCCCGGCGGTACTCGCCGGCACCGGCGCGCAGCGCGCCGGCGCGGCGCGCGCCCTCGCGCAGTTCGCCGAGACGCTCGGCGTCCCGGTCGTGGTGTCGCCGATGGCGAAAGGGGTACTCGCCGAGGACCATCCGTGCTACGCCGGCACGCTCGACATGGCTTGCAACGCGATCGTTTGGGACTTCCTGAAGGGCTGCGATCTCCTGCTCGCGATCGGGTTCGACGCGGTCGAGCTGATCAAGCCATGGTCGCTCGCCGTGCCGACGGTCCATATCGACGCCACGCCCAACACCGACCAGATCTATCCGGCGGACGCCGAGATCGTGGGGGACATCCCGCCGATCCTGGAGGCCAGCGCCGCCGCATGGCGCGGCGCGCCGAAATGGGCGGCGGCGGAGGTACGCCACCACCGCGAGGGCCTGCGCGCGGCGTACTACGCCGGACGGGTCGCCGGCAAGCTCAATCCGACCGACGTCGTCGACCTCGTGCGCGAGGCGATGCCGCGCGAGGCGATCGCGACGACCGACGTCGGCTCGCACAAGCTCCTTGTCGGCCAGGGCTGGACGGCGTACGCACCGCGTTCAGTGCTGATGACGAATGGCCTGTCCTCGATGGGTTACTCGCTGCCGGCGGCAATCGTCGCGAAGCTGCTCGAGCCCGCACGGCCGGTGGCGTGCTTCATCGGCGACGGCGGGCTGGCGATGGTGCAAAGCGAGCTGCGGCTCGCCGCGAGCCTCGGGCTCGGGCTCCTGGTCGTGGTCTTCTGCGACGACAGCCTCAACCGCATCGAGATCAAGCAGGCCCAACGCAACTATCCGAGCTGGGGCTCGCTGATCGAGCCCATCGACGTTTCGCAGCTCGCCCGCGCCATGGCGTGCGAAGGCGTGATGGTGGACAGCGCCACCGCGCTCTCGCGCGCGCTCGCCGACGCGCGGCCGCAGGACCGGCCGCTGGTGATCGGCGCGCGCATCGATCCCGCGCAGTATCGCGCGCAGTTCTGAGGAAGCGCGATGAGCACACCATCGTCGTTGAAGTTGCGCGCCCTCCTCGGCGACTACCCCGTGACCGCCGCGCTCAAGTCGGGCCAGGTTCGTTCGCCGCAGGTCAGCCTCGATTTCGCGGACATCAAGCCGGTGAGCTCCGGTTTCAAGCGCGTGGTGCGCGACCTCGAATTCGACGTCGCCGAGCTCGCGATCGTCACCTACCTGATCGCGAAGACGCACGGAAAACCGCTGACGCTCCTGCCCGCCGTGCTGGTGGGGCGCTTCCAGCACCCGCTGTTCGTATACAACGCCGAACGCGGGCCGCTCGCCCCCGGCGACCTTCGCGGCAAGCGCGTCGGCGTACGCTCCTACTCGGTCACGACTGGCGCCTGGATCCGCGGCATCCTCGCCGACGACTACGGGATCGGGCCCGCACAGGTGAATTGGGTGACGTTCGAGGAGGCGCACGTCGCCGAATTCCGCGACCCGCCCAACGTCGAGCGCGCGCCCCCGGGCGCGAAGGTGGTCGACATGCTCCTCGCAGGCGAGATCGATGCGGCGATCGTGGGCGACGGCGCGCCGGCGGACCCGCGCATCAAGACATTGATTCCGGATCCGGCCGCCGCGGCGCGGGCATGGCACGCGAAGCACGGCGCGATCCAGCTCAATCACCTCGTCGTGGTGAAGGACACGCTCTTGAAATCCGATGCGGAGGCGGTGCGGGAGGTCTATCGCCTGCTCATCGAGAGCAAGCGGGCGGCGGGGCTGCCGAAGGCCGGCGAGGTTGATTTGAACCCGTTCGGCGTTGCTGCGAACCGCCGCAACCTCGAGGTCGCCATCGACTGCTGCTTCAGACAGGGTCTCATTCCACGTCCCTACGAGGTGGATGAGCTCTTCGACGACACGACCCGCACGCTCGGAAACTAGCCAGGGAAGGCAACGGCATGATCATCGATTGTCACGGGCATTACACGACGGCACCGAAGGCGCTCGAGGCCTGGCGCAAGCAGCAGATCGAGGACCTCGGCAAGCCGGGCCACGCGTCGTCGAAGGGCGCACTGAAGATCTCCGACGACGAGATCCGGGAGAGCCTCGAAGGGGCGCAGCTCCGCATCCAGCGCGAACGGGGAACCGATCTGACGATCTTCTCGCCGCGCGCGATGGGGATGAGCCACCACATCGGCAATGAGACGACGAGCCGGCACTGGTCGGAGCACTGCAACGACCTGATCCACCGCGTCTGCAAGCTCTACCCGGCGAACTTCGTCGGGGTCTGCCAGCTCCCGCAAAGCCCCGGCGTGGGGCCGGACAACTGCATCCCGGAGCTCGAGCGCTGCGTGAAGGAGTTCGGCTTCATCGGCTGCAACCTGAACCCGGACCCGTCCGGCGGCTACTGGACCGACCCGCCTCTCACCGACAAGTGGTGGTATCTGCTGTACGAGAAAATGGCCGAGCTCGACGTGCCGGCGATGATCCACGTGAGCGCCTCGTGCAACCCCAACTTCCACGGCACCGGGGCGCACTACATCAACGGTGACACCACCGCCTTCATGCAGCTCGTCACGTCGGACCTCTTCAAGGACTTCCCGACGCTGAAGTTCATCATCCCGCACGGCGGCGGCGCGGTGCCCTACCACTGGGGGCGCTACCGCGGCATCGCGCAGGACATGGGCCGGCCACCGCTGAAGGAGCTGCTGAACAACGTTTTCTTCGACACCTGCGTCTATCACCGGCCCGGCATCGAATTGCTGCTGAAGGTGATCCCGGCAGACAACATCCTGTTCGCCTCCGAGATGGTCGGCGCGGTGCGCGGCATCGATCCGGAGACCGGTCACTATTACGACGACACCAAGCGATATCTCGACGCGATCGACTGGCTGCCCGCGGCCGACCGCGAGAAGATCTTCCACCGCAACGCCGCGCGGGTGTATCCGCGGCTCAAGGCCCGATCGTAAGCTCCTCCACCTGATTCGGCGGCGCGGGCGGGCGCTCGGAACGGCGCCCGAACCGGCGCGCGCGCCCGCCCGTCGCGCGCCGGGTAACAAACCGAAACACGCCGGCGACCGAACCGAAATCGAGCGGATACACCGCCTCGCTACATTCGCCGGGATCGACGCGCGGACACCCCGCGCGTTCCCCCGGACTCTGGAGCAGGCGATGAACGCACGAATGAACCTGGTGACGCTCGGCGCGCTGGTCGCGGCCTATGCGCTCGGACCCATGGCGACGCAAATCCTCACCCCGGCGGTGCCGTTCGTGCACCGCGACTTCGCGATCCCGATGGCGGCGGCCCAGACCCTGATCAGCCTGGCCTTCGCGACCATCGCGGTGGCGACGCTCGTCTACGGGCCGCTGTCGGACCGCTTCGGGCGACGGCCGGTGATCCTGGGCGGCACCGCGCTCTTCTGCGCCGGCAGCGTAGTCGCCGGGCTCGCGCCGACGCCCGAGGTGCTCGTGCTCGGCCGCATGCTGCAGGCGGCGGGCAGCTCGGCCGGGCTGGTTCTGACGCGCACCATCGTCCACGACGTGTATGGGCGTGATCGCAGCGGCCAGGTGCTCGCCTACCTGACGGTGGTGATGATCTTCGTGCCGATGCTCTCGCCGCTCGCCGGCGGCATCCTGCTCGACCACGTGGGTTGGCGCACGATCTTCGGCCTGTGCGCGGGGATCGGCTTCGCCGCGCTGGCGGTGCTCGCGGCGTACCTTCCGGAAACCAACGCGACGCGGCGCCCGGACCTGGGGCTGCGCGGCACGTTCGCGAGCTTCGGTTCGCTCGCGCGCGACCTGCGCTACCTCGGCCCGGCGCTCTTCTTCGCGCTCGTCATGGCGAGCTTCTTCGCGACGCAGGCGGCGCTGCCGTACCTGATCGTGGAGGTGCATGGCGGCACCGCGACCGAGTACGGGGTATGGTTCGCCGTCGCCTGCGCCTTCTACGTGGCGGGCAACTACGCGAGCGGGCGCTGGGGCGACCGCGTGCCCCGCGGCAGGCTGATCCTCGCCTGCGGCCTCGGCTGCCTGGCGACCAGCGTCGCAGGGCTCGTGACGGCGAGCGTGCTCGAGTGGCACACGGCGGTGGGGTTCGTGCCCACCGTCGCCCTGTGCTTCTTCGGCGCGGTGGCGATCGCGCCGGTACAGGCCGAGGCGGTGTCCGCGCAGCCGGGGCACTCCGGCGCCGCGTCCGGACTCATGAGCTGCATTCAAATGGCGATCGGCGCGGCGGTGGTGCAGCTCGTCGGGCTGTCGCACGACGGCACGCCCTTCCCGATGTTCGCCGCGCTCGTCACATGCTCGGCGCTCGCGCTGATCGCATTCGCCGCCGCCGGCGCGCGCGGACGCCGCTCGCCCGCGGTCGCGGCCGCGGCCGCCCGATGACCGGTGCGCGCCGGCCAAGAAATTCTTACGATCTTGTTGGGCACCATTTTGGAAACGGGCCGTCCGCACGCGTTCTTCTGGCGTCAAGCCTGCAACGTGAGCGTCTCCTTGTGGCCGAAGCCGAGCGAGTTGTCGACCAGCGTGATGCGCTCGGGCACGAGCGCATAGAACGCCGCCTTCGCGAAGGCGGCGCGCAGCGCGGGCGGCCCCGACGCGAGCTCGGCGAGAAAGGCGTAGCGCCCGACGAGCGCGGCGCGCGCGTCCTCCGCTTCGCGCCCATCGAGCCGCCGCGCTTGCCCGGCGATCTGCAGTCCGCGAACGACGCGAAAGTCGGTGTAATCCGGCGCGATCGTGGCCGTCACCCGCGCCTCGCGCTCGAGGTGGAGCGAGTGTCGCGTGGCTGGATCCGAGGTCCAGTAAAGCGCGAATCCGTTCCGCGCGTACATGAGGGACGCTGCGTGCGCCCCGGCCTCGCCGACCGTCGCGAGCGTGACGACGTGGTGGGCGTCGAGGAACGCCTCGATGCGTTCGGCGAGCGAGTCAACGCCGGCCATCAGTCGAACGCCCCCGCCGCCTCGTACGCCCTGAGCTCGTCGGCGTTCAGTCCGAGCAGCTCGCGGAAGACGCGATCGTTGTCCGCGCCGAGCGTCGGCGCCGCGCGTGTGACGTCGCCCGGCGTAGCGGAGAGATCGAACCCCGGAAAGCAATACGCCTGATCGCCGATCACTGGGTGCGGGCGCCGGCGCCACTGCCCGCGCGCCGCGAGCTGCGGGTCGGCGAACAGATCGGCCACCGTGTTCACCGCGTGAGCGTGCACGCCAGCCGCCTGCAGCGCCTGCGCCGCCGCGTCCGCTGCGCGCGCCGCGAGCCACGCCTCGAGCGGTTGCGGCGCGATCGCGGCGTCGAGGCGCGCACGCTCCTCCGCCGACCAGCACGACAGGGCGACCCAGGTCCCGTTCGCGCACGGGTAGGCGCCGTGCAGCACCGCGTCCGGATCGTCGTTGCCGGCGCGCTGCGCGATGCGCCCGTTGAGGTGGTAGTCGAGCAGCGGTCCGGCGAGAAACTGGAGCCCGCACTCGTACTGCGAAATGTCGAGCCAGGCGCCCTCGCCCGTCCGCCGGCGCCGATCGAGCGCCGCAAGCACCGCGGCCGCCCCGAGCGTCGATGCGATGAAGTCGATGTACGGCCCGTAGAGCAGCATCGGCGGCCCGTCCGGCGCGCCGGTGAGGCTGCACATGCCGGCGAGCGCGGTGAGTTGCGAGCCGAAGCCGGGCGTGTCCGCGCGCGGCCCGGTCTGCCCCATGTTGCACGTCGAGAGCATCACCAGTCCGGGCCGCACCGCTTTGAGCGCGTCGTAGCCGAGTCCGACGCGCGCCATCACGCCCGGCCGCATGTTCTCGATCACCACGTCGCACGTCGCGACGAGCCGCCGCGCGAGCTCCACCCCGCGGGGATTCTTGAGGTCGAGCGTGACGCCGAGCTTCGAGTCGTTGAAGTACGCGAAGCAGCCGCCGCTGTCGATGCCGGGCTTGTTGTCCTTGTAGGGCGGGTACTGCATGCGGAAACCGTCCGGGCGAGTGCGCGACTCGACGTGCACCACGGTTGCGCCGAAGTTCGCCAGCATCTTGCCGATGTGCGGCCCGGCCGCGTAGCTGCCGAACTCGGCGATGCGGACGCCGGCGAGCGCCTGTACGGAAGCCTTCATGCGCGCGCCGCCCGCCGGCCGTCGACGACGACGAACGCGCCGCAGTGCCGTTCGGTCCGCCCGTCCGGCCCGCGCACGTCGCGCCAGAAGCCGCGCGCCTCGAGCTGCGGGTCGTCCGCGATGTCGGCGACGGTGGACACCGGGTAGCCGAGCATCTCGCGCCGGTGCGCCTCCTCCAGGAACTCCCGCTTGGCGAGCGTCGCGAAGAAGCATCCGATCGGCGCCTCGATCGCGTCGATGTCGCCTTGCGTGGCCCGCGTCGGGTCCCAGCGGCTCCAGTCGATCGCCGCGAGCGGGCCGAGCTCGAAGCCGCGGCTGCGCATCCAGTCCACCAGCTGCTCGTTGGTGCGGCGCCCGGCAGCGCCGCCGTAGAGGATGAAGTTGAGGTAGCCGTCGCGACACGGCCAGAAGACGCGGAACTGCGCGCCGGTGACCGAGCGTCCCGTCATGTACGCGCCCGCGCGGGTCGGCGTCTTCCCGAGGATGTCAAAGAACGCCGGCGCGTGGGAGATCGCGGTGATCACGGCCGCCTGCGCGGACACGTCGACGAGTTGCCCGCGACCGGTGCGTCGCTGATGATGAAGCGCAACCAGTGCGCCGACCGCAGCCTGGGCCCCCGCCCACGCGTAGGCCTGCGGGGCGCTCACCCGCATCGGTGCGCCGTCGGGCTCGCCCGCCAGCGACATCGCACCGCCCGCGGCCATGATCTCGAGGTCGGAGGCGAGCCAGCCGGCCTTCGGGCCCTTCAGGCCGAATGGCGTGACCGAAACGACGACCGCGCGCGGATTGCGCCCGGCGAGTCGTCGCGGATCGAGCGCACCGGGGGACCCCGGCTGCGGCGTGCAGAGGACGATGTCGGCGGCGGCGGCGAGCCGGTCGAACTCGGCGGCCCCCGCCGAATCCGCGACATCGAGCGTGACGAGGCGCTTGTCGGCGTTCAGCGCGCGCCATTCGGCGCCTCGAACATCCGCGCCGGGCGCTTCGATCTTGAGGACGTCCGCGCCGAGATCGCCGAGCAGCCGGCCCGCCAGCCAGGCGAGCCGGTCGGCCGCGTCAACGACCGCGCAGCCGCGCAGCATCGCCGCCCCGCCCTGCCGGGCCCCGCTACCTGCCGGTGCGGGCGAGCGACAGCGCCCAACCCTCCATCCGCGCCTTCATCTTATCGATCTGCTTCCCGTCGAAGAAGTCCTCCGGCTTGACGCGGTCGACCGGGTAGACCGGGCGGTGGAAGTCCTGCTCGTAGCCGAACGGGACGGTCGCGTCGATCCCCATGCCGCCCTCAAAGAGCGTGTTCGAGGCGGTCCACTGCTTGTCGCCGGCGGTCATGCGCTCGGCGGGCATGAAGGTCTGGCCGCGGCCGCCGGGAATCGGGTTCAGGATGTCGGCGCGTGGATTCACCCGCGTGGTGAGGCACCACATGATGTCGTCCATCGAGTAGATGTCGGTGTCCTCGCTGACAGCGATCGCGAGGCGCATGCCCTGCGAGCAGGACAGGATCGCGGACAGGAAATTCCGCTGCCAGCCCTCCTCGATCTTGTTGCGCTTCCTCACCTGGATGATGCAGCCGCCCCAGTCGGTCATGCAGTAGGGGATGTGCACGTCCTGGATGATGCCGGGCTGCAGCCGCTCGCACAGCTCGAAGATCGCCGCCTCGCGGATCGTGGTGTCGATGTTGGAGTCGTCGTACATGTGCACGCCCAGCGGGAAGATGAGCGGCTTCGACTCCGGCTTCCTCATGGTGATCGCCGTGACGTGGAACGTCGGAGCCTTGTACGCCTTGCCCATGTAGCCCGCCCACTCGGGATGGAAGAAGGTCTTGCCCTGCACGCCGGCCTTCTCCGCCTCGGACGTCTCGTAGCGCTTGTCGCGCGGCACGATGTAGCCCTCGAGCACGTACTCGGCGTCGGCCAGGCCGTACGCGTCGACGGTCTTCGCCTTCACCATGCGCACCGGGGTGCCCTGGATCGCACCGGCCACCCCGACCTCGTCGCAGCCCTTGGGCAGGATCACATAGTCGAACCCGGCCCCGGCCATCATCGTGCACGCCGGCGGCACGCCGAAGTTCATCGTGATCGGGATGCGCTCCTCCTTGTAGTGCTCGGTGAACACCTGCCACATGTGCGACCCGGGGGAGATCTGGAACGTGCCGACGTTGCCCCACCGGAAGTTCATGCGGTTGTAGCCCATGTCGGTGCCGCCGTCGAAGTGCTTGCCGCTGATCAGCCGGATCCCCGAGCCGATCGTGAGCTCCGGCTCGAGCGCGGTGTGCCGGATGTTCATGATCCACTTGTTGACGTCGACCTCGCCGGTGATGACGTGCTCCTGGACCGGCGCGTCCTTGCCGTCCACGACCACGGGCGGTAGGGGCCGGTTGAGCGCCTTGGCGAGCGCGCGGGTGCGCTGCGTCGGATCGGAGAAGCCGAACATCCGGTCGACCACGCGCATGTCGGCGAAGAGGTTCGTGATCGCCCGGGCGTGCGGATAGCCCTTCACGTTGTTAAAGAGCATGGGGCAACTGCCGTCGAAGTGCTTCTGCAGGCCGGTCAGCTCCAGGTCGCCGCTCACCGGCTTGTCGGTCTCGACCAGCAGACCCTCGGAGCGCAACCACTCGACGGCCGAGCGCAGGCTGGTGATGTCGGGTTTCACGGCGCTGGAACTGGCAGGCTTCATCGACTTCTCCTCGGTTCACTTGATCGGGCGCACCCGCGCGGCACGGCCCATCTTGCCGTCCCAGCGCCTGGCGACGCCCGAATCGATGTCGAACTGGTCGAGCACGCGCGCGACGATGTGGTTCACGATGTCGTCGACGGTCGCGGGCTTGTTGTAGAAGGCGGGCATCGGCGGGATGATCGTCACCCCCATGCGCGCGAGCTTCAGCAGGTTCTCGAGGTGGATCTCGGACAGCGGCGTCTCGCGCGGCACCAGCACCAGCCGGCGGCGCTCCTTCAGCACCACGTCGGCGGCGCGGTGCACCAGGCTCTCGCCGTACCCGTGCGCGATCGCGGCGGCGGTGCGCATCGAGCACGGCGCGATCACCATGCCCTCGGTGCGGAACGAGCCGGAAGACACGGTGGCCGCCATGTTGCTGCTGCCGTGGACGACCGAGGCCCGCCCGCGCAGGTCGGCGAGCGTGAGCCCGGTCTCGTGCTCGACCGTCTGCTGGCCCCACTTGGAGAGGACGAGATGCGTCTCGACCGCGGCTGCGCCGAGCACCTCGAGCAGGCGCACGCCGAAGATGGCGCCGGTCGCGCCGGTGATGCCGACGATGATGCGCTTCACAATCCGCCTCCGCAGTCGCGGAGCGCATGATACCCGAGCACCGCGGGTGCACCGTCCGGGCGCCCGGCCGCGCGCGCTGCGGCAGCGCGGTGAAGCGGCAGGGAGTACGCTGAAAGGTGCGCCGCCGCGGCCCGACCAACGCTGACGTCCGTACAACCGGAGACTGCCATGCTGAAAGCCCTGCTCGTCGCCCTTGCGATGGTCGTCGCGGCGCCTGCCCTCGCTCAAGCCCCTGCCGCCAACCGGGCCACTGCCACGTTCGCGGGCGGATGCTTCTGGTGCGTCGAGGAAGCGTTCGACAAGGTTCCCGGCGTCGTGTCGACCACGTCGGGCTATATGGGCGGTCAGAAGAAGAACCCGACGTACCAGGAGGTGTCCTCGGGCACCACCGGCCACACCGAGGTCGTTCAGGTCGTCTACGACCCGGCGAAGGTGAGCTACGAGCGGCTGCTCGAGCAGTTCTGGCTGAATCACGACCCGACCGTGAAAGACCGCCAGTTCTGCGACGCCGGGTCGCAATACCGCCCCTCGATCTTCTACCACACCGACGAGCAGAAGCGGCTCGCCGAGGCCTCGCGCGCGAGGTGGGAGAAGGAGAAACCGTTCCCCCAGCCGATCGTCACCCCGATCGTCCCGGCCGGCGAGTTCTGGCCGGCGGAGGACTATCACCAGGACTACTACCTGAAGAATCCGGTCCGCTACAAGTTCTACACCTCCGGGTGCGGCCGCTATCCGCGGCTCGACCAGCTCTGGGGCAAGCTCCGGCAGTAGCCGGTTCGCGAGCCGCGCGCTCAGCCGCCCGCGGCGTCGCGGGCGCGGAGCTTCGCGGCGATGTAGGCGCCGTGCGGCACGTAGAGGAGATCGGCGATCTTGCGCACGACGTGCTGCTCGTGCGCGCTCAGCTCGGCGTCGGCATAGGCCACCTGCCACATCAGCTCGATGACGCGCTGCCGCTGCTCCTGGGAGAAGTGCCGGTTGATGAGCGAGGTGAACTGGTAGTAGTCGGTCGCCGCGCGCGCCTCCGCCTCGGCGAGGCCGATCAGCGTCTCGGCCTGCTCGGCGGTCAGGCCGAACTTCTCGCGCACCGCACGCAGCATGGCCGTGCGCTCGGCCGCGTCGATCTCGCGGTCCAGCCGGCCCACTTCGACCAGCAGCGCAGCGGTGGCGAGCTCGACCGCGTGGCGCGCGTCGCGCTCGGTCGCCGCGGAACCCATGTGCGCTTCGAAGAATTCGCGGATCGCGGTCAGCATGCGCAGCCTCCTGTCCGCCCCGAAAATAGCGCATCTCGGCCCGCTCGCGCCAGGACAGGGCACAATCGGGCCTATCCGCCGGACGGCATCACCCAAGACACCAGCACCGCATGACTTCCCTCTCCTGCGCCGACGTTCTCGCCGGCCGCGCGCCCACGAACGCGCCCGTGACCGTCCGAGGTTGGGTCCGCACGCGACGCGACTCGAAGGCGGGCATCTCGTTCGTGAACGTCTCCGACGGGTCCGGCTTCCAGCCGGTCCAGGTGGTCGCGCCGAGCACCCTGCCGAACTACGCCGACGTAGTCCTGCATCTGACCGCCGGTTGCGCGGTGGTGGCCACCGGCGCGATCGTGCCTTCGCCCGCCAAGGGACAGCCGTTCGAGATGCAGGCGACGGAGATCAAGGTCGTGGGCTGGGTCGACGACCCCGACACCTACCCGATCCAGCCGAAGCCGCACACGTTCGAGTTCCTGCGCGAGGTGGCGCACCTGCGGCCGCGCACGAACGTGATCGGCGCGGTGACGCGGGTGCGGCACACGATCGCCCAGGCGATCCACCGCTACTTCCACGAGAACGGCTTCTCCTGGGTGAATACGCCGATCATCACGTCGGCGGACGCCGAGGGGGCGGGCGAGCTCTTCCGCGTGTCGACGCTCGATCTCGCCAACCTCCCGCGCACGCCCGACGGCAAGGTCGACTTCGCGCAGGATTTCTTCGGCCGGGAGACCTACCTGACGGTGTCGGGGCAACTGAACGTGGAGAGCTACTGCCTGGCGCTGTCCAAGGTCTACACCTTCGGTCCAACCTTCCGCGCGGAGAACTCGAACACTAGCCGGCACCTCGCCGAGTTCTGGATGATCGAGCCCGAGATCGCCTTCGCCGACCTCGCCGCAGACGCCACGCTCGCGGAGGGGCTGCTCAAGCACATCTTCCGGACGATCCTCACCGAGCGTCCGGACGACATGGCCTTCTTCGACGAGCGCATCGAGAAGGGGCTGATCGCGAAGCTGCAGTCGATCGTGGACTCGGAGTTCGTGCGCATGGACTACATCGAGGCGATCGCGATCCTCGAGCGCGCGAACGAGAAGTTCGAGTTCCCCGTGAAGTGGGGTATCGACCTCCAGTCGGAGCACGAGCGCTACCTCACCGAACGGCACGTCGGCAAGCCGGTGGTCGTCGTGAACTACCCGAAGGGCATCAAGGCGTTTTACATGCGCCTGAACGACGACGGCCGGACGGTCGCGGCAATGGACGTGCTCGCACCCGGCATCGGCGAGATCATCGGCGGCAGCCAGCGCGAGGAGCGGCTCGACGTGCTCGACGGGCGCATGGTGGAGGCCGGGCTCGACCGCGAGCGATACGGCTGGTACCGCGACCTGCGCCGCTACGGGACCGTACCGCACGCCGGGTTCGGACTCGGCTTCGAGCGCACCGTGGCCTACGTCACCGGGCTCTCGAACGTGCGCGACGCGATCCCCTTCCCGCGCACGCCGGGCAACGCGAGGTACTAGCGCCGCGGCGTCACACGCGAACCCAACGCGAGATCGCCGGGCGGGTAGAGCACCACGCGCGCGCCCGCGTCGAGCCCCGAGAGGACCTCGGCCTCGTCGGGGTTGCGATGTCCCACCTCGATCGCGCGCCGGGTCGCGCGGTCGTCCGCGACGCTGAACACGTGCCAGGCGCCGTTGGCGCGAAAGAGCGCGCTGGCCGGGATCTTCAGGACGTCGGGTGCCGACCAGACGACGATCCGCGTCTCGACCCGGTAGCCGTCCCCGAGCGGCTCGAGCGTCTCGACCGGGTCGATGATCACGTTCACGCGCTTTTCCTCGATTCCCAGCGCGGACACCTTCGTGTAGGCGTAGGGCTCGACGAGGCGCACCCTGCCCTTCAGCACGCGGTCGCCGCCCCACTGATCGATCAGCACCTCGGCGCCGGCCGCGATCTTCACCGCGTCGGTGGACAGCACGTCGGCGACGATCTCGAGTCGGCTAGGGTCGCCGATCGTCATGATCGGCGTCCCCGCGGGCAGGCTGCGCTCGCTCTTCTCGGCGACGCGCAGGACCCGGCCGGTCGCCGGCGCGGCGAGGCTCACCAGGCGGCCGGGTCGCCGAACCTGCGTGTCCGCCGCGAGCAGCGCCGCCTCCGCCGCCTGCGCGTCGAAGCGCGCCGCGCGTTCGCGCGCCCGCGCCGCTTCGAGCGCAGCAACCGCGGTCGTCTCGATCGTGCGCGCCTTCTCGGCCGCCTCGGAGGAGATGAAGCGCTCGGCCACGAGCTGCTCGGTGCGCGCGCGATCCCGCCGCGTCTGCGCGAGCGCGGCTTGCGCCTGCTCGGCGTTGCGCGCGGCCTCGGTCACCCGCGCCCGCGCGGCCTCCAGGCGGGCCAGCACCTCCTGCCGCTCGACCGGATCCATCGGCGTCGGCTCGAGCACGGCGACCACCTGGCCCTTGGTCACTGGCGCGCCGTCGTGCAGATCGACGCGCACCAGCTTGCCCGGGACCGGCGCCGCGACCACGTACCGATCGTGCACGCGCACCTCGGCCTGCTGGTCGACGGTGACCCGCATCGGCCCGCGCCGCGCCTCCCCAATCTCCACCGCGATCGGCTCGGGCAGGAGCGCCCACACCGCGATCGCGGCGAGCACCACGAGCGGGGCAATCCGCAGCGCGAGGCGGCGCATCCGGTGATCGTTCCTCTTCGTCTCACTCACGGGTCTTCAGCACCGAGACCAGGTCGAACGTGCGGAGCTTATACAACACCATTCCTGCCGAGAGCACCCCGGTCGCGACGATCGTTCCGGCCGCGAAAACGTAGGTGCGCGCGCTGATCGCCAGCGGCAGCCGGATCACGTCTCCCGCGACCAGCGTGACCAGCCACGCGCAGACGCCGTAGCCGATCAGGCAGCCCACGGGGATCGCGACGACGGTGGTGATCGCCTGCTCGCCGATCAGCATCGCGCCGACCTCGCGCTGCGTGAACCCGAGGATGCGCAGGCTGGCGAGCTCGATCGCCTGCTCGGACAGTGCGATGCGCGCGCCGTTGTACACCATCCCTGCGGCGATGGCGCAGGCGAACAGCACCAGCACCGTCGTGCTGATGCGCGTGTTCTCCGCAATGGTGTCGAGGAAGCTGCGGAGCGATGCTTCGCGCAGAGTGACGCCCGCGACCGCGGGCATCGCCTTCAGCTGGCGGTACAGGTCGTCGAGCGCAAGCGGGTCGGTTGCGAGATACGCGCCGGACACGCGCGGCGCCTCCCCCATGAGCCGCGCGAGCGCGTCGCGGCGCATGTAGGCGCTCAGGCCGATGACGTCGTCGACGAGCCCGGCGACCACGACCTCGCGCACCGGGCGGCGGCCTTCGAGCACCTCCACGGTCACCCGGTCGCCCGGACGCATTCCGAGCACCTCCGCGAGCTTCGCCGAGAGCACGAGGCCCTCGTCGGGCACCGCAACGGCGACCAGGCGCCGGTCGAGCACCGGCCGCAACGTCGCGTCAGGGTCGATCCCGAGGATCCCGACGCGGCGCTCGCGGTGCTCGAACCGCAACCGCGCGGCGACCGCGCGGTACGGCTCGACGCGCAGCACGCCCGGCAGACGCTCGAGCTCGTGGACGGCGCGGTCGGGGGCGGCCTCGTTCAGCAGGACGGCCACGTCCTCGCGCATCGCCCCGCGGAACTGGACCCGGACGATCTCGTCCAGCGCGTCGAACGAGAATCGCGAGATCACGAGGAGGGCCGTGGCGGCTGCGAGGCCGACCACCGACAGCGCCCACCGCGTCGGCCGGCGCTCGATGTGGCGGAAGATCATGCGCAGCGCGAGCGGCACGAGGTGCACCAGCCCGAGGCGCTCCACCGCCAGCGGGCGGAACTGCGGCGGCGACTCGGGACGCATCGCCTCGGCGGGGGCGAGCCGCGCGGCACGGCGGACCGCGATGCCGGCGCCGAGCGCGGCAGTCGCCGCCGCGATCGCGGCCACGCCGACGAGGTTCGCGCCGCTGAGCGCGAACTCGAGCGCGGGGAAGTGGAAAAAATTCTCGTACAGGCGCGTGAGCCCGTGGCCGAGCCACACCCCGAGGCCGACGCCGACTGCGGCGCCCACCAGCACCATCGCTGCCGCGAGCTTGATGTAATGCCACGCGACCGCGCGGGTAGAGTAGCCGAACGCCTTGAGCACGCCGATCTGCGCGCGCTGCAGCGCGACGAGGCGCAGCAGCACGTTGTGGATGAGGAACGCCGCGACGGCGAGGAAGATCGCCGGCGCGATCGCGCCCGTGACCCGGTCCTGCGCGATCTCGTCGGTGAGGAAGCGGTGCGACAGCTGGTCCGCGCGCGGATACGCCCCGAGCCCGCCGTACGGCGCGAGCAGCACATCGACCGCTGCAATCACGTCACGCTCGCTGGCACCCGCCGCAAGCCGCAGGGCGAGGTCGTTGAACGCCCCCTTCATGTCGAAGGCCGCCTCCATCGCCTCCTCGCCCATCCACAGCACGCCGAAGCGGCGATGGTCGGGGAACACGTCCCCGCCGCGGATCTCGTTCACGTACTCTGGCGAGATGCCGATTCCCACGATATGCAGCTTCTGCCAGCGTCCGTTCATCACGCCCGCGAGCTCGGTGCCGGGCACGATCGCGTTCGCCTCGGCGAACGCCTCGCTCGCGACCACCTCGCCGTGTGACCCGGGTTCGGGCAGCCGCCCGCGGCGCAAATGCACCGCGTTCAGCGCCGGCGCGCCCGACTCCGGGATCGAGACGAGCCGACCGGTCGCGGGCTCCGCCAGACCGGGGACATCCAGGTTCACCTCGCGCACGATGCGGCCGTAAACGACCGCCACGTCCGGGAGCGCGGCGATGCGCGCGAGCAGCGAGCGCGGCGCGCGCTTCGCGCCGGCGAAGACGTCCGCGAACCGGTACTCGCCGTAGTAGCGCGCCTGCGCGGCGACCAGCGCCTCGTACGATCCGCGCATGGTCACGAACGAGGCGATGCCGCACGCGGTCACGAGCGCGACCGCCGCGAGGTGTCCGCGGCTGCGGACGAGCTCGCGGAGGAGCTTCAGATCGAGCGCGGAGAGGCGAAAGCCCCGGAGCATCGCGGCGCCTACCAGCTGAGCTCGTCGGGCCGCGCGCGGGCGAGGTTCGTCTCCACGGCGGCGATCGCTCCGCTCGAGATGCGGATCACGCGGTCGCCCATGCGCGCGATCGCCGCGTTGTGCGTGATGACGACGGTCGTCGTGCCGAGCGTCTCGTTCACGCGCGCCAGCACCTCGAGCACGACCTTCCCGGTCGCGTAGTCGAGCGCGCCGGTGGGCTCGTCGCAGAGGAGCACGTCGGGGCGCTTGGCGACGGCGCGCGCGATCGCCACGCGCTGCTGCTCGCCGCCCGACAGCTGCGCCGGAAAGTGGTGCATGCGCTCGGCCAGGCCAACGAGCCGCAGCGCCTCTTCCGGGTCCATCGGCGAGTCGGCGATCTCGGTCACGAGCGCGACGTTCTCGAGGGCCGTCAGGCTCGGAATAAGGTTGTAGAACTGGAACACGAAGCCCACGTGCTCGCGCCGGAACCGCGTGAGCGCCTCGTCGCCGGCGTCCGTGAGGTCGTGGTCGAGGTAGAGGAGCCGGCCGCGGGTGGGCACGTCGAGGCCGCCGAGGATGTTGAGGAGCGTCGACTTGCCGCTGCCCGATGCGCCGAGCAGCACGACGAACTCGCCCGCGTAGAGATCGAGATCGACGTCGCGCAGGGCGTGCACCTCGACCTCGCCCATCACGTAGACCTTCGCCATCCCGCGCACGCGGAACACGATCTCGCGGGGCGGCGCGGAATCCCGGCTCGTCGGCATGCCGGCCGCGGTTCTAGGGCAGCACGACCACCGGGCAGCCGACCTCCTCGATCAGCCGGGCGAGCGCCGCCAGCTCGCGGCTGTCCGGCGGCGTCGGCCAGACGAGGATTCCGCCACCCTGGGACCGGACCGCGGCCGCGAGCGCAGCGGGGTCCCGGGAGGCGACATTCACGTAGCGCGCGGCAGCGCCGCGCTCCGCCAGCCATCGCTCCGCCCGGCCGCGGCGCTCATCTAACGTCGCCGCCCCGGACGCGGGGATGAGGAGCGTCAGCTCGGCTGCAACGGCCCGCGCGATTGCATGTCCCGCCTCGAGCACGCGCACCGCCGTTTCCGACCCGTTGAACAGAACGGTCACCGGCCGCGCAGCGAGCGCCGGAAAGGTGCCGGCCTTCGCCGTCGCGCCGCCGAGCGCCAGGCGGGGGAGCCGCCCCTTGCCGATCACGAGTAGATCCCCGGGGCCCATGCGGCCGAGCGACGTGGACAGGATCTCCCCGCGCACGACCTCGAGCGTCCACGTCAACGTGAGCCGCCGCGCGGTCTGGCCGACGACCTGGCGGAGGCGCTCGGCCTGGATCCGCAATGCGCGCTCCATGTCCTGGAGCTCGATCCGCTGCCACTGCGCCGAGGAAAGCCCGATCTCGTGCGCGACCGGCAGCGACGCCAGGCGGATCAGCCGCTCGTCCTCCACGAAAAGCGCGGAGAGCTCGCTCTGCAGGCCCACCGCGAGCGCCGCGGCCGCCTCGAGCGCTGGGCCGATCAGCGAGCCGGTGTCGATCGCGAGAACGATGCGCCTGCCCTGCCGGTCAGCGTCGCCCATTCCGTCCTCGCGCCTTGCGCACGGCCGCGCCCGCGCGCGGCGCTGCCCGCTCGGGCCGCATGGCCGCCGCCAGCTCCTTCAGCCGCCTCGCCACCCGTCCGTTCACGGTCTGCTGCGGCGCGTCGCTCGCGAGCTCGGGCTCACCCGCGGGCACGCCGGTCAGCAGCTCGATCGCCTCGTCGACGGTCCGCGCGGCGTATACGTGGAACTGCCCCGCTGCCGCCGCGGCGGCGACCCGGTCGTGCAGCATGAGGTGCTCGACGTTGGCGGCGGGAATGATCACGCCCTGGTCGCCGGTCAGGCCCCGCGCCGCGCAGATGTCGAAGAACCCCTCGATCTTCTCGTTCACCCCGCCGATCGCCTGCACCTCGCCGAGCTGGTTCACCGACCCCGTCACCGCGAGCGACTGCCGGATCGGCAGGCCGGCCAGCGACGAGAGGAGCGCGCACAGCTCGGCGAGCGACGCGCTGTCGCCCTCGACCTGGCTGTAGGTCTGCTCGAAGACCAGGCTCGCCGCGAGCGAGTGCGGCCGGTTACCGGAGTACCGCGCCGCCAGGAACTGCGACAGGATCAGCACGCCCTTGGAGTGGATCGGCCCGCCGAGCGCGACCTCGCGCTGGATGTCGATCACTTCGCCCGCGCCGACGCGGGTCGTCGCAGTGATCCGCGTCGGCTCGCCGAACGGGAAGTCGCCGAGGTCGACCACCGACAGCCCGTTCACCTGGCCGACGCGCGCACCTGCGGTGTCGATGAGCACCGTGCCGCGCAGGATGAGCTCGTCCACGCGCCGCTTCAGGCGGCCGGCGCGCGCCTCCCGCCCCGCGATCGCCGACTCGATGTCGGCGGCCACGACGGCGGCGCGTTTCGCCTGGCGCGCGTGGGCGTCGGCCTCGCTTAGCAGCCGCGCGAGCACGCCGACGTCGGCCGAAAGCTTGCGGGCGTCCCCCGCCCGCCGCGCCGCGAAGTCGATCGCCCGGGCGACCGCGCCGCGTTCGATCGGCAGCAGCCCGCCCTCGCGCGCCAGCCCGCCGATCATGCGCGCGAAGGCGCGGCTCGCCTCGTCGGTGCGGTCGAGCGCCTCGTCGAAATCCGCGACGACCTCGAACAGCCGCGGGAAGTCCGGGTCGAGCGCCTGGAGGAGGTAGTACAGATAGCGCTCGCCGAGCAGCACCACCTTGACCGAGAGCGGGATCGGCTCGGGCTCGAGCGATACGGTGGAGGCGATGCCCCACAGCTCGCTGATCGGCTCGATGCGGATCTCGCGCCGGGTCAGGGCGCGCTTGAGGGCCTCCCACGCGAAGGGCTGCGTGAGCACCTTCAGCGCGTCGAGGACGAGGTAGCCGCCGTTGGCGCGATGCAGGGCGCCGGCCTTCACCAGGGTGAAGTCGGTGACGAGCGAGCCGAGGTGTTGCATGTGCTCGATGCGGCCGAGCAGATTGGCGTACGTCGGGTGGTCGGCGTAAATCACCTCCACGCCCGCGGCGCCGCGCCGGTCGACCAGGAGATTCACCGCATAGCGGTGGAACTCGCGTTCCGTCGTCTGGCCGCCGAGCCCGAGAAGCGCGGCCGGACCTTCGGTCGGCCGCCGGAAATCGTCGGCGTTCGCGAGCACGTCCCCCTGCACCGCGTTGAGGTACTCGACGACCTTGGGGTACTCGACGTAGCGCTGGGTGATCTCCTCGACGAGCTGCCCCACCGAGAGCAGGATCATGTCCCGGTTGAGCGCGCGCACCTGCTCGTTGCGCTCCTTGCGCCACCGCAGCGTCGCGCGCACGAGCTTCTCCAGCCGCTGCTGGAATCCCGCGATGAGGTCTGCGATGCGGGTCCGCTCCTCGTCCGGAAGCTTGCCGAAGGCCTCGGCGTCGATGATCTCGCCGTTCTTGAGCGGCGCGAAGGTGAACCCGGCAGGGGTGCGGAGCAGCGCGATCCCTTCGCGCGACGCGTCCTGCCCGAGCGCGCCCATCTCGCGCTCGTGCTGCTCGGTGAACTGGGCGTCGATTTGCTCGACTCGGTGCGCATACTCCTCGCTCTCGAAGACGGCCGGGATCGCCGAACGCAGCTCCTCGAGCAGATGCTCCATGTCGCCCTTCAGCGCCGCGCCGCGCCCGGCCGGGAGCTCGATCGCGATCGGCCGGTGCGGGGCCGCGAAGTCGTTCACGTACACCCAGTCCGAAGGCATCGGCGCGCCGCGTGCACGCTCCGCGAGCGCGCTTTGCACCAGCGTCCGCTTGCCGCTCCGCGCCGGGCCCATGACGAAGACGTTGTAGCCCTCGTGGGCGACGCCGATCCCGAACGAGAGCGCCTCGGTCGCGCGGTCCTGTCCGACGATCCCGGTGGCCCCGTCGAGCTCGGCCGTCGTCTCGAAACCGAGCGTCGCCGGATCGCAGCGTCGCGCGAGGAGCTCGTTCGCGAGCGGGCGGAGGCTGTCGCGCGTCATGATCCCGCCCGCCCTTCGGTCACTGCGTCGACCGCGGCAGCCAGCGCCTGCAGCGACGGCGCGATCTCGACCGCGTAGGGTTCCGCGGCGTCCTCGAGCGCCTGCAACGACGCGGGAAGACGCGCGAGCTGCGCGCGGGCCCGGGCGCGCGACGCCTCGAGTGCGGGCAGTGCCCGGAGCCGTCTTCCGCCGCCCATCACCTGCTCGATCAGCGCATCGCCGGGTTGCACGTCCCTCTCCTCGGTGACGACGTCGCGCGCGAACCGGCCGTCCGCACCGTAATGCCGATAGACCTGCTTGCGGCCGGGCCAGGTCGCCTTTCCCGCCGACCGCTTGCGCCGCGGCTCGCCCGCGTATTCCTGCAGCTTGTAGACCGCGTCGAGACTCGGCGCGTCCGCCGAGGTGACAACGCTCGTGCCGACGCCGAAAGCGTCGATCGGCGCGCCCGCGGCGACGAGGTCCCGCACGCGGTACTCGTCGAGATTGCCGCTGGCGAAGATCGTCGTGTCCGGCAGGCCCGCGCCATCGAGGACGTCGCGCACGGCGCGCGCAAGCGCGTCGAGATCGCCGCTGTCGAGCCGCACGCCGCGCAGCGCGATGCCGTCGCGCGCGAGCTCCGGCGCCAGTGCGGCGACCTTGCGGGCCGCGGCCACCGTGTCGTAGGTGTCGATCAGCAGCAGCGCGTTGCGCGGGAACGCGCGGGCGAAATGCTCGAACGCCTTCGATTCGCTCTCGTGCGACTGCACGAAGGAGTGCGCCATGGTCCCGAACACCGGGATGCCGAAGCGCGGCGCCGCCAGCACCGCGGAGGTGCCGTCGAACCCCGCGAGGTAGGCCGCCCGCGCCGCGAGCAGTCCGGCTTCGGCGCCGTGCGCGCGCCGCATACCGAAGTCGATGAGCCGCCTGCCGTTTGCGACGAGCACCGAGCGCGCCGCCTTCGACGCGACAAGGACCTGGAAATGCAGGAGGTTGACGAGCCGCGATTCGACGAGCTGCGCCTCGGGCATCGGCGCGGTGACGCGCAGGATCGGCTCGCCCGGGAAGAACACCGTCCCTTCGGGCATCGCGTGCACGTCGCCGGTGAAGCGCAGCTCCGCGAGGCGCGCCGCGAACTCCGGTTTGAAGTGGCCGCTCGAGCGGATCCACTCGAGCTCGTCCTCCCCGAACCGCAGGCCCTCGAGGAAGTCGACCGCCTGCTCAAGACCGGCCGCGACCAGGAAATTGCGGCCCGGCGGCAGCTTGCGCACGTACAGCTCGAACACCGCCGGCGCGGTCATGCCGGCCTCGAAGTAGGCCTGCATCATCGTGAGCTGATACAGGTCCGTGAGCAGCGGGCTCGAGAGCGGGTTCATTTCGCCGTCGTCCCGGGCCGGAGCGCTTCGGTCAGTACGCCTGTTCCTCCATCCCGTGCGCGCTCTCCTTCTCGGGCAGGCGCGCGACAATGCAGTCGGTGGTGAGGATGAGGCCCGCGATCGACGCCGCGTTCTGCAGCGCGGTGCGCGTGACCTTGCAGGGATCGAGCACGCCCATCTTGACGAGGTCCCCGTATTCATCGGTCGCGACGTTGTAGCCGAAATCCCCGTCGCCCGCCAGCACGCGGTCGAGCACGATCGAGGGCTCGAGCCCCGAATTGACCACCAGCTGCCGCAGCGGCTCCTCGACGGCTCGCAGCACGATACCGATCCCGCAGTCCTGGTCGTGGTTGTCGCCGCGCAGCCCGCCGATCGTGGCGCGGGCACGCAGGAGCGCCACGCCGCCGCCGGGCAGGATGCCCTCCTCGATCGCCGCATGCGTCGCGTGGAGGGCGTCCTCGAAACGCGCCTTGCGCTCCTTCATCTCGGTCTCGGTCGCGGCGCCGACCTTGACGACCGCCACGCCGCCCGCGAGCTTCGCCACGCGTTCCTGCAGCTTCTCGCGATCATAGTCGCTCGTCGCATCCTTGACCTCGCGCTTGACCTGCGCAACGCGCGCCTCGATGCGCGCCGGATCTCCCCCGCCGCCGATGATGGTGGTGTTGTCCTTGTCGATCTCCACGCGCTTGGCCCGGCCGAGCCGGTCGAGCCCCGCGCTCTCGAGCTTGAGCCCGAGCTCTTCGGCCACCACTGCGCCGCCGGTGAGGATCGCGAGGTCCTCCAGCATGCTCTTCCGCCGGTCGCCGAACCCCGGCGCCTTCACCGCGCACCCCTTGAGCACGCCGCGCAGGCTGTTCACGACGAGGGTGGCGAGCGCCTCACCCTCGACCTCCTCGGCGATGACGAGCAGTGGCTTGGCCGCCTGGACGACTTTCTCCAGCAGCGGCAGCATGTCCGCGATCGCGGAGATCTTCTTGTCGTGCATGAGGATCAGCGGGTCCTCCAGGACGACCCGCTGCTTCTCCGGCTGGTTGATGAAATACGGCGACAGGTAGCCGCGGTCGAACCGCATGCCCTCGACGACGTCCAGCTCGCTCGCGAGACCGGACCCGTCCTCGACGGTGATGACCCCCTCCTTCCCGACCTTGTCCATGGCGTCGGCGAGCAGCTCGCCGATCGCGCGGTCGTTGTTCGCGGAGATGCTCGCCACGTTGGCGATCTCCGTCCGGCTCGCGCACGGCTTCGCGAGCTTCTTGAGCGCATCCACCAGCGCCGCCACGGCCTGATCGATCCCGCGCTTCAGATCCATCGGGTTCATGCCGGCCGCCACGTACTTCATGCCTTCGCGCACCGTCGCATGCGCGAGCAGCGTCGCGGTGGTCGTCCCGTCCCCGGCGACCTCCGAGGTCTTGGCCGCGACCTCGCGCACCATCTGGGCGCCGAGGTTCTCGAACGGGTCGGGAAGCTCGATCTCCCTGGCGACCGCCACACCCGAGTTGATCACCGTCGGCGCGCCGTACGACCGCTCCAGCAGCACGGTGCGCGCCTTGGGCCCGAGGGTCCCGCGCACGGCGTCGGCGAGTATCGTCGCGCCGCGGAGGATCTTCGCGCGCGCCGCCTCGCCGAAGAGAATCTCCTTCGCGGTCATGACGATTTCCTTGCGCGCGCCTCGTGCGCCTGCTCGCTCGTGATCGCGCGGACAATGTCGTTCAATTGCTCGGCCACCGTCTCGAGCAGATCGTCGAGGGTGACGATCCCGGCGAGCGTTCCGGTCGGGGTGACCACCGGGACGCGCCGGATCCCGCGCCCGCGCATCAGCCGCAGCGCGTCGTACACCGAGTCCTGCTCGCGCACGGTGAGCAGCTCGCCCGTCATCATCTCGCCCACCGTCACCGTGCGGGGATCGACCGCCGGTGCGACGACCGCGACGACGATGTCGCGGTCGGTCAGGATGCCGACCGGCACGCGGCCCCGCGCGCCCTCCTCGACCACGACCAGGCTCCCGACGTGGTGTTCGCGCATGAGTCCCGCCGCCTCCGGAAGCAGTGTCTCCCGCTGGGTGAAGATCACGACCCGATTGCAGATTTCGCCGACGCTCATACATCACCTCGCTTCACGCAATTCCCGCTCTCCGACCACTTCCCATGAGTCCAACTTACCCGCTGCCGGGGGGTGCGACTTGATGCGTATCAAACGGCCCGGGTGGCGCGCCGCGGCGGTCAGGCCGGAATGTACAGCGGGGCGAGTGCCGCGGCGAGAATACCTCCCGGGACGACCCATCTGAGGATCCAGTGCAGGCGGGCCGCCCCCGTCCGGGAGAGGCGCAGCTCCTCGGCGAGGAGGGTCCGCGGCAATACCCAACCCGCGAGCACCGCGAGCGCGAAGCCGCCCGCCGGCAGAAGAACGCTCGAGGTGAGGTGATCGACGAGGTCAAAGGCCGTCGCCGTCGCCAGGCCGGGAAGGAACGCGAGCGGATGCCAGTCGGCCCAGAGATTGAACGACAGCACGGTCGCGATTCCCGCGACGAAGCACGCCGCCGCCGGGACCGCGCTAGCCCATGGCCGCGGCCAGCCGAAGCGGTGGGTGAGCAGCGCGGCAGCAAGTTCGAGGAGCGAGATCGCGGAGGCGAGCGCGGCGACGAGCAGCAGGACGAAGAACGCAACGGCGGCGAGCGCGCCGAAGGGCATCCGGGCGAACGCGAGCGGCAGCGTGACGAACACCAGCCCCGGCCCGCTCGCGGGATCGAGCCCGTTCGCGAACACGAGCGGAAACACCGCGAACCCGGCGAGGAACGAGATCGCCGTGTCGGCGGCCACCGTCGCGATCGCGGCGCGCCGCAGGTCGATTGACGTGCCCGCGTAGGCGGCGTACGTGATCATCAGCCCCAGTCCGACGCCGATCGAGAAGAAGCCGAGGCCGAGCGCCTCGAGCGCCGCCCGGGCCGTCACGCGCTCCAGGTCGAGGCGGAAGAGGAACTCTAGCGTCGCGCCGAACCCGCCGGCCGCCGCCGCGTAGGCGGCAAGGCCGGCGAGCAGCAGGACGAGGGCCGGCATCAGCACCTTGCAGGCCGCCTCGATGCCGCCGCCGACCCCGCGCGCGACGATTGCTGCGGTGATCCCGATGAAGAGTGCGTGGTACCCGGTGAGCCGCAGCGGCGCCGCGAGCAGTGCGTCGAAGCGCGCCTGCGCCGCGCGCGGCTCGACGCCGGCGAGCCCGTCGAGCGCCGTCTCGACGGCGTAGGCGATCGTCCAGCCGCCGATCACCGAGTAGAAGCTCAGGATCATCAGTCCCGTCCCGATGCCCACCAATCCGACCCACGCCCAGCCCGCGCCTGCGCCGCGATCGCGCGCGACTGCCGCGATGCTCGTCGCCGCGTCGCCGCCCCCGCGCCGGCCGATGGCGAACTCCGCGAACATGAGCGGCACGACGACGAGCGCGAGGCCCGCGAGGTAGAAGAGCACGAACGCGCTGCCGCCATTCGAGCCCACCTCGTAGGGGAACTTCCAGATGCTGCCGAGACCGACCGCCGAGCCGATCGCGGCGAGGATGAATCCGGCGCGGCCGGACCAGGTCTCGCGTGGCACTACCGCGCTGCCTCAGCGCGAGAGCCCGACGCGCTCGAGGTAGCGGTCGATCTCGCCGCCGAGGCCCGGCTTCTCCACCTCGGCGAGCTCGTAGCGCGCCCGCACCACCGGCTTGTTTAGGCGGATCAGGGCCGCAAGATCGATCGGCGTGCCGGAGACGACGACGTCGGCCGGCGTCGCGTCGATCGAGCGTGCGAGCGCGCGCAGCTGCGCCGGGGAATACCCCATCGCGGGCAGCACCGGCCCGAGGTGCGGATACTCGGTGTAGAGCTGCGCGATCTCCGCCGCCGCGTACGGCCGCGGGTGCACGATCGTCGCGGCGCCCGCGACGACCGCGGCCACGTACCCCGCGCCGTAGGCCATGCCGCCGTGGGTGGTCGTCGGGCCGTCCTCGACGACGAGCACGCGCTTGCCGCGCACCGCGTCCGGGTCGTCCAGGCGGATCGGCGACGCCGTCCGCACGATCGGCGCGTTCGGGTTGATCCGCCGCGCCGTGTCTGCGACCTGCTGCACGTCGGCGGCCGCGGCGGCGTCGGTCTTGGCGATCACAATCACGTCGGCCATGCGCAGCACCGTTTCGCCCGGGTGGTGGTCGGTCTCGTGGCCGGGCCGCAGCGGATCGACCAGCACGATGTGCAGGCCCGGGCGCACGAACGGGAAGTCGTTGTTGCCGCCGTCCCACACGATCACGTCCGCCTCGTCCTGCGCGGCCGCGACGATACGCTCGTAGTCGACGCCGGCGTAGACGACGTTGCCCGCGGCGAGATGCGGCTCGTACTCCTCGCGCTCCTCGATCGTGCATCGTCCGTTGGCGAGGTCGGCGCGGTCCGCGAACCGCTGGACGGCCTGGCGCTCGAGGTCGCCGTAGGGCATCGGGTGACGGATGACCGCAACGCGCAGGCCCCGCTCGCGCAGTCGCCGCGAGATCCAGCGTGCGGTCTGCGACTTGCCGCAGCCCGTCCGCACCGCGGACACCGCGATCACGGGCACGCTCGCCCGGAGCATGGTCCGCTGCGGCCCGAGCATCACGAAGTCGGCGCCCGCAGCGAGCGCGCGCGAGGCGAGATGCATCACGTGCGCGTGCGGCACGTCGCTGTACGCGAACACCACCTGGTCCACCCCGAGGGTGCGGCACACGCCTTCGAGCTCGGCCTCCTGGACGATCGGAATGCCTTCCGGGTAGCGCGCGCCGGCAAGCGCCGCCGGGTAGCGCCGCCCGGTGATCTCCGGGATCTGGGCCGCGGTGAACGCGACCACCTCGAAGCGCGGGTCGGCGCGATAGACGACGTTGAAGTTGTGGAAGTCGCGCCCCGCCGCGCCCAGGATCACGATGCGCGTCACCGGTGGCTGCGCGCCGGCCATGGCGCGGTCAGTTCACCCGCCGCGTGAAGGCGCCGTCGACCACCAGGTTCGCGCCGCTGATGTGGCACGCCGCCGGGCTCGCGAGGAAAACGACGGCGCGCGCGACGTCCTCCGGTCGCCCGAGCCGCCCGAGGCGTGCGTGAGCCAGCGCCTTCCGGTACATGGGATTGCCCTCCTGCTCGCGCTTGTGCCACACGCCGCCGGGAAAGTAAATGGGGCCCGGCGTGACCGTGTTCGCCCGGATCCCCTTCGGGCCCAGCGTGCGGCTGAGCTCCGCGACGTAGTTGGTGAGCGCGGCCTTCATCGCGCCGTAGGCCTGCAGGAACCCGTCGGGGAAGATGTCGTGCCCGACCTCGATCGCCGCGATGCTCGCGATCTGGACGAGCGCCGCGGCATCGGACCTCTCCAGCAGCGGGCAGGCCGCCTCCACCGCGTGCACGGTGCCCATGACGTCGGTCTCGAAGTAGCGCCGCCAGCCTTCGTCGCCGGCGAGCCCGCCCATGGCGCTGACGTTCGAGACGAGGATGTCGAGGCCGCCGAGCACTTCGCCCATCGTATCGACCCAGGCCTTCAGCGCTGCGCCGTCGCGGACGTCGACCGTGGAGCCGGTGGCCCGTATCCCCTTCGCCCGGAGCGCGGCGACTGTCGCTTCGATCGATGCCTCGTCGCGTGCGCAGATCCCGACATGGCAGCCTTCGTCGGCGAATGTTTCGGCAATCGCCCGTCCGATGCCGCGCGTGGCGCCGGTTACGATCGCCTTTCGTCCCTTGAGTCCGAGATCCATTTCCCTTCTCCACAGTCTAGAGGGGCCGGGGAGCCGCGAGATCCAGGAGCGCGGCCGCGCGCGCGAGCTCCGCGACCGAGTCGGACGGCAGCGGAATGCCCCGCGCCTGGTGTTCCTGCGCGCGGAGGTGCTCGGGCTCGCCGGGCAGGAATGCCCGCGGCGTACCTTCCGCCGGCGGGAGCGCGCGGATCCTGCGCACCGTCTCGTCCACGCGCCGCGTGAACGCCTCGAGCGAGTCGAAGGCCGCGACGTCCAGCGCCATGAACAGATGTCCGACGCCTTGCGGCTCGTTCAGCCGCTGGTAGAGCGGCACGATCTCCGGTCCCGACCGGCCGCCCGGCAGGATCCCGGCGAGCAGGTCGATGAGGATCGAGATGCCGGAGCCCTTGAAAGCGCCGAACGGCAGCAGCGCGCCGGCGAGTGCCAGCGCCGCATCGGTGGTCGGCCGCCCGGCGCTGTCAACGGCCCAGCCCGCCGGAATCGGCTCACCACGGTCGAACGCGGACTTGACGCGCGCGTGCGCGACGACGCTCGTCGCCATGTCCACCACCACCGGCGGCTCGTCGCGCGCCGGGACCGCCACGGCGAACGGGTTCGTGCCGAGGAACCGCGCGCGCGAACCCCAGGGCGCGACCAGCGAATCCCCGTTTGTCGCGGCGATGCCGACAGCGCCCGCGGGCAACGCGCGCATGGCGAAGTACGCGAGCATCCCGCAGTGGTTGCTGTTGCGCAGGCTGACCGCCGCGATGCCGTGCGCCCGCGCGCGCGCGATGGCGAGGTCCATGGCACGTGCGGCCATCGCGATGCCCGGCCCTGCCTGCGCGTCTGCAACGACGACCGCGCCGGTGTCGCGCGCGGTCGCGAGCTCGGCCTTCGGGTTGATCGACCCGGCGCGCAGGCGGTCGACGTAGATGCCGACCCGCAGCGCGCCGTGCGAGTGCACGCCGCGGAGGTCCGCCGCGACGAGCGCGTCGGCGATGATGGACGCGTCCGCGGGCCTCGCTCCGGCCCGCTCGAGCGCCTGCGCGCAGAACGTGCGGAGGCTCGCGGCGGCGTAACGTTCGGGCTCGCTCACTGTGCGTCTCCTTGCGCAGCCGGAGCGACCGGCTTCCGGTGAAGCGCGCGCCACGCCAGCTTGACGAGCGGATAGACGAGGAAGAGCAGGGTCGCGACGAGCAACCCGAGCGACACCGGGCGCTCCACGAAGATCCCGAAGTCGCCGTGCGAGATCATCACGCTCTGGCGGAACGCGACTTCGAGCTTCGGACCGAGCACGAGGCCGAGCAGCAGCGGCGCGCCCTCGTAGGCCCATCCCCGCAGGATGTATCCCAGCGCGCCGAAGGCGAGCATCATCCAGATGTCGAGGATCGAGTTGTTCACGCTGAACATGCCGGTGACGCAGAAGAGCATCACGAGCGGGAGCAGGACTTTCTTCGGCACCCGCAGCATGTTCGCGAAGAGCGGCACGAACGGCAGGTTCAGCAGCAGCAGGATGAAGTTGCCGATGTACATGCTCGCGACGACGGCCCAGAAGAGCTGCGGGTGCTCCGCGATGAGCAGCGGGCCGGGCGTGACGCCGTGAATGAGCAGCGCGCCGAGCAGGATCGCGGTGACCGGGCCGAACGGGATGCCCAGGACGAAAAGCGGAATGAAGGCCGATTGCGTCGCCGCGTTGTTGGCGGACTCCGGGCCCGCGACGCCCTCGATCGCCCCGTTGCCGAACTCTTGGGGGTGCTTCGAGAGCCGCTTTTCCACCGTGTACGAGGCGTAGGTGGCGATCACCGGGGCTGGCCCCGGGACGAGTCCGATGCCGAAGCCGATCCCCGTGCCGCGGAGGATCGCGCCGATCGCGCGCTTGAGATCGGCCAGCGATGGATACAGATCGCGGAAGCGCGGCACCAGCACGCGTCCCTCGAGCTGCCCCGCCGGCTTCGCGGCGTTGACCAGGACCTCCCCGAGACCGAACACGCCGATCGCCACGGCCACGAACTCGATCCCGCCGAGCAGATACGCGGAGCCGAAGGTGAAGCGCTCGTTCCCGGTGACCGGATCGAGGCCGATCGTGCCGATGATCAGCCCGACAACCGCCATCATCAGCGCCTTGATCAGCGAGGTGCCGGTCACGTTGCTCAGGACGACGAAACCGAAGACCATCAGCGAGGCGAACTCAGGCGGGCCGAAGGCGAGCGCGGCGGCCGCGAGCGGCGGCGCGATCAACACCAGGCCGAAAATCGCGATTGTCCCGGCGATGAACGAGCCGAGCGCGGAGATCGCGAGCGCCGGTCCCGCGCGCCCCTGCTGCGCCATCTTGTAGCCGTCGATGCACGTGATGACGGAGGCGGTCTCGCCCGGCACGTTGATCAGAATCGAGGTCGTGGATCCGCCGTACATCGCGCCGTAGTAGATCCCGGCGAGCATGATCAGCGCGGAGGTCGGGTTCAGGCCAAAGGTGGCCGGAATCAGCAGTGCGATCCCCGCGATCGGGCCGAGGCCCGGCAGGATGCCGACCAGCGTCCCCACGATCGCGCCGATGAGGCAATAGGCGAGGTTCTGGGCCGTCGCGGCAACGGCGAAGCCGCTGACCAGGTATTGCAGGGATTCGAGCATTTCAGAACCCCAGCCAGCCCGACGGCAGCGGGATCATCAGCCACTTCACGAACACGACGTAGCACGCGATCGCGCTCCCCAGCGCGATCGCGCCCGCAACGTGCGGCTTCCGGACGCCGAGCACCCTGAGCAGGGCGAGCATCAGCAGGAAGCTCGTGAGGGGGTAGCCGAGCGTCGGCAGGAGCGCGGTGGCGACGACCACCGCGCCCATGAAGAGGACGACGCGCTGGGTCGCGCCGTCGCGCTTCGGCAGAGGCGCCGCCGCGGCCCCGGTCGCGGGCTGCGCGGGCTTCGGCCGCGCGAGGTAGAGCCGGACCGCCTGGGTGGCGGCGAGCCCCATCAGCATGACGCCGAGCACGAGCGGGAACAGGCCCGTTCCCGGCATGCGTGGCGTGCCGAGCGGGAGCTGCAGCGACAGCGCCGCCGTGACCGCTCCGAACACGAACAGCGCGATCGCCGCCGTCATCGTTCAGCCTACCGGCATGGCAATCACCGGCCGTAGAACACCGTCTGCACCCGGAAGCTTCGCCAGACGTCGTCGCAGGCCTTGAGGGTCGCCGGCGCGAGCTTGACGTCCGTAGCCGCGACGTTGTCCTCGAGCTGCCTGATCGAGGTGGAGCCGTTCACGATCGCCGTAATCGCCGGATTGGCGAGTACCCACGCGAGCGCGAACCGCGACAGGCTCACACCGGCTTCGGCCGCGATCTTCCGGTACTGCTCGATCGCGGCGAAGTTCGCGTCGCTCCAGTACGGCTTGTTGTAGGTGTAGCCCCAGTGACCGAGGCTGTAGCGCGCGCCCTCGAGCAGCGCCTTGTCCTTCTCGTACTTCCCGGAAAGCAGCCCGGCCGCCATCGGACTGAACGGGCACACGCCCACGCCTTCCTCGCGGCACAGCGGCAGCAACTCGTACTCGACGTCCCGGGCAAGCAGGTTGAAGGGCGGCTGGACGAAGTCCCAGCGGGCGAGGTTCTGCTTGTCGCTAATCCCCAGCGCCTTTGCGACCTGGAACGCTCGGAAGTTCGAGCAGCCGATGTAGCGCACCTTGCCCTGCCGGACCATGTCGTCCATCGCCCGCAACGTCTCGTCGAGCGGCGTGTCGTAGTCGGGCATGTGGGCGTAGTAGAGGTCGAGGTAGTCGGTGCCCAGCCGCCTCAGGCTGCCTTCGAGCGCCTGCATGAGGTGCTTGCGCGAGAGGCCCATGTCGTTCGGGCCGGTGCCCGCGCCCGCCTCCCAGGGCCTGAACGGCGCGGGGCGCGCGAGGTCGATGGGGCCGGAGATCTTCTGCTCGCCGTACTTCGGCGCGAGCTTCTTCACGTGGCCGCCCTTGGAAGCAAGCACGACCGAGTCGCGCTTGCCCTTGATCGCCCTGGCGACGATCTGCTCGGTGACGCCGTTAACGTACATGTCCGCGGTGTCGATGAAGGTCACGCCGAGATCGAGTGCGCGCTCGATGATGCCGAGCGACGTCGGCTCGTCGACCTGCTTGCCGAAGGTCATCGTCCCCAGGCAGAGGGCGGAGACCTTCAGCCCGGTGCGGCCCATCTTCCTGTATTCCATGCCCGGCCTCCCGTTCAGTGCGCCCGTTCTCACGCTACTGCGCGAGCACCTCCGACCAGGTCGTGACCGACCACTGGGTCTTGAACAGCTCGTCGACCGCCGGCCTGGCCTTCGCCCGGAACGAGTCGGCATCCGGGATCACGACCTGCATGCCCCGGCGCTGGAGATTGAGCAGATACTCGTTCTCGCCAGCCTTCATCTTGGCGTTGGCCCAGTCGCAGGCCTCTTTCCCCGCCTGGACGACCAGGTTCTGGTCGGCCTTCGACAGCCGGTCGAAGAACGGCTTGTTGATCAGCAGCCCCCCCGTCTGCACCAGGTGGTTGGTCATGATGAGATGCGACTGCACTTCGTCGAGCTTGAACGAAGCGACCTGCGGGAGGTCGCCTTCGGATGCCTGGGCCTTGCCCGACTTCAACGAGCCGAACAGCTCTGGCAACGGCACCCCCACCGGGTCCGTCCCGATCGCTTTCCATACGGCCATCCAGCTGGGAATGGGTGGCAGCCGCAGCTTCAGGTTGTACGCGTCGGCCGGCGTATAGAGCGGCTTCTGCGCCGTCGTCCACCGCTGCCCGCGGTAGATCGTCCCCAGGTACTTCAGGTTGCCGTTCTTCTCCATCTCGGCCATCGCCTGCTGGCCGAGCTTGCCGTTCCAGACGCGCATGTAGTGATCGAAGTCCTTCATCACGTACGGACCCGTGAAGAAGTAGTACGGCGGCGTATAGGCCTCGAGGAAGTTCGTCCCGTTGGACTGCATCTCGAGCGCGCCGGCGCTGTTCAGCTTGTTGATCTCGATCTCCGCCTTCGTGCCGGCGTCGATCGTGACGGCGATGCGCCCGCCGCTGCGGGTCTCGACGAGCTCCTTGAACTTCTCCGCCGTGTCGACCAGGATGTGGCCCGGCTTGAACGGCGACCCGATCCGGATCACGGTCTTCTCGGCGCCGGCGGCCGCCGGGGACGTCGTCCCCGGCGCCGTCGCGCAACCCGCGAGCGCGATCGCCGCGGCGGCAAATGCGGTCAACGTCCAGTGCATGGTCGTCATGACGTGTGTCCTCCTTGTTGCAGTCGCGGCAACCGCCGCGCCGCTACTTCTTGATCTCGGCCACGAGCTTCGCGTACCGCGCGTCGTCCGCGGCCATCAGCTTCCCGAAGTCCGCCGGCCCGACGTAGGCCAGCGCGACGCTCATGTCGGCCGCGTTCTTGACGAACGCCGGATCCTCCATGCCTTTCTTGAACGCGTCGTGCAGCGACTTGACGACCTCGGGCGGCGTTCCTTTCGGCGCGGCGAGACCGCGCCACTGCCCCATCGTGAAAGCGATGCCCTGCTCGCTCACCGTCGGCACGTCCGGGAAGTCCGCCATCCGCTTCTCGGAGAAGAGCGCGATGATGCGCAGCTTCCCCGCCTTCACGTGCGGGATGCCTTCCGGCGGTGACACCGAGACGGCGTTCACGTGTCCGCCGAGCAGCGCGGTGACCGACGGGCCGCCGCCGGCGAACGGGATGTGGTTGAACTTGACCCCGGCGGCCCGCTCGAAGGCGAGCGCGATGAGGTGCACGCCGCCGCCCGCGCCCGAGTTGCCGACCGTGATCATCCCCGGGTTCTTGCGCGCGTAGTCGACGAATTCTTGCAGCGTCTTCCACGGCGCGTCGGACCGGACCTGGAACATCGCCGGGTCCTGCACCACGTTGATGATCGGCTCGAAGTCGCGGTAGGTGAACGCGGTCTTCACCTGGTGCGGCAGGATCGTGATCGGGGTGATCGCAGTCACGAGCGTGTAGCCGTCCGGCTTGGCCTGCTTCGCGTCGGTGAAGCCGACTGCCCCGCCACCGCCGGGCTTGTTCATCACGACCACGGCCTTCCCGAGGTACTTCTGGGAACTGGCCGCGAGCGCGCGGAACACGAGGTCCGTCGCCCCGCCTGCGGCGTACGGGATGATGATCTGGACTTCCTTCGTGGGGAACTGCTGTGCGAGGCCCGGAGCCGACAGGCCCAGCGCCGCGGCAAGGCCGATGAAGCAGGGAGCAACCCATCGTATGCGCGCGTTCATCACGGCATCCTCCTCTTTCTCTCTCGGGGTGATGCTTTCCAATCTGCGCCCCGATCGCCATGGGCGGTTTGACGGCCGTCAAACGACCGGCCCCTGTCATCGGCATGATGCGGCGCAGCGCCCTCCTAAACGGCGAGGGCTGGAGCCGTCGACGCCAGGGAGCGCGCCTGCCCCGGATCGACGGCGGGCGCCTGCTTGACCCGCGTCAAACGGGGATTCGGCCAAGGTTCGATACTGGGTCGAGGCGGCGCTGGCGGCCGAGCCATGCGCGGGCCCAAATGGAGGGTTTTTCGTGCGCGCTGCGGTTATCCGCAAGTCGCCGTCGGCGCTGCGGCCGACGCCCCACCTCGCCGACTACGAAGCTGAACGCCGGCGGTTCTCGTGGGACGCCGTGCGCGCGGAGCTCGGCACCATGCCGGGCGGGGGCGTCAACATCGGTTACGCCGCCGTCGACCGGCACCTCGGGACGAAGATCGCGGACCGGATCGCCTTACGTTTCATCGGCCGCGGAAACAAGCAGCGCGAGCTGAGCTTCGCGGAACTCGCGCGACTCACGAGCCGGTTCGCGAACGTGCTGCGGGGGCTGGGCATCGGCAAGGGCGACCGCCTCTTCGTGCTCGCCGGCCGCGTGCCGGAGCTCTACATCGCCGCGCTCGGCGCGTTGAAGAACGGCACGGTCGTGACGCCGCTCTTTTCCGCGTTCGGGCCGGAGCCGATCAAGACGCGCCTCGCGATCGGCGCCGGCAAGGTGCTCGTCACCACCGAGGCGCTGTACCGGCGCAAGGTGGCGGACATCGCCGGCGACCTGCCGCAGCTCGAGCACGTCCTCCTCGTCGGCGAGGACGGCGCCCGGACGGACGTCCCGGGCACCCGCGACCTCGCGACGCTGATGGACCAGGCCGCCGACGCATTCGAGGTCGAGCGGACGTCGCCCGACGACATGGCGCTGCTCCACTTCACGAGCGGGACGACCGGCACGCCCAAGGGCGCCGTCCACGTGCATGGGGCGGTGGTGACACATTACGCCACCGGACGGTACGCGCTCGACCTGCATCCCGACGACCTCTTCTGGTGCACGGCCGACCCCGGCTGGGTCACCGGCACTTCGTACGGGATCATCGCGCCGCTGCTGCACGGCGTGACGAGCGTGGTCGACGAGGCCGACTTCGACGCGGAGCGCTGGTACCAGCTGCTCGAGACGCAGGGGGTCACGGTCTGGTACACCGCGCCCACCGCCATCCGCATGCTGATGAAGGCGGGCGCGGAGGTCGCGCAGCGGCACCGGTTTCCGCGGCTCCGCTTCGTCGCGAGCGTCGGCGAGCCGCTGAACGCGGAGGCGGTCTGGTGGGGCGCTGAGGCGCTCGGGCTGCCGATCCACGACAACTGGTGGCAGACCGAGACCGGCGGGATCATGATCGCCAACACCCCGGCCATGGACATCAAGCCCGGATCGATGGGCAAGCCGCTGCCCGGCGTGGACGCCTTCATCGTGCGCAAGCGCGCGGACGGAAGCTACGACGCCGTCGGCGAGCCGAACGTGGAAGGGGAGCTGGCGCTGCGCGCGGGCTGGCCGTCGATGTTCCGCGGCTACCTCGGCCAGGAAGAGCGCTACCGCAAGTGCTTCGTGGGCGACTACTACCTCACCGGCGATCTCGCGCGGCGCGACGAGGACGGCTACTTCTGGTTCGTGGGGCGCGCCGACGATGTCATCAAGTCGGCAGGCCATCTCATCGGGCCGTTCGAGGTGGAGAGCGCGCTGATGGAGCATCCCGCGGTCGCCGAGGCAGGCGTCATCGGCAAGCCCGACCCGGTCGTGGGCGAGACGGTGAAGGCGTTCGTCACGCTCAAGGCCGGCTTCGAGCAGAGCGAGGACCTGCGCCTCGAGCTGCTGGGCCACGCCCGCAAGCGGCTCGGCGCCGCGGTAGCGCCGAAGGAGATCGCGTTCGCGCCGACGTTGCCTCGGACCCGCAGCGGCAAGATCATGCGGCGCCTGCTCAAGGCGCGCGAGCTCGGGCTGCCCGAGGGCGACATTTCCACGCTGGAGGGCGGTGCATGAGTGAGGGCTCGTTGAAGCCGGTGACCGTCCCGCGCGAGCTCGCGATTGCGATGCTGCGCGACATGGTGCGCATCCGCCGCTTCGAGGAGCGCTGCGCGGACCTCTACGGGCAGCAGAAGATCCGCGGCTTCCTGCACCTCTACATCGGCGAAGAGGCGGTCGCGGCCGGGGCGATCAACGCCCTCGCGCCCGAGGACGCGATCGTCGCCACCTATCGCGAGCACGGGCACGCGCTGACGCGCGGCGTGAGCGCGAACGCCGTCATGGCGGAGATGTACGGCAAGCGCGAGGGCTGCTCGCGCGGCCGCGGCGGCTCGATGCACGTCTTCGACGCCGCGACCCGGCTCTACGGCGGCAACGCGATCGTCGGCGGCGGGCTGCCGCTCGCAGTCGGCCTCGCGCTCGCGGACAAGATGCAGGGGCGGCAGCGCGTGACCGCCGTCTTCTTCGGCGAGGGCGCGGTGGCCGAGGGCGCCTTCCACGAGTCGATGAACCTCGCGGCGCTCTGGAAGCTGCCGGTCGCCTTCTTCTGCGAAAACAACCTGTACGCGATGGGCACCGCGCTGGCGCGGTCCGAGTCCCAGACCGACCTCTGCGTCAAGGCCGCCGCGTTCAAGGTTCCCACGCTGAAGGTCGACGGCATGGACGTCGTCGCCGTCCACGAAGGCGCGAAGCAGGCGGTCGAGTACGTGCGCCGCGGCGACGGGCCGTTCTTCGTCGAGTTCCAGACCTACCGCTATCGCGCGCACTCCATGTTCGACCCGGACCTGTACCGCGACAAGGCGGAGGTCGAGGCGTGGAAGAAGCGCGGGCCGATCCACAACCTCACCAATCGCCTCAAGGCGGAGGGCAGGCTCACCGAGGACGATTTCCTCGCCATCGACGCCGCGGCCACGCACGAGGTCGAGGCGGCAGTGGCCTTCGCCGAGGCGGGCACCTGGGAGCCGGTAGAGGACCTCGCCCGCGACGTGCACACGGAGCCGGCGCGATGAAGATGACCTATCGCGAGGCGGTCCGGCAGGGTCTCCGCGATGCGCTCGCGACCGACCCGCGCGTGTTCCTGATGGGCGAGGACGTCGGCAAATACGGCGGCACCTACGCCGTTTCGAAGGGCTTCCTCGAGGAGTTCGGACCGGAGCGCATCCGGGACACGCCGCTCTCGGAGCTCGCCTTCGTCGGCACGGGGATCGGCGCCGCGCTCGGCGGCATGCGCCCCATTGTCGAGGTCATGACGGTCAACTTCAGCCTGCTCGCGCTCGACCAGATCGTGAATACCGCAGCGCTCTACCGGCACATGTCGGGCGGACAGTTCAGCGTCCCGCTGGTGGTCCGCATGGCGACCGGCGCCGGCCGGCAACTCGCCGCACAGCATTCGCACAGCCTCGAGAACTGGTACGCGCACGTGCCCGGGATCAAGGTGATCGCGCCCGCAACGATCGACGACGCGCGCGGCATGCTCAAGCCCGCCCTCGCGGATCCCGACCCGGTGGTGATCTTCGAGCACGCGCTGCTCTACAACTTCGAAGGCGAGCTCTCCGAGCCCTGGCGCGACGTCGACATCGCCTCGGCGAAGGTCCTGCGTCCCGGGCGCGACGTCACGCTGGTCGCGTACGCCGGAACCGTCTGGAAGGCGCTCGAGGCCGCGCGACAGCTCGCAGCGGAGGGCGTCGAGGCCGAGGTGGTCGACCTGCGCGTGCTGCGTCCGCTCGACGACGCGACGATCATGGCCTCGGTGCGCAGGACCCGCCGCGCGGTCGTGGTCGACGAGGGCTGGCGCACCGGCAGCCTGGCCGCCGAGGTCATGGCGCGCATCATGGAGCAGGCCTTCTACGATCTCGACGCGCCGGTCGCCCGGGTTTGCAGCGAGGAGGTGCCCATTCCGTACGCGAAGCACCTCGAGGACGCCGCCTTGCCGCAGCCCCCCAAGATCGTCGCTGCGGTCAAGCAGTTGCTCGGCAAGACGTGAGCGCCGCACGATGATCGAGTTCAAGCTCCCCTCCCTCGGCGCCGAGATGGACGAGGGCACGCTGCTCGAGTGGAAGGTGAAGCCGGGCGACCGCGTGAAGAAGGGCGACGTCGTCGCGGTGGTCGATACGTCCAAGTCCGCGATCGACGTGGAGATCTGGGAGGAAGGCACGATCTACGAGCTGATGCACGAGCCCAAGGAGACGCTGCCGGTCGGGACGGTCATTGCGCACCTCCTGGAGCCCGGCGAAACGCCGGAGCACGCCGAGGAGGAGAAACGCCGCATGGCGGCGGAAGCCAAGGCCGCCGCCCCGCCCGCTGCCCCCTCCCCTGCGCCGGTGCCCGGCCTCGTGCCCGCCCCGGCGCCGCCATCGGCCGAAGCGCGCGTACGCGCCTCGCCGGCGGCGCGTCAGCGGGCGCGCGACCTCAACGTCGACCTCGCGGTAGTTACCGGCACCGGTCCGCACGGCGCGATCACTATCGAGGACGTCGAGAAGGCGGCTGCCGCCGCGGCGCAACCACCGGACCGGGCCACGGAGATGCGCCGCGCGATCGCTGCAGCGATGGCGCGCTCCAAGCGCGAGATTCCGCACTACTACCTCGCCACCGACATCCCGCTCGCCCGTGCGAGCCAGTGGCTGACCGCGCGCAACGAACAGCGGTCCGTGACCGAGCGCGTCCTGATGGCCGTGCCGCTGCTCAAGGCGGTCGCCCTCGCGCTGAAGCGGTATCCCGAGCTGAACGGGTTCTTCCGCGACGGCGCGTTCGTGCCCGGGGCCGGCATCCACCTCGGCGTCGCGATCTCGCTCCGCCAGGGCGGGCTCATCGCGCCCGCGATCCGCGACGTGGATAGGAAGGGTCTCGACGAGCTCATGCGCGCGCTGTCGGACCTCGTCGGCCGGGCGCGCGCGCTCACGCTCCGGAGCTCGGAGATGAGCGATGCCACCGTGACGGTGACCAACCTCGGCGACCAGGGCGTCGACCTCGTGCATGGCGTGATCTATCCGCCGCAGGTCGCGCTGATCGGCTTCGGCAAGATCACCCAGCGGCCGTGGGTCGAGGACGGCAAGGTCGTCGTTGCGCCGGTCCTCACCGCGAGCCTCTCCGCCGACCATCGCGCGAGCGACGGACACCGCGGCGCGCTCTTTCTCGTCGAGCTCGCGCGAGCGCTGCAGGACCCCGAGAAGCTCGATACCGGCACCGGCTAATCAGAAGGAACAACGGAAATGGACGAACAGGCCCTGCGCAACGCCGTCTTCGATGCCCTGCATCGCATCGCTCCCGAGATCAAGCCCGCCGACCTCGAGGCGGGGACGCCGCTGCGCGACCAGGTCGACCTCGATTCGATGGACTGGCTCAACCTGCTCGACGCGCTGCACGCGAAGCTCGCGGTCGAGATCCCAGAGGCCGATTACGAGAAGCTCGTCACGATGAACGACCTCCTCGCCTACCTGAAGCGCAAGGTCGGCTGAGCGGGTCGGGTTCGGGAGGTCCCATGAAAGCCATCGACGTGCTGCGCGATCCGCTCCTCAACCGGGGCACGGCGTTCACGGCCGGCGAGCGCGCGCGACTCGGCCTGACCGGCCTCGTCCCGCCGCGCGTCGAGACGCTCGACGAGCAGGTCGCCCGCGTGCTCGTCAACCTGCGCGGCAAGTCTTCGGCGCTCGAGAAGTACATCTATCTCGCTGGCATCCAGAACGACAACGAGACGCTGTTCTTCCGCACGCTGATCGACAACCTCGAGGAGACTTTGCCGCTCGTGTATACGCCCACTGTCGGCGAGGCGTGCCTGGCGTGGAGCCGGATCTACCAGTGCCCGCGGGGCCTGTACCTTTCGGCGCGCGAGCGCGGGCGGATTGCGGCGGCGCTCGCCGAGTGGCCGCAGAAGGACGTCGCGATCATCGTCGTGACCGACGGCGGCCGCATCCTCGGCCTCGGCGACCTGGGTGCGAACGGGATGGGCATTCCGATCGGCAAGCTCGGGCTCTACGTCGCCTGCGCGGGCGTCGATCCGGCGCAGTGCCTTCCGGTGATGCTCGACGTCGGGACCGACACCGAGTCCGTGCGCAGCGATCCCTTCTATGTCGGGACGCGCATGCCGCGACTCGCCGGGCCGGATTACGACGCGCTGATCGAGGAGTTCGTCGTGGCCGCGCAGGAGGCGTATCCCGGCGTGCTCGTGCAGTTCGAGGATTTCGGGAACGTCAATGCGTTCCGCCTGCTCGCCCGCTACCGGAACCGCGTCTGCTCGTTCAACGACGACATCCAGGGCACCGGCGCGATGGGCCTCGCCGGGCTTTCCACGGCGCTGCGCATCACTGGCGCCCGCCTCGCGGATCAGCGCCTGCTCTTCTTCGGCGCAGGCGAGGCGAACCTCGGCATCGGCAAGATCGTGTCGGCCGCGCTGATGCGTGCGGGGCTTCCCGAGGGGGAAGCCCGGCGGCGCTGCTGGTTCATCGACTCGAAGGGCCTGGTGACGCGCGGTCGCGCCGATCTCGCCGAGCACAAGCGCCCCTTCGCGCAGGACCATGCGCCGGTCCCCGACCTGCTGGCCGCCGTCGAGGCGATCCGGCCCACCGCGCTCATCGGCGCGAGCGGCCAGACGGGGGCCTTCACTGCGCCGGTGCTCGCCGCGATGGCGCGACACAACGAGCGGCCGATCGTCTTCGCCCTGTCCAATCCCACGTCGAAGGCGGAGTGCACCGCCGAGCAGGCGTACAGCGCAACGCGCGGTCGTGCGATCTTCGCCGCCGGCAGCCCGTTCGCGCCCGTCACGCTGGAGGGCCGGACGTACGCCACCGGCCAGGCCAACAACTCGTTCATATTCCCCGGACTCGGGCTCGGCGTGCTCGCGACGCGATCGACGCGCGTCACTGACGAGATGTACTTCGCGGCGGCTCAGGCACTTGCCGCGCAGGTAACGTCAGACGATCTCGCAGCCGGCCGCGTCTTCCCGCCTGCGGCACGGATGCGCCAGGTCGCCCTGGCGGTCGCAACTGCCGTCGCCGAGGTCGCCTACGAGTCGCGCCTCGCGACACGATCGCGTCCGCCGGACCTCGGTGCATTCATCCGGCAGAGCATGTACGCGGCGGCCTACTTCGATCGGTCGCCGTAGCCGGCTCGCACACCACCGAAGCCGGGGCGGCGGAGCGGCCGACAGCATCGTTGCCCAAGAGCGATCGAATCGTCGCGCAAGCGCGGTGCCGTCGCAGGCCAGTTGAGCGTCCGCGTCGCGGGTCAGCTCGAGGCGCGCGCGACCGGCAGGCGTACCGTCACCTTGAGCCCCGCTTCCGCCGCTGCCGTCGCCGAGCTTGGTCCTGCCGGAATGTTGCTTGACAACCTCCTCGGCGATCGCCAGCCCGAGGCCGCTCCCGGGTGTCGCGGACGCGCCACCGCGCTGGAAGCGGCGAAAGACGCGCTCGCGATCCGCCGCCGGGATCCCCAGCCCCGATCCAGCAGTTCGACGAACGAGGGCTCGGCCACGCGCCCTTGCCGTCACCGCGAGCGCGCGTCGCGCCGGGCCTGGTTGCGCCGGCCCTGCGCGCGGACGTGCGCCTGGACCGATTTCGCGCGCAGGTTCTGCAGCCGCTGCCTGCGGCTTGCCTGCCGCGCCCGCTCGCTCACGAACCCGGTGCGCGGGACGACGGGCGGGCGCCGCGGCTGCTTCGGGCCGCGTGCCTGCGCCTTGGGCGCGGCGATCTTGGGCGCCGCGCCGCGCGCCGCTGGGCGCTTCGCCCGGGCGATCTTCCGCGCCGCCGTCTCGAGCTTGTGGAGCTGCTGCGTGAAGCGCGCGAGCGTCTCCTCGAACAGGCGGACCTTCTGCGCAGTGCGCGCGTTCGCGTCCGGGCGCGCGCCGAGCTTGCTGCCGGTGCGCGCACGGGTGGCCAGGCGCTGGCGCCGCAGGAGGTCGCGGTACTTGTCGCGCAGGCGCCGGGCCCGCGCGATGCTCGATTTCAGGCGCGCCGGAGATGAGCCGGCGGGATCGGCGGCGAAGCTGGCGAGCACGAGTTCGAGCTCGGCTCCGCTGCAGAGCGCCGGTGGAGTGCGACGGTCATAGGTCATGGGCCTCCTCGGTTGGAATTGCGTGCGACGGCCCCTCGCGCGACCTGCCGGCACCAGGATCTTGGCTCCGCTATCTCTGGCTCCGCGCTTTACCGCAGAAGAGTCGACGCGTTTCCGATCGCGCGCAACTACCGGATGTCGTGCGGCTCGAGCGCGCGGCAAGGCCCCACGATCGCAGCGATGACGATCGCATTCTGCATATCCCGTCGGTTTCCCATGAGCGATCTCCTGGCGAACCGACCTCTCGGGGACGGGATGGAGGCGGTGGCCACAGCGGAGCGACCGAAGCGGATTTCGGACACGCTCGGCACCGAACGCGCCGGAGGTGTTGGCTGCGCACTCCTCCACGCCGGCTCCGGAGCTTCCAGGCGCGTCTCATCCTCAGCAGATTCAGGAGGCGGCTGCCGTCGGGCTCGCATTAACTTCAGCAAGAGCTGAACAAGCGCTACTGCAAGAACAAACAAGACGATGAGCAGTTCAGGCGGGAAGCTCTTCATGGTCGTCTGCCCTAGGTCTTAGGGGCGGCACCGGGGCCATCGCCGGTGCTGGCGATTTCATCTCGCATGGCCGTATCGGCCTGCAAGTTCTTCATCCGGTAATAGTCCATGATGCCCATGTTGCCCCGGCGGAAGGCCTCGGCCATGGCACGCGGCACCTCGGCTTCCGCCTCGACCACTCGCGCCCGCATTTCCTGCTCCAGGGCGACGGCCATGGCGCGGCGCTCTTCGGCCTTGGCCTGGGCGATCTGCTTGTCGGCGTTCGCCTGGTCAATCTGAAGCTTGGCGCCGATGTTCTCGCCAACGTCCACGTCGGCGATGTCGATGGACAGGATCTCGTAGGCCGTTCCCGAGTCCAAGCCCTTGCTCAGGACGTGCTTGGAGATGTGATCCGGATTCTCGAGCACGCTCTTGTGGCTCGCAGCCGACCCGATCGTGCTCACCATGCCTTCTCCGACGCGTGCGATGATCGTCTCCTCGCCAGCCCCTCCCACCAGCCGGTCGATGTTGGTGCGGACCGTCACTCGCGAAACGGCGATGAGTTGGATACCGTCCTTGGCTACTGCCGCGATCTTCGGCGTCTCGATTACCTTGGGGAGGACCGACATCTGTACCGCTTCCAGCACATTGCGTCCGGCCAGATCGATGGCCGCGGCGCGCTTGAAGGGCAAAGGAATGTTGGCCTTGTCGGCCGAGATCATGGCGTTCACAACCCTCACGACGTTGCCGCCCGCAAGAAAGTGGGCTTCCAGGTCGTTGATGGAGATGTCGATGCCGGCCTTCACCGCGCTGATACGCGCCGTGACCACTGTGGTGGGTGGAACGCGGCGCAGGCGCATGCCGATCAGGGTGAGCAGCCCCACGTACGCCCCGGAGGCCCATGCAGCGATCCACAGCGGGATGGGCACCAGATACAAGACGAGGACCAGCCCAACCACCACGAGAATGAGCAACCCGAAGCCCCCCACCAACCCCGTCTCGATCCCGAACATTTGTCACTCCTCTTTGTTGATGTGCGCGACCCGCCGGACGACGATTCGATTGCCGTCCACGCGCGTCACCTCGATGAGTTGGCCAGCATCGATCAGTTCCCCGTCAGACACGACATCCACGCGCTCGCCTTCGATCTCGGCAATGCCGGCCGGTCGAAGCGGGGACGACGCCCGGCCCCTCTTTCCCAGCCACTGCGCGTCGCTCTGCGGCGCAGAGGCGTAGCCTTGCGCCGCGGCAAGCCCGCGCTCCAGGATCAGCCGTCGCCCGAAAGGCAGGCGCGGCAGGAAGCGCAGGAGAACCAGACTCGCAACCACTGCAACGAGCAGAGAAAATACGACGCGCCCGGCGGCCTTGAGGACGAACGCCGCCGTGTCCCCTGCCCCGACCAGACTCAGCATGAGACCCGCAAGGATGGCGACGATCCCGAGGACCCCGGCAATACCAAACCCCGGGATGACGAAGAACTCGAGCGCGAGAAGGATGACTCCGCCCGCGACAAGAAGCAGTTCTTCCCAGCCGGCCAATTGCACCAGCCAGTGGCCCCAGAAGAAAAGCGACAGACTCGCGATTCCCAGCGCCCCCGGTACGCCGAAACCGGGTGTCCGGAGCTCAATGAAGATCCCGAGCATGCCGATGGTGATGAGCAGCGAGCTGACCACCGGATGCGTCAGGAAGCGAACCAGATTCTCCGCCCAGTTGGTCGACGCCCGTTTGAGCTCCGCGCCGCCAAGTCCCAGCTGCTCCAGCACGCTCTCCAGGGTATCGGCGCGAAAGTCGATGAGTTTCGTTTTGAGGGCTTCCTCGGTCGTCAGCGTGAGGAGCTTCCCCTTTTCGATGACCCCGGGGATTGCCACGTCCGGGTCGACCATTGCCTCCGCCAGGCGGGGCGGTCGCTTGCGGCTCTCGGCGGTAGCGCGAAACTCCTTCCTGACGTAGGAGACCGTTTTCTCTGCCACCGGCTGTGCGGCCGCGCCGGGCTGCCCCATCTGCACCGGCGTCGCCGCCCCGATCGTTCCTCCCCCGGCCATGACGAGTTTCTCGGCGGCCAAGCCGATCAGGGCGCCGGCCGAGATGGCCCGCTTGTTCACGAAGGCAACTGTGCGGACCCGGGCACGCAACAGCGCGTCGCGGATCTGCACGGCGGCATCCACTCGCCCGCCAAAGGTATTGATCTCCAGAATCACGGCTGCCGCACCCGCCTCCGCCGCTTCGTCGAGGACGCGCTGAAGGAAGGGCGCTAGTCCGAGGTCGATGACGCCCTCGATGGGCGCTACATAAACTATAGGCCGCTTGTCCTGAGCGAGCGCTGAAGGACACGTCGCAAAGCACGCGAAAACGACGAGCAACAGGCTCCCGACCCGGTTCATGATGTTCCGCGGCATCGCGCTCCTTCCATCGCCTTCACTAATGTTGCTTCGACGCCGCTCATGGCAAATCGTGCCCTCGTAGCCGCGCGTCAGAGCGGCGCGCCTGCACGATCGAAAGCTCGCCGCTTTCGCCATCCTTCGCCTACTCCATGTCCAACGGTTGGCCGGAGACCGCCTCGATCACGCAGGCCGCTCGACCTCGAAGACTGACCGCGCGCCTGGTCGCCGGTCCTGCTACTTCCGCGACGACCGATCTCACCCGCTCCGGGAAGAACGTCGGGGCGGCGCTACGAGAGCCATCGCGAAGTGTCCATGGTCCGCGCAATGGAGCTTTTCGACGATTGGTCGGCGCCGAGCACCGCGAGTTCCCCAGGCGCGGTCTCGAAGCGCCGTCGGATTGCCTTTCGTCAAACGCGGTGACGGGCCCGCGGCGTCGCCGCAGAAACCCGCCGTCAACGCTGCGACCTGGGCACGCGTTCCTGGCGCGGCGGCAGGAAATCCGAGTTGAAGATCAGGTCCGCGTTGGGCTTCGTCTTGAGGCCGAACGCGGCAGTGACCTCGTCGACCTGGTTCTCGAGGTCGACCTTGCTGATCGCGCCCAGTCCGCTGGATCGCGCGAAGGGCGTGTCGATCGACCGCAGCGTGATCTTCAGCTTCGCGAGCTCGCGGCTCTCCTCGATCAGCGGATCGAACTGCTTGTTGTACTTGATCGCCTCCGCCGGATCGGCGATCGTGTCGATCAAAGCCCGGTTCGAGGCACGCACGAAAGCGCCGAGCGCCTTCGGGTTCTCGTCGATCAGCCGCTTCGACGCCATGATCGCGTTCCCGTAAAGCTTCACGCCGTAATCGGCGTAGCGGAACATGACGATCTCCTCTTCCTTGACGCCGCGCGCCATCAGGACCAGGCGGTTCAGCTCGAACCCGGCCGCGGCAGGTAGATCGCCGCGCGCCAACATGGTCTCGCGCAGCGCCGGGTCGATGTTCTGCCAGCTGACCGACTTCGGATCGATGCCGACCTGCTTCGCGAAGATCGGGAACGACTTGCGCGCCGAATCGAAGACCGGCGCGCCAATGCTCTTCCCGGCGAGGTCCTGGGGCTTGCTGATGCCGGACTTCTTGAGGGCGTGCACCATGAAGGGCGATTCGCTGTAAATCAGGTACACCGCCTGCAGCCGCGTCGGGCCGGGGTTGTTTCCGAGATACTCGATCAGCGCCGTCATGTCGCCGGTGCCGACGTCGTGCGACCCGGCGGCGATGCGGGTGATGGCGGCGGTCGAGCCGGCGCCCGCGTCGACCTGGACGTCCAGCCCTTCCTGCTGGTAGTAGCCCTTGTTCTTGGCCATCATGAACATCGCGAGCTGACCTTCGAAGCGCCAGTCGAGCGTGAAGCGCAGCCTGGTCGGCGCCTGGGCGAACGCCGACGAGCAGTCCGCGGCGAAGAGCGCGCAAGCGAGCCAAACGCGGAATGCCGATCGTCCCGTTGCCATGCGACCTCCCCGGTGTTCGGTTGCAGGACGCGTGCAGTATAGTCCGGCCGGCGGGCGCGGCACCTCACGGGGAACGGAACAGTGCTCAGAACGCATGATCGGTACGCCTATTCCTCTATTGTCGGCCGCCCGCCCTACGAGTGGCCGAACGGCGCGCGCCTCGCGGTCTACGTCGCGGTGAACCTCGAGCTTTTCCCGTTCGGGGAAGGGCTGGGCCCGGAGCTCAATCCACGCCAGCCTGAGCCCGACGTAGTCAATCATTCCTGGCGCGACTGGGGCAATCGCGTCGGGGTGTGGCGGCTGATCGAGCTCCTCGACGAGCATTCCATTCCGGCCGCCGCGCTCGTCAACACGGCGTTGTACGACCATTGCCCCGAAGTGGTGGCGGCGTTTCGCGCCCGCGGCGACGAGATCGTCGGGCACGGCCGCACCAACGCGGAGCGCCAGTCAGAGATGGACGAGGCGACGGAGCGATCGATGATCGACGAAGTTACCGAGCGCATCGCACGCGAGGAAGGCCGGCCGCCGCTCGGCTGGCTCGGTCCGTGGGTGTCGCAGACCTGGGTCACGCCCGATCTGCTTCAGGAGGCCGGTTACCGATACCTGCTGGACTGGGGCCACGACGATCAGCCCGTCTGGCTGCGAACGCGGTCAGGCGGCCGCATCCTCTCCATTCCGTATCCGCGTCCGACGAACGATCTGCCTCTGATGCACGGGGCGAAGGTCGTGCCGTCGGCCTGGACCGACATCCTCATCGACCAGTTCGACGAGATGCTCGAGCAGTCGCGACGGCAGCCGCTCGTCTTCAACCTGTCGCTCCATCCCTACCTGATCGGACAGGCGTTCCGGTTGCGGCAGCTCAGGCGGCTGGTCGAGCACATCGTCCGCGCCCGCGAGCGGATCTGGCTCACCCGGCCGGGCGCCGTCGCGGAGCACGCCCGCGCGCTGCCGGAGGGTGTCGTTCCGTGACGGGCCGGCGTCAAATCCGCTCGAGGATGTGACAGCCCCGGATCCGGTCGAGAAGGTAGATCAGCCCTCTGTCGTCCACGGTCACGTCGTTCGACTGGACGCGGCCCCCGTGCGCAGCGCTGACGTCAGGCCGGTACCAGGCCGCTTCGTGCGGAGCGTGCGGGTTGGTGATGTCGATCACGCGCAGGCCGTGCGCGAACCAGGCGACCGGAATCTCGGTGCCCGTGATCCGTTCGCAGGGCTGGTGGCAGCCGGTCGACTCTTCCTGAGGCGTGCCGTCGATCCCATCGACCTGGAAGCTTGCGAAGGGAATCGGATGCGCCTCGTCCGTGATGTCGAAGATCCACAGGAAGGCCGGGTAGCTCGGGAACTTCCTGCGCACGTCCTCGTCGGCAACGAGCAGCAGACGGCGGTTCTGCACGCTGAACGGAACGGGGAGCGCAGTGTGGGTCGGCCATGGGAACGGCGGACTGGTCGCGAAGGAGGAGACCAGGCGCGGCTTCGACATGTCCGCGATGTCCAGGATGACGAAGCCGCCATGCCAGTAGCTCGTGTACAGCCGATCGCCCAGGCGCAACGGGTGGTGGCAGCGCCGTTCTGCGCCGTACCAGGTCGGAACCTCTCCGCCCGCCGTCCACTGCCCGGGCATCCACCAGCGGCCGACCTCCACGGGCCGCGCGGGGTCGGCGAGATCGAGGATCATCACGATGTTCCCGAGGAAGCCCTCGACCGTCGGCGAGATGTAGGCGTAGCGTCCGTCGAAGTCGAAGCGGTGAACGCCCATGCCGGCGGTTTCCCAGTTGACGATCAGCCTGGGCTTCGCCGGCGTGGACACGTCGTAGATGCCCAGCCCGCCCTTGAAGGTATCCGGCGCGCCGAGCTGGTAGGGGTTCCGCTCGCGATTCACGAGCATGAGATCGCCCTCGACGCGGACCTTGTGGGAGTGCGTGCCGGTGATCATCCCGAGGCGCGCCAGCTCCCGCGGACGGGCCGGATCCCGCACATCCACGATGAGGGTTCCGTCCGGCGCGCTCATGTTCCCGATGTACGCGATTCCACCGTTGACAGTGATCTGTCCGCCGCCGGCGCAGTCAATGTATCCAACCTCGCTCACCCCCTCCCCGGTCCCGCGCTTCATTCCTTCGCTCTCCGTCTGCTCGTTGCCAAGTCGGTGCAAAGCAAACGTTCGCTGTCTTCACCGAGTCGGCCAAACGAATCGACACGTATGTGGCTGATCAACGCACGTCTCGGCGTATTCGCACGTGGCAGTCGAGGCCTAGATTTCACGCCGCTTGCCGGGGGTCCGGGATGGTTGGCCGATCACCGCCCGTTGCACCGACTCGGTGGGTCTCGCCCCGCCGGTGGACCACGCGGACGTAATCGAGATCACCTTCACGCACCCAGCGGTGCACGTTGTAGCGAAAGAACGGACGGATCAGCGCTCCCGGGAAAGGCCGACTGACCGCGGAGGTGATTGCCTCCTCTGGGCACGTCATCTCGCAACTAAGACATGCCAGGCAGCGGCGATCCCATTGCGGGCGTCCAAACGCATCCTTCGTTATATTCGAAGTTGGGCAGACTTCCATACAGAGGCCACATGCAGTGCACTTCGAGGGATCGACGCGAAAGAGGCGGCTGTAGAAGTGCTCGATGAGCCAGCGGCTCGCCAAGGCTTTCTCCAGACGGTACATGAATGGGGGTTTGGGCTCATACGGAGGCCGAGCATATGGCTTCCCGGCAACCCGCTCGGCGACCGACTCTCCGAACAGTTTCGCTTCCAGGAGTTCGGATTCGGAAGGGCGGTCAGGCGAGAAGAGATATCCCTCTCTCAATAGCGGCAAGACATGGGCCTCTCCACGGCAGTGAAAATAACCGACCTCTCGCATACCTTTGCGCGCGAGCCTGCGCCGCAGCCAGTTAGCGGTATCGATCCGACGCGTACCGTGAACGATGAAGACAAACCCATCGATCCCGTCGAGACCGGGTAGCTGCTCCACGTAGTACACGACATTGACGGGCACGTGATAGTAGTAAACGGGAGAGCCGATGCCGAAGAGCTGGTAGTCCCTCGGGTCGGGCGGATGTCCGTTTCTCAAGTTCCATAGATCAACGTGATGGCCCGCTCCTCTCAGGCCGGTAGCGATCGCTTCGGCTATACGCGCATTCGCTCCGCCTTGAGAGAAGTAGACGATCAACACCTTACCGACGGCCATGCAGGCTTCCCCACGCCGAAAGCTTCGTGCCGCCTCACTGCCGGGCCAGCATCACGCCGACGATCGCGCCGATCAGGGCGCCTCCCGCTGCGGCCATGCCGGCCGTCTGCCACGGGTTTTCGTGGGCATAGGCATCGGCCTGCCGTGCGACCCGCCGGGCACGCGCGGTCACGGTCGCCTCAGCCTCGGCCAAGCGGGTTCGCGCGCGCTTGATGGCCGCCTCGACGCGCGGCCGCAGACCCGCGACGCGCTCCTTCGACTCGGTCCTCAGGGCTTCGAGCAATTCCTCCGTGTCCGCGAGCACGGCCTTCACGTCGTCAACCAGCTGCGCGCGTACCACTTCATATTCGACGTCCGGCATGACATGTCCTTTCCTGTCCAAGATCGCAAGTCCAGAATAGCCCTTGTGCGCCCCGGCGCCTTGACGGCGAGCAAAGGGCACCTTCTCCCGTGCGCAGCCCAATATAGCGCCGTCGGGCCAAGGCTCGTTGACGCCCGTCAAGGGCCTCCCGTGCGCGTGCTGGATTCGTGACCGGGGACGCGCCATGAACTCGACTGCCAATCTGCCCGCCGACGCGTTTCGGGCACGCGCGTTGCTGCTCGCCGCGCGGCTCGAGCTGCGCAGCTGGCCCAACGAAGAGATCCTGGCGCGCATGCCGCTCACCGTGCACGTGCCGGGCGGCGGCGCGGCGGTGCTGTTCCGCTACGGGGTCGCGGTGCTGTTCGGCGCGTCGACCGAGGCCGAGCAGGCGCTTCGCGACAGGCTCGCGCCGCTCATGGCGCACCCCTACCAGACTGCCGAAGTGGAGGAACTCGAGGTACGGGTCGACGCAACGCGCGCCGAGGGCCTGCAGGAAGGGGTGCTCGTGGTCCAGGCGGGCAGCGCCGAGCAGCTTCAGCTCATTGCCGACGTGCTTTCGAAGAGCGCAATGCTCGGCCACTACGAAACGCGGCTTGCCGGGGATTTCGACCGCATCGAGCCCCTCGCGCTCCGGCTCGAGCGCGAGGGGCGAATCGGCGGCGGGATACGGGAGCATCTCAAGCGCATCGGCGCGCTGCTGCTGATCGAGCACCGGATGGTCGGACGCGCGGAGATCGGCGACAAGCCCGAGCTGCTCTGGGACCACCCGACGCTCGAGCGACTTTATGCGCTGCTCGAAGCCGAGTTCGAGGTGAGCGAGCGGCTCGCCGCGATCGAGCGCAAGCTCGATCTGGTCGCGCGCACCGTGCGCACGCTGGTCGACCTGATCAATACGAAGCACGCGCTGCGCGTCGAGTGGTACATCGTCGTACTGATCATGGCCGACATCCTGCTGACGCTCTACGGGATGTGGGCGCGCTGAACTGCGCGCCTGAATCCACCCCTCCGTCACCTTCACGAGCACTCGACTGTGCGGCGCCGCGATGGCACGAGCTCGCTCGGCTCCGCGGGCTCGCAATGCAGACGCGTGCCCGGCGCGAGCGCTATGCGGGTGCGGTGGGTCAGGAGCGGGTGCGAACGCGGCGGCTCGCGCCGAGCAGACACACGTCGCACAGCCGCGCCGCCTTGCGATCGGTGTCGGCGAGCGAGTTGCTGAAGCACATGACGCAGCGCGGATTCGCGCAATGCCCGAGCCCCAGCGTGTGGCCCAGCTCGTGGATCGCCTCTTTCACCGCGCGCGCCCGGAACGTCGCCGCATCCGCGCCGCCGTACAGGCGCGCGAGCGAGATGACGGCCGTGCGCCCGGGCGAGTCGGCGATCCCGAAGACGAAGTTGAGTCCTTCGGCGTACAGGTCGTGCGCGGTGACGGCGAGCACGTGTCTCCCGTCGAGCCCGCGCGCGAGCGCGAGCAGCCGCTCGGCCCGGTACTGCCCGCGGCCTCGATCGAGTGCGCTCGCGGGAAGTGCTGCGGGCTCGGAGAGGGTCACCGGCAACCCTTCGGCTCCGAGGTCCACCACGAGCCCGACGATCTCGCCAGCCGGTGGCCCGTCGAGCGGCACGATCGACACGGTCTCGCCCCGCGGAAGCGGCAGCCGTCCGTTCGGTGTCTCGCTCATCTCCACTCGGGTCGATGCTCGCCCTGCTCCCTTTGATGAAGCCCAACGATGCTCTCCACGACGCGGACGACCTCGTCGTCCTGCAGGGGCGGAGCGCAGCGCGCGCGGTTCCAGACGAGCAGCAGATCCATCACGACGTCGGCATCGACGCCGTGCCAGAGCAGATGCCCGGCGAGCGAAGCGATCGTCGCGTTGCGCTCTCCTTCCTCGACGCCCCCGCGGACCAGCCGCCGCCAGTGCCGCTGGCTGTGCCCCTTCCGCGTCGACCCACTCCGGATCCACTCCGGCGTCGGCGCGAGCGGCACCTCGTCGGGGCCGCAGCTGGGCACCCAGGCATAGCGGCGTCCGCTCGGATGGATCGATGGCGGCGCGACGACGCAGCCGCCGTCGCCACGCACGTCGATTCCCGGCGCGAGCGCGGCGCGGTTCTGCACGTTGCCGCCCGGATGTGCGAAATAGCAGTGCCGCCCGCCGCCGCCGGTCTCCACCTGCACTGTCCGCGCGACAGGACCGTTCTCGCTTTCGATCGCCGCGAGGCTCGACGCGCCGCCGTGGCGCTCGTCGATATCGACAACGACGAGATTGGATACGCGGCCGGTCACGATGCCGACGTTGGCATCCGGCCAGCGGCCGTACCAGGTCGCGATCTCCGCCGGTGTCAAGCGCCGGCTCTGGAACTCGAGCCACGCGACGAGCGGACGCTTCCCGCGCGCCTCGATCGGAATGACCGACCACCCGCGTGCGGCGTACGCGAGCGCGCATTCGCGGACGACTGGAGCGGCGAACGTTTTCGCGGCGGACATGGACGCACGCTACGCCCGCGATCCGGAAGGATGTTGACGGGCGTCAACCGGACCCGGACGCGCCGGCTGGCCTTTGACTTTGCGCAAGCGACGCCGTTTCAGCTTGCGCCGCTCCGACCGCTCGCACCCGCACGCGAGATCACGTCTCGACACCGAGGTCGGCATAGAGCGCTAGCCACGTCAGGATGTCCTCGCGCCGCACGAGGCCGCGCACGCGGCCGTCCTCGAGCACCGGCAGCTGGTTGAGGTTCCTGCCCGCGAGGACGAGGTGATTCTGCAGCGCGATGGGATGCGAGGGGCTGGGAGTGGCTGAAGCGCCTGGCCGCGAACACCGGCATCTTCGTCCCTCGCAGCCGGGACGTGCCCTCCGTGGTCGCGCGGGGCGAATTCGCCGTGGGATTCGCGGTCCCGAGCTACATGGCCTTCGAGGATCGCTTGGCGGACTTCGACACGGTACGTGGCGCCGAGGACGGCGTGGATCACCTCGGGGCCGGCGGCCATTCTCGCCGGAGCGAAGCATCCGAAGGCGGCGCGCGCCTTCGTCGAGTTCCTCCTGTCCGAGCGCGGCCAGAGGATCGCGATGGATCGCAGCCTGTTCCCGATCGTCCCGAAATACCGCATCCAAGGGCCGCCCGGGTCCACTGCCGAAATGGCGGTCGAGTTCAACGGCGGCATTCGCTCCTATTTCGACGTGGATGTGATGAGCGTGTACGACGACGTGCTCGCGCAGAAGCGCTACGAGGAGGTCAACGCGACCTTTCGCAGGGAGATCGATCGGCGGCCGAGGAGCTGAAGAGGAAGTACTGAAGCGTCCTGCCGACGATACGGCACTAGGCCCGGGCGGTGCTCCGGGTCGAGCGCATCCGACGCCGAGGGCGCCGCCAGGAGCTCGAGGTCAACAACCTCTTTCCGAGGGCTGCAACCGGTGAGCGACCTTCATTACGGAAGCCCCGACGTCGAGCACGAGCCTGGTCACGCGCGATCGGGCCGAACTGGCCGAGCACAAGCGTCCCTTCGCGCAGGATCACGTGCCGGTCGCCGACCGCCTCGAGGCGATCGCGACGGTGCGCCCGACTGCGCTCATCGCCGCGAGCGCCCAGCCCGGCGCCTTCGCACCGTCCGTGCTGGCGTCGATGGCCGAGCGGAACGAACGTCCGATCGTCATGCGCGATGGGCTCCGCGGCGCGGCGGTGCCATCGAGAAAATCCGCGCTAGCGCACCTGCACGAACGGATACCTCTCGCGCAGCGCGCGCGTGATCAGCGCGACGCCGCACTCCGTGCCGAGCGTCTCGGCGGCGATCACGAAGTCCGGATCGGCGAACTCGGTGCGCATCCGCAGGCCCGCTTGCTCCGCGAGCCCGTGCACGTGCTCGCCGACCGCGCGCTCGATGTCCGCGCTCGCGACCTTTCCTTGCAGCCCGCGGCGTTCGAGGCGCACGCAGAACGACCCGTCGGCGAGCCGCGCAACGAACGGCGCGGCGGCCTCCTTGAGCTGCTCGGCCAGCGTCTCGGGAGTGAACGAGAACACCTGCTCGGCCGGGATCACCCGCGCGACGAAGCCGGCCCAGGGCCTGCCTTCCTCGCGCGCCCTGCGGATCGCCTCGAGGAGCCCGGCGACGTCCGCGACGTGGCCGATGCCCACGTCGCGGAACGACGTCGCGCGGAAGCGCCCGAACGCTCCGAGTGCGTCGAGCACGCGGTGCTCGTGGCCCGGCCCCGCTGTTACGGTGACGACGACGTTCCAGTCCATGCCCGTCCCGAGCACCGGCTGCCGGGCGGGCGCCTTTATGCCTGCCGGTTGCGCGGCTCGCGGAGGTGTCCGGTCACCGGGACGCCGATCTGGTCGGCGGTCACGTGGCACCTCATGTGGCGCCCCGCGCGATCGTAGGCATTGGCGTGATGGAACGGCCGAAGGTTCTCGACCACGTCCGGGCCGCCGAGGGACACGTTTTCGATCTTCCAGCCGAACTCCGAGTGCGCGTGCCCGTAGTGCTCCCGCTTGATCCAGGCGCCGCACTCGTCCTTGCGCCACATTTCGGAGCTGAGCTCCGTCATGCCGCGCGCCTTTTCCCACACCTTCCGGATGACCTCTTCGCTGAGCGCCATCACATGCTCCTGGTTCGTGCGCATGGTGCGCAACCCGTCTCACGTTACAACGGCCGGCGCAGCGCCGCTTGACGGAGGTCAACCACTCGGCCGCGAAGGCGCCTACGGGGGAAGCGTAGGAGGCGTGGAAGACCTCCGCGAGGCAGAGCAAGGGTGATGCCATGAGACAGACGATCCCGGAAAACCTTCCCGACTACGACCGCGCCCGCATCATCGAGCGCCCCGACGGCTTTCACTGGCAGTCGAAGGACAATGGCAGGGAGTACGGACCGTTCGCGACCCTCGTCGAGGCGGTCGCTGGCATGCAGGCGGCCAAGGAGACCGGCTACGAGCCTGGCGTGTCGCTCGAAGAGGCCAAACCCGATTCGGTTCGACGTTACGGCCTTCGCGGAAGTTCCTCTTCACCGGAATCAACGCGCCAACCTGTCGGCCAGGGCGCCTCGTCGGACATGTCGATGTCGCGCCGGGCCTCTTCTACCGTCTCGAACGGCTCGATGGCGGCAACCGACTATCCGGGCGCCGCGTACACGAGCGCGCATCCGCGGATGAGTGGAGCGGCGAACGTCTTGGCGGCGGGCATGGATCCACGCTACGCCCGCGACCCGGAGGGATATTGACGGGCATCAACGTCGCCGGACACGATCGTTCGCGGCGAGGCGATCACCGGTAAACGACGACCGGTAGCCTCGAGTGTGCGAGAACTTCCGGGCGGATCAGCGCCGCGGCGCGCGCCGCCCGTCGATCGGGCTGAACCGGAACGGCGCGCGCAACGCCGCCAACACGCGCGGGTCGCGCCCGTAGAGATCGGGGCGGAACTGCGCGGTGCCGTCATCCTGCGCCTCGGCGGTGAAGTAGAGCACTAGCACCGGAACGCGGCGCTTCACGGGAACCGTGCGCGTTTCGCCGGCCTCGATCGCCGCGCGGATCGCATCCGCGCTCCACCGCTCCGCGTCGTCCAGCAGCAGCACAGCGAGCGCCAGCGGCTGCTCGAGGCGGATGCAGCCCGAGCTGAACGCGCGCTCGCGCTTGTCGAAGAGCTGGCGTGCGGGCGTGTCGTGCAGGTAGACCGCGTGCGGATTGGGCAGCATGAACTTCATGGTCCCCAGCGGATTGTCCGGCCCGGGCGCCTGCACGATCTGGTGCGGGAACCCGCCCGCGCGGTAACGGCTCCAGTCGATCTGCGCAGCGTCGAGCGGCCGCCCGGACGCAGCGACGACCTGCATGTGCTCGCGCTCGAGGTAGCGGGAGTCCGCGGCGAGCTTCGGCAGCACGTCTTCCCTGAGGATCGTGGGGGGCACCGTCCACGCGGGATTGAGCACGATGTAGTGCATCGTCGCGCGGAACACCGGGGTCTTGCGGTACGGGCGTCCCACCACCGCGCGCGACGCCCACGCGACCCGGTCGCCGACGTAGAGCCGCGCCGAGAACCCTGCGATGTCGACGACGAGATAGTCGCCCGCCAGATCCTGCGCAACCCAACGCAGGCGCTCGAGGTTCACGCGGATTTGGTCGATTCGCCCCGCGACGTCGAAATTGAGCGCCGCCAGCGTCTGTCGTCCCACGACGCCGTCCGGGTCGAGGGCGTGCCGCGCCTGGAACCGGCGCACCGCCGCCTCGAGCGCCGCATCGAAGCGATCCTGATCGGCCGTCGTCTGCCCCTCGTAATCGCCGCTCGCCGCCAGGCGCTCGCGAAGCCGCGCGATACGCAGGTCCTGCATGCCGGACTCGAGCGTTGGGCCCGGCGGCAAACGGGACCAGCCGCCCGCCGCCTCGATCGCGCGATGGCGTGCAAGCGCTGCCCGCAGTTGCCGATACGCGGCGAGCTGCGGTGCGAATTGCTCCACCGCCTCTTCCAGCGATGCCGCTGCGATCGCCGACTCGAGCGCCTGCACCGGCTCGATCGCGCCGAGCGCGCGCGGGAAGTTCCAGTCCGGGTAGAGCTCGCGCGGGTTCGCCTTGCCGAAGCGCAGGTGGTAGGCGAGCCGGACGAGCGCATCGGTCAGCAGCAGGTCGCGGTCGGCACGGACCGCGGCGTCCGGCGTTGCGGACACGTCGCCGAGGTGCCGACCGAGCGCGGCAGCGTGGTAATCGTTCGGGTCGAGTCCATGGTCGCGGCTCGCAGCCACGAGCCGGACCAGCGCCTCCGCGTGCCCGGCCCGGACCCAGGCGGGCCGGAATCCGCGCGCCTCGTAGAACTCCGGGATCAGGCGGCGCGCCGCAATTGGCTCGCCCGCGACGCGCACCTCGTGCCCTGCGCGCAATGCCTCGACTCTCGCGCGCAGCGCTTCCGCGACGGCGTCGGCCGCCCACGCCGGTGCGCCCGCAAGCGCGACTGCGACCGCCGCGGCGAGGGCCAGCGCCGCGCGCCGGCACCCGTCAAAGTGCCTGGCATGCGCCGGCCAAGCCCGATACCATGCGCGCTTCGCAGGCTTCGACGGTCGGGGAGTCATGGCAATCCAGTCGCTCCATCTCGCGGCCACACGGCGCACCGTGCTGAAGGCGCTCGCGTTGGCGCCGCTGGGCCCGGTGCTCGCAGGCTCACCGCCGGCCGTCGCCGCGCAGGAACGCGCGATCGTGTTCCACCACACGCACACCGGCGAGCGGCTGCAGGTCGTCTATTACGCGCTCGGCGGCTACCTGGCCGACGCGCTCGGCAGCGTCAATCGCCTCCTCCGCGACTTCCGCACCGGCGAGCAGCATCCGATCGACCCGCGGCTGCTCGACACGCTCAGCGCGCTCCGTGCCGCGTGCGGCGGCGGCACGTTCGAGATCATCTCCGGCTACCGCTCGCCGCGGACCAACGCGATGTTGCGCCGGGCGAGCACCGGCGTCGCGCAGGCGAGCCTGCACACGACGGGACGCGCAATCGACGTGCGGCTCGTCGGAACCGACACCGCGCGGCTGCGCGACGCCGCGATCGCGCTCGGCCACGGCGGTGTGGGCTACTACCCCGAGTCGGATTTTGTCCATCTCGATACCGGCCGCGTCCGGACCTGGGGTCCGCGCGCCGGATAGCGGCACGGCCGGGCCTATCGGGCCCGCCTCGACTTGCGCTCGGCCCCGCGGATCAGCAGCACCGACGTCCCGGACGTCCGCACCACGCCGTCGGCCACGCTGCCCAGAAGGATCTTGCTGAGCCCCCGGCGACCGTGAGTGCCGATCACGATGAGGTCGGCGGGCCAGCGCCGGGCTTCCTCGACGATCAGGTTGGGAACCCGCCTGACCAGGCTCCCGAAGCTCCGGATCTCGAGCAGGCTCGTCTCCGGCTCGATGCCTTCTCTCACTGCGCGTTCGCGGGCGCTTTCCAGGATGCGCTCCCCCACCTTGCGGGCCGCCTTCCAGAAGTCCCCCGGCGTGGCCGGTATGTCGCCTTTCGCCGTCAGCTCGTCCACGACGTGCACCAGCCGCAGCCTGGCCCGCTGTTCCACGGCCAGTCGAATGCCCTCCTCCAGGGCCCGCTCCGACGTCGCGCTGCCGTCTACCGCAACCAGGATGCGCTTGTACATTGCACGCTCGCTCCGACCGCGCGCGGGACGTTTCACCCGAACAGCCCGCCAACGCGCGCGCCGGCGATGCGGTTGACCACGAATAGGCTCAGTGCGCACAGCACGATCAGGATCACGCCGAGCGCGGCGGCCTGGCTCTGCGAGCCGGCGATGTAGAAGCTGAAGATCGCGTAGGGCATCATCTCGTAGCCGCCGAGGGTAAGGAAGATCGTCGCCGAGGCTTCCTGGATCGACGTGATGAACGAGAACAGCGCGCCCACGAAGATTCCCTTCCACACCAGCGGGACCGTGATGTCCCAGAACGTGCGCAGTTTCGTGGCGCCAACGTTCTCGGCCGCCTCTTCCATCGACTTGTGCACCAGCAGCAGCGACGAGTAGCTGCCGCGCACCGTGTAGGGCAGACGGCGCACCGCGAGCACGAGCGGCAGTATGAGCCACATGCCCGTGAGCGGGACATCGATGACCGGCAGCGGGAAGTTGAAGGCGCGCACGTAGGCGATGCCGACCGCGGTCCCCGGGATGGCGAGCATCAGCGTCGTCAGCGCGTCCATCGCGCCGCGCCCGGGCGCGCGCGTCCGTCCCATGATCCAGGCCATCGGGACTCCGATGACGACGCACATGAACACGGCAATCGCGCAGAACAGGAGCGAGTTGATGATGAACTTCGGGGAATGCACGCTCACCTGCTCGAAGAACTCGAGCGTGTAGTGAACCGGGAACGGCGTGAGCGACCAGCCGCGGCCGATGGCGGCGAGCAGCACGCCGACCTGCGGGACGAACGAGATGAACAGCAGGAGCGAGAGAAAGCCGACGGCGAGCCAGCGCTTGACGGGCCCCAGCCGGCGCCGCTCGACCCTGGAGTAGGCGAGCGAACTGTAGTCCTTGATCGCCACGTACTGGCGCGCGGCGAGCACGAAGAAGATCGCGAGCAGCACGAGCAGCGCCGAGATCACGATGCCCATGCGGAAGATCCGCCGGTCGACGAATTGCACGATGTTCAGGTATGCCTGCGGGGCGAGCAGCTCCTGCACGCCCACGACCAGCGGGGTGACGAAATCGGCGAAGGTCCAGATGAATACCAGCAGCGCGCCGGAGATGTAGCCGGGCGTGGTGAGCGGCAGGGTGATGTCACGGAACCTGCGCCAGCCGTTCGCGCCCATGCCCTGCGCGGCCTCCTCCAGCGAAGGGTCGACCCGGGCGAGCGCGTCCAGGATGCTGAGCGTCATCAGCGGGAAAAGGTGCACGGTCTCGACGAGCAGCACGCCATGAACGCCGTACATGAAGTTGATCGGGCGCTCGAGCCCGAACCAGTCCAGGAGCAGCACGTTCACCGTGCCGGCGCGGCCGAAGATGAAGACGAAGCCGAGCACGCCGACGAGCGGCGGCAGGATCAGCGGCAGCATCGTGAGATACGAGAACAGGTTCCGGCCGGGAAACTCGTAGCGGATCAGGAGGAACGCGACCGCAATCCCGACGACCGAGGTGGTGATCACCGCCGCCACGCCGAGGGCGAGCGACTTCCAGAGCGAGCGCAGGTAGAACGAATCGGTGAAGAACTCGTGAAAGTTCGCGAGCGTGAACCCGCCCGCCTCGTTGGTGAAGGCGTCGTAGAAGATCCGTGTGAGCGGATAGAAGACGAAAGTAATCAGGAACAGCCAGATCAGCGCGAACCCGAGCGCCGCAAGCGGCGAGCGTGGGAGCTTCATGCGCCCGCCTGTATCGCCAACGTGCTGGCGACGGTGAAGCTCAGGGCCACGGGGCTGCCGGTGGGCAGCTGCTCGTGGTGCCACGGATCCTTGATGTCGGCCTTGAACGTGACGCCCTGCCCGAGGTCCACGTCGTAGCGCAACGTGTTGCCGAGATAGGCGGCAAAGGCGATTGTCCCCTTGACGAGGTTGCGCTCACCGGCGACCTCGCCGAAGGCGACGTTCTCGGGTCGGATGCAGATCACGCACCGGTCGCCGACGCGCAGCTGCGCGTTCGGCAACGCTCCCAGCTCTCCGAGCACGCTCGCCACGGTCAGACGGCCGCCCGCGGCGTCGACCGTGCGCACCGTGCCGTCGATCAGGTTGTTGATGCCGATGAAGTCGGCCACGAACCGATTGACCGGCCGCTCGTAGAGCTCGCGCGGCGCTCCGACCTGGAAGAGCTTCCCCTGGTTGAGCACCGCGATCCGGTCGGAAAGGGTGAGCGCCTCCTCCTGGTCGTGCGTGACATACACGGTGGTAATCCCGAGCTCCTTCTGCAGCTTGCGGATCTCTGCCCGCACCTGTATCCGGATCTTCGCGTCGAGATTGGAAAGCGGCTCGTCGAGCAACAGGATCTTGGGATTGAGGACCAGCGCGCGGGCAAGCGCCACCCGCTGCTGTTGCCCGCCCGAGAGCTGGCCCGGGTAGCGATCGCCGAGCCCCGCGAGCTGCACCTTGTCCAGCGCGCCCTTGACCCGGTCCCCGATCTCGGCGCGCCCGATCTTGCGCAACTTGAGTCCGTACGCGACGTTCTGGTACACGGTCATGTGGGGCCAGAGCGCGTAGTTCTGGAACACCATGCCGATGCCGCGTTCGTGGGGCGGCATCTCGTTCACGCGGCGGTCGTCGAAGCGGACCTCGCCCTCGTCGGGCGAGTAGAAGCCGGCGATCAGCCGCAGCAGCGTGGTCTTGCCGCACCCGGACGGACCGAGGAGGGTGAACAGCTCGCCCTCCCCGATCGAGAAGCCGGCCCGGCTGACCACTTCGAGGGGCCCGAAGCGTTTGGTGAGGTCATGAACAGCGATGCGCATGGCCGCGCTCCGGGGAAGCCCGCCGGGGGCTCAGTTCTTCTTCTTCAACTCTTCGGCGATCGACTCGATGTCCTTGCGGAAGCGCGAGTTCACCGCCTCGTAGCGCTTCTGCGCGATGGCGTCGTCGTAGATGTTGGTCACGTCGACGTCGAAATAGGAGCGCAGCCCGCCGGTGAACTCAACCGCCATCTCGGCCTTCGAACCGGGCGGCCCCTGGACGCGGTACTTCGGCGTGATCGGAAACACGCCCCGCTCCATCGCTACCCGTTGGCCGCGCTCGGAAAGCACGAACTCGATGAAGGCGCGCGCCGCATTCGAGTTCTTTGCGCCCGCCAGGATCGCGATCGGCTCGGGCGTGATCCAGGCCGTCTTGGGCGCGACGAACTTGATGTCGAACCCGGCCAGGCGATCCTCGAAGGCCATGTAGCTCGGCACCGCAAAGCCGGCCGCGAACTCGCCCTTCGCCACGACCGAAGGCACGTCCCGGCTGCGCGCGGTGAAGATCCCGGTGTTGCCGCCGAGACGCTGCAGCCAGGCCCAGCCCTTGTCGTCGCCGTCGCGCTGCAGGATCACCTCGTACGTCGCATGGCTGCTCGACGAGCGCGTCGGCGCGCACTGCGCCACGTTCCCCTTGAGCTTCGGATGCAGCAGATCGTCCCAATCCTTGGGCGCCTCGAGCCCGAGGCGCTGGTACAGTCGCGGGTGATACACCAGTCCATAAGGCTCGAGCACCGTGCCGATCCACCACCCATTGGGATCCTTGAGCGGGATCGGCTTGGGCTTGCCGATACTCGTCGGAATTGAATCCACGACCGCCTTGGGCAGATCGAGCTTCGCCAGCAGCTTCTGCTCGGCGAGCTTGTCGAAGAGCGCGCTCTCGCCGCCCCAGAAGATGTCGGCCTGGGGCCGGCCCTTCCACTCGACGATCTGGCCGTAGGCGACCGGCGTGCCGGCCGCGAGCGCGCTCGTCTTGACCGTGACGTTCCAGCGCTCCTTGGCGTACTTGGCGAACTCCGCGAGCAAGGGATCCGTCAGCGTCTTCGCGACCGGCGTGATGAGGATCAGCTCGTTCTCGATCTGCTGCGCCGCGGCAGGGGCGGCCGCGATGAGCAACCCCGCAAGGGCCGCCGCAACGGTCTTCAGTCGTCGAACCATGGTATTCCTCCTCTTAAGGACAACGAACCAGCGCTCCGAATCTAGGCGACCGCCCAACCGGCGGCTTGATTTTGGTCAAGAGGGTACCGGAGAGCCGCCCCAACATCCATCTACCGAGTTTGCGACGAAGCTCAGCGGGGCGTGGCCACGATACAAGAAGCTTTCGTACGAACAACGGGGAGCCCCTTGTCTATCCCCGTTGTAGAACAAGGGGCTCGCGACCCTTAGCTTAGTAAATCCCCTGTTTGCTTAGGATCGTCACTAGTCAGGCCCATACATGGCGAAGGTGGGTGTCATCGGAGGCGGCGCGTTCGGCACCGCGATGGCATGCGTGCTCGCGCGGTCGGGCAACGACCCGGTCATCTGGGCGCGCGAGCCCGAGGTCGCCGCATGGATCAACCAGGAAGGGATCAACCCGCTCTTCCTGAGCGGCGTGCGGCTCGTGCCCGGGATCAAGGCCACGAACGATCTCGCGGCCGCGAGCCGGGGCAAGGACTTCATCGTGATGGCGGTGCCCGCACAGCACCTGCGCGGCGTCGCGGCGGACATGCGGACGTTCATTCCCGGCGGCACCCCGGTGGTGACCTGCTCGAAGGGGATCGAGCGCGGCAGCTGCGCGCTGATGCCCGAGGTGCTGGCCGAGACGCTCCCCGGCGCCGAGATCGCGGTCCTTTCGGGGCCGTCGTTTGCACGGGAGATCGCTAACGACCTGCCGTGCGGCGTGACGCTCGCCTGCACAGACGCCCGCGTGCGTGCGCGGCTGGTGCGCGAGATCGCGAATCCCCGGTTCTGCGTGCACCCCTCCGACGACGTCATCGGCGCGGCAATCGGGGGGGTGATGAAGAACGTGATCGGCATCGCGAGCGGCATTGCCGCGGGGAAGCGGCTCGGCGAGAATGCGCGCGCAACGCTGATCACGCTCGGGCTCGTCGAGACGATGCGGCTCGGGCTCGCGAAGGGCGCGCGGGCCGAGACTTTCTTCGGCGTCTCCGGCATCGGCGACCTGATGCTCACCGCGAACAGCCTGCAGTCGCGCAATACCTCGCTCGGCGTCGCGCTCGGGGAAGGGAAACGGCTCGCCGACGTGCTCGCCGTGCGCAAGGAAGTGACCGAGGGCGCCTTCTCCGTCGAAGCGGTCGCGGCGCTCGCCCGACGGCTCGGCATCGGGATGCCGATCACGTTCGCGCTCGACGAGGTGATCGGCCGCGGCGCCGACCTCGACGCCGCGGTCGCCCGCCTCATGGCCGAGCTCGGCGCACCCGGCCGGGCCGACTGAGCAGCGGCCCGCTAGCCATGGAGGCAATCGACCTCTTCGAGCGGCTGGCGGCGGCCCTCGCGATCGGCCTGCTGGTCGGCATCGAGCGCGGGTGGACGGAGCGCGAGGAACGCGAGGGCGAGCGGGCCGCCGGCCTGAGGACGTTCGCGCTCGCCGGGCTGCTCGGCGGCGTCTGGGGCGCGCTCTCCGCCGGCGACGGCGGCGAGATCGCGCTCGCCGTCGCCTTCCTCGTCTTCTCGGTCATCGTCGCCGCCTTCCGCTATCGCGAGCTCGTGCGCGAGCAGAGCTACGGGGTGACGACTGTCGTGGCCGCGATGCTCGTCTTCGCGCTCGGTGCGCTCGCCGTCATCGGCGAGATCGTCGTCGCGGCGGCGGCGGGCGTGGCGACCGCGGGGCTCCTTGCTCTCAAGGCGGTGCTGCACGAGTGGGTGAAGCGGCTTACCTGGGCGGAGCTCCGGGCCGGCCTCGCCCTCCTCGCGATGACGCTCATCCTGCTGCCGATCCTCCCGGACCGGCCCATGGGCCCGTGGAACGCGGTCAATCCGCGCGACGTCTGGATCATGACGATCGTGATCGCGGCGGTGTCGTTCGTGGGTTACGTGGCGGTCAGGATCGCCGGCGAGCGCCGCGGACTCCTGATCTCCGCTTTTGCCGGCAGTGTCGTCTCGTCGACCGCAGTGACGCTCGACATGGCGCGGCTTGCAAGGCAGCATCCGGAGCGCACGGCGCTCTTCTCGGCGGCCGCGGTGCTCGCCGGCGGGACGATGATGGCACGGGTGCTCCTCATCGCCGGGTTCTTCAACGTCGAGCTGCTGCGATGGCTCGTCCCGCCGCTCGTCCTCGCCGGTCTCGTGTCGCTCGCGGGCGCGGCGGTCGTCCTGAGACGCTGGTGGCAATCGCGCGAAGAGCGCAGCGAGGCGGGCAGCGCACTCGAGCTGACGAATCCGTTCGATCTGCCGACGGTCCTGAAATTCGGCGCGCTTCTCGCGGTCGTCATGTTCATCGCGGAAGCGCTGACCCGCTCTTACGGTGCGGGCGGTGCGTACGTCCTCGGGGCCGTCTCGGGCATGGCGAGCCTCGATGCCCTCACCCTGTCGATGGCCCGGCTCGCGCATGCGACGCTCGCGCCGGAAAGCGCGGCGACGTCCATCCTGATCGGGGTCGCCGTGAACTCGGTGGCGAAGGGCGTGCTGGCATGGATCGCGGGCGGCGCCGGCATCGGCCGACGCGTGCTGCTCTTCGCTGCGCTCGCCATCGCAGCGGGTTTCGTCGGGCTGCAGCTCGCGAGCCTGTGGGACCCGATTGCGTTCCTCGCCCGCATCACCCGTTGACTGCCCCCGAGAGGCGCTGCAGCTGGACGCCGGGATTGGCCAGGTCTTCGGCGCGCACAGGCTTGCGGGACTGCATGAGCTTCTTCACCGCGCGCAGATCGCGCGGTGCATTGACCGAGACTACAGCGGCGAGCCGCTCGCCCTCCAGATAGAACAGGCTGAAGCTCGCGCCGGCAGCGTCCCCGCGCACGACCGGCGCCGGCCACTTCGCGGGTAGCCCGAGAATCTGCAGGTTCATGTCGTACTGATCCGACCAGAACCACGGCAGCTCGTCGTAGTGGGCGTCAGAGCCGAGCGCGGCCTTCGCCGCCACGATGGCCTGGTTCTGCGCGTTCGCCCAGGACTCGAGGCGCACGCGCCGCCCGAGGCAGGCGAGCGGCGCGTTGGCGACGTCGCCCGCCGCGAAGATGTCCGGGTCGGACGTGCGGCCCTGCTCGTCGACGACGATGCCGTTGTCGACTGCGAGGCCTACGGCCTGCGCGAGCTCCACGTTCGGCGCGAGCCCGATGCCGATGACCACCGCGTCGCCGGCCACGCGCCGGTCGTCGGTAAGGACGATCGACACGCCGGCCGGACCGTCCTCGATCGCCTGTACGCCGGCCCCGAGCAGGACCTCGACGCCGTTGCGCCGGTGCAGCGCCAGGAGATGCGCCGAGATCTCCGGCGGCACCGTGCGCTCGCAGAGCCGCGGCAGCGCCTCGATCACGGTCACTTGAACCCCGCGCTTGCGCGCCGTCGCCGCGACCTCGAGGCCGATCCAGCCGCCGCCGATGACGACGAGGTGCCGGATCTCCGCGAGGCACGCACGGATTGCGAGTGAATCGGCGATCGTGCGCAGGTAGTGCACGCGCGTGCCGTCGGCGCCGGGGAGCTTCGGCCGGCGCGCGGCGCCGCCGGTGCACAGGATCAGCTTGTCGTAGCCGATCGATTCGCCGCCCGCGAGCGTGATGCGCTTCGCCGCGCGATCGATTGATGCGGCGCGCGCACCCGGCCGAAAATCGAGGTCGAGCTTCGCGAACTCGTCGGCCTTGAAGAGATGCGTGCTCGGCGCTTCCGCCTCGCCCGCCATTACCGCCTTCGACAGGGGCGGGCGTTCGTGCGGCGGATGCGCCTCCTCGCCGACGAGCACGATACGCCCTGCGAACCCCTCGGTGCGGAGCGTCTTCGCCGCCCAGCCGCCGGCCTGGCCGGCGCCGACGATGACTAGCGTTTGCGCGCTCACTTCGGCGCCGCCTTCGCGCGCCTCGTGTTGCCGTCGATCCCGCCGATCACCGCCCACTCGGCGAAGACTTCCGGCGCCTGCTGGAACTCGCGCGGCTCCCACGCGCCGTCGAGCTGGTCCTCGTCGGTGTAGTACTCGGCGAGCGCGCCGGCCGGGTTCTTGACGTACCAGAAGTAGGCCGAGGAAATCGGGTGCCGGCCCGGGCCGAGTTCGGTGTCCCAGCCGCACCGGCTGATGTGCAATCCGCCGCCGAACACCTCGTGGATGTCGCGCACGGTGAAGGCGACGTGGTTCAGCCCGCGCTTGGGCGCCGGCGGCTGGAGGAGGAAGAGGTCGTGGTGCCCGCCCTCCGGCGCGCAGCGCAGGAACACGCCCCGGCCGGGGTAGCGGTCGGAGACCGCGAAACCGAGCTTCTCGACGTAGAAGCGCTCGACGTCGGCAAGCCGGTCGGTGAAGAACACGACGTGTCCGACCTCGATCGGCTCGGCGCGCTCGTAGAACGTGCTGCGGCGGTTCGCGCCCCGCCCCGGCTGCCCCCAGGCGTTCATCGGTACGCCCTTCGCGTCAAGCTTGCGCTTGTGGGTGAGGCGGAAGGCGAGCGCCAGCCCGTTGGGGTCGGTCACATGAAGCGTGCCGTACCGCTCGGCGTAGTGCGCCTCGGCGCCGAGCGCCGCGCGCAGGCGGTCGATGTCTGCACGCGACTCGACGCCCCACACGACTTCGCGCAGCGTGGGACCGTCCTCGATCGCCGGCGGCAGCGTCGGGTCCTCGATCCCACGCACGTGCACCTCGCAGCCGTTGAGCGTCTCGAAGTCGAGCGCGTCGCCGGATTCGTGCACGAGCTTCAGCCCCCAGTCGAGGAAGAACTTGCGGCAGGTCGCGGCGTCGGCGACGCCGTAGGTGATGCGATCGATTCCGAGGATGCTCATCGCCAGCCTTTCTCAACCGGCCCAGGGCAGCGGTTGCTCGTTCAGCCCCCAGTAGAGGCTCTTCTGGTGCTTGTACTGCAGGATGCCGAGCCGCCCCTTCTCCACGCCCACGCCGCTGTCCTTGATGCCGCTGAAAGGCGTGGAGATCGAGAACTGCTTGTAGGTGTTGATCCAAACGGTGCCGGTCTCGAGCGCCCGCGCGATCCGCCAGGCGCGCTTGTAGTCGCGCGTCCAGATTCCGGCGGCGAGGCCAAAGACGCTGTCGTTCGCCTGCGCGAGGAGCTCCGCCTCGTCGCGGAACGTGAGCACAACCAGCACCGGCCCGAAGATTTCCTCCTGGGCGATCCGGGCGTTGTTCGTCAGGCCATCGAGCACGGTCGGGCGGTAGAACCAGCCGCGATCATAGAGGCCTCCCGCAGGACGCTCGCCGCCGGCGAGGAGCTTGCCGCCCTCGTCGAGGCCGAGCTTGACGTAGCGCTCGATCGACTCGCGGTGCTTTGCCGTGATCAGCGGGCCCATCTGGGTGCGCGGATCCTCGGGATCGCCGACCCGGAGCGCATTCGCCTTCGCGACCAGCCGCTCGAGGAACGGCGCGCGGATCGACTCGTGCACGAAAAGGCGCGATCCCGCGATGCACGACTCGCCCGAGGAGCTGAAGATGCCGTACAGCACGCCGTTCACCGCGTGGTCGAGGTCGGCATCCTCGAACACGATCGTCGGCGACTTGCCGCCCAGCTCGAGCGTCACCGGCATGAGCTTGCCGGCCGCGAGCCGCGCGAGCGCCCGCCCGGTCGTGGTGCCCCCGGTGAACGACACCTTCTTCACCAGCGGATGCTTCACGATCGCGTCACCGATCACCGACCCCTTGCCCGGCACGACGCTCACGATGCCCTTCGGCACGCCCGCCTGCTCGCAGATCCTGCCCAGCTCGAGCGCGGCGAGCGGCGTGACCTCGGCCGGCTTGACGACGACGCCGTTGCCGGCGGCGAGCGCCGGCGCGAGCTTCTGCGCTTCGCTCGCGATCGGCGAGTTCCACGGCGTGATCGCCGCGATCACGCCGAGCGGCTCGTGCACGCTCATCGTGAGGTAGTCGCCGCGCGGCGGCGTGAGCGTCTCCTCGAGCGTCTCGCACGCCGCGGCGAAGAACTGGAAAGTCCCGGCCGCGCTCGCGACGAGCGCGCGGGTCTCGGTAATGGGCTTGCCGTTGTCGCGCCGCTGGAGTTGGGCGAGCTCCTCGGCCCGCTCACGGATCAGCGCGCTGATGCGGTACAGGATGCTCGCGCGCTCGTGCGGCTTCATGCCCGCCCAGTCGGACCGGTGCCGCGCGGCGTCGGCGGCCTCGATCGCCTCCTCGACGTCGGCCACGTTGGCCGCGGCGAGCTCAGCATTGACGGTGTCGTCGGCGGGATAGCGCGAGGCGTACACGTCGCCGCGGCCGCGGCGCCATTCGCCTGCGACGAGGATCGGCATCACCATGGTTCGGTTCCTTGCGAAAGCCGCTTCAGAAACGGATCGGGACCGCGAGATCGCGCAGCGCGCGCACTGCACTGTAGGCAGCGAGCGACGAGGTCTTGGGGTTGCCCGGCAGGGGCTCGCCCGAGAGCGTGATGTCCAGGTCACCGAACGCGCCGCGCGCGGCGACGCGGTGCACGTTCCGCGTCACGCCCGGGTCGGCGATCAGCGTGACGCGCGTGCGGTCCAGGCCTAGTCCGGCGAGCGAGAGGGTCGCGGCGACGTTTGCATTCTTCGGGTAGAGCCGCGCGGCGTCCCGCGCGCTGCCTTCGAAGATCTCGACCGGGCGCGCGAGCGTCTTCAGATCGACGGCCTTTTCCGCCGGGCTGCCGACCCAGCCCAGCGGGGGCTTGCGGCCGGTGTAGATCACCTCGTCGAGCCCGCCGATCCGCGCCGCGGCGATCGCGTCGATTGCGCCAATCGCGCCGGAGACGAGCGTCAGCTGTGTGCCGCCCGCGCGCGCCGCGGCCTCGAGCCGCTCCGGCAGGCCCTCCTCCGCCAGCGCCCCGACCGAGACCAGGGCGACGTCCACGCCGCGCTCGAGCAGGGGAATCACGGACGTTACGACGGCGCCGTGCCCCGCGCACTCGATCGCGCAGTCGATCGCGCCCTGCGTCGCCGCGAGATCGCTCACGACCGTGACCCCGTCTCCGAGCTCGCGCTGGAGCTCTGCCCTGCGTGCGGGCGTCTCGAGCACGTGCGTGACGCGCACGGACGGATCGCCGGCGAGCTTGGCGAGCACGACCCGGCCGATCGCGCCGCAGCCGATGAGGAGCGCACGCTTCATGCCTTGCGCACCGGCGGCCCCGCGAACTGCTTCGCGAACGGTCCGATGGCAGCCATGTCAATCTCGATCAGCACCGGGCCGCGCTGCGCGAGCGCGTCGCGCAGCGTTGCGCCGATCTGCCCGAGATCGCCGACGCGGTGGTGCGGCAGTGCCAGCGACCGTGCGAGCCCGGCGAAGTCGGGCGTGTGCAGGTCGGAGTAGTAGCGCCGCCCGCCGTAGTAGGCGTCCTGGATGTTGCGGATGACGCCGTAGCCGCCGTCGTTCATGAGCAACACGACGACGTCGGCCTTCTCCTGCACGAGCGTTGCCAGCTCGCCGATGTTCACCTGCAGCCCGCCGTCCCCGACCAGGCACAGCGTCTTGCGCCCGCCGGCGGCGAGCGCGGCGCCGATGGCCATCTGCACGCCCTGCCCGATCCCGCCGCCGAGCGCGTGCACGCCGTCGCGCGGGCCGGCGATGCGCAGGCTGCGGTTGCCCCAGGTGCTGTTCGACACGGTGACATCTCGCACCCACACGAAGTCGCGCCCGGCGGCGCGTTGCACCTCCGCGACGAGACGCTCGTAAGGGCCGAGGCCGTCGCGCACCAGCTTCTCTGCCGCCTCCCGGGCGGCCGCCAGGTCGCGCGCGAACGCGGGGTCCGGCCTCATCCGGCCTGCGAGCCTGTCCGCCAGGGCGGCCAGCGCCACCGCGCTGTCTCCGGCGACGAACAGGTCGTCGGCATAGCAGCGCCCCTGCTGCTGCGGGTCCGCGTCGATGCGGTAGAGCGGGCGCGGCAGCTTGAGCTTGTACGTGAGCGTCTCGTTGCTGCGCAGGCGCGAGCCGACGACGAGCATCGCGTCGCAGCTCGCGTAGAACTTCTCCACCGGCTCGTGGAGGTTGAAGGCGCCGAGCGACATCGCGTGATCTTCGGGCACGATGCCTCGACCCTGCACGCTCGTCACCACGCCGAAGCCCAGATCGAGCAGACGGCGCACCGCGCCTTCAGCGTCGCGCGCGCCGCCGCCGAGCCACAGCAGCGGCCGTTTCGCGCCGGCGAGGCGATCGGCCAGCACGTCGAGCTCGTCCGCCCGCGGCTGCAGGGCTGCGACTGCGGCCGGAGCGAGCGACGCGGGGTGCTCGATCTCGGCGGCCTGGATGTCGATCGGAATCTCGACGCTCACCGGGCCGCGGGGCGCGGTGAGCGCGACGCGCACCGCCTCGCGCAGCGTGCCGAGCGCCGTCTCCGGACTGCGCACGCGGAACGCGGCCTTCGACACCGCGCGCAGCATGTCGAGCTGCTCGGGCGCCTCGTGGATGTACGCGAGATCGCGATCGAGGTAAGGCACCTCGATCTGGCCGGTCAGGTGCACGACCGGCGAGCCGGCGGTGAGCGCCTCCACCATCGCGCCGCAGGCATTGCCGGCGGCCGTGCCGGTGCTGGTGACGGCCACCCCGATACCGCCCGACACGCGGGCGTACGCATCGGCCATGTTCACTGCGCCGGGTTCGCTGCGCGCCGGCACGAAGCGGATCGGCGCCGGCCGTCCCTGCGCGGCCGCGGCCGCCGCCCGGCGGCCGAACGCATCGAGGATCGGCATGTTGTGGATCGAGATCACGCCGAACGCGGCCCGCGCGCCGCAGTTCTCGAGGAACGCGGCGACGAGCTCGCCCACGGTGGTGCGCGAGGTTGTCGATTGCGTGCGGTCAGACATGGCGGGAATGGCCCCCTGAGACGTCGATGAAAGTGCCGGTGGTGTACGACGCGAGCGGCGAGGCGAGGAAGACGATCGCCTGCGCCGCCTCCTCCGGCCGCCCCAGGCGGCCGAGCGGAATGCCCTTGCGCTCGGCCACGGCGGCAGTCCACGCTTCCCAGGTCTCGCCTCCGGCGGCCTGCGCCTGATACCGGCGCCGCCACTGGCCGGACTCGACCAGGCCGATGAGGACCGCGTTCACGCGCACGCGGCGCGGCGCGAGCTCGGTGGCGAGCGAGCGCACCAGGTTGAGCACGCCGGCGCGGGCGGCCGAGGTTGCGACCATGTGCGGCTCCGGCTGGCGTGCGAGCAGCGAGTTCACGCACACGATCGAGCCGGCCGCGGACCGCTCGAGCTGCGGCAGGAACGCCCGCGTTGGGCGGATCACGCTGAAGAATTTCAGGTCGAGCTCCGCGCGCCACGCCTCGTCGGCGGTGTCGGCGAACGTCGAGACGCGCCCCTCGCCAGCGTTGTTTACGAGCACGTCGGCGGCGCCGAACCGGCTCTCGACGGTCCGGGCGAATGCCGCGACCTCGCCGGCGTCGAGCACGTCGCAGCGCTGCGCGAGAACGCGGTCGCCGCCCGCCTCGCCCGCGAGCGCTGCGTGCGCCTCGTCGAGGCGCACCGCGTTCCGGCCGCAGATCGCCACCCGCGCGCCGGCGTGCAGCGCGAGCCGCGCCGTCGCGAGCCCGATGCCCGACGAGCCGCCCGTCACGACGGCGACGCGGTCCTCGAGCCCGAACGAGAGCGCCTGCGGCATGGGTGCCGGCCCGGTCTACGCGGCCGCCTTCGCGGCCGACGTCGATGCGGCCGCCTTCTCGAGTGCCTGGAGCTGGCCTTCCGCCTTCTTCTCGAGGATCCGGCGCAGCCGCGCGAGCCCGGTGTCGTGCTGGTAGAGGAACTCGCGCGAGCGCGCGTCCGGCGCCATGTTCTCGAGCACGAACCGGTCCTGCTCGAGCACCGCCCAGTGCAGGCCCTCCAGCTTGGTCCGGTACATGAACTGCCACACGTCGCGGACCCAGCCGGTGCACTTGCGGTTGCGCCAGAAGAACACCAGGCAGTGCTCCTCGTCGACCGGCGTCACGAATCCGGCGATGCCGAAGTTGCCGCCCGGACCGGCGTTCGGGCGGTAGGGGATCGCCAGGCGCAGCCACATCGCGCCGGTGTCGCCGAACTCGGTCCAGTCGAAGTTCACGTCGCGCTGGTTGGTCTTCTCGAAGACGAGCCCGGTCGGCGTCTTGCGCAGCTGCATGTTCGCGGTCTTGTCGCCCGAGGCCATCGAATGCGACACCGCGTGGAGGTACGCCCCGTGCATCGGATCCATGACGTTGTCGATCGCGTAGCGGTAATTGCACTTCCACTTTGCGAAGCAGAGGATCGCGCCGTACTCGTCGCTGGTGAGTTCCTCGGGCAGCTCGAGCGGGCACGGCTCGGCATGCAGCGCGTCGCCGAAGTAGACGAAGATGCCGCCGCGGACTTCCTTGACCGGGTAGCTCTTCACGGCCTGCTGGCCCTCGAGCGGGCAGGGATGGACAGCCGGAACCTTGCGCACCGTCCCGGTGCCGTCCACCTCCACCCCGTGGTACCAGCACGCCACGCGGTCGCCGAGATTCCACCCGAGCGACAGGCGCGCGCCGCGATGCGGGCACCGGTCCTCGATCGCGTGAACCGCGCCCGCCTCGTCGCGCCACAGGACGAGGTTCTCGGACAGCCGCGTAATGCCGATCGGCGCGCCGGCGACCGCCCAGCTGGGCAGCACCGGATACCACTGGTTCCTCAGCCCGCGATTGACGAGCTGCTCGACCGCTTTGGGATCTGTCATGATGCCTCCGTGCTTCTCGATGTCGTGTTAGCCGAACGCGAGCTTGCCCAGCTCGCGCAGCGTGTCCTGGAAATTGCGCTCGGTCCAGGTCTCGCCGGCCGGCGTGCGCACGCCTTCGCGATTCAGCGCGGCCACGATCTCGGGCAGGTCGTAGGTCCGCTGCGCGAAGATCTGCTCGAGCGTGTCGGCGAGCGTCCGCTCGTACTCGCTCGGCGCCGCGGGACGCGTCTGCCACACGATCAAGTCCCGATCCGCCGTCCCGAAGACCTGCCCGCCGCCGGCGACCTGGTTCGGGCGCGCGTTGCGGTACGCCTCCAGGTAGGGGTTGCAGTCCTGGATCAGGCCTGCGGTGTTCGCCGCGGGCAAGTGCATCCTCATTGCGCCTCGTTCTGCCATGACTCCTCCTTGGGGTTGCCGGACCTCGATGACGCCGCGCGGCTCATGCAGCCGCCGCGGCCATGTGGTGGTTGAGCCGGCGCGACAGCTCCGCCGCTGCGCCGATGACCTGCTTCACGAGCCGATCGCGCAGGTCGGCGGGCTCGAGCTTCGGGCGCTGCGCGGTCACGCTGATCGCGGCCACGGTCGACCCGCTCTCGTCGCGCACCGGCGCGGCGATCGCGGAGACCCCCTGCTCGAAGAACGACTCGCTGACCGCGTACCCGCGCGCGCGATCCTCGCGCAGCAGCCGCCTCAGGTCGGCGAGCGTGCGCGGCGAGCTGGGCGAGACCTGCGGCAGCGCCGCCTCCGGGTACAGCCTGCGGAGCGCGTCGTCGCTTGCGTCCGCAAGGAGCACGCGGCCGAGGATCGTCGCGTGCGCCGGCATGCGCGTTCCGACCGTGACGTTGGTCGCGAAGGTCGAGGGCGGCGATGCCTTCAGGACCACGATCACCTCGCGCCCGTCGCGGATCACGAGCTGCGACGAGAGGCCGGTCTCGTCGCGCAGGCGCTCGATCACGGGGCGGGCGAGGTCGGTCACCTCGAGCGAGGCGATGTACTCGAATCCCAGCCGCAGCACCGCGGGGCCGACGCGAAAGCGCTCGCCGTCGCGCTGGAGGAAGCCGAGGAACTCGAGCGTCTGCGCGATGCGGAAGGCCGTCGACCGCGGGATCGCGAGCGCGCGCGCCATCTCCGCCGCGGAGAGCAGCGGGCGGGCGCGATCGAAGAGCTGCAGCACCCGCAATCCGCGCTCGAGGCCCGGAACGTTGTATTTCGGCACGAGCTCGCTCATACCGCCGCTTCCTGGACGCAGCGCGCCGCGAACTCCGCGATGATCGCGTTGACGGTCGCCGGTACATCGAGGTAGGAGAGATGCCCTGCCCCGGTCAGGAGACGGTAGGCGCCGCGCGGGAACGCCTGCGCGATCCGCTCGCAGCCCGCTGGCGGGGTGATGGTGTCCTCGGCTGCCGCGACCACCAGCACCGGGCCGGAATAGCGCGCTGCATCCTCGGCGAGGCGACCCTGCGCGAGCATGCGCGCTGCCTGCGCGTAGCCGTCGGGGCGAATTCGCGCCGTGCCCCACGCGGCAAGCGCCCGGGCCTCGGCGGAGGCGGTCTTCGCGAGCATCCCCGGCGGGAGCGTCTGCGCCATGCCCGCCGGACCGAGCTCGGCGAGGCGGGCGAGCCGCGCGGCGAGCTTCTCCTCGCGCTCCTTCGGGTCGGCGAGGCCGTAGCCGCCGGCTGGGTTGAGCAGCACGAGGCCGGCCACCCGCGCTGGCGATTCGGCCGCCAGCGCGCCGGCCACCAATGCACCGAGCGAGCTCGCGACCAGCACCGCCCGCTCGATGCCGAGCGCATCGAGAAGCGCCCGAGCCGAGTCCGCGTAGTCGGCCGCGGAAGGCCATTCGGTTGCCAGAGCATCGGAGTCGCCGTATCCGGGCGCATCCCATGCGATGACCCGGAAGCGCGGCGCGAGCGCGTCGAGCTGCCGCGCCCACGACCCCGACTGGTTGCCGATTCCGTGCAGCAGCACGAGCGCCGGCCCCGTCCCCGCTTCGCGGTACGAGAAGGTCCCGCGCGCGGTCCGCCGCCTGGCGGGCGGATGCGCGGCGACGAGCGCGTCGGCGGGGCCGAGGTCGAGCGCCATGGTCAACGCTTGATCTTCGCGAGCGGATGGTCCGGCGGATAGGTCGGCGTGACCGGCTTCGCCGAGCCCAGCATGACGCACATCAGCGCATCCTCTTCGCCGACGTTGATCTCGCCGCGGTATACGCCGGGCGGCCACGAGATCAGGTCGCGCTCGCCGACCACGGCTTCCCAGCGCTCCCCGTCCTTCTCGGCGATCAGCTTCACTTTGCCGCGCAGCACGAAGAAGATCTCCTCGACGTCGTTGTGGACGTGAAGCGGGCCCTCAGCGCCGGCCGGCAGGATCATGGTCGAGAACGTGAAGTGCTCGGCGGGAATCGTGTTCGTGTCGGCCGCGACCCCGGTGCCGCCGGTGCCGACGTAGCGCATCTGCGCGCGGCGGTACTTCGGGTCGTAGTCGGCCTGAAACTTGAGCGCGTTCCAGTCGTACTTCCGGGTCGAATGGCGCGCGACCCGCGACTCCATCCATTGCGCGAGGGTCGCGCCTTCGGGGCGATCCCACGAACGCTTGGTCTGCGGTTCCTTGACAGCCGAATCAGCCATGTTTTTTCTCCTGCGAAAGGTCCACTCAATGCATCACGAACCCGCCGTTCACGGCGAGCAGCTGGCCGGTGACGAACGCCGCCGCATCCGACAGCAGGTAGGTCACCGCCCCACAAACGTCCTCGGGCACCTGTGCCCGGTTGATCGCGCGGCCATCCAGGTACAGCCGGTGGCGCTCGGCCGGCACGTACTCGGTCGCCTCGACGAGCGTGAGTCCCGGGGCGACCGCGTTGACCGTGATCCCGTCGGCCCCGAGTTCCCGCGCCATCGACTTCGTCATCGCGATCACCGCGCCTTTGCTCGCCACGTAGGCCATGAGCCGGGGCGCGCCCCAGAGCGCCGTGTCGGAGGCGACGTTGACCACCCGCCCCTTGCCCGATGTCCTCAGGTGCGCGAGCGCCGCGCGGGTGGCGAGCCAGGTGCCGCGCACGTTCACCGCCATCACCCGGTCCCACGTGTCCACGTCCAACTCCGCGAGCGTCTTGCCGCCGGAGCTCGTGATGGCGCCGTTGTTGATGAGACCGTCGATCCCGCCGAGTGCGTCGGCGGCGCCGGCGACGCAGGCCTCGATCGACGCAGCGGAGGCGAGGTCCAGCGGCACGAACGTCGCGCCGATCTCCTTTGCGGTCGCCCGGCCGGCCTCTTCCAGGATGTCCGCGACCGCGACCCGGGCGCCGGCGCCCAGCGCAGCTTCGGCAAACGCGCGCCCGAGGCCGCGTGCACCGCCGGTAACGAGGATGCGTCGGTCGCGCAGCATGCCCGCCATCAGACGCTCACGTGCTGCGCCTTGGGCATGTAGTGGAGCACCCGGCGCTCGAAGAGCGCGACCCCGGCGTACGCGACGATGCCGATGAGCGTCAGCACGATGATCGTGACGAACACCATCGCGGTATTGCCCTGCCCTTCGCCGTAGGTGAGCAGGTAGCCCAGCCCGAGGTTGCCGCCGACCAGCTCGCCCACGACCACGCCGATCACCGCCAGCGTCGCGGCGATGCGCAAGCCCGCGAACAGCGGCGGCAGCGACGCCGGGTATTCGATCAGGCGGAAGATCTGCATGCGGGTGGCCGAGAACGAGCGCGCGAGGCTCACCATGTCCGGGTCCACCGTCCGGACGGCGGTGAGCACGTTGACCATCACCGGGAAGAAGACGATCAGGATCGCGACCAGGATCTTCGGGTACACCGTGTAGCCGAGCCACATCACGAAGAGCGGCGCGAAGGCGACCTTCGGCGCGATCTGCAGCGCCAGGATGTAGGGCGACAGCACCAGCTCCGTCTTCGGCGAAAGGCCGAGAACGAACCCGATCACGATCCCGAGGAGACACCCGAGCACGAACCCGACGATGATCTCGAGCGTGGTGATGCCCGTGTGCCAGAGCAGCCGCTCGTTGGCGAGCATGCGCAGGAACTCCGACCACACCTTCGAGGGCGGCGGCAGGATGAACTCGGGGACGCCGACGGCGCGCGGGAGCCATTCCCAGACCGTGATGAACACCACGAGCA
>DATIDG010000026.1:0-29255 GCA_035456405.1 Burkholderiales bacterium | reverse complement strand
GAAGCTCGGGCACAGGATCGCCGCGTGCGCTACCTCCCCGCACAGCCCGCAGCCCACGCAACCGTTGTTGACGTGCGCCACCGGGTCGACCTTGAGCGGGTCGGAGGAGTCCTTCACCGTGAGCGAAGGGCAGCCCGAGAGCCGGATGCAGGAGTGGTCGCCCGAGCACACGTCCTCGTCCACCCCGAAGCGGGTGCGCACGATCCGCTCGCCCGCCTTGAGCGAGGCGGCGATGAGCGGGCGCATGCGCCGCTGGCGCTCGAGCTGGCATTCGCTGTCGGCGATGATGACCTTGAGGCCCTTGAAGGGCGTCGTCATCGCCTCCTTGAGCGCCTTCGACACTTGCGCGACCTTGTAGGTCGTGACGCGCTTCACCCACTCCACGCCGACGCCCTTCAACGCGCGCTCGATCGACATCCCGGCCATCTTCTCCGCCGCCTGGTGGCGCGACGACGGGATGTTCTGGGTGCCGGTTGCGGACGTGTAGCCGTTTTCCATGATGACGAGGATCCCGTCGTCGCGGTTGAACACGGCGTTCGCGATGCCGGAGGTGAGGCCGTTGTGCCAGAACCCGCCGTCGCCCATGATGGTGACGGTGCGGTTGGCAAACATCGGACCTATGCCGGAGTTGGATGCGAGCCCCAGGCCGTAGCCGAGCACGGTGTTGCCGATGCTGAACGGCGGCAGCGTCGAGAACGTGTGGCAGCCGATGTCGGCCGAGATGTGGAACGCGCCCGATTCGCGCTCGAGGAGCTTCATGGCCGAGAATACCGGCCGCTCCGGGCAGCCGATGCAGAAGCCCGGCGGGCGCGCCGGCACCGGCGCGCCGAGGATCTCGGCAGCCTTGCGCTTCGGCGCGGTGAGACTTTCGTGCGCCTGCCGGATACCGGCGGTGTCGATGCCGCGCGGCGCGGCGAGGTCGACGAACTTCGCGACGCCGGCAAGCACCGTTTCGCCGGTGTACTCGCCCGCCATCGGCAGACAGTCCTTGCCGTGCATCCTGGTTTCGTTCACCTCGTGCCGGCGCAGGACAGCGAGGATCGCCTCCTCGATGTAGGCGGGCTGCCCTTCCTCCACGACCAGCACTGCGCCCTTGCCGGTGCAGAATTCGACGATCTCCTCCGGGACGAGCGGATAGGCGACGTTGAGACAGTAGATCGGGAACTCGCCGTCGCCGAACGCGTTCGCGAGCCCGAGCTGCTGCAGCGCGCGGACGACGACGTTGTACATCCCGCCCTGGCAGATGATGCCGACATCCGTGCGGCGCCCGGGGAAGACCTCGTTCAGGCGCTGCGCGCGGATGTAGTTCACTGCCGCGGGCCAGCGGACCTCGATCTTGTGCTTTTCCTGCGCATACGTGGCCGGCGGCAGGCAGATGCGTGCGTAGTCGAAGTCGGGGCGCTCGAGCAGATCGCGCTTCGAGACGAGCGGCCTGCGGTTGGCCTTCGCCTCGAACTGGCCGTGGACGTGGCAGGCGCGGATGCGCAGCTCGAGGAAGACCGGCGTGCTCGAGGCCTCCGAGAGCTCGAAGCCCTTCTCGACCATGTTCACGATCGTCGGCAGGTCCGGGCGCGGGTCGAGCAGCCAGATCTGCGACTTCATCGCGAAAGCGTGGGTGCGTTCCTGGATGATCGACGCGCCCTCGCCGTAGTCCTCGCCGATGACGATGAGCGCGCCGCCGCGGACGCCCGCCGACGCGAGGTTGGAGAGCGCGTCCGAGGCGACGTTGGTGCCGACGGTGGACTTCCAGGTGACCGCGCCACGCAGCGGGTAGTTGATCGAGGCGCCGAGCATCGCCGCCGCGCCGGCCTCGGACGCGTTGGTCTCGACGTGGATGCCGAGCTCGTCGAGCGTATCGCGCGCATCGTTCAGCACGTCCATCATGTGCGACACGGGCGCGCCCTGGTATCCGCCGACATACGACACGCCCGACTGCAGCAGCGCTTTCGTCACCGCGAGGATGCCCTCGCCGTGGAAAGTATCTCCAGCGCCGAGCCGGAGCAGGGCCACTTCTTCCTTGAACGATCGCTCCATCGCCTACCTCACTTCCCGAACAGCACCCGCGGCAGCCAGGTCGCCACCGGAGGGAACGCGATGACCACGAGCAGCATCAGGACGCCGAACACCACGTAGGGCGTGACCGCCGCGAACACCTGCTGCATTGCGATCTGCTTCGGCGCCACGCTCTTCATCGTGAAGAGCAGCATCCCGAACGGCGGCGTGAGCAGCCCGAGCTGCATGCAGATGAGAAAGCACACGCCGAACCACACCGGATCGAACCCGTAGTGCTGGACGAGCGGCATGAAGAACGGAAGCGTGATGAGCATCATGCTCACCTGGTCGATGAAGCAGCCCAGCACCAGGAGGATGAGCATCATGATCCCGAGCACGACGAGCGGCGCGAGGTCCGCGCCCTGGATCGCCTCCACCAGGCCGTTCGTGGCGCCGGAGAAGGTCAGGATCTGCGCGAAGGTCGTCGCGCCCACGATGATGAACAGGATCACGCCGGAGATCCCCGCCGTCCCGAGGAGTGCCTTGAGGAGGTTCGACCACGAGACCGAGCCGTAGATCCACGCGACCGCCACCGTCGCGACCGCGCCGACGGCGGCCGACTCGGTGGGCGTCGCCCAGCCCGCCGTCATCGCCAGGACCACGACGACGAAGATGATGACGAGCGGCATCACATAGACGAGCAGCGGACGCCAGCGGTCCCACGCGGGCAGGCGCTCGTGCTCGAATAGCGGGGCGAGCGCCGGGTCGAGCGCAGCCCGCACGACGATGTAGGCGACGAACGCCGCGGAGAGCAGGACGCCGGGCAATATCCCCGCGATCAGCAGCTCCGCGATCGAGATGCCGGCCAGGCTGCCGAGCAGCACCGTGAGCGCGGACGGCGGGATCAGCATGTCCACGCCGCCGATCGCCATGATCGGGCCCATCGCCATGCTCGGGTGATACCCGCGCCGCAGCATCTCCGGCAGCATCAGGCTGCCGAGCAGCGCCGTCGTCGCGATCGTCGAGCCGGAGATCGCCGAGAACACGGTGCCGGCCACGACCGCCACCACCGAGAGCCGGCCCGGCACCCGCCAGATCAGCCGGTCGATCGCGTCGATCGCCTTCATCGCCACACCGGTGTGGAACAGCACCTCGCCCATCAGAACGAAGAACGGAATCGGCGTGAGCGAGAAGCTCGAGATCGACGCCACGCCGTTGCGGATCATCTGCACGAGCCCGGGATCGCCGCCGAGCCACACCCACGCCCCGACCGCGTTGATGCCGAAGAACGCGAACGCCGCGGGCAGGCCGATGGCGAAGAGCGCCATCAGCAGGCCGAAGAGGACGGTTGCCGCGAGCCACCAGACCATGCGTTCCGCTAGCGCGGGCCGGGGTCAGGCATGCGGCCCGGTTGCCACCGGCGGGCCGCCGTGCCCCAGGAGCCGCCGCGCGAACTCGATCGCGAGCAGCCCGAAGCACGCCGGCACCGGGGCGTACAGCCACCACTCGGGGAAGACGACCGACTTGATGACAAGCGAGCCCTGCTGCGCCGAGCTTGCGATCGCCCGTGCCCCGTAGATCACGAACACGGCGCATATGGCGAGCCCCAGCAGGTCTCCCGTTCGCCCCAGCGCGCGGGCGAGCGGCGCCGGCAGCGCGGTGAGCAGGACGTCGAGCCGCACGTGCTCGTTGCGCGCCAGCAGCCAGGGCGCGACCAGGAACGTCGCGAGCGGGAGGACATACTCGGAGACCTCGAGGATCCACGGCAGCGTCCCGAGCCCGACGTTGCGCGCCACCACGTCTCCGGTCACGAGCAGCGCGGTGACGCCGAGGAGCAGCGCGGCGATCACCGCGCAGGCGTGCAGCAACCCGCGATAGGCGCGCCCCATGCGGCAACTACCGCTTGGTGAACAGCTCGCGCATCTTCGGTCCGTGCACCGGGCTGTTCTTGATGATCCCCGCCCATCCGGCCTCGTACGCCTTGTCGACGTACTCCTTCGCCTGTGCGCCCTGCAGCCGGATCGCCTGGATCCCGGCCTTCGCCTGGCGCTCGGTCTCCTGCTGGCCGTAGATCTTCCAGTAGTCGTTGCGGTTCTCGAGCAACTGCGCCTGCGTGATCAGGAAGTCGCGCTGGCGCGCGCCGAGCTTCTTCCACGCGTCTTGGTTGACGATGAGCGAAACCTCCGCGTCGTAGAAGCCCGGGTCGACGCGGAACTTGGTCCGCTCCTGCCAGTTGTTGTCGAAGATGCCGCCGATCGGCCAGCCGTAGCCGTCGACCACGCCGCGCTCGAGCGCGGTGTAGACCTCGCCGGGCGCGGTCTGCATCACGGTCGCGCCCAGGGCGCTGAAGAAGTCGCGGTAGACGGGCGTGATCCGGATCTTCAGGCCCTTGAGGTCGGGCTTGTCGATCGGCTTGTTGAGGTAGAGGTGGAACGGCTGGTGCTCGACGATGCGGGCGAGATAGACCATGTTGCCCTTTTCCGCCCACACCTTCTGGATGTAGCTAAAGGCGCCGTTGCGGCGCTGCTCCGCCACCGGCATCTGCGTGAGCTTGAGGGCGTCGGATTCCGGGAACACGTTCGTGTAGAACGCGCCGGTCGACATCGCCATGTCGACGACGCCGGTGCGCACGGCGTTGCCCACCTCGAAGGTCGGGATCGCCTTCGGCCCGCCGATGAAGTTGAGCTGCAGCAGCGCCTTGCCCTCGGCGTTGACGCCTTCGATCCAGGTCTTGAGCCGCGTCACATAGAACGAGTTCTCCGGGAACGCGCTCACGATCCTGAGGGTGGTCGTCTGCGCCGCCGCGCCGAACGGCAGGGCGAGCGCGGCCGCGCCTGCTGCGGCGAATGCGACAAGGGCTTTTCTCATGGCTTCCTCCTCCGTGACCGGCGCGTTGGACCATCCCGCCCCCGTTTGCGAGGGCACCCCTACCGTGGAGGAGGGGACCGCGCGCGGTTTGAACGGGCGAGCGTAGGAGGGCATACTTCATTTGTCAAATTGATGGGGCGGATAGGCCGGATTCCGAGCATGAATCTGAACGAGCTCGATCTCAACCTGCTGCGGGTGTTCGACGCGGTGCTGCGCCGGCGCAGCGTCACCGCGGCCGGCGACGAGATCGGGCTGAGCCAGGCGGGGGTGTCGAACGCGCTCGCGCGGCTGCGCAGGCTCTGCGGCGACCCGCTCTTCGTGCGCTCGCCGCGCGGGATGGACCCAACGCCGTTCGCCAAGGCGATCGCGGAGCCGGTGCGCCAGGCGCTCGGGCTGATCGAGTCGACCCTGTCGCGCCCGGCCGCATTCGACCCGGCCACGACCGAGCGCACCTTCCGTCTGCACATGTCCGACATCGGCGAGATGGTGTTCCTGCCCGGGCTCCTCGAGTGGCTCCATCGCGCCGCGCCGGGCGTGCACATCGAGACGCGCTCGACGCCGCAGGCCGAGATCGAGCAGGCGCTCGCCTCCGGCGAGCTGGACCTCGCCGTCGGCTTCCTGCCCGGGCTGCGCGCGCCGGTCCGCAGCCACCCGCTCTTCCGCGACGCCTACGTGTGCATGATGCGCGCCGACCATCCGCGCATCGGGCGAACGCTCACGCGCCGCCTGTTCCTGGAGGCCGCGCACGCGCTGGTGTCGTCGATCGGGGCGGGCCACCGCGTGATCGAGGACACGCTGCTCGCGCACGGCCTCCACCGCCGCATCGCGCTGCGCGTGCCGCACTTCATGGTGGTGCCGATGATCCTCGAGCGCACCGACCTCGTCGTCACCGTGCCGGAGCGGGTGGCGAGCGTGTTCGAGCGGATGGGCCGGTTCAAGACGCTGCGGCCGCCGGTCGCGATCCCGCGCACCGATGTGCGCGTGCACTGGCACGAGCGCTACGACCAGGACGCGGGCAACCGCTGGCTGCGCGCGGTCCTCGTCGAGCTCTACGCCGACCGGGGTCGCAATTCCGCACGCGCCGGCGCGCGGGCGCGTTGACCTTCCGGCGCGGCGCAGGCTAGGCTGCTCGGACACGCCATGAGAGTCGCATTCCTGCACGTCGGCGAAGACCTCCGGCTGCCGACCATCATGGTGGCTTCTGCGAAGCGTCTCGGCTACGAGCTCGTGCAGATGACCGACGAGCGGACGCCGGCGGTCGCCGGCGTCGATGTCGTGTCGCGCCTGCCCTGGGACGGCGAGCGCCTGATGACCTACCGCCTCGCGCACCTCGCCGCGCTCGCGGAGCCCGCGCTCATCGTCGACACGGACGTGATGTTCGTGCGCGACGTGCAGGCCGTCTGGGCGCACGACTTCGACGTCGCGCTCACGCGGCGCGCCGGTCCGGCGCTCGACCCCACCGGCATCGACCTCGCCGAGGTCATGCCCTACAACACCGGCGTCATGTTCTCGCGCTCGCAGGCCTTCTGGCGGCGCTGCCACGAGCTGTGCCTCGGCTTTCCGCCCGAGGCGCAGCGCTGGTACGGCGACCAGTACGCCGTGCGCTTCGCGGCGCCCGACTTCAACGTGCTCGAGCTTCCGGTCGACCCGTATAACTACTCGCCGGCGGCGCCCGACGAGGACGTGTCCGGCAAGCTCATCGTTCACTACAAGGGCAAGCGCAAGGACTGGATGTTGAGAAGGGCCTGATGCAGCGCCTCGACAGCGCCATCGTCGACGCGCGAACCTGGTACGCGGCGGCAGGCGCCGCGATCACGCCGGTTCCGCTGCCCGACGTTTCCGGGCTGCCTTACGAGCGCCTCGCGGCGACCTACGAGCCCTACGTCGCGCGCGTCGCGGACGTCACGCTCCTGCCCGGCAACTGGCTGCTGCTGTCGGAGCGGCGCGAGCTGCTGTGCGAGCACCTGCACCAGACGCTGCACGAGCGGCCCCACAACCGCGCGCACCACTTCGCCGCGGTCGACGGGCGGCGCGTGACGCTCGATCTCGAGCCGCCGGCGCCGCGCATCGACGAGCCGTGCGTGCTCCTCGGGGGTTCGCCGAGCCACTACCACTGGCTCGTCGAGTTCCTGCCGCGCGTTTACGCGGCAAGCCTCCTGCCCGAACTTCAGGGACTGAAATTCGTCGTCGACACCGCCCTGACGCCGGTCCAGGAGGAGTCGCTGCGCCGCCTCGGGATCGGCGCCGACCGGCTTGTGAAGATCGACCCGGTGCGCCCGCAGCCCTTCCGCAATCTTTGGGTGCCGTCGCTCCTCGCCGAATCGTTCAGCCTTCACCCGGCCGCGCTGCACTGGCTGCGCGCGGCGTTCCTCGACGCCGCGCCCGCCGTGAAGCCGGGGCACCGCCTGTTCGTCTCGCGGCGCGACGCCAGCCTGCGCCGACTGGTGAACGAGGACGAGATCGCGGCGATCCTCGCGCCGCTCGGCTATCGCACAGTGGTCGGATCGGCGCTCGGGTTCGCGCAGCAGGCGCGGACCTTCGCGCAGGCGGAGACGATCGTCGCCGTGGCCGGCGCCGGGCTTGCGAACATGATCTTCGCGCCGCGCGAAGCGACGGTGCTGGAGGTGCACAACATCCGCAAGGGGGCCGATTTCTTCGAGCGGCTGGCGCGGCAGCTCGGCATCCGCTACGGGCGCCTGACCGGAGAGCTCCTGCCGCAGCCGGCGGTGATCGCGAACAACCGCGACTTCCGCATCGACCCGGCAGTGTTCCGGCAGGTGATGGCCGAGGTCCATCCGGGCGCGGCGGCGTAGAATTCGCTGCTTTCGGCGCGCACCACAAGGACTCCAGATGGCCCAGCAGCGACTCCGCGGCGTGCTCTCGCCCGTCGTCACGCCGTTCCGAAAGGACTACTCCCCCGACGCCCAGCGCTTCGTGCGCCACTGCAAGTGGCTGCTGGCGCACGGCTGCTCCGGGCTCGCGGTGTTCGGCACCAACAGCGAGGCGAACTCGCTCTCGGCCGACGAGCGCATGACGCTGCTCGAACAGCTCGTGGAGGGCGGCGTACCCGCCGCGCAGCTCATGCCGGGCACCGGCTGCTGCGCGCTCACCGATTCGGTGCGACTCACCGCGCACGTGGTGAAGCTCGGCTGCGCCGGCGTGCTGATGCTGCCGCCCTTCTACTACAAGGGTGTGCCCGACGACGGCCTCTTCCGCAACTTCAGCGAGGTGATCCAGCGCGTCGGCGACGACCGGCTGCAGCTCTACCTCTATCACATCCCGCCAGTCGCGCAGGTGCCGATCACGCTCGGGCTGATCGAGAAGCTGCTGAAGGCGTATCCAAAGACGGTCGCCGGCGTGAAGGACAGCTCCGGGGACTGGAACAACACGAAGGCGATGATCGACGCTTTCGCGAAGCAGGGCTTCGAGGTGTTCGCGGGCAGCGAGGTGTTCCTGCTGAAGAACATGCGGGCCGGCGGGGTCGGCTGCATCACCGCCGGCGCGAACGTCAACCCGCACGGCATCGACAGGGCGTATCGCGCCTGGCAGTCGGCCGATGCGGAGAAGCTGCAGGCCGACATCGACCGCGTGCGCCAGATCCTGCAGTCGCAGGTGTCGATGATTCCCGCGCTCAAGGCCGCGATCGCGCACTACGCGCAGGATCAGGACTGGCTCACCGTGCGCCCGCCTCTCGTCGAGCTGGCCGTCGAGCAGCGCGCGACGATGGTGAGCGACCTGCTCGCGGCGGGGTTCGACATGCCGGGCCTGCGCGGCTGAGCGCCGCGGGCGCGCCGCCGTGCTCGCCGGGGCGCTCGACCTCCTCGCCGGGGAGCGCGAGCTCCGGACGGCGTGGCGGATCGCCCGCGGCGGCCGCGCGTCCTATCTCGCCGGCGCGGCGCGGTTCTTTCCTTACCGGTTCCGACGGTCGATCGCCCGCTACCTGGCCCGCGTCGACCGGCTCGTGCTCGAGGGGCCGCTCGACGACGAGGCCATGCGGGGCGTCGTCGCGCGCGGCGCGACGGAGGGCAGCGCGCGCGGCCTCGCCGAGCTGCTCGACCCGGCGACGATCCTGAGGATCAACGCGGCGCTCGGCATGCGGGATTCGATGCTCGGCCTGCAGCTCGTCGCGCAGGCGTTCCTGGGCGGCAAGCCGGGCGAGGCGGTGTGCGTGGACATCGAGGGGCTGCGACCCTGGATGGCGTTCTACCGCATCTGGACGCAATACCTCGGCCGGCATGGGTTCACGCACCGGATCGAGCTCGACGCGCTGCGCGCGGCCGAGGCCGCGGGCCGGCCAGTGCACTACCTGGAGACGATCGAGGAGCAGGTCGCGGCGCTCGAGGGCATTCCCGCCGCGCGATTCGTGGCGTTCATGCGCGATGCTGACTGGGACGAGCACCGGCGGGCGCTCGTGCGGAACTACCTGCGCGGCGCGCTCGACGCGATCGAGGAACGGGCCCGCGACTTTCCCGCCTACTGCGAGTCGGTCGTTCACAAGCGCAACCCGACCCTCTACGCACGCATGCGGCCGCATCTCGAGGCGGGAGGTGCGTTCATTATGATCGGGATCGTCAACTGCCCCGGCATCGTCGCGGCCGCGCGGGCGGACGGGCACGAAGTCTCGGCAGAACGCTGACGGGCCCGTACGCGGGCGCGCAGCGATCCCTATAATCCGGCCCGGCAGCGCCTCACAGCCCCACAGAAACCCCCGCCGTGCTCTACGCCTTCACGATCTTCGTTTCCGCCTTCCTGCTCTTCCAGGTGCAGCCGATCATCGCCAAGATGATCCTGCCCTGGTTCGGCGGCGGTGCGGCCGTGTGGACGACGTGCATGCTGTTCTTCCAACTGCTGCTCGTGGGCGGCTACCTCTACGCGCACTGGACGACGCGCAGCCTGGCCGCACGCACGCAGGCGGTCGTCCACGCGGTGCTGCTCGCGCTGGCGGCGGTCGCGCTCCCGATCATCCCCGACGTGGCCTGGAAGCCCGCGGGCGAGACCGACCCCGGCCTGCGCATCCTCGTCGTCCTCGCGCTCACGGTGGGCCTGCCGTACTTCATGCTCTCGACCACCGGCCCGCTCGTGCAGGTGTGGTACTCGCGCGCGAACCGCGGCGCGATGCCCTATCGCCTCTACGCGCTGTCCAACCTCGGCTCGATGCTCGCGCTGCTCACCTATCCGGTCGCGGTCGAGCCGTGGCTGCCCACGCGCGCGCAGGCGCTCGGCTGGTCGGGCGCGTTCGTCGTGTTCGCGGCCGCTTGCGGCGTGCTCGCCTGGCAAAGCCGCGGCGCGACGTGGGAGGCGACCGCGGGCGCGCCGGAGGCTTCCGCCGCGCGACCGACGTTCGGCCGCTACGTGCTCTGGGCGGCGCTCGCGGCGACGGCGTCGGTGCTGCTGCTCGCGTTCACCAGCCAGCTGTCGCAGAACGTCGCGCCAATGCCGTTCATCTGGGTGCTGCCACTCGCGCTCTATCTGCTCTCGTTCATTCTCACCTTCGACGGCCGCGGGTGGTACCGCCGCAGGTACTACCTGCCGCTCGCCGCTGCGGGCCTCGTCGGCGTCACGGTGCTGCTGCATTCGGACTTCCGGCACTCGCCGCTGTGGGTGATGCTGCCGGTGTACGCCGCGACGCTCTTCGTCGCGTGCATGGTGTGCCACGGCGAGCTCGTGCACCTCAAGCCGGCGCCGCGCTACCTGACCGGCTTCTACCTCGCAATCTCGGTCGGCGGCGCGCTCGGCGGCGTGTTCGTCGGCCTCGTCGCGCCGCGCATCTTCCTCGACCTGTACGAGCTGCCAGTGGGCCTCGTCGCAACCGCGGCGGTGGTGGCGGTGGTGCTGGCGCTCGACCGGCCGGGTTTCCCCCGCGCAGCGGGCTGGCGCGCCGCCGTGTCCGGCGCGGTGGTCCTCGCCGCCGGGCTCACCGGATCGCTGGCATGGATCTACTCCGGCTACGCGCGGGACGCCGAAGTGCGGATGCGGAACTTCTACGCCGCCATGCGCGTGTGGGATACGGGTGGCGGCGCGGACGCGCAGCGCGTGCTGACGCACGGCTCCATCACTCACGGCAAGCAGTTCACCGGACCCGAGCGGCGCAAGTGGATCACGACGTACTACGGCGAGACCTCCGGCGTGGGCCGCGCGATCCTCGCGGCGGGCGCGAAGGGCCCGGTGCGGGTCGGCGTGATCGGCCTGGGCACGGGGACGCTCGCGGGCTACGGCCGCGAGGGCGACACGTTCCGGCTGTACGAGATCAATCCGCAGGTGATCGACATCGCGATGAAGCGGTTCAGCTATGTGACCGACACCCGCGCGCACGTCGAGATGGTGCTCGGCGACGCGCGCCTGTCACTGGAGCGCGAGCCGTCCCAGGGCTTCGACGTGCTCGCGGTCGATGCGTTCTCGAGCGATTCGATTCCGGTGCACCTCCTGACCGCCGAGGCGTTCGAGACCTACTTCAGGCACCTAAAGCCCGGCGGCATCCTCGCGGTGCACATCTCGAACCGGTACCTCGATCTCAAGCCGGTGCTGCACGAGGCGGCCGCGCGGTTCGGGCGGCACACGCGGCTGGTGGACGAGGAGTCCGACGACGAGCGCGGCGTGTACGGCTCGACGTGGGTGCTGATCGCGAACGATCCCCTGGCGTTCGAGCAGCCGCCCCTCGAGGGCGTCGGCGAGCCGCTCGCGGCCGAGAAGGGGGTGCGACTGTGGACCGACGACTACAGCGACCTGTGGCGAATACTGAAGTAACGTTCAGAAGCAGCCGGCTGGCTTACTTCTGCTGCGCGAGCGTCGGCGCCGAGTCGACCGGGAGCCCCTTGAGGCTCCACTCCGGGAACCCGCCGCGGAACCAGTACACCTGCTGGTAGCCTGCCTTGAGGGCCGCCTCGGACGCCTTGTAGCTCTTCCAGCACTCCGCGCCGTTGCACGCGAAGATGACCGGCGCCTTCTTGTCCTGGACCGCCTTGGTCAGGTCGAACTGGTCCTGCTTGACGTCGAACCCGACCTCCTTGCGGCTCTTCTCGACGTAGGGCAGGAGCTTGGCGCCCTTGATGTGCTTCGCGCCGTACTCCTCGGCGGTGCGCGTGTCGTAAAGCGTGGCGCCTTTCTTCAACAGCTCCGCCACCTCGTCGGCGGTGACCACCGTCGCGCCTGGCAGCTGGCGCGGCGTGAAGTAGCCGAGTGTCGAGACGTACTTGTATTCCTCGACGCCGATCGGCTTCACCGCCGCGAGATCGAGCCCCGTCAAGGGCGCGGTCGCGACGACCTTGGGGTTGGGCGTGAGGAACGCGGTGCGGATGCGGTCCTTGGTCGGTTTGTCGAGCTTCGCGTAGACGGCCACGCCGATGCCCGGGGTGGCGCGCGTCTCGAGAATGATCTGGCCGCCGTTCTTCGCGACCCACTCCTTGGCGAGGCGCTCGTCGGCCACCGCGATGTCGGCCTGCCCGAACTCAACCGACAGCAGCGCGACTTCGTGGTAGCGGTGCTCCTTCACCTCGGCGAAGAACTCCTTGATGACGACGCCCTTCGCGTTCAGCTCGCCGCGCGCGAGATAGGTCGCGAGCGAGTCGGTCGGCGGGAGCGCGAGGCGCGCGCCCTTCGCGCCCTCGAAAGTCGTGATGCCGCTTGCGTTGCTCGCGACGAACACGGCGCGCTCCTCGCCGTCGAAGCGGGCGACCGGCTCGTAGCCGTAGCGCATCGCCGCGCCGATCACGTGCGCCGGTCCGACCAGCACCTCGTACAGGCCGGCGCGCATCTTCTGGAGCTCGCGCGACAGGTCGCGGCCGATCGCGAGCTTGACGTCGGTGCCGAGGCTCGCACCGAGGTAGCTCGCGAGCGACATGTAGCGGTCCTGGAACTGCGGGGTGTTGATCTCCTGGCGCGCCTCGCCGGAGACGTTGAGCTGGACACCGGCGGCAAACGCCGGGACCGCGGCGGCAAGCGACGCCGCCGCCAGGATGGGCATGTAGAACGGACGCATTGGGCTTCCTGTGAGTGTTGTCGGTGTCATCGGGGTCGGTTCGGCCCTGCCCGCCGGTTGTCGCCGGCATCGAGTGCCCAAAGAATAGGCAAAGCGCGGCCACTCCCGCAACCGCTTCCGGGGCTTATTGGAAAAGAATCCGCACCGGATGCGTAGCGGGTGAAAGTGGTTTTCGTAGAGGTGACGTCCTTCAGACAGGCCCTTCGCCGTCCGGCGGATAGAGCCAGCTCCTCTTGGAGCGATGCTGCAGTGCAATAGCGACGCGACGGCGCCCGATCACCCCTGCGCGCTGACGGCGCCGCGGTCGATCACGTACACCCGGTCGAGCAGCCCGCGCGCATGCGTGAGGCTGGATTCGGAGAGGATCACCGCGAGGCCCTCGCGCCGCAGGCCGGCGATGACCTCGGCCAGCCGCCGCGCGAGCACCGGCGCGACGCCTTCGAACGGCTCGTCGAGGAGGAGCAGCTTCGTACCGGGAATGAGCGCGCGCGCAAGGGCGACGAGCTTCTGCTGGCCGCCGGAGAGCATCAGCGCCTTGCGCGCCCGGAACGCGTGCACTTCGGGAATCGCCGCGTACACGCGCTCGAGGCGGCGCGGCGCGTCGGGCAGCCGCGCCGACCACGCAGGCAGCAGCACGTTCTCCTCGACCGTCAGCCCGGGGACGAGCCGCCGGTCTTCGGGCATGTATCCGACGCCGAGCGCGGCTCGGGCGTGCGTCGGCACGCGCGCGAGCGACGCGCCCTCGAAGCGCACGTCGCCCTCGCGGTGCACGAGCAGGCCCATGATGGTGCGCATGAGCGTCGTCTTGCCGGCGCCGTTGCGGCCGATCAGCCCGGCGAACTCGCCGCGCGCGAGCTCGAGGGAGACGCCGCGGAGGATCCCCACCGGCCCGATCGAGACGGAGACGCCGTTCACTTCAAGCATGGGCGTCCGCCTCGCCAATGACGTACCGGCGTACCTCCGGGTCGCGCAGCACGTCGGCCGGCGCGCCGTCCGCGATGATCCGGCCGTCGGCGAATGCGAGCACGCGGGCGGCGTAACGCGCAATCACATCCATGTCGTGCTCGACGAAGAGCACGGTCACGTCGGCGCCGCGCACCGCGGCCATCACGAGATCCATGATCGCGAACTTCTCGTCCGCCGAGACCCCGCTAGTCGGCTCGTCGAGGAGCAGCACGCGCGGCCTGGTCACCAGCCCCATCGCCACGTCGAGCAGCTTGCGCACCCCCTCCGGCAGCAGCCCCGCCGGCCGGTCGCGGTAGGCGCCGAGCCCGAAGCGTTCGAGCATCTCGTCGGTCGCGCCGTCCGCGCGCGCCGGCGTTAGGTCGGAGTGCGCCCAGGCGTGCGCCGCGGCGGCGACGATGCCGACCGCCACGAGCAGGTTCTCGCGCACGCTGAGCGAGTTGAAGAGCTGCGGGATCTGGAACGAGCGCGAGACGCCGAGCTGGGTGACGCGCCGCGGCTCGAGCCGCGTCAGCTCGTGCCCGTCGAAACGGATCGAGCCGGTGGTCGGCTTGAGATACCCGGTGACCATGTTGACGAAGGTCGTCTTCCCGGCGCCGTTCGCGCCGATCAGGCCTACGATCGACTCCCGCTCGATCGCGATGTTGAGGTCCGCGGCGGCGATCACCGCCCCGAAGCTCTTGTTCACGCCGGAGGCGACCAGGACCGGGTTCACGTGCGCACGCGCTTCGCCACGAGCGACCACAGGCCCGACGGGAGGAACAGGATCAGCAGCAGCATCACGATTCCGAGCGTCATTTGCCAAACGTTCGGGGCGTACTGGTTGCCGATCGTGCGGACCGCCTCGAAGATCGCCGCGCCGAGGAAGGGCGCCGCGACGTTGCCGGTGCCACCGAGGACCGCGATGAAGACGAACTCGCCGGAGGTCGTCCAGTACACCGTCTCGGGGTCGACGTGGCCCACCGCGAGCGCGGCGAACGCGCCGCCTAGCCCCGCGAGCGCCGCGGCGACGACGTAGTTCGCGTAGACGACGCGGAACACCGAGGTGCCGAGGTACTCGACGCGGAGCTCGTTGTCCCGGATCGCGGTCGCGAGCCGGCCGTAGTGCGAGGCGAGATAGCGGTGCACGCCCCACGCCGCGGCCGCGGCCGCCACGACCGCCACGGCGTAGAACACGCGCCGCTCCGTGCCGCCGCTCAGCACGATGCCGGCGAACGATTTCGCGTGCAGATTGAAGCCGTCGGTGCTGCCCAGCGCCGAGCTTTTCACCAGCAAGCCGTAGAGGATCATGGACAGCGCGAGCGACAGCATCGCGAAGAAGATGTCGCGATAGCGCGCCATCAGCAGCCCGAGCACCGCCGCGACCGCCGCCGCGGCGACGACCCCGGCGAGGATCATCGCCGCCGCGTCCAGCAGGCCCGCCCGCGCGCCGAGCAGCGCAGCCGCGTACGCGCCCAGCCCGAAGTACAAGCCCTGTCCGAACGACACCAGGCCCGTGCGCATCAGCACCACGAGTCCGAGTACCACGAGCCCCTTCGCGAGCGCGAGCGTCAGCAGGAAGACCAGCCACTGCGGCGCGAACGGCACGGTCGCCAGCAGCACTGCCGCGGCCACGAGAAGCATCGCGGTCGTCCGGTCGCGGCTCATATCTTGCGGGCCTCGGGCGAGGCGAAGAGTCCCTTGGGCCGCGCGACCAGCACCAGCGCCATGACGAGGTAGATCGTGAACAGCTCGCCCTCCGGCCAGTAGCGCACCATGACCGAGCGCACGACGCCGACCAGGAGCGCGCCGAGCGCCGCTCCGCCGAGACTGCCGAGCCCCCCGACGACGACGACCGCGAAGGACAGCACGATCACCTCGACGCCGATGCCGGGCGAGACCGCGATGGTCGGGGCGGTGAGCGCACCGCCGGCGGCGGCGAGCGTGGCCCCGATCGTAAAGGTGAGGAGGTACACCCGGTCGACATTGATCCCCATCGCCGCGCTCATCTCGCGGTCGTGGATGACCGCGAGCAGGAGCTTGCCCTGGCGCGTGCGATAGAGGCCCCACCCGAGCGCGAGCCCGATCACGATCGCCGCGCCGATCAGGATCAGGTTGTAGACCGGGTAGGCGAGGGCGCCGATGTGGAAGTTCCCCGGCAGCGCGTACGGCTCGGCGACCATCAGCGACTCCACGCCCCAGACGAGCTTGATGACATCCTCGAGAATCAGGAACACCGCGTAGGTGACGAGCAGCAGGACGACCTCGTCCTTGCCGTAGACGATGCGCAACAGCCCGCGCTCTAGCAATGGGCCCATGACGACCCCGACCGCAAGCGCCGCCGCGGCGAGCAGCAGATAGCTCGCACCGGGCGGGTGCCCGCCGCCGAGCCATGCCCCGACCAGCGACGCCGCGGTGTACGCGCCGAGCGCGTACAGGCTGCCGTGCGCGATGTTGAGGATCTTCATCACGCCGTAGATCAGCGTGAGACCCGCGGCCATGATGAACAGCCACGAGGAGTAGACGACGCCGTCGAAGAGGACGGACGCGACGTCGGTCATCGCGCGGCGTGATGCAACGGAAAAGCAGCCATGGAGGACGCAGAGATCACAGAGAGAGCCCTGCGGCGAGGCCCGTGAAATGCACTTTCTCTCTGTGTCCTCTGCGCCCTCTGTGGTTAGGGGGTTACCTGGCTTTCATGCCGGATTTGATCCAGGCCTCGCTCTTCACGCCGTCGGGCGGGGTGGTGAGCTCGGGCGGATAGAACTTGACGTCGGTGAGGGTGAGCTCGCCGCCGACGACCTTCGTGACGCCGTAGGCGACGCCTTGCACCGCCTGGTGGCCCTTGCCGAGCGCCATGCGCACGGTTCCCCCGGGCGCTTCGAAGGTGAGGTTCTCGAGCGCTGCGATGATCTGCTCCTGGTTCGGGGTCGCGGCGCCCGCCTTCTGCGCCTTCTCGTAGGCCGCCTTCACGCCGAGGATCGCCTGCGCCATCTTGTACGCGGCGTAGTTCGGGCTGACGTTGTACCGGTCCTGGAACGCGGCGCGGAACCACTTGTCGAGCTCGGTGCCCGGCGAGAACGGGCCGAAAGGCCCGCGCGCGCCGATGATGGTGCCGTCGGGTATCTTGGCGCCCAGACGATTGATCGCCGGCTCGCCGGCGGCGAGCAGGACGAGGTGCTTCTGGAACAGCCCGCGCGGCGCGCCCTGTAGCACCAGGCCCTCGAGGTCCCCGCCCCAGAAGCTCGAGTGGACGACGTCGGCGTTACTCGAGAGCAGCGTGGAGATCTCCGCGCCGAACTGCCCGGCGAAGAGCTTCGGCATCTGGGAGGTCTTCACCTCGACGTCCGGCTTGAGCGCCTTCATCGCCGCCTCGAAGTCGTTCCACGAGTCCTGGCCCCAGGCGTAATTCTGGTTGATGCCGGCGATCGACTTCACGTTCGGCCGCCGCTCGAGCACGTAGCGCGCGAGGGCGACCGCGTCGCCAGTCGCGTGCGCGCCGGTGCGGAACACGTACTTGTAGGACGCATCCTCGAAGATGCGCGGCGTGCCGCAGTCGAACAGCACGGTGAGCTTCTTCAGCTCCTCGGCCACCGGCGCGACCGCGAGGCAGTCGCCGCTCGAGATGTAGCCGATCACGAGATCCACGCGCTGGGCGAGGTTGCGCAGCTCCTGCACCTGCTTCTGCGGTCCGCCCGCCTCGTCGATGATCACCAGCTCGATCGGCCCGCCGCCGTAGCCCTTGGTTGCGTAGGGCGCGGGCACGCGGCCGGCGTTGACGCTCTCCGCCATGATCTCCGCGGCATTGCGCGCCGGGACGCCGAACGGCCCGGCCGCAGGGCCCGAGAGGAACGTGACGATGCCGACCTTGATCGGCTGCTGGGCCCACGCGCCCGATGCCGCGAATGCCGCCGCGACAACGAGGCAGTGCAGGAACGAGCGCTTCATTGGTCTCCTCCTTTGTGGTTTGTGGCGCGACTTGCGCGGCAATCCTACACCGCCTCCGCTCACCAGTAGTGCATTGCCCCGAGGAACAGGCTCGCGAGGTCCTGCTTCGCCACGGGGCGCGGCGAGTTGGCGAGCAGGCGCTGCTGCGGGAACGCGCCGTCCGCGAGCGCGCCGGCGTCGGCCGCGCCGAAGCCGACCGCGGTCAGCCCGTTCGGGAAGAGCGTCGCCTTCATCATCTCGATGATGCGTCCGGCGACGACCTCGCCCGCGTCGTCGGGCGTGGCGCCGCGCACGTCTGCGCCGAGGCACTCGGCGCCGTGCAGGTGCCGGTCCGGGCAGCCCGGCGCAGTCCAGCGGTACACCGACGGCGCGTTGAGGATCACCGCCATGCCGTGCGGCACCATCGGCTTCTCCTGCGGGTAGTCGCGCGGGCGGTACTCGCGCACCAGGCCCGCGACCGCATACGACATGCCGTGCGGGATGTGGCACCCCGCGCCGCCGAACGCGATGCCCGCGAGCGTCCCGGCGTACATCATCTCGGTGCGCGCCTCGACGTCGGCGGGGTCGCGGACCGCGCGCACGAGGTGCTTGCCGATGAGCCGCAGCGCCTCGGTGCCGATCGCGTCGCTCCACGGGTTCGCGCCCTGGTACACCGGACGCAGATTCGCGCTCGCCGCCTTCTTGCGGTGGGTGTAGGGCACACAGGTATACGCCTCGAGCGCGTGGGACAGTGCGTCGAATCCGCTCGCCGCGACGACCGTGCCGGGAAGCGAGCGGGCGACGGTCGGGTCGACGAGCGCGAGGGTCGGCTTGAGCAGCTGCGAGCTGATACCGGTCTTCACGTGCATCGCGGTGAGATCGAACACCGCCACGCCGGTCACCTCCGAGCCGGTGCCGCAGGTGGTCGGGCAGGCGATGTGGGGCTTCACCGGGCCGGTCACAGCTCGGCCTTCGCCGATCGGCGCGTTCACGTAAGCGAGAAAGTCCACGGGGTACGTCGAGTAGAGGTTCGCCGCCTTGCAGGTGTCGATCGCCGAGCCGCCGCCCACGGACACGAAGCCGTCGAACTTCCCTTCCGTCGCGAACCGCGCGGCGTCCTGGAAGGACGCATCGGTCGGTTCCACCTTCACCGCGTCATAGACCGCGCAGCCGATGCCCGCCGCGGCGAGCGACTTCGTGACGGTTTCGAGGTACGGATGGCGGCGCACGCCCTTGTCGGTGAAGATCGCGACGCGCGACATACCGAGCGTTTTCGCGTGATCGCCGGTTTCGGCGAGCGCTCCGGCGCCGAAGACGACGCGCGACGCGTCGACGACGAAGGCGTCGTCGCCGCCCTCGGTCGCGGTGAAGTAGTGATGGCAGCAGGACATGGCGAGTGCAAGCCGGAAAATGGAAGCCGCGGAGTCTACTCCGACTCCCCGGCCGCCACGGTCGCCGAAAAGGAAAGCCCGCCATGCGGCGGGCTTTCCCGGTGACGCGGGAGCCGGAGGCTACCCGCGCGCTTTGCGCTTGGCCAGCGCGCCTGCCGCGATTGCCAGTCGACTACGGGCAATTAGCCCGTTCGCCGCTCGGCACGGTTGCGGATATGGCGGCGGATAGCGCCACGGATCCTACGGGCTATCGGCGCGGGGTCTGGACGCACGTTCCACGCAAACGCCAGCAATTGACGAATGTTCACAATCACTTACCCCCGAGCCTGCCGGTTTCTTCTGATCTGGGCGATCAGCCGCAAATTCTGTACCAAGAAAGGGAAACGACCAAATTTTCGGCTTCTTTCCCGCACGAGATCGGAGGCCCGAGCGGCGCCTGTAAAGAGCGTTGATTCTTCCGCAGCGCACGGTGCCGTTCATCAATGGTACGGTCGGCTAAGCGCCCGTTTCTTGCGTCTATCGCGGCGCGCCGCGCGCGAACGCTTCGCCGTCGCGCCGCCCGAGGTCGAAGGCGGCCTGGAGGCCGTCCGGATCGGTGTAGTCCCAGCTTGCCACCGGCACCGATTGCGACGGCTGGACGTACAGGCGTGCCGCATGTGCGGGTAGTTGCCTGAACCGTCGCGACAGCAGCACGAGCGTCGGACCCTCGCCCGCTGCCTCGACCGGCACGTTGTCCGCGATGCCGCCGTCGAGCGCCGGGCGCCCGCCGTACGCGAGCCGCGGAGTCAGTGGCGGCGTGCACGACGAGGCGAGCACGAGATCGGCCAGCGCCTCGGGCGTCGCGCAATCGCGCACGCGCGCGTACTCGGCGCGGAAGCCGAGCCGGCGCGCGAAGTGCGGATGCGGCGACGGCGCGACCGCGTGCTCGAGCGCGTCGGCGAGGCCCGCCACGGCGAATGCGGAGCGCACGCCCAGCCACGCCGGCTTGCGCGTGATCGGCACGACGATGTCCGGCCCGCGGTGCAGCCGCGCGAGCGCGTCGTCGTCGATGGCCTCGAGCAGCGCCTGCCGGTACATCGCCCAGTGCGGAAACACCCGCCGTCCGCGCAGCGCGTTTGCCGGATAGACGTTGCGACGGTTCGCGGCCGTCGCAGCCTTGAAGTGTGCGAGCGCGTGTTCGAACCGCCCGGCGAACAGCACGCACGCCATCGCGGCGCCCGCGCTCGCCGCCGCTATCCGCGCCGGCGCGAGGCCGAGGTGCGGCGCGGCCTCGCTCCAGAACCCCGCCTGCCACACGCAGCGGTTCCCGCCGCCCGAAAAAACGACGCAGTTCACGTTCCGTAGCACTGAACCTTCCATCGATTGGATGAGGTTTAGCCCGAGAGTCATATTTGACTGGACCCGGGCACAGCGTATCGTGACCGACGCCGCATGTCATGCCACCGGCATGCATGGCGGCCCGCTCGAGGAGGAGTCATGAACCGCACCGCACTCGTCGTAATCGCGCTCGGCGCCGCCTTCGCCACGACCGCGACCGTCGTTTCGCAGGAGCGGCCCGCCGCTCCGCCCGCAACGGTAGCGCCGGCCGCGGCCCCCGCCGCGCTGCGGGACAACCCCGGCTTCTATGCGGGCGAGGCCGGCCTCACCGCGTCCGAGCGTGCGGGGCGCGAGATCTGGTACAAAGCGACCGCCGGCAACGCGCGCTTCCACACCTACGTCTTCCAGCAGCGCATCGGCGTGCTGGTGGACTGGTACCGCGTCCTGCGCTCCGACCAGCGCGAGGACCGGTTCGCCGCGTACGGCCTGATGAACGACCCGGGCTGCTGCAAGCCGGGCTCCGACGGCTGCCCCGCGAAGAGCCTCGACGAGACGTTCGGTTTCGACTGGTGCCCGGGCGACGACGAGCTGCTCAGGTTCGTCGGCCGCGACGGCTACCGCGACCCGGCGTGCGACTTCCGCGACGCGCCGGCAGACAAGCAGGACCCGCACCACGCGCAGAAGGACCAGCGGCACTCGCCGTGCGACCTAGCGTTCGGCACCTCGACCGGGGCGCTCGGCTTCCGCAAGTTTCCCAATCCGCGCTTCGACCGCAATCGCTGGCTCGAGGTCAACAAGTCGCTCGCAACCTGGGACGGCTACCGCGCGCCGGTGTCGTCGCGCCCAGGCGAGCTCGGCCGCCGCATGGCGGATGGCTCGGTCGAGCCGCCTTACCTGATCGGCACGTCCTGCGGCTCCTGCCACATCGCATTCGATCCTCTGAACCCGCCGAAGGATCCCGCGAACCCGAAGTGGGAGAACCTGAAGGGCGCGATCGGCAACCAGTACCTTCGCATCTCCGAGCTGCTCGGCTCGGGCATGTCGCACGCGTCGCTCGAGTACCAGGTGTTCTCGCATGCGCGTCCCGGCACCTCCGACACGTCCGCGATCCCGACCGACCGCGTGTCGAACCCCGGCACGATCAACGCGATCATCAATCTCCACCAGCGCCCGACGTTCCAGAACGAGGACGTGCTCAAGTGGCGGAAGGTCGCCGCCTGCCCGGCGACGCCCGAGCAGGGCACGCAGTGCTGGTGCGAGCCCGGCCGCGACGGGAAGTGCTGGCGCAAGTCGCGCGCGAAGGAGACGGTGCACCACATCCTCAAGGGCGGTGAGGACTCGATCGGCGCGCTCGAGGCGATCCAGCGCGTGTATTTCAACATCGGGTCGTGCTCGGAGCAGTGCTGGGTCAACCACCTAACCGACCTCCGCCAGCTCGACCCGCAAGGGCGCAACTTCGGCCAGTCGCCGTTCGACATCGGCCAGTGCCGCCGCGACTGCCCGAACTTCCGCGCCATCGAGGACCGCCTGCCCGACATCGCCGCGTTCCTGTTCTCGAAGGAGACCTACGCAACCGACTTCGCCACGGCGCGCGAGAACGAGCGGAAGAGCAGGAACCCGAAGGCGCGCTACACGCACGACGACCTCGTCGCCGATCTCGGGCGCCAGTTCGGCAAGGGCGCGGTCGCGCGCGGGCGCGAGGTATTCGCCGGCACCTGCGCGCGCTGCCACTCGAGCATCCCCGAATCTCAGGGCGGAACGTTCAAGAACCGCGATTTCCGTGCGCTCGACGATAAGACCGGCCTGCGGCGCGACTGGCTCGGCAACGACCAGGCGACGCCCGCGAGCGAGGTCGGCACCTATCGCTGCCGTGCGCTGCACTCGAACCACATGGCCGGCCACGTCTGGGCGGAGTACGGCTCGGAGACCCTGCGCGCGCGCGCCGCAGATCCGAATGTGAAGGACCCCGCTGACGGCGGCCGCAGCTACTACCGCAACATTTCGCTGGTGAGCGCGTGGGCGCACGCGCCGTTCATGCACAACAACGCACTCGGGCCGGAGATCTGCGGCAAGCCGAAGAACGCGGAGAACTTCTTCTACCGCTCGCCCTACGTCGACCCGCAGTCGAAGGCGCTGCTCCCGGCCGACAAGGCGCCGCCGTGCTGGGCGTACGACCCGAGCGTGGAGGGCCGCTTCAAGCTCTTCGTCGCTTCGATGGAAGACCTGCTCAATCCGGACAAGCGGGTCCCGAAGATCACGAAGTTCGACGTCGACGTGCCGCTGCCGATCGGCCTGCGCACGGTCGAGGACGGGAAGGAGAAGCAGGTCCTTGGCATGACCGTGGTGCTGCCGCAGGGGATGAACTCCGCGAGCCTCGGCAACTTCAACCACAAGGCGTTCGTGCACGACCTCGTGCAGCTGCGCCTCAGGCCGCAGGTGCTGGAGCAGCGGCTCGGGCGCGCGCTCGGCGCAGACGAGGCGACGAAGACCATTGCGGACCTGCGCGCGGTGGCGGGCGAGCTCCTCAAGCAGCCCGAGCGCCCGATCGAGACCATGCGCCGGCATCCAAAGCTCGTCGAGCTGTACAGCTCGTGCACCTCCGACATCGAGAACGACGGCCATCGCTTCGGCGAGGGCCTGTCCGCCAGTGACAAGAAGGCGCTGATCGCCTTCCTCGCGACGCTGTGAAGGAGAGAGTCATGACCCGCACCGCACGTCCGATCCTGCGCGTCGCGCCCGCGTTCCTTCTCGCCGCCGTCGCGCTGCAGCTTGCCGGCTGCGACGCCGTGAACCGGCTGCTGCACCCGCCGCCCGAAATCGGCTTCCTCCCCGCGGGCGACGCGTACAGCCAGAAGCCTGACTTCGCGCGCGTCGAACACGAGCAGCCGCTCAAGCCCGCGGAGCTCGCGAAGCTCACGCCGCAGAACATCGTCAACTACAGCCAGGAGCAGCTCGACCAGATCTATGCGCGTCTCACCGCGGGCCCGATCCCCGACGGTGCGTTCGACGGCGACCTGGTGTTCCCGATGGGCGCGAGCGGCGACCGCCGGCTCGCCGAGATCGTCGGGGGTCTTCCCGGCTTCGCGGTCGAGCTGAAGCTCCACCGGGTCGAGGAGCTCGGCCGCGTGCTGTGGAAGGGCAAGGTGTTCTACCGCGACGATCGGCTGCTGCGCAACCGCATCGAGGACCTCGCGGTGCTGAAGCCGATCGTCGACTCGCCGGACACGGTGAAGACGACCAAGGTGCGCGGCAAGGACCAGTGGCTGCTTTTCCCGGCGAAGCTCTACTGCGGGCAGAGCCTTCTCGACGGCCGCCGCGAGTCGGTCATCATCGACTACGCCTTCACCGACCTCCTGCCCGACTACCGCCCGAAGCCCGACAGTCTCGCCGGCCGCAACGGCCTGCAGATCCGCGACGAGATCCGCATGGTGCGGCCGGGCTTCTATCTCGGCCGCGCGTATGCGGGCCGGGTCTTCCTGCTCAACTTCGTGCTCTACAACGACGATGTCGCGAAGCGCGACGGCCCGGCGTTCCAGCAGACGGGCGCGGTCAAGGAAGACTGCTGGGCCGGCACGCAGGCCCGTCAGGCCGTCGCGGCGAAGTGACCGTGCGGACAGGGGTGCGCAAGGTGATCGCAGGCGTGGCGCTCGCTGCCGCCGCATGCGCGGCCCTGGCGCAGGCGCGCGAGGCGCCGCCCGGCGCGGTGTGGGCGGTGAACCCGGCGGCGCCGGGACCCGACTTGCCGCCGGCCGGGCGCTCGCTCTTCGACTTCGTCGCGACCGTCGAGCGCGACGGCAGGCGCACGTACGACCTCCCGTTCCCGTTCGAGGCGCTGGTGAAGCGCCTCGAGGCGCGCGCCGGCTGCACGCCGCGCGAGCCGTGCGCGCACGCGGTGCTGATCCCGCTCGGTCGCTCGCTCCAGCGCACCGCGGCAGCGCCGGACTTCTTCGGCTCGCCGCGCGTCGTCGTCGCGTTCGACGGCGAGCCCGCGCGCGGCGCGCACCCGCTGCTAAAGGACCGCCTGTACCTCGGGTACCAGGAACGCGCCAACGTGATCGAGGTGATCAGCTGGAACGAGGCCGCCGGCCGCTTCGAGTTCCAGGTGGTGCGCGATTATCGGGCCGGCGGGGCGCCGGAGGTCGTGTACGCGCGGCGCACGCTGTGTGCCGCGTGCCACCAGAACCTGGCGCCCATCTTCTCGCGCCAGGTCTGGGAAGAGACCAACGCAAACCCGCGCATCGCGGCGCTGCTCGGGCGCGAGAGTCATCAGGGGGTCGCCGTGCGCCGGGGCGTGGACGTGCCCGACGCGATCGACGCGGCGACCGACCGCGCCAACCTCTACGCGGTGCACCAGCGGCTCTGGCAGGAGGGGTGCACCGACGCGCGCTGCCGCGCCGCGCTGCTGGCTGCAGCGCTGCAGCTGCGGATCACCGGCGAGCGCGCATTCGACGAGCGCGCGCCGGCGTGGCGCGACGCGTTCCTCCCGACATTCGCGGCGGCGTGGCGCGCGCAGTGGCCCGGCGGCCTGGCGATCCCGAACCCGGACATTCCCAACCGCGATCCGCTCGGCGCGACGGCGCCGCGGCCGGTCGAGGGCATCGCGGCGACGCACGTCCCGGCGCCCTTCGAGCCGCTCGCGCCGCGACCGCCGCTCGAGGTGTGGACGATCGCGCAGCCCGAGACCGCGCGCCGCCTCGTCGCCGGCATCGCAGCGCATCTCGCCGCGGCCGACGTGCGCGCGCTCGACGCCCATCTCGCAGCTCGGGCTGCGCGCGAGCGGCCCGCTTCGCGTCGCTACGAATCGACGTGCGAGCTGGCGCGAACGGGCGCGGTGCTGCGGTTCAAGTGCGTGCCGGCCGATCCGGATGCGCCGCAGGCGATCCGTCTCGCGGGACGACTCGAGGTGAAGGGTGGGGGAATCGCGGGCGGGGAGGTCGGCTCCCTCGTCGCAGAGGGCGCGGATGCCCTCGAGCACCTCCGTGTCGCGGGCGGCACGATCCGCGACGCTGGCGGGCGGCTCGCGTTGCAGCTCGGCGGGGACGGATTGCGCCCGCGGCTCGCGGACGGCGCCACGATCACGCGCGTGGAGCTGCGGTGGAAGCCGGGCGAGGCCGCGCGCCTCGCGTCGGCGCAGGCGACGGTGACCGTCGTGGACGACTTCGCGCCGGTGCGCGACGCGCTCGCGGCGCTGGCCGCGGAGGATGACGGCGCCCTGGCGGCGAAGCCGTTCGGTCGCGCGCGCGCGCTCGCGCCGCTGTTCGCGCGCCTCGGCATCGCGCCGGGCGAGTGGTGCTGCGAGGACGCAGAGCGGATGCCGCCCGCGGTCGCGGAATCCGAGGAGCCGCCGGTTCCCACCGCCGGCGCGGCGAAGGCGTTCGCGCCGTTCTATCCGCTCTGCGCCGGCTGTCACGCGACGGGCGACCGCTTTCCGCCGAACTTCCTCGCGGGCTCGGGCGAGCGGGTCGCCGCCGCAATGCGGCACTGCGCGCCGCGGATCTACGCGCGGCTCGCGCTGTGGCGCGTCCTGCCCGACGCGCGCGACAAGACGCCGATGCCGCCGGCGCTGCCGTCGCCGCACGCGCGCGACTACGCGCCAGCGGCCGCCGTCGCGGGTCTCGAGCGAATGGCCGCGGACCTGGTGCGCACGGAGAGCGGGGCGGAGCCGCAGGTCGCGCAGATGCTGGAGGGTGGATACGAGGAGTTGAGGCCATGCCTGCCTCGACAGCCGTGAATCGTGAACCGGGAGAACCGATCATGAATGCAACCGACGCCGACGACGGGACACCCCTCGCGCGCCTGCTGCGCAAACGCTGGGCGCGCTGGCTCGTGGTGATCCTTGCGATCCCGACGGTCGGCCTCGCGGTGCTCGCCGCCTACGGCGCCGCGGTGTTCATGGAGGACCAGCCGGTCGCATACCGCGACCCGGTGGAGCACTTCAAGTACGGTTCGACCGGCGGGGAGCGGGAGTCGGGTTTCCCGTACTGGATTTTCCAGGTGATGCCGCGCGTGTGCGAGCGCCACCTGCCCGGCGGGTACGCGTCGCTCGGCCTGGTGTTCGAGGACGGCAAGGACCTGCCGGTCGGCATGTCGATGCGGCGCTATCAGGGCATCGACCGCACGTTCCTCAACTGCGCGGTGTGCCACACGAGCACGGTGCGCGACGCGCCGGACGCGAAGCCGCTCGTCGTGACCGGGATGCCGGCCAACACCTTCAACGTGTGGGCGTTCCAGAAGTTCTTCTTCGAATGTGGCAAGGACCCGAAGTTCGCCGCCGAGTACGTGGTGCCGGAGGTCGACCGGCTCATGCGCGAACGGGGCACGAAGCTCGGTCCGGTCGACCGCTATGTCATCTATCCGGTCGCGGTGGCGCTGATGCGCGAGCGGCTGATCATGCTTTCGGGGCGCTTCGAGGCGCTGCTCGAGTACCCGGAATGGGGCCCCGGGCGCGTCGACACGTTCAACGCCGCGAAAGTGCTCTTCAACTTCCCGCTGAAGGACCTGCCCTCTCACGAGAAGAATGCGCCGTCGGACTTCCCGTCGATCTGGCTCCAGCAGCCGCGCAAGGGCATGCAGCTCCACTGGGACGGGAACAACACGAAGGTGGAAGAGCGCAACCGCAGCGCCGCGTTCGGGACCGGCACAACGCCGGCGACGCTCGACAACGCGGCGATCGAGCGCGTCGAGCGCTGGCTGCTCACGCACGAGCCGCCGGCCTATCCGTACCCGGTCGACGCGCCGAAGGCCGCGCGCGGTGCCGCGCTCTACGCCGAGTACTGCGCGGCGTGCCACGGCGCCAGCGGGCGCGACTTCGCCGGCAAGCAGGTGGGGCAGGTCACGCCGCTCGCGGAGATCGGCACCGACCGGCGGCGCATGGACAGCTACACCTACGACCTCGCGGTGAACCAGGCGACGCTCTACATCGGTGAGTGGTACCAGTTCCGCAACTTCCGCAAGACATTCGGCTACGCGAACATGCCGCTCGACGGCATCTGGCTGCGCGCGCCGTACCTCCACAACGGCTCGGTCCCGACGCTCCGCGACCTGCTCGAGCCCGCCGCGCAGCGCCCGCGCCAGTTTTATCGCGGCAACGACGTCTACGACCCGCAGAAGGTCGGCTTCGTGTCGAGCGTCCCGGCGCACGGCGCGCGCAGGTTTTTCCCGTTCGACACGAGCACGCCCGGCAACTCGAACGCCGGGCACGACGGGAAGGCGTACGGCACGGAGCTGCCGCCCGGCGACAAGGACGCGCTCGTCGAGTTCCTCAAGACCTTCTGACCAGGAGACCGCAATGAACGCCATAGGCTCTCCGGAACTCGCCCTCACGCTTACGCCCGCCAAGCCCAAGCGCCGCTGGTGGAAGATCGCGCTCGCCGCGCTCCTCGTGCTCGGCGCGTTCGGCGCGTGGTTCGGCTGGTACAAGTTCTTCCGCGAGGAGCCGCAGCCCGAAGCGATCCGCAGCGATCCCGAGCTGCGCTTCAAGTACGGCTCGATCGGCGCCGAGCGCGACGCCGGCATCCCCTACTGGATCTTCTACGTGCTGCCGCGCGTGTTCCCCGACAAGCTGCCGGGGCCCGGCGGCTACGCATCGCTCGGCGTGTCGTGGGAGCAGGGGCAGGAGCTCCCGATCGGTTTCACGAAGAAGGTCGTCGGGTTCGAGCGGGTCGCGAACAACTGCGCGGCCTGCCACTCGGCGGCGTACCGCAAGAGCCCCGACGAGAACCCGACCTTCGTCAACGCCGGGCCGGGCCACACGCTCAACCTGGTCGCCTTCTTCCACTTCCTGGTCGACTGCGCGAAGGACCCGCGCTTCAACGCCGACAACCTGATGCGCGAGATCAACCTCGCTGCCGACCTCTCGCTGATCGACCGCGCAATCTACCGCTTCCTCCTGATCCCGATCACGAAGAAGCGGCTGGTCGAGCGGGAGGGGCAGTTCGCGTGGATCTACCGCCACGACTTCCGCGACTGGGGGCGCGGGCGCGACGACGCGATGAACCTCACCAAGTACTTCATGATCCGGGCGCCGATGGACGACAGCTTCGGCCCGACCGACATCCCGTCCATCTGGAACCTGAAGAAGTACGACGTTCCCGGCACCACGATGAACTGGTCCGGCGACAGCCACGACTCGTACTCGGTGGTGATCGACTCCGCGCTCGGCGTGCTCGGCGCGGCGCCGAAGTCGAACGCGGAGTTCCTCGGCGAAGTGAAGTGGCTGCACGAGTACCTGCGCGCGGCGCCGGCGCCGAAGTACCCGTTCCCCGTCGACGCGTCTCTCGCGGCCGTGGGGAAACCGGTGTTCGAGGCGAACTGCGCGAGCTGCCACGCGAGCGAGAAGACCGGCCGGCGCATGCCGCTCCCAGCGGTGGGCACCGACCCGGAGCGGATGAAGACCTGGACGCGCGAGAACGCCGTCGCGTCGAACATCGTGGTGAGCGGGTTCGGGATCGAGCGCAAGGGCCTCGTCGAAGCGCCGCTCGACGGCTACAACCCGCCGTTCCTCGACGGCATCTGGCTGCGCGCGCCGTACCTCCACAATGGCTCCGTGCCGACGCTGCGCGATCTGCTGCTGCCGCCGGAGCAGCGTCCGAAGGTGTTCTGGCGCGGCTACGACGTCTACGACCCGGTGAACGTCGGCTTCTTCGCGCCTGGGCCGGCGGTCGCGGGGCGCGAGCCGACGCGGATGGAGTCCGAGGCGCGGCGCGTGGGCACGAAGCACGACACGACGCAGCGCGCGAACGGCAACCAGGGCCACGCGTTCGGCACCGAGCTGCCGGAGGCGCAGAAGGACGCGCTGCTCGAGTACCTGAAGACGCTATAGAGGCGAAGGCGGCGCGAAGGCC
>DATIDG010000025.1:0-52107 GCA_035456405.1 Burkholderiales bacterium | reverse complement strand
GCGGCCCCGAAGCCGGGGTCGTGAGCCTTCGGGCGGTGAAGGCGCGCGCGGTCAGCGCTTGAGGTCGGCCGCCGCGAGCTCGCGCTCGAGCCGCACCAGGATGCGGGCAAGCGCCTCGTTGAAGCCCTGCGCGAGCGCCGCGGGCGAGGCATCGGCGACTTCCACCCGTTCGCGGAAGCGCCGGTCGAGCACGAGCTCGCGCGCAGCGGGTGCGGCGTGGATCAGGTAGACCTGCAGGTCGAGCACCGCCGCTGGCTGCTTGGGGTCGCGCAGGTCGCCGTACACGGCGAGCACGGTGCCCTCGAGCGAATAGGGCGCATCGGCGGAGATGCCGGGCTCCAGGACCGCGCCGAACAGGCGGGACGCCTGGATCCAGCTGGCCGTCGCGGCCGTCACCAGCTCGCCCGGGCCGGCGGAGAACCCGTGGTAGAAGTCGGCGACCAGCTGGCCGTCTGCCGTGCGGTACAGGAACTCCCTGCCGTCATACGGCGCAGCGGTGCGAAACGGCTTGATCCGCAGCGCGACGGGCTTCACCGCGCCGGCGGGCGGAGTGCCGCGGGCGAGAGCGAGGTCGTACGTCGCGCGCTCGACCGGCGGGCGCGTGAGCGAGCAGGCGGCGAGCCCGGTCGCGATCGCGATCGCGAGAGCGGCGTGCAGGACTCGCATCGTCATTTCGCTCCTTGTGTCACGGGCCGCGGCGCGTCGCTCAGGATGGCGCCGGGATAGCGTTTCAGGCTCTCGGTCAGGTCGCGCAGGTTCTCGGAGAGCCGCCGGAGGTTGGTGAGCGCGGCGGCAATGTCCGCGTCGCTGCCGGCGGTGAGCTCGTCCAGCCGCCGCAGGATGCGGTCCGCGTTGGCGAGCGAGTTTTTCACCTGCGGGCTGTCGAGCACCTCGCGGACGCTCGCCACCGTCGCCGCCGCGTCCTCGGGCAGCTTGTCGAGCTTCGGGCTCGCGAGGATCTCCCGCGCGCGCGCCGCCGCGGCCGCGAGGTCCTTAGTGGCCCGCCCGATCTCCGGCGAGGCGAGCACCTTGTTGAGCTGCACGGCGGCCGCACGCACGTCCTTGAGCGTGGCGTTGGCGTCGGCTGCGAGCTTGTCGACCGGCGTCTGGTCGAGCTTCGAGTTCGCCGTGACGAGCAGCTTGTGCGCGTCGGTGATCAACGTCTCGATGTCCAGCCCGTCGAGCTTGACGAGGAAGTTCTGTGCCCCGCGCACGATCTGGTTGTAGGTGGACGGCGCGGACGGGATGTACAGGTTCTGCGGCGTCCAGTCGATCGGCAGCGGCGGCGGCGCGCCTTCGACGAGATCGATCTCGAGGTAGGCCGTCCCGGTGATGCCGACCGGCGCGATGCGCACGCGCAGGCCCCGCTCGATCGCCTGCTGGAGCCGCTCGGGGTCCGATTCCGCGGCGAAGCCGATCAGGGCGGGCTCCACCTCGCTCTCGACCAGCACGTATGGGCGCCGCAGGCTGCGCGGCAGCTCCTGCTCGTAGCGTCCGAACGTGAACGTGATGTTAGTGACCCGCCCGAGCTGCACGCCGCGGTACTTCACCGCCGAGCCGGTGTCGAGCCCTTGCACCGACTCGTTGAAGTAGGTCTCGAGCACGACCGTGTGCTTGAACACCTGTCCGGCCGATAGCGCGAGGACGATCGCAATGAAGACCGCGATGGCCGCGATGATGAACAGCCCCAGACGGAAGTAGTTCGCTTGCTGGCTCATCGCGTCAGGCTTCGGCCTCTGCTTCGCGGTTGAAGAAGTGTCGCACGCGGGGATTCGGGCTGTGGTCGCGCAGCTCCGCCGGCCGGCCCTCCGCGATGATCCCCTTCGCGCGCTTGTCGAGCATGATGCACCGGTCGGCGATCGCGAAGATGCTCGGCAGCTCGTGGGTGATCACCACGAAGGTGAGGCCGAGGCTCTTCGAGAGCCGCAGGATCAGCTGGTCGACCTCGGCCGAGGTCACCGGGTCGAGCCCGCCGGAGGGTTCGTCGAGGAAGACGATGTCGGGGTCGAGCGCCAGCGCGCGGGCGATTGCGGCGCGCTTCATCATGCCGCCGCTGATCTCGGACGGCGTGAGGTGGCCCGCGCCGCCGAGGTTGACGAGACGCAGCTTCGTCTCCGCGATGAGATCCATCGCCTCGTCAGGGAGGCTCGTGTACTCTTCGAGCGGGAGGCGGATGTTCTCCACCAGCGTCATGTTGCCGAACAGCGCGCCGAGCTGGTACATCACGCCGAAGCGCTTCAGGATCGCGAGCCGCCGCTCGCCCTGCGCTTGCGCGATGTCCTCACCCGAGATCAGGACGCGGCCCGCGAGCGGCCGGTACAGGCCGATCATGTGCTTGAGCAGCACCGTCTTTCCGCAGCCCGACCCGCCGAGGATCGCGAACACCTCCCCTTGCCGGATCTCGAACGAGACGTTCTCGTGGAGGATGAAGTCGCCGAACCCGGTCCTGAGGTTCTCGACCCGGATGACGACCTCTTCTTGGTCGGCCGCGGTCATATGCCGAGGTAGTAGAACAGCACCGCGAACACGCCGTCCACGAAAACGATGAGCACGATTCCGCTCACCACCGCGCTGGTCGCCGAGATGCCGACCGCGGACGCGCCGGTTTCGGTCTGCAGCCCGCGCAGGCAGCCGATGCCGGCGATCAGCACCCCGAACACGAGCGACTTCACGAGACCGCCCATGAAGTCGCCGAGGGACGCGAAGCTCATCGCCTGCTTGTAGTAGGTGGCGATCGGGATCTCGAAGGTCAGCATCACCAGCGCGCCACCGACGAGGCCGATCAGGTCGGCGAAGACCACGAGCGGCACCGTCATCGCGGTCGCCGCCAGCACGCGTGTCACCACCAGGAACTTGACCGGATCGAGGCCCATCGTCGTGAGCGCGTCGATCTCCTGGTTCACCTTCATCGTGCCGATCTCCGCCGCGAACGCCGCGCCGGAGCGGCCGGCGAGCAGGATCGCGGTCATGAGTGGGCCCAGCTCGCGCAGGATCGAGAGGGCGAGCAAATTCGCGACGAAGATCTCCGCGCCGAACTGCTCCATGGCGATCGCCGACTGGAACGCCAGGATAACGCCCATCAGGAAGCCGATCAGGGCGACGATCGGCAGCGCGTTCACGCCGGCCTCTTCGGCGACGTAGAAGATGTCGCGCCAGCGCAGCATGTGCGGGTGTCGGGCCGCGTACGCGAGCGCCGCGGTGGCCTCGCCGAGGAACGCGATGAGCCCGCGCAGGTCGGCCCAGAACGCCACCCCGGCGAGCCCCACGCGCTCGATGAACGGCCGCCGCGGCCGCTCGGCCGGACCGCCGGCGAAGGACTTCGGATCGAACTGGTCGAGGAGGCTGCGGAAGCGTTCGGCGAGCCCCTCGATGCGCACGTCGGCGCCGGCGGGGCGCGGCTGGCGGAGCATGTCGAGCAGCAGCGCGACTCCGGCGCCGTCGCAGTAGTCGACCGCCCGGCAATCCACGACGAGCCGCGCGCTCGGGTGCGAGCTGAGCGCCGCGCGCGCGGCGCTCCACAGCGGCCCAACCGAGTACGCGTCGAGCCGGCCCGCGAGCGCGATCGTCGCGCCGCCGTCCGCCTCGTGCAATGCGAGCGAAGCCAAGAGTCTTCAGGCCGCGGCGCGGCCGGCGCGCGTCACTCGGGGAAGGAACCGAGCCCGTACATCACGATGAGCGCCGGGCTCGGCGCCGCGTTGGGGCCGAACGTGCGGCGGAAGATCTCGACGATCGCGTCGCTCGAGTAGATCTGCGCGAGCGCGCGGTTAACGGCGAGACGGAAGGACGCGTCGCCGCGCGGCAGCACGATCGCGTACGGCTCGAAGCCGAGATCGTCGGCGAGCAGCTCGTATTGCGACGGGTCCTTCACCTTGCCCGCGAGCCCGACGAGGAGGATCTTGTCGCTCGCGAGCGCGTCGACGGAGCCGGCCTCCAGGGCGGCGACGCCCTCGTCGCGGTTCTTCACCGTCACGACGGTCGCGCTGATGAGCGACTTCTTCAGCGCCGCCTGGAGCGCCTTCTCGTTCGAGGTCGCGCCGACGGCGGCGACCTTCTTGCCGGCGAGGCCGCCGAGGGACTTGGCGCCCGAGCTCTTCCGCACGAGCAGGCCGGTGGTGTCCACGAACACCGGGCTGGAAAAGTCCACGACTTCCATGCGCGAGAGCGTCGCCGTGGTCGACCCGCACTCCATGTCGGCCTGCCTCTTCTGAACGAGCTCCATGCGGTTCTGCGACGTCGCCGCCACCCACTTCACCGCGAGCGGCTGGACCTTGAGCTGCTGCTCCAGGCTCGCCACGACGCGCTTGCACAGCTCGACCGTGTAGCCGGTCGGCTGCTTGTTCTCCTCGAACGAGAACGGCAGGGCGTCGGTGCGATAGGCGATCGTGACGGTCTTCGAGTCGTGGATCTTCTTGAGCGTATCGACGGCCTGGGCGTGCGTCAGGGCCGGGGCGGCGAGGAAGGCAAGGACTGCAACGAGGCGGATCACGGTTCTTCTCCTTGTAAGCGACGGGTGGAGGATATACGCGTCATGCATCGGGCGCTATCGCCCCTACCCGGGTGCGGCCCCCCGCAGTCGCTGGGTTTCGGCGCGCGACACCACCTCGACGCGCAGGGGTGCGGAAGCATCGACGTGGACGTCGCGCTGCGGGTACGGGATGGCGACGCCGGCCTCGGCGAGCGCCTTCTCGACCATGAAGCGCACGTCGCTCCCGATCTGGCGGCTGTCGGCGCCCTTGGCGTAGTCGATCCAGTACTCCAGGCTGAACGCGAGCCCGTCGGCCCCGAAGTCCTCGAAGATCACGCGCGGCGGCGGATCCTTCAGGATCTGCCCGTGGCGCTCGGCGACCGAGAGCAGCGTGTCGCTGACCTTGCGCGTGTCGGAGCCGTACGCGACGCCCACCTTCACGGCCCGGCGCACGCGCGGGGTCGAGTAGGTCCAGTTGGTGACGTTCGACTCGACGAAGGTCGAGTTGGGGATGAGCGTCTCGATGCCGTCGGCCGTCCGGATGGTCGAGGAGCGGATGCTGATGTTGGTGACGGTGCCGATGATGTCGCCGATCTGCACGATGTCGCCGACCTTGAGCGGGCGCTCGATCAGCAACATCACCCCGCTGATGAAGTTCTTGATCATGACCTGCGCGCCGAAGCCGAACCCGATCGCGAGGGCGCCGCCGAGGAACGCGAACACGGTGAGCGGAATCTTCACGAGGTCGAGCGCGAGCACGAACAGCACCGCGATCAGGATCACCTGCAGCCAGCGCCGCACGATCCGCGCCGCCGCGGGGTCGGCCTTGAAGCGCCCGACAAGCGCCCGCTCGAGCCGGCGCACGAGCCACGACACGACGAGGTACCCGAGCACGAGCAGCACGACCGCGCCCACGCTCTTGCCCACCGTGACGCTGCGCGTCGAGGTGATCTTGCGGCCGTCGACCTCGACGGTGTCCTCGGCGGTGAACATCTCGAAGTTCCAGATGCTGCGGCCGATGCCGGCCGCCGCGTACCAGGCGTCGAGCGCGTAGGACCGGTACGGGCGCACGCCGCGCGTGCCCTCGAACTCCTCCTTCCAACGCTCGAGCGTCGCGCGCTCGCGGTCGATCGCGCTCTGGACGCGCGCGTACACCACCTCGCGCTCCCGCCAGGCGTCGAGCAAATCGCGTGCGGCCGCAGCGTCCTCGGCGGAGCCGGCGACGGCGATCTGGTTCTGGCTTTGCGCGATGCGGCCCCGCACGACGGCAAGTTCGTTCGCGACGTACTCGCGCCAGGGCTCGACTCGCTTCAGGTACCCGACCACGCTCTCGTAGGCCGAGCGCTTCTTCGCCGCGTCGCTCGAGGCCGCGAGCTCGAAGCGGCCTTCCCAGGTGGAGCGGCTGAAGCCGTTGACGTCGATCAGCGCACGTTGCAGGTCGTAGCCGATCTCAGCGTTCTGCGCCTGCAGTCGGCGCAGGTCGAGCGCGCGCTCGAGCTGGGCGACGCGCGCGCCGCCGTCGCCGGCCTTCGCCGCGGCGCCCCGCGCGGCATCCAGCTCGGCCTGCGCGGCCTCGTATTCCTTGCGCCGCGCGTCCGTACGCGGGCGCATCTGCGCCGCCTCGCGCTCGAGCGCCTCGCGCTCGACCGCCAAGCGGGCGAGGATGCGGTCGAGGTCGGCGCGGGGGAAGGTGACCGCCGCGGACGCGACGCGCAGCTGCTTGTCGAGGAACGCGAGCTCGTCGCGCGCCTCGTCCGCGTCCGCGAGCGCGAGCCGCCGGGCCCTCTCGGTGAGCGCGACCTGCGCGCCCTCGAACCGGGCCCGCAGTTCGGCGGTGTCACGCTCCCAGGCGGCAAGGGCGCGTTGGTCGCCAGCAGCGCCGTCCGCCCGCTCGGCGGCCTGGCGCACCCCCACCTGCGCGCGCGACAGGTGCTCGCGCGCGAGGTCGCCCTGCGCCTCGAGCAATTTCACTTTCGACTGGGCCGCCTCCAGCCGGTCGCGCGCGGCTGCCGCCGCGCCGCGCAGCTCGTCGACCAGGAGGAGAGAGTAGGGCGGGGCGGTCGGAAACCCGGTCCAGGCCGTGGCCTTGGCGCCGAGCTCGGCCCGCCGGCGCTGCGTCTCGACGAGGATCCGCTCGTTGTCGAGGGTCTGCTCAAGCGACCGCACAAGGCGCTCCGCTGTGGCGCGCCGCTCGATCAGCGCGTCGTTCGGCACACCCGCGGGGACGCCCTCCCTGGTCGCGACCTGCCGCCCGATGCGCTCCAGCTCGGCGCGCGCGTCGGCGATGCGCTTCTCGAGCGAGGCGTCGAGGGCATCGATCGGGGCGGGCGGCTGCGCCGCCGCCGGGCTTTCCGCCTTGCTCGCGGGCGCGAGGCCCGGCAGGCGGGACGGGATCGACTGCGCGAACGCGGCGCCCGCGCAGCAGGCCGCGGCGAGGAGGAAGGCTAGGCGCATGGCGAGGGGGCAAATGTAACGCAGCGTGGCATCATGTGCCGAAGCGACTAGGGGGAGAACCATGACCTTCCGGCACGCCATCGCCTTGGCCGCGGCGCTCGTACTTTCGGGCGGAGCCGATGCCCAGGCCTTCCCGTCGAAGCCGATCCGCTTCATCGCGCCGTTCGCGGCCGGCGGTGCGCTCGACACGCTTACGCGCACGATCGCCGCGCGCATGCAGGACACGTGGGGCCAGCCTGTTCTGGTCGAGAACCGTACCGGTGCGGGTGGCAACATCGGCGCCGACATCGTCGCGAAGGCCGCGCCGGATGGCTACACGCTGGTCATGGGCACGATCGCCACCCACGCCATCAACGTCAGCCTCTACAGCTCGATGCCGTACGACGCGGTCAGGGATTTCGCGCCGGTCACGATCGCCGCCTCGATCAACAACTCGCTCTCCGTGCACCCCTCCGTGCCGGCGAAGAACGTCGCGGAGCTGATCGCGTACGCGAAGGCGAACCCCGGCAAGCTCACCTTCGGCTCGGCCGGCAACGGCACCTCCCAGCACCTCGCCGGGGAGCTCTTCAAGGCGATGGCCGGAGTCGACATGGTCCACGTCCCGTACAAGGGCGGCGCGCTGGCGATGGTCGACCTTCTCGCCGGGCAGATCTCGATGACCTTCGGCGACATCCCCACAGCGCTGCCCCACATCCGCTCGGGCAAGCTGCGTTCGATCGCGGTCACCGCCGCGCAGCGCTCGCCGCTGCTGCCCGACGTGCCTACCATCGCCGAGCAGGGCCTGACGGGCTTCGACGTCAGCGCCTGGTTCGGCGTGTTCACCACCGCCGGCACGCCGCGCCAGGTGGTGAACCAGCTCAACGCCGAAATTGTGCGGATCCTCAAGCTTCCCGACGTGCGCGAAAAGCTATTGGCCATCGGCATGGAGCCCGTGACGAATTCGCCCGACGAGTTCGCCGCTTTCGTCCGGAGCGAAATCGCGAAGTGGGCGCGGGTCGTCAAAACCTCCGGTGCGAGAGCGAATTGACCCATGGAAGTCATCGACGTCCACACCCACATGCTCACCCACGACTGGGTGAAGTTGCTCGAGCGGCACGGCCGCCCGCGCTACACGCTGGAGGAAGTGAAGGGCGGCCTGCGCGCGATCCACCTCGACGGCGCGCCGTTCATGACGCCCGTCCCGGCGATGTTCGACTGGGACCTCCGCATCCGCAACATGGACAAGGCGCGCATCGACGTGTCGGTCGTGTCGCTCACGTGTCCCAACGTCTTCTGGGGCGACGCGCAGGTGAGCCTGAAGGCCGCGCGGGACATAAACGATACGTTCGCCCAGGCGCAGACGGCGCACCCGGAACGCGTCCGGTGGTTCTGCTCACTGCCGTGGCAACACGCGGACCTCGCGCTCGAAGAGCTGAAGCGCGCGGCGGCGAAGGGCGCCTCGGGCGTGATGGTGCTCGCGAACATCGCAGGGAAACCGCTCACCGATCCCGGCTTCGCGCCGATCTGGAGTGCGATCGACAAAGCCGCGCTGCCGGTGCTCGTCCATCCGACCGCACCGCCAGGCGTCGGGGAGCTCGCGATGCACGAGTTTCAGCTCACGGCGTCGCTCGGCTTCACGTTCGACACCTCGCTTGCGGTCGCGCGGATGATCTATGACGGATTCTTCGACCGACACGAGAAGCTGAAGATCATCGCCGCGCACGGAGGCGGCGCGCTGCCGTTCCTGATCGGGCGGCTCGACCAGTGCTGGGAGAACATTCCTGCGGCCGCGGCGAAGACCAAGCTCAAGCCCTCGCACTACGCACGCCAGATCTACGCCGACGCCGTCGTCTTCCGCCAGGACGCGCTCGAGATGGCCGTGCGCGTGTTTGGCAGCGAAAACGTGATGTACGGCTCCGACTACCCGCACACGATCGGCGACCCGATCGGGTGCCTGGCGCGGGTGGATGCGCTGGGGGATGGGGTCAGGGAGCGAGTCAGGGGGCGAAACGCCCGGCGGGTGTTCGAGTTCTAGGTCGTGCCGGGACGGGGCGCCCGGGGGCCCAAGGGACGCCAGCGGTACGATCGACAGACAATGCCTTATGCACCGCTGACGGCGCTATCCCCACTATGCTCGGCGTCGCAATGGACACCCTGTTTCTGATTCGCAAGCTGCTTACGGCACTGGTTCTGCCGCCGGCGGGGCCGCTGCTGCTCGCGATCGCGGGCGCGCTGCTGGTACGAAGGCGGCCGCGGCTCGGCCACGCAATGCTCTGGTCGGGGCTGCTGATCCTGCTGGCGTTGTCGCTGCATCCCGTATCGGACATGCTCCTCCGGCTCGCCAACGACGGCCCCCCGATGCGGATGGAAGAGGCGCGCACGGCGCAGGCCGTCGTCATCCTTGGGAGCGGCGTGCGGCGCGAGGCGCTCGAGTACGGCGGTGACACGCTCGGACGTGCCACACTCGAGCGCGTACGGTACGGTGCGCGGGTCGCGCGCGCTACCGGCCTGCCGGTGCTGGTTTCTGGCGGCAGCGTGTTCGGCGACACGGTCACCGAGAGCGCGCTGATGCGCGCAGCGCTCGAGCAGGAGTTCGGCGTCCCGGTGCGCTGGGCCGAGGATCGGTCGCGCAACACGCACGAGAACGCGCAGTTCTCCTCCGAGATTCTCAAGCGCGACGGCGTCAAACGCATCGTGCTCGTAGTGCATGGTTTCGACATGCGGCGGGCGCGGGCAGAGTTCGAGGCTGCCGGCATTGGGGTTGTGCCCGCGCCCACAGTCATTCCGAACTACCGGGTGATGACCGCGTTCGATTTCCTGCCAAGCCTGGGTGCGCTCCAGGGGAGCTACTACGCGCTGTACGAGCTCCTCGCCAACGCCGTGCGCGTCTGGTAGGCGCTTGATATAGCGCAACAGCCCGGCCGCTGGGGCTGGGTTAAGCTTGCGCGCATGCACCGCCGCGGCCTGCCCCGCCGACTCGCCGCGCTCCTCGCAATCGCGGCGCTCGTGTTCGCCCAGGCGCTCATCGCGGGGTACGCCTGTGTGCCTGCCACGCCGGCGGACGAGGCAGCCGCGCCGTGCCACGAGCCGGACGGGCCGGGACCCGACGCGCTCTGCAAGGCGCACTGCGAGGCCGGCACGCAGACCGTCGACCAGGCCAAGCCGCTCTCGACACCCGCACTCGGCTCCCCGCTGGTCGTCCTGCGCGCCGATGACCTCGCGCACATCGGCCCCGCCCCGTCGGCGCGCCTTACGGACTGGCTCGCGCACGCGGGCGCTCCTCCACCCATCCTTTTGCATCGCCGGCTGCGGATCTGACCTCGGCTTGATCGAAGCGCTGTGCCGCATCGGCACGGTCGCGTTCCGTTTCGATCGAGCGGAGGTTCCATGCATCTTGCTGGCATCGCACGCGTCGCCGCGTGCCTCCTCATCGCCGCCGCCGCACCGCGCGCCGCGGCGCAGGCCCTGTCGCTCGACGACGCGATCCGCATCGGCGAGGCGCGCTCGGCGCGGCTCGCGGCGCAGTCGGCCGCCGTCACCGCCGCGTCCGATCTCGCGGGGCGCGCGGCGCAGCTTCCCGACCCGAAGCTCAAGTTCGGGCTGGAGAACGTTCCGGTCAGCGGCGCGGACGCGTGGAGCCTCACGCAGGACTTCATGACCATGAAGCGGATCGGCGTGATGCAGGACATCCTCAACGGCGACAAGCGCCGGGCGCGCGGCGAGCGCGCCGCGCGCGAGCTCGGCGTCGAGCAGGCCGGCCTCGTGCTCGAGCGCACCAACCTGCGGCGCGAGATCGCGGTCGCGTGGTACGAGGTCCTGCACGCGACGCGCGCGCTCGAGGTGATGGGCGACCTGGTGAACGCGGTTGCGCTGCAGCAGGAGACCGTCGGCGCCGCGATCGCGGCCGGGCGTGCGCCGGCGGCGGACGGATTCATGGCGCGGTCCGCGCTCGAGACCGCGCGCGACCAGGTGATCGACCAGGAGCGCGTGCTCGCGCGCGCACGCCTCCAGCTCGCCGTGTTCGTCGGCGACGACGCGCAGCGGCCCGTCGGCGCCGCGCCCGACACGTCCCGGCTCGCGGTGCCGGTCGCCACGCTGCTCGAGTCGCTCGACCGGCAGCCGACGTTGCAGGTGCTCGAGCGCCGCGCGGCGCTGGCCCGCAGCGACGTGGCGCTCGCGCAAAGCACCAAGACGCCCGACTGGGGCGTGGAGCTGTCGTTCGGGCAGCGCACTCCGTACTTCTCCAACATGCTGAGCCTCATGTTCAGCGTGGACCTGCCCGTCTTCCCGGCCGACCGCCAGGACCGGGACGTCGCCGCGAGCCTCGCGCAGGTCGAGCGCGCGCGCGCCCAGCTCGAGGACGCGCGGCGCACCTACACCGCGCAGGTGCGCGGGCTCGCTGTCGACTACGAGACGTGGAACCGCCGCGTCGAGCGCTTCGAGAAGGTGCTCATCCCGCTCGGGCAGGAGCGCGCCGAAGCGGCGCTCGCCGCGTATCGCGGCGGGAAGGGCGAGCTGATGGCCGTGATCGAGGCGCGCAAGGCCGAGGCGGAGACGCGGCTCGGACTGCACAACGCGCTCCTCGAGCGCGGCCGCGCCTGGGCCGGCCTGACCTACCTCGTGCCGCAAGAGGAGACGAAGCAATGAAGCCCGCCGTCGCATGGGCGCTCGCCGTCGTGCTCGCCGCTGCAGGCGTGGCCGGCGGCTACTGGTTCGGGATGTCGCAGGGGATCAAGCACGTCGCGCCGGCCACGCCGGGCGCCGGCGCAGCCCCGAAGGCCGACGACGGCCGCAAGGTCCTGTACTGGTACGACCCGATGTACCCGCAGCAACGCTTCGACAAGCCGGGCAAGTCGCCCTTCATGGACATGCAGCTCGTGCCGAAGTACGCCGACGAGTCGGCGGGGGAGGGCGGCGTCGCGATCAATCCGCGCGTCGCGCAGAACCTCGGCGTGCGCACCGCGGCCGTGCGGACCGGCACACTCGGGCGCAAGGTCGAAGCGGTCGGCACCGTCGCGTGGAACGAGCGTGGCGTCGTCGTCCTGCAGTCGCGCACCGCCGGCTTCGTCGAGAAACTCCACGCGCGCGCGCCGCTCGACCCGGTGGCGAAGGGCGCGCCCCTGGTCGAGCTGCTCGTGCCCGAGTGGGCGGCCGCGCAGGAGGAGTACCTCGCGCTGCTCAAGAGCGAGCTGTCGGGCACCGAGACGCTGCGCGCGGCATCGCGCCAGCGCCTTTTGCTCCTGGGAATGAGCGAGGAGCTGATCCAGTCGGTCGAGCACGACCGGCGCGTCCAGCCGCGCTTCACGCTGCGCGCGCCGATCGGCGGCGTGATTGCCGAGCTCGACGTGCGCGAGGGCATGACGGTGATGTCCGGCGCGACCCTGTTCCGGATCGTCGACCTCTCTACCGTCTGGGTGAACGCAGAGGTGCCGGAGTCCTTGAGCGCGGCGGTGCGCCCGGGCACGCCGGTCGAGGCGCGCGTCGCCGCCTTCCCCGGCGAGACCTTTCGCGGCCGCGTCGCGGCGATCCTTCCGGAGCTCAACGTCGAGACGCGCACCGTGCGCGCGCGCATCGAGCTCGCGAACCCGCGCGCGCGGCTCGCGCCGGGCATGTTCGCCTCGCTCTCGTTCGCGCCGTCGGCTGCGCGCCCGACACTTCTGGTGCCGAGCGAGGCGGTGATCCGCACCGGCACGCGCACAGTCGTGGTCCTCGCCGACGAGAAGGGCATGTTCCGGCCGGTCGACGTCGAAGCGGGCGGCGAGTCGGGCGGGGACACCGAGATCGTGAAGGGCCTCTCGGCCGGGGATCGCGTCGTGCTGTCGGGACAGTTCCTCATCGACTCGGAAGCGAGCCTGCGGGCGACGCTCACGCGCATGCAGCCGTCGGAAAGCGCGGGCGCCGCGGCCGCGCCGGTGCACAGGGCCGAGGGCGTCATGGTGAGCGGCGACGACAGCTTCCTGACCATCAAGCACGGTGCGATCCCGAGCGCCGGAATGGGCGCGATGACGATGGAGTTCAAGTCGCCGCAGGGCGGGCTGCCGGCCGGCCTGAAGGCGGGGGACCCGATCCGATTCGAGTTCGTGATCACGCGCGAGGGCGATTACCACACGACCAAAGTCGAGCCGGCCGGCCGCAGCGGAAAAGCACCTGAACCGCAAGCCGGACACGGAGACCACAAGTGATCGCCGGTTTCATTCGCTGGTCGATCGCGAACCGGTTCCTCGTGCTGATGGCGACCGCGCTCGTCACCGCGTGGGGCCTCTACGCGGTCGTCAGGACCCCCGTGGATGCGCTGCCCGATCTCTCCGACGTGCAGGTCATCATCCGCACGACGTACCCCGGCCAGGCGCCGCGCATCGTCGAGGACCAGGTCACCTACCCGCTCGCCACCACGATGATGTCCGTGGCGGGCGCGAAGACGGTGCGCGGCTACTCCTTCTTCGGCGACTCGTTCGTGTACGTGCTGTTCGAGGACGGCACCGATCCGTACTGGGCGCGCTCGCGCGTGCTCGAGTACCTGAACCAGGTGCAGGCACGCCTGCCGCCGCAGGCGAAGCCGGCGCTCGGGCCCGACGCGACCGGGGTCGGCTGGATCTACCAGTACGCGCTCGTCGACCGCTCGGGGGCGAACGACCTCGGCGAGTTGCGCGCGCTCCAGGACTGGTTCCTGCGCTACGAGCTGAAGGCGCTGCCGAACGTCGCGGAGGTGGCTTCGGTCGGCGGCATGGTGCGGCAGTACCAGGTGGTCCTCGATCCGGACCGCCTGCGCGCGTACGGCATCCCGCACTCGCGCGTGGTCGCCGCGATCCAGAACGCGAACCGCGAGACCGGAGGCTCCGTGGTCGAGCTCGCCGAGGCCGAGTACATGGTCCGCGCGACCGGCTACCTGCGCACGCTCGACGATTTCCGCGGCATCCCGCTCGCCACCGGGAAGGGCGGCGTGCCGGTGATGCTAAAGGACGTCGCCCACGTGCAGCTCGGACCCGAAATGCGCCGCGGGATCGCCGAGCTCGACGGCGAAGGCGAAGTGGCGGGCGGGGTGGTGGTGATGCGCGCCGGGAAGAACGCCCTCGCCACGATCGAGCTGGTGAAGGCGAAGCTCGCCGAGCTGGCGAAGAGCCTGCCGCCGGGCGTCGAGATCGTGGAGACCTACGACCGCTCGGGGCTCATCGAGCGCGCGGTCGCGCACCTGCGCGACAAGCTCGTCGAGGAGTTCATCGTGGTCGCGCTGGTGTGCGCATTGTTCCTCGTGCACCTGCGCTCTGCGTTCGTCGCGATCGTCACGCTCCCGCTCGGCGTGCTGATGGCGTTCATCGTCATGTACTACCAGGGCGTTAACGCCAACATCATGTCGCTCGGCGGGATCGCGATCGCGGTCGGCGCGATGGTCGACGCGGCGATCGTGATGATCGAGAACGCGCACAAGCGGCTCGAGGCCTGGACGCACGAGCATCCGGGGCAGCGTCTCGGCGCCGTGGAGCGCTGGCGCTTGATCGGGGATGCGGCGGTGGAGGTCGGGCCTGCGCTCTTCTTCTCGCTCCTGATCATCACGCTCTCGTTCGTGCCGGTGTTCGCCCTCGAGGCGCAGGAGGGCAGGCTCTTCTCGCCGCTCGCCTACACGAAGACCTACGCGATGGCCGCGTCGGCCGTGCTCGCCGTGACGCTGATCCCGGTCCTCATGGGCTATCTCATCCGCGGCCGCATCCCGGAGGAGCGCAGGAACCCCATCAATCGGGCCCTCATCGCGGCCTACCGCCCGCTGCTCGGCGCGGTCCTCCGGTGGCCGAAGACGACGCTGCTCGTCGCGGCGCTGGTGCTCGCGGCGACGCTCGTACCCGTGTCGCGGATCGGCGGCGAGTTCCTGCCGCCGTTCTACGAAGGCGATCTCCTCTACATGCCGACCGCGTTGCCCGGGATCGCGCCGTCGAAGGCGGCGGAGCTGCTGCAGCAGACCGATCGCCTCATCGCGACGGTCCCGGAGGTGAAGCGCGTGTTCGGCAAGATCGGACGGGCGGAGACGGCGACCGATCCGGCGCCGCTCGAGATGGTCGAGACGACCATTCAGCTGAAGCCGCGCGCGGAATGGCGGCCGGGCATGACGCCCGAGAAGCTGGTCGACGAGCTCGACGCCCTGGTCCGGCTGCCGGGCCTCGCCAATATCTGGATCCCGCCGATCCGCAACCGCATCGACATGCTGGCCACCGGCATCAAGAGCCCCCTCGGCATCAAGGTGTCGGGCAACGACCTCGCCGAGATCGAGCGCGCGGCGGCCGCGATCGAGCGGGCTGTGAAGGACGTGCCGGGCGTGAGCTCGGCGCTCGCCGAGCGCATCACCGGCGGGCGCTACATCGACGTTCGCATCGACCGCGCGGCGGCGTCGCGCTTCGGGCTCAGCGTCGCCGACGTGCAATCGGTGGTCGCCGCGGCGATCGGCGGCGAAAACGTCGGCGAGACGATCGAGGGCCGGCGGCGCTTCCCGATCAACGTCCGGTACCCGAGGGAGCTGCGCGACTCCATTGCGGCGCTGCGCAGCCTGCCGATCGTCACCGATGCCGGCGCACAGATCCCGCTCGGCGCCGTGGCGGCCGTCGTGGTCACCGACGGCCCGCCGGCGCTGAAGAGCGAGAACGCGCGGCTCTCGAGCTGGATCTACGTCGACATCCGCGGACGCGATCTCGTCGCCGTGGTCGACGACGCGAAGCGCGCCGTCGCAGGCCAGGTCGAGCTGCCGCCCGGCGTCTCGGTGCAGTGGTCGGGTCAGTTCGAGTACTACGAACGCGCGGTGAACCGGCTCGGGGTCCTCGTCCCGTTCACGGGCGCGATCATCTTCGTGCTGCTCTATCTCACGTTCCGGCGCTTCGACGAGGCGGCGCTCCTCATGATCGTGCCGCCGTTCGCCCTCGTCGGGGGCTTCTGGTACGTCTGGGCGCTGGGGCACAACCTCTCGATCGCGAGCGCCGTCGGGTTCATCGCCCTCGCCGGCGTGGCCGCGGAGTTCGGGGTGGTGATGCTCATCTACCTCAAGTACGCGTACGAGCGCCGCCTCCAGGGCGGTGCGCCGGCGAACGAGCAGACGCTGTTCGAAGCGATCGAGGAAGGCGCCGTGCTGCGCGTGCGGCCGAAGGCGATGACCGTCGCGGTGATTCTCGCCGGCCTCGCGCCGATCATGTGGTCGGAGGGCACGGGCAGCGAGGTCATGCAGCGCATCGCCGCGCCGATGATCGGCGGCATGATTACCGCGCCCCTGCTGTCGATGCTGGTCGTGCCGGCGGCGTACTACCTCATGCGCCGGCGCGAGCTTCCGCGAGCAAAGCCTGCGGCCCGGGTTGCATCGGCCGCGAGTCCCGCAGCGCTCTAGGAGCGCGAGGGGGATGGGCGATGATCGGCGCGCAGGACCGTACACCGATGTGCGCGAATCAGCCCTTTCTACGGAGAGCCTGAGGCCCGCCGCTTTCAGAATGGCGTGCAAGGTCGAGAAGCGAGGACTGCCGCCCGCCGACAGCGCGCGATAGAGGCTTTCGCGCGGCACTCCCGCCGCCTTGGCGACCTTGGCCATGCCTTCCGCTTTGGCCACGGTCCTGAGGGCGGCGAGATAGACTCGGGGGTCTCCATCCTCTGCCGCTGCGTTGAGTGGATGCGCGCGTGAGGCGCGCACTGTACGGCTAGTAACTGATCGCCTGGAGCATCGAATGGATCGAACTCAACGTTGGTTGGTACTCGGCGGATCGCTCGTCGTGGGAGCGCTGGTCCTGGTGCTCCTCTGGATCGGCCGACAGGAACCGCCACCGCGCGCCGAGGTCGTGCCGGCGGCGGCCCCGACCGCCGCGCCCGCGGCGCCGGTCGCTGCCCCCGAGCCGCCACCCCCACCGCGGGTTGTCGAGACCGTGCCGGGCATGCCGCCGGTCACGAACCCGGACAACCTGTACAGCGAGACCGCCGCCGACCGGCTCAGTCCCGCCGTCGCCGGCGCGCTCGAGCGAGTCTACGTGCCCAACCGCCAATCCAACGACGTGTACGTGATCGATCCGGTCCAGATGAAGGTGGTCGACAGGTTCCGCGTCGGCATCCACCCTCAGCACGTCGTCCCGTCCTGGGACCTCAAGACGCTGTGGGTGACCAACAACGCCGAGGGGCGCACCGACGGCACGCTGACGCCGATCGATCCCCTGACGGGCAAGCGCGGGAAGGACATCGAGGTGGACGACCCGTACAACATGTACTACACGCCCGACGGGCGCTCGGCGATCGTGGTCGCGGAGGCGCGCAAGCGGCTCGACTTCCGCGATCCGCAGACGATGGCGCTGCAGAGCTCGCTCGCCGTGCCGGACTGCGCCGGGATCAACCACGCCGAGTTCTCGATCGACGGCCGCTACGCGATCTTCACCTGCGAGTTCAAGGGCATGCTGGCGAAGATCGACTTCGTCGACCGGAAGGTGGTCGGCTACCTCAAGCTCTCGCGGGGCGGCATGCCGCAGGACATCCGCATCTCGCCCGACGGCAGCGTGTTCTACGTCGCCGACATGCACACCGACGGCGTGCACCTGATCGACGGCGACAAGTTCGTCGAGGTCGGGTACATCAAAACCGGGGTCGGCACGCATGGGCTCTACCCGAGCCGCGACGGGACGAAGCTCTACGTCGCCAACCGCGGCTCGACCAAGGTGTACGGCCCGCCGGGCGGCAAGGGCAGCGTCTCGGTGATCGACTTCGCGACGCGGGCGGTCGTGGCCACGTGGCCGATCCCCGGCGGCGGAAGCCCCGACATGGGCAACGTCAGCGCCGACGGCAAGATCCTTTGGCTCTCCGGCCGCTTCGACGACGTCGTCTACGCCATCGAGACGACCACGGGCGAGGTGCGCAGCATCAAGGTGGGCAAGGAGCCGCACGGCCTTACGGTCTGGCCGCAGCCCGGCCGGTACTCGCTCGGCCACACCGGGAATCTGCGCTGACTGATCGTCGCATGAGCGATCCCGCCATCCAGCGCTACGCGCTTTGTGCGCTGGGGGCCGCGGCGCTGTTCGGCGCGAGCACGCCGATCGCGAAGGCGCTCGTCGCGGACATCCACCCCGTGGTGCTCGCGGCGCTGCTCTATCTCGGCAGCGGCATCGGACTGCTCGCGATGCGCGCACGGGTCTGGCTGCGGCCGGGAGGCACCGGGCTCGCTGAGGGGGACTGGCGCTGGCTCGCTGGCGCGATCGCGTTCGGCGGGATCCTCGGCCCGGTGCTGCTCATGCTCGGGCTGGTGCGCACGAGCGCCGCGAGCGCGTCGCTGCTGCTCAACCTCGAAGCGGTGCTCACCGCGGTGATTGCGTGGGTGGTGTTCCGCGAGAACGCCGGCCGGCGCATCGTGCTCGGCATGGCGCTCATCGTCGCGGGCGGCGTCGCGCTCGCATGGCCCGCCGGATCGGGGGGTGCGGACAGCCTCGCGGGCGCGCTGCTCGTCGCGGGCGCGTGCCTGTGCTGGGCGATCGACAACAACCTCACGCGCAAGGTGTCCGGCGGCGACGCGACGTTCGTTGCCGGCGCGAAGGGTCTCGTCGCCGGCGCGGTCAATCTCGCGATCGGGCTCGCGCTCGGCGGCGCCATCCCCGCGCCGGGGCTCGCAGCGGTCGCTGCCGCGGTCGGGCTGCTCGGCTACGGCGTGAGCCTCGTGCTCTTCGTCATCGCATTGCGCGGGCTCGGCACGGCACGCACCGGCGCATATTTCTCGACCGCACCGTTCATCGGCGCGGCCGTGGCGATCGGCGCGTTCGCCGAGCCGACTTCGGCCGGATTCTGGCTCGCCGCGGCGCTGATGGGCGCCGGTGTCTGGCTCCACCTGACCGAGCGCCACGCGCACGAGCACACGCACGAGCCGCTCGAGCACGCGCATCCGCACGTGCACGACGAGCACCATCGGCACGAGCACGACTTCGGGTGGGACGGCGCCGAGCCGCACGCGCACCCCCACCGCCACGCGCCGATCACGCATTCGCATCCGCATTACCCGGACCTGCATCATCGCCATCGGCACGGTGCGGCGGGGTCCGGCGCGCCGTGATGAACTCCGCCCCGCCGTTACGGTCAGTAACAAAGCCGGGTGGCGAGCCGTCCGTCGCCCCGCTTATACTTGCCGCCGACATGCGCCGCCTGGCCCGTCTGATCGCGCTCGCTCTCCTCGCGTGGCTGCCGCTCCAGGCCGCCGCGCTGCCGGGGCTCGTCGCGCTGTGCGAGCTCGACCCGGCGCACTCGCCGATGCATCACGCTTTGCACGAGGATTCCGCGCACGACCACGGCGACCACGCGCACGAGCATGGCGGCGATGGCGGCGCGGGCAGCCACGACGGCGGTCCGGGCCACGGCGCCGGCGGGCACGGCTGCTGCCACCATTACTCGACCGCGGCGCCGTCGATCGCGATCGCAGCGCCCGCAGCGGCGCACGAAGTCTTCGTCACGGCTTCGATCCACCCCCACGACTTCTTCCCCGAGCAGCCCAAGCGCCCGCCGCTGGCGACGCTCTGATCTCCCGCGCGCGCTTGCCGCGCGCCCGTTCCGCTTCCGAAACGCGAGGCTGCGCCGCACCGGCGCCGCCTCCCATGGAGCTCGGAGACCGATGCTTGCCAGGACCCTGGCGGTGACCGCGCTGGTGTGCGCGACCGCTGCCGCCCGCGCCCAGACGCCCGCCCAGCCGACGCGCGAAGGCGCCGTCGCAGCGCCGCCGCCCTATCGCTCCGCATACGAGGGCTACCGGCCCTTTGCGGAGGAACCGCTCGCGCCGTGGCGCGAGGTCAATGAGACCGTCGAGCGTGTCGGTGGCCACGTCGGGGTGCTGCGCGCCGACGAACGCAACGCGCCACCGCAGCCTGCCGCGGCCCCCGCGCCTGCCGCGAAGGAGCAGAGCCATGACGCTCACCATCGCAAGTAGGCGGTTCGCCGCGCTCGGCGCATTCGCGGTCGCCGGGTGCGCGACCTTCTCGCCGGACGGCGGCTTCGATGCGGTTGCGAAGACCGCCGAGGCGCGCACGCAGGCGCAGCCGCGCTGGCAGCGTACCGACGCGGATCGCGACGCCGTCGCCGCGCTCGTGCGGGAGCGTCTCGCTGCGCCGCTCGCGGCGGAGGACGCTGTGCGGATCGCGCTCGTGAACAATCCCGGGCTGCAGGCGACCTACGCCGAGCTGGGGATCGCCGAGGCCGACGTCGTTGCCGCCGGCCGCCTGCCGTCGATCCACATCGCGAGCCTCAAGACGAAGTACGGCGGCGAGACCGTGAAGGTCGAGCAGGCGATCGGCATCGAGGTGATTTCGCTGCTTACCATGCCGCTGCGCCATCGCTTCGAGTCGAAGCGCTTCGAGCGCGTGCAGGCAGAGGTCGCGCGGGAGACCGTCGCTGTGGCCTACGAGACGCGCCGGGCATGGATCGAGGCGGTCGGCGCCGACGAGGCGGCGCGCTACCTGGCGCAGGTGAGGGACGCCGCCGAGTCGAGCGCAGAACTCGCGCGGCGGATGGCCCGCGCCGGCAACTACTCGCGGCTGCAGCAGATGCGCGAGCAGGCGTTCTACGCCGAGGCGGTCACGCAGCTGGCGCGCGCCCGGCAGGCCGCGGCCGCGGCGCGGGAGCGGCTCACCCGGCTGATGGGGCTGAGCGGCCGCGACACGGGGTATCGACTGCCCGAGCGGCTGCCCGACCTGCCGGCGGCCCCTGCCGAGCCGGCGGAGATCGAGGCCTCGGCGCTCGAAGGAAGGCTCGACATCCGCGCCGCGCAGCGCGACGCGGCGAGCCTCGCCGACTCCCTCGGCCTCGTGAAGACGACCCGCTTCATCGACGCGCTCGAGGTGGGCCGGGCGCGCACGAAGGAGCACACCGACCCGTTCGCCTACGGCTGGGAGTTCAGGATCGAGATCCCGCTATTCGACTTCGGCACGGCGCGCGTCGCGCGCGCGGAAGCGCTCTACCTGCAGGCGGTGAGCCGGGTCGCGCAGGCCGCCGTCGACGCGGAGTCCGAGCTCCGCGAGGCGTACTTTGCCTACCGCACCACGTTCGACACCGCGCGCCACTACCGGGACGAGATCGTGCCGCTGCGCAAGAAGATCTCGGAGGAGACCCTGCTGCGCTACAACGGCATGCTGATCAGCGTCTTCGAGCTGCTCGCCGATGCGCGCGAGCAGGTGCTCGCCGTCAACGCGGCGATGGACGCGACGCGCGACTACTGGCTGGCCGAGACCGATCTCCGGTCGGCGATCGCCGGGGCCGGCGGCGGGCCGCGCGCCGAGCGGCGGATGTCGCCGGCGCCGGTCGCGCAGACCGGCGGCGGGCACTGAGGACGCACGCGAAGGAACGATGACGATGAGAACCAGGAGAGACTTTCTGGCCGGCGCCGGCGCGGCGGTGCTCGGCGCGGCGGCGGTGAGCCGCGTGCAGGCCGCCTCGCTTCCCGAGGCGCCGGTGCAGACGAGCCCCGCGACCCAGCCGCCGCTCGCGCCGCCGAACGGTCGGCCGTACAACCCCGTGGTCACGCTCAACGGCTGGACGCTGCCGTGGCGGATGAACAACGGCTGGAAGGAGTTCCACCTCGTCGCGGAGCCGGTCGTGCGGGAACTGGCGCCCGGCATGAAGGCGAACCTGTGGGGCTACAACGGGCAGTCGCCGGGTCCGACGATCGAGTGCGTCGAGGGCGACAAGGTCCGCTTCTTCGTCACCAACAGGCTGCCCGAACACACGACGATCCACTGGCACGGCATCCTGCTGCCGAACGGCATGGACGGCGTCGGCGGGCTGACGCAGAAGCAGATCCCGGTCGGCAAGACCTACGTCTACGAGTTCGAGATGAGGAAGTCGGGCACGTTCATGTACCACCCGCACGCCGACGAGATGGTGCAGATGGCGATGGGCATGATGGGGTTCATCGTCGTGCATCCGAAGAGTCCGGGCTTCATGCGCGTCGATCGCGACTTCGTGTTCCTCATCAACGCATACGACGTCGAGCCGGGCAGCGCCACGCCGAAGGTGAACACCATGCTCGACTTCAACCTGTGGAGCTGGAACAGCCGGGTCTTCCCGGGCATCGACCACCTCGTCGTCCGCAAGGGCGACAGGGTGCGCGTGCGGATGGGCAATCTCACCATGACGAGTCACCCGATCCACATGCACGGCTACGACTTCAAAGTGAGCTGCACCGACGGCGGGTGGGTGCGCCCTGAGGCGGCGTGGCCGGAGGTGACGATTGACGTGCCGGTCGGGGCGATGCGCGCGTTCGACTTCGTCGCCGACGCGCCGGGCGATTGGGCGTTCCACTGCCACAAGTCGCACCACACGATGAACGCGATGGGCCACGACGTGCCGACCATGATCGGCGTGGACCATCGCGGCGTGGCGCGGCAGATCATGAACCTCGTGCCCGACTACATGGTCATGGGCGAGCGCGGCATGGCCGACATGGGCGAGATGGAGATGCCACTGCCCGACAACACGCTGCCCATGATGACCGGGGCCGGCCCGTTCGGGCCGATCGAGATGGGCGGCATGTTCACCGTGGTGAAGGTGCGCGAAGGCCTCGCCGCCAACGACTACAAGGACCCGGGCTGGTACAAGCACCCGCCAGGGACGGTTGCCTACGAATGGACCGGTGCGCCGCAGCCGGCGGCGCGCGCCGTCGCGCCGCCGGCCGATCCAAAAACCATGACGGTCCGCCGCGGCGGGCATCAGCATCACTGACCAGGAGAGAGACGAATGAGGAAACGCGCAGTGCTCCTCGCGGCGATGCTCGCCGCTTCCCCTGCCGCGCTCGCTCACGGCGATGCGACGGACGGCAAGAAGCCGGCCCGGAAGGGCGCCGCCCAACCGGTCGAGGAGAAGGCATTCGGCCGGCCCGGAGACCCGAAGAAGGTGACGCGCACCGTTCGCATCCAAGGGACCGACGACATGCGCTACACGCCCGCCGAGCTCACGGTGAAGCGGGGCGAGACAGTCCGGTTCGTGGTGAAGAACGCCGGGAAGATGATGCACGAGACCGTGATCGGCACCATGGCCGAGCTCCAGGAGCACTACGAGCTCATGAAGAAGTTCCCGGACATGGAGCACGACGAGCCGCACATGGTGCACCTCAGGCCCGGCGAGACCGGCGAGATGGTCTGGCAGTTCACGAAGGCCGGCGAGTTCTACTTCGCCTGCCTCATTCCCGGCCACCTGGAGGCGGGGATGCTGGGAAAGATCGCGGTGCGCTGAGCGGCTACGCGAGCCCACGACTTGCGCTTACTCAAGGAGACGACGATGAAAAAGAGGATCATTCTCGCTGCCGCTTCGGCGATTGCCGCGATGCCGCCCGCGGCACTCGCGCAGTCCGGCCATTCCGCGCACCACGACAAGGGCGCGCAGGTGGCGCAGGCCTCCGCGGCCCTGGCCGAGGGCGAGATCCGGCGGGTGGACAAGGAGGCGAAGAAGCTGACCATCAAGCACGGCCCCATCGCGAACCTCGACATGCCGGCGATGACGATGGTGTTCCAGGTCAAGGATCCGGCGATGCTCGACCAGGTGAAGGCCGGCGACAAGGTGAAGTTCCAGGCCGAGAAGGACGGCGGCCAGTACATCGTCACGAAGATCCAGAAGTGAACTCACGGAGGGGTGACCCGATGAAGCGCAGGGAATGGATGCTGAAGGTCGCCGCGCTCGCGGCGGCGGGCGTCGCCGGACGCGCCGGCGCGACCGCACTGCCCGAGATGGTCGTCTACAAGAGCCCGACGTGCGGGTGCTGCACCGACTGGGTGAAGCACTTGCGGGCGAACGGCTTCGCGGTGAAGACCGTGGAGGTCAATGATCTCGGACCGGTGCGGCAGCGCTTCGGCGTGCCCGACCGTCTCGCGTCGTGCCACACGGCGGTGATCGGCGGCTACGCCGTCGAGGGGCACGTGCCCGCGGCCGCGGTGAAGAGGCTACTCGCGGAGAAGCCGTCCGTGGTCGGGATCAGCGTGCCCGGCATGCCGAATGGCTCGCCCGGGATGGAGGGCCCCAAGCCCGAACCGTTCAGCGCGGTCGTGTTCGACGAGCGCGGGAATGCGAGGGTATTCGAGTCGTACCGGCCGCCTTACCGGTGGTGAGCGTCCGGATCGCGGCGTGTGTCCGCGTCGTTTGCAAGGAGACGAGCATGAGAGTACGTCCTGTGTTGATTGCGTTCACAACGGCCGCCGCGCTCGCAGCTGCGAGCGCGGTCGCCCAGCAACCCGGCCAGCCCGCGCCCGGCATGGGTCCGGGGAAGGGACCGGGAATGATGCAGGGCCCCGGCGGAGGAATGGGTCCCGGAATGATGGGCGGAGGCGGGATGATGGGAGAGGGCATGGGTCCCGGAATGATGGGCGGCGGCATGGGCTTGGGCCGCGGCGGCATGATGGGCGGCGGCGGAATGATGATGGGTCCGGGCGGCGGGATTGGCGCGCTGTGGCAACTCGACCTCACCGACGCCCAGCGCCAGCAAGTCCTGAAGATCCAGGACGACCTGCGCCGCAAGAACTGGGACCTGCTCGGCAAGCAGCAGGACGAGCAGGCGAAGCTGCGCGACGCGTACCTCGCGTCCGGCAAGCGCGACCGCGCCGCGATCATCGCCGCCTACAAGCGCATCGGCGAGCTGCGCGTGCAGCGTATCGAGAACTCGCTCGACGCGGCGGAGAAGGTCGAGGGCGCGCTGACGCAGCAGCAGCGCGACCAGCTCAAGCGCTACGGGCCGTGGTGGATGTCCGGGGGCGAGCAGTAGCGGGGCGGCGGGGCCGCCTTGCCGCGTGGGCGTCGTCGCGCAGGAGCGTGGCGATGATCGGACACGGCACGCGCCCCTCCGCGTGCTCGCAGTCGTGAATGAGCTGCGCGAGCACCTCGCGCATCGCGGCGAGGTCGGCGATGCGCGACTCGATCTCCGCCAACCGCGCCGCGGCGAGCTGTCGGGCGCGCACGTGACCGGTGCCGTCGTCGAGCTGGAGCAGCGCAGCGACGTCGGCGAGCGAGAAACCGAGCGCCTGCGCGCGCTTGATGAAGCGCAGGCGGTCCACGAAGTCCGGCGGATAGCTGCGCTGCCCGCCGAAGGCGCGCGCCGGCGTGCCGAGCAGCCGGCGGCGCTGGTAGTAGCGGATCGTCTCGACGCCCACGCCCGCCGCCCGCGCGAGCGCCCCGATCCGCAACGGTTGACCGTCCATCCCGATCCCCTTGACTCCGTACCGACGTACGGATTCTAGTGTACGGGGGTCGACCGATCACCAAGGAGAACCGCACATGACCGCCCACGCGCAGCGCGAACGCCAGGATCACGCACACCAGGGTCACGCGCACGACGATCACGCGCATCACGACCACGCGCATCACGGCCACGCCCCTCACCAGGCCGCCGCAGCCGCCCCGCTCCCGGCGGTGACCGCCGGCACGAAAGTCGAGTGGACCTGCCCGATGCACCCGGAGATCGTGCGCGACGCGCCGGGCAACTGCCCGATCTGCGGCATGGCGCTCGAGCCGCGCACCGCCACGCTCGAGGACGTCGAGAACGTCCACCTGAAGGACACGACGCGGCGCTTCTGGATGAGCGTCGCGCTGAGCCTGCCGCTCGTCGCGACCGCGATGGCCGAGATGATCTGGGGCATGGAATTCCGGCATGCGGTGAACGAGTCGCTGTTCGCCTGGGGACAGCTCGCGCTCGCAACGCCGGTCGTCCTCTGGGGCGGCTGGCTGTTCTTCGAGCGCGCGTGGGTGTCGTTCCGCACCCTGCGGCTCAACATGTACAGCCTGATTGGCCTGGGCGTCGCGGTGGCGTATCTGTTCAGTGTGTTTGCGGTGCTGTTCCCGGACCCGCTCCCGGAGGCGTTCAAGGCGCACGGCCTCGTTCCGCTCTACTTCGAGGCGGCGGCCGTCATCACCACGCTGGTGCTGCTCGGCGAAGTGCTGGAGTTGCGCGCGCGGTCGCAGACCTCCAGCGCGGTGCGCGCGCTGCTCGGCCTCGCGCCGAACACGGCGATTCGCGTCGAGGCGGACGGCGCCGAGCGGGAAGTCCCGCTCGCGGAAGTGAAGGCCGGCGAGCATCTGCGCGTGCGACCCGGCTCGAAGGTGCCGGTGGATGGCGTCGTGCTCGAAGGCCATTCGGTGGTCGACGAGTCGATGATCACCGGCGAGTCGGTGCCGGTGGAGAAGCGGGCCGGGGACCCCGTCACCGGCGCGACGGTCAACCAGACGGGCAGCTTCGTGATTCGCGCCGAGAAGGTCGGGGCCGACACGCTGCTCGCGCAGATCGCGCATCTCGTGAGCGAAGCGGCGCGCTCGCGCGCGCCGATCCAGCGCCTGGCCGACCTCGTCTCGTCGTGGTTCGTGCCGGGCGTAATCGCGATCGCCGCGATCGCGGCCGTGATCTGGTGGCTGTTCGGGCCGCAGCCGGCGCTCGCCAACGCGCTCGTCGTTGCCGTGTCGGTCCTGATCATCGCGTGTCCCTGTGCGCTCGGGCTCGCGACGCCGATCTCGGTAATGGTTGGCGTCGGCCGCGGCGCACTCGACGGGGTGCTCATCAAGGACGCCGAGGCGCTCGAGCTGATGGAGAAGGTGACGACGCTCGTCGTCGACAAGACCGGCACGCTCACCGAGGGCAAGCCGGCGGTGCAGGCGGTCGAGGCGGTGGGCGAAGTGCCCGGAGACGAAGTGCTGCGGCTCGCCGCGAGCCTCGAGCGCGCGAGCGAGCATCCCCTCGCCGCGGCGATCGTTTCCGGTGCCGAAGCCCGCGGCCTCGCGCTTGCCTCCGTGTCCGACTTCGCGTCGCTGACCGGCAAGGGCGTGCGCGGCGCGATCGAAGGGCGCCGCGTGCTGATCGGCAACGCGGCGCTGCTCGCCGACGAGAGCATCGACGCGGGGCGGCTCGCCGAGCGCGCGCAAGCGTTGCAGGCGGAAGGCCAGACGGTGATGTTCGTCGCGGTCGACGGCCGCGCGGCCGGGCTCGTCGGCGTCGCCGATCCGGTGAAGGCGTCGACGCCCGAGGCGATCCGCGCGTTGCGCGAGCAGGGCGTGCGGATCGTCATGCTCACTGGCGACAACCGGCACACCGCTCAGGCGGTCGCGGCAAAGCTCGGGCTCGCGGACTTCGTGGCCGAGGTGCTGCCGCAGGACAAGCACCGCGTCGTGCAGGAGCTGCAGGCGAAGGGCGAGATCGTCGCGATGGCGGGCGACGGCGTGAACGACGCGCCGGCCCTCGCGCAGGCGAACGTCGGCATCGCAATGGGCCACGGCACCGACATCGCCATGCAGAGCGCGCGCGTCGTGCTGGTGAAGGGCGACCTGCGCGGCATCGCCAAGGCGCGCCGCCTGTCGCGCGCCACGATGGCGAACATCCGGCAGAACCTGTTCTTCGCGTTCGTCTACAACGCGCTCGGCGTGCCGGTCGCGGCGGGGGTGCTCTTCCCGTGGCTCGGGCTGCTGCTGAGCCCGATGATCGCGAGCGCGGCGATGAGCCTGTCGTCGGTGTCGGTGATCGGCAACGCGCTCAGGCTGCGCAAGACCGCGCTCTGACCAGGCGGGAAAGGAGGTCGAATGATGGGGTGGGGCGGAATGGAGGGATGGGGCTGGGGTATCGCGATCGTGCACAGCGTGCTGTGGTGGGTGATCCTCGTCGTCGGCATCGTCCTGCTGGTGCGCCTGCTCCGGCGCGAGCCGACCGCAGGCGGACCGCCCGCTGAAACGGCGCTCGACATCCTCAAGAAGCGCTACGCGCGCGGCGAGATCGGCAAGGACGAGTTCGAGCAGAAGAAGCGCGATCTCGCGACGTAGGCGCCGCGCGCTTCACGGCGAGCGATCGATGACGACCGAACGGGCCTGGCGGCGCCGCCGGTTTCTGACAGCGGTGTCGGCCCTCGGCCTTGCCGCCGGAGGTTGCGACGCGCTGCGCGAGGGCCTGTTCAACCCGTGCCCGCCCGAGCCGCTGCCGCCGCGGCTTGCCGGGCACGAGCTGGTACGCGCCGCCTGGGAGGGCGTGGATCCGGCCGGTTGCTGGGACTGTCACGTGCACCTCGGCGGGGTCGGGGACGGCGGGGGCATGGTCTGGCTCAATCCGGAGATGCGCTCGCTCCTCCGGCCCTTCGAGTTCGCGCACACGGCGCTCTTCCTCGACGGCGCGTGCGTGGCGTCGGGGTCCCCGCAGGTGGACGAGCGCTACGTCGCGCGCTTGCTCTCGCTGCAGGGCGCCTTTCCGGGCGGAGCGAAGGCGATGTTGCTCGCGCTCGACGCGGCGTACGACGACGGCGGGCGGCTCCTCGCCGATCGCACCGTGCTTCTCGTCTCCAACCTGTACGCCAATGGGATCCACGCTCGTTATCCCGAGCGGTTCGAGTGGATCGCGTCGGTCCATCCCTACCGTCGCGACGCGGTGGAGGCGCTCGAGCTCGCGGCGCAGTCGGGCGCGCGCGCAGTGAAGTGGATTCCGTCGCTGATGAATATCGATCCGGCATCGCCGCGCTGCGACGCGTTCTACGCGGCGCTCGCGCGGCTCGATCTTCCGCTGCTGACCCATGGCGGCTACGAGCACCCGATACGGGGCTCGGAAGAGGCGCTGAACAGCCCGGCGCGGCTGCGCCGTGCGCTCGATCGCGGCGCGCGCGTCATCGTGGCGCATTGCGCGACCGAGGGCGAGTCGGCGGACCCCGACGCGGGCGGCCGGCCCACCGCGAACTTCCGTCTGTTCGCGCGGCTGATGGAGGAGCCGGCATATGCCGGCCGGCTGTTCGGCGACGTCTCCGCGATCGCCAGCTTCCGCAACCCGGCCACGCTGCGGGAGATCCTTCTGCGCGCGGAGTGGCATGACCGGCTCCTCTACGGCTCCGACTATCCACTGCCGGGCATCCTGCCGATGACGTCCGTCGAGGCACTTGCAGAGCAGGGGTTTCTCGACGGCGCGAAGGTGCGCACGCTGCTCGAGCTCCGCCGCTACAACCCGCTGCTCTTCGACTTAGTGCTGAAGCGCCATCTGCGCGCCGACGGACGGGGCTTCGCGCCAGTGCTGTTTCAGGCGCGTGGAGCGTTCGCACCCGGCCGAGGCGGCAACTGAGTTGACGTCCGTCAAAGCGCGAACATTGGAAAGTGACAGCATTCCCTTTATGACTCGGCGCACATCAGCACTGGCCGGACTGCTGCGTCGCACGCCACGCTCGGCGTGGACTCGTGCGCTCGCGATCCTGATGGCCGGATTACTCGCTCTGGTGCCGGTGGCGCAGGCCTATTGTGACCTCGAGCTGCTGGCGCCGAGCGAGCGGATCGGTGTGGCCACTGCGTCGGACCAAGCCCCTGCAGACGGGCCGTTTCCCGATCCCTGCTTTGAAGACCTGCCGTCGGCCATCTCGGTCGGTGGCAAGTTCTACTCGCCCGCGGCCGGGGCGTCCCATGTTCCCGATCAGCCGCTCGTCGCGCTCCCGAACGCGATTCTCTCACCGCCATCGCCGCGTTTCGCGCGGACCCGCTTGCGGCTCGCGCCGCCGCCGCCGGAACTGCCGTTCCGCCGGTCCATGCGGCTCCTGATCTGACCTTTCCCTGACCGGGGCCGGCCGGCCCTTCGCTGCTCGCCTGCGGTACGCGCACGCTGCATGCCGGGTCGGGCAATCCTGCCGGGACCCGGCATGGAGCTGACGCGTTTCGATTCGCAATCGCCTTTCTCAACGGAGGCACCCATGCCCAAGCTCGATCCGTGGCGAACCGGCACCGCGCTGGCGGTGACGGTCGTCATCGGTTATGCGATCTGCGCGGTGATCTTCGTCGCCTTCCCCGACGCGTCGGCGAACTTCATGAATTCGCTTTTCCACGGCCTCGACTTCCGCAAGCTGCAACCGGCTGCCGGGAGGTTCTCGCTTGCCGGCTTCGGCGTGGCAGCCGTCGTCATGGCGGGCTGGGCGTTCGTCGTCGGGGCGATCTTCGCGAGCGTCAGCAACCTGCTCGGGCGCTGAGGAGCTTTGATGTCGACCATGATGGACATCGCCGCGAACCCGCCGGCAGGGCTGCCGGTGCGCGAGCTGCCGCGGCTCGCGGAGATCGTGCGCGTGGCCGCGGCGCAGGGCTGGGGCCGCTATCTCGAGCGGTTGGGTGTCGCCGGGCCGGCGCCCGCGAGCGAAGGCGAGCGCGCAGCAATGCAGGCGCGGAGCGACGCCCAGCGGCTGCGCGCCGCGTTTGAGGCGCTCGGGCCGACGCTCGTCAAGTTCGGCCAGATGCTGAGCGTCCGCGCGGACCTGTTTCCCGACGAGCTCGTCACCGAGCTCCGGCACCTGCAGAGCGAGGCGCGGCCGTTCGACGGCGCCGCGGCACGCGCGATCGTTGAGCGCGAGCTCGGGGCGAGCGTCGAATCGCTCTTCGCGCGTTTCGAGGAGACGCCCTTCGCCGCGGCGTCGATGGCGCAAGTGCATCGCGCATGGCTCCGCGACGGGACCGAGGCGGCGATCAAGGTCCAGCGGCCGGACATCGACGAGACGATCGCCTCCGATCTCGCGTTGCTGCGCTACGCCGCGCGGCTGCTCGACCGGCACGTCGGGCGGCTGCGCCAGTACAACCTGCCGGGGCTGGTCGAGGAGTTCGCGGACACGATCACCGCCGAGCTCGACTTCGTGCGCGAGGGCGCCAACGCCGAACGGTTCGCCGCGACGAACCGCGACGAGCCGCTCGTGTACGTCCCACCCGTCTTCCCGGAGCTGACGACGCGCCGCGTGCTGACGATGGAGTTCTCGCACGCGCGGACGATCGACAACGCGACGCCCGCGGATCCGGCCGCGCGCAGGCAGCTCGCCGTCGACCTGATGCGACTCTTCCTCACGCAGGTGTTCGAGCACGGCGTCTTCCACGCCGACCCCCATCCCGGCAACGTGTTCCTGCGCCCGGACGGCCGGCTGTGCTTCCATGACTTCGGGCAGCTCGGCCGGCTCGGCGCGCGCGATCAGGAGAACCTGCGGCAACTCTTCCTCGCTGTCATCGCGCGCGACGCCGCGTGGCTCGGCGACACGTACCTCGCGATGGGCGGCGTCGAGGGCGAGCTGGATCGCGACGCGTTCGTGCGCGACCTCGGGCGGGCGCTTGAGGCCTACCATGCCGCGGCCGTCGCCGCACCGTCGTTCAGCGCGATCCTCGCGGAGTTCGTCCGCCTGGGACGCGTCCATCACGTACGGCTCGTCCGCGAGATCGCGCTCGCCACCAAGGCGTTCATGACGGTCGAGGCGCTCGCGCGCGCTCTCGATCCCGAATTCGATTCGCTCGGGGCTTTTCGCGACTACACCGGCCGCCTCGTCGCGACGCTGCTCCGCCCGGACACCGGCGCCGCGTCGGTCGCGCGCGGTTACCGCGCGCTCGCCGCGACGCGCCGGGCGGCGGCGGGCGTGCCGATCGCGGTGGCCCGCCTGCTCGACGAGCTGACGGGCGAGGGCGTGGCGCTGCGCGTGCGGCACGAGGCGCTCGGCGGGCTCGAGCGCGAGCTCGCACGCGCCGCCAACCGGCTCGCGTTCAGCCTCATCGTCGCCGCGGTTGTGATCGGCTCGGCCATCGTGCTTGCCGTGCACGCGGGTCCGCACGTGGCCGAGCTGCCGCTCATCGGGCTGGCGGGTTTCGCGCTCGCCGCCGTGCTCGGCCTATGGTGGGCGGTGCTCGCTCTCCGCTCGGGAAAGCTTTGACCATTGAAGGAGATTGCAGATGGGACTCACGAGACAAGCCGGCGCGCCGCGCCGCCGCACCCTGCTCGCGGCGGCGACGGCCGCCGCCATCGTGGTGGTCGTATCGTTCGCCGCGGGACACGCTCAGTCGGGACCCCCGGCGGTCGCGGTGCAGAAGAGCGCCGAGCGCGGCGTCACGGTGAGTGTGCGGCCGCTCGACCTCTCGGTCGCGGCGAAGCGGTGGTCGTTCGAGATCGTCCTCGACACCCACAGCGCCGACCTTTCCGACGACCTCGCCAAGGGAGCGCTGCTCGTCGACGACCGGGGCGCCGAGTACCGCCCCGCGGGGTGGCAGGGCGATCCGCCCGGCGGCCATCACCGCAAGGGGACGCTCGACTTTGCGCCGGTCGCGCCGCGACCGGCGGCGATCGAGCTGCGCATCCAGCGCCCCGGCGAGTCGGCGCCGCGCGCGTTCCGTTGGCGGCTTCAGTAGGAGGACTTCGAAAATGCGCACTGTAAACCCCGTGGCGGCCGGAGCGGTCGGGTTCGCCGCGCTCTTCGCGTTCTATCTGGGGCTCCTCACCGTCGTGTCCGGGTGGGAATTCACGCTCGATCAGCTAGCGACCTACTGGTACTTCATCCTCGCGCTTGCCGTCGGGTTCGGTCTGCAGATCGGCCTGTACACCCGGCTCAAGCAAGTCGTCGCCGGCGTCGGCGCCGACCGCACGGTCGTCGCGGCGTCCGGGACGACGTCCACGGCCGCGATGGTGTCCTGCTGCGCGCACTACCTGACGAACGTCCTGCCAATCGTGGGGGCGTCGGGGCTCGCGGTGCTCGTGGCGCAGTACCAGGTGGAGCTGTTCTGGCTGGGACTCGCGGCGAGCGGGGCCGGCACGGCGTTCGTCGCCACGCGCCTCGTCAAGGCGACGAGGCAGCACGCGCGATGCGCGATCGCGTCCTAGGCGCCGCGCGTCGCGACTGAGCTAGGAGGGAATTATGGAACCGAGACCCAAGCCCGAGGAACCGCAGACCGTGGCCTGCGACGTCTGCCTGAAGGAGATCCCGCACTCGGAGGCGCTCAACGCCGAGGCGGCCGACTACGTCGCGCACTTCTGCGGGCTCGACTGCTACCGCGCCTGGGCGGCGGACGCCGAGCGGCGCGAGGCGCCGCCCGACCCCGGCGGCAAGCGCTGACGCGGGGAGAGCGGCGAGGCGCAACTGCAACGACGAAAGGAACGGACATGGCGATCGATCCCGTCTGCGGCATGACGGTCGACCCGAAGACGGCGGCCGGCAGCGCGACCTGGCAGGGCCAGACCTACTTCTTCTGCTCGCCGCCTTGCCTCGCGAAGTTCAACGCCGACCCGGCGAAGTATGCGGGAGACGGCCGCGGGGGCAGCGGGCATCGGCTCGCGCTGGCGACCGCGCACGGCGCGCTGGACCAGCCAGGCCCGCCCCTTCAGGCCGTGGCGCGAAGCACGAAGGATCTCGCGAAGGACCCGATTCGCGGGATGGTGGTCGACAAGAGCACAGCGCTGAAGAGCGAGCGCGGCGGGCGCGCATATTACTTCTGCTCGCTCGGCTGCCAGCGCACCTTCGATTCGCCGGAAGCCTGGTTGATGCATCGAACGCGCGGACCGCGCGACGACCTGCACGGACACACGCGATGAACTCCCGGCTAATCCGCACGCTGCTCGGGTGGCTCCTCGTCGCAGCGCTCTTCGCGCCGGGCGCCGGCCATGCCGCCGCGGACTTGCCCAAGACGATGGGCGGCTACACCATCTACTTCGGCGTCCTGCCCGCGGGCGTGCTGCTCCTCTACCGGCCGGACCACGGCGACGCGAAGATGCACGGCGGGCCCCGTTTCGGCGACCCGCATCACCTGCTGGTCGGGCTGGTCGATGCCGCGAGCGGCGCGCGGGTCGGCGACGCCGAGATCACGGCACGGATCACGCCCGCCAAGGGCGAGCCGCAGGAGCGGCGGCTCGAGCGGATGACCGTCGAGAGCGGCGCGGCGTACGGCAACTATTTCGCGCTGCGCCGCGACCACCGCTACCGCATCGACCTCACCATCCGCCGCCCTGGCTCGGCGGCCACGGTCGAGGCGTCGTTCGACTACACGCACCGCCTGTGAGGTCGAATGAAAGCGTATAGCGCAAATCGAGGCATGGCTTCTACGCGGCGCTCCGGGCCGTGGCAGGCGACCGCGGCCGCGCTCCTTGCCGGCATCGCGCTCGCGTGGCCGCCCTCTGCCGCCCTCGGCGCCGACTACTACAAGACTGTCGGGGGCTACGCGATCTACATCGGCATCCTCCCCGCGCAGGTCGTGCAGGGGCACGCGCGCGAGCACCCCGAGGGCACGATGCACGGCGGAGCGCCTTCCGGGCGCCACCAGTATCACCTCGTCGTCGCGCTGTTCGACGCGGCGACTGGCGCGCGCGTCGACGACGCGCAAGTCACGGCGAAGGTGGGGGAGCCGGGTCTCGCACCGGTCGAGAAACGGCTCGAGCCGATGCCCATTGCCGGCGCGATGAGCTACGGCAACTACTTCCCGATACCCGCGCCGGGTCCGTACCGGATCGACTTGCGCGTCGTCCGCCGGGGCTCGGGCACGCCGGTGGACGCGAGCTTTACGCATTCGCATCCGCGGTAAGTCGCCCCGCGCAACGATTCGAGGAGGCCACGCATGGCACAGCACGAGCACCACGAACCCGGCAGAGGGATCTCCCGCAGCACCTGGGTGCTGATCGGGTTCCTCGCCGTCGCCGCCTACTTCCTGCTGAGCGAGCACCGGGCGCATTTCATCAATTTCCTGCCGTTCCTGCTGCTCGCCGCCTGTCCGCTCATGCACCTCTTCCACGGTCACGGCGGTCATGGCGGTCACGGGGGGCACCGCCGCGACGAGCCGGAAGAACGGGCGGACGGTCCCTCGGCGCAACGCCGCCCCCGATCTGAGGGAGACAGCCAGTGACACACGATACCGCGTGGGCGTACGGCCTCTGGTCGCTCGTCATCATCAACACGCTCGTGTTCGCGATTTTCGCGTTCAGCTTCTACCGCCCGCAGACGAAGCGCGATTGGCGGTCGTTCGGCGCGTTCGCGGCGTTCCTTGTCGCGCTATTCACGGAGATGTATGGCTTCCCGCTCACGATCTATCTCCTCTCGGGCTGGCTGGCGAGCAAGTTTCCCGGCGTGGACTTCCTCGCGCACGACTCCGGGCACCTGCTCGAGGTGATGTTCGGGTGGCGCGCCAACCCGCACTTCGGACCGTTCCACATCGCATCCAACGTCCTCATCATCGCGGGGTTCATCCTCCTCGCACGTGCCTGGAAGGTGCTCTACGCAGCGCAGCGCGAGCGCCGGCTCGCCACCACCGGCCCGTACGCGCGCATCCGCCACCCGCAATACGCCGGCTTCGTGCTGATCATGCTCGGCTTCCTGCTGCAGTGGCCGACGCTCGTCACGCTCGTCATATTCCCGATCCTCGTGTTCATGTACGTCCACCTCGCGCTGCGAGAAGAGCGCGAGGCGATCGCGGCGTTCGGCGAGGAATACCGCCGCTACATGGCGCGCACGCCGCGGTTCATCCCCGGACTCGGCGGAGCGCGCACCGCCGCCGAGGAAGGCTGAACCCACCCGGGCGTCGCGACGATCAGCGGAGAACACGCAATGGCAGGACGAACCCCGACTCACGGCCACTTGACGACCCGCCGCGGCTTCGTCGCGGCCACCGGTTTCGGCGTGGTCAGTCTCTATCTGCTGTGGGCCGGCTACGGCGCAGCGCCGATAGGTTTCGGCGGCAAGGAGGAGGAGCCTGCCACGGGCACCGGGGGCGGGCACCCCGCGGAGCCTACGGGAGGCGGGCACGGCGGCGGCGACCACGGCGCCGGCGGGAGCGGAATGTCCGCCGACGAGTTCAAGCGGCTCGTGCAGGCCTTCGTCGAAGCAAACAAGCTCCCCGACGGCAGCGTCAAGCCGGGAGCGGGCAGCGCGGCGGCGCCCCCGGTCGGGATGCAGGATCACGCGATGCACGGCGCGGCGATGCCGGATCACGCGCTGCAGGCCCCCGCAACGCCCTCGGCGCCGCGCGAGGCGCTGACCGAGCGGCGCGAAGCACCGCCGGCGCCCGGCGATGCGCCGATCGACGTCTATCTCATGGCGTATCAGTGGGGCTATGCGCCGGCGGTGCTGCGGCTGGAGACCGGCGTGCGGTATCGCTTCCGCATGATGGCGGTCGACACCGCGCACGGCGCCTCGATCCAACTCGGCGGCGGCGGCCGGATGGTCCGCCTGCGGCCGAATGCGCTGGTGGAGCAGGAACTCGCGTTCTCGCGTCCCGGCGAGTACCTCCTGTACTGCACGGTCTACTGCGGCCTCGCGCACGACCGCATGCAAGGGAAGATCGTCGTTGCCGATGCGAAGGAGGGCTCATGAGCGCGTTGTCTTCGGGGCTCGGGTCGCTGCCCGCGACCGACAAGCGGCTGCTCGAGACGTGCTTCGGCGCGGCGCTCGCCGCCCTTGCGCTCGGCATCGCTTTCGGTGCCGCGACCGCGTTCGCACGCGCGGGTTTCATCGAGCTCGGCCCGCTTTCCGGTTACCGCGCGATGACGTCGCATGCAGTGAACGTGTTCTTCTACTGGCTGTACTTCGCGCAGGCCGGACTGCTGCTCGCCTTCGCCGCCGTGTACACCGCGCCGCAGCGCGGAATCGGGTGGCGGACGCTCGCCTGGACGGGCGTCGCGCTGATGCTCGCCGGCTTCCTCGCGAGCCTGTACGCCGTGGCGGCCGGCCTGCCGCTCCTCTATGACGCGCCCCCCGAGCTCGCGCGCGAGCCCTCGCCCGCGGTCGCCGCCTTCTACGCGGGCTATCTCGCCCTCGGAGCGGGCCTCTTCTGCGTCGCTGCGGCGGGCGTCGCAACGGCGGTCCGGCCGCTCGCCGCGGGCGAGTTGGCCGAGTGGCCGGTGGTGACATTCGCGTCGGCGGCGTGGGCGGGGCTGCTGATGGTGAGCGCAATCGCCGCGGTGAACGCGTTCTTCCCCGCGGCGCGCTGGGCGTTCGGCCTCGGGCCGATGCCGGCCGAGCACTCGACCGGCTGGCACATCCTGTTCCACAACCTCCACTACCTGCCGCTCATGGCGACCGTGCTCGTGTGGTACGTGCTGGTCGAGGCGCTGACCGGCGTCAAATCGATCTTCGGCGCGCGGTTCTCGAAGATCGTGTTCGCGAGCTACCTTGTCTTCGTGCCGCCGACCTCGCTCTACCACATGTTCCTCGAGCCCAACCTCGCGGAAGCCGTGCGCGTGATCGGCTCGCTGCTGTCCCTGTTCATCAGCGTGCCGACGGTGATCGTGTTCCTGGTGATCGTCGCCTCGCTCGAGGTGAACGCGCGCTCGCACGGCGCGCAGGGACTGTTCGGCTGGATCCGCATGCTGCCCTGGGCGAACCCCGTGATGAGCGCGATCGGCATGGCGGTGGTCAACCTCGCGCTCGGCGGCGCGCTCGCGTTCGTGCTGATCCAGGAGAAGCTCGCGGCGCTGCTCTCGGACACGTTCTTCGTCCCGGGCTACTTCCACTTCCTGACCGTGGGCACGGTCACGCTCACGTTCCTCGCCGCGCTCGCCTACGTGCAACCGGCGCTCACCGGCCGGCCGCTCTGGCGCCCGCAGATGCTGCGCTGGCTGCCGCATCTCGCCACCGCAGGCCTCGCACTGTTCGGCGGGGCGGGCGTCGCCGCGGGCTATCTCGGGGCGCCGCGCCGCGTGCTCGATGTCGCCTATGACGGTGCGGCGCCCGCGGCGTGGGCGGTGCTGATGAGCATCGTCGGCGCCGGTGGCGCGCTGATGGCGGCCGCGCTCGCGGCCTATCTCGTCGCGCTGTTCACCGGCCTTCTCCCGGGGCGCGCACGCGCGCGCGCGCCGGCGAGCGCGCTGCCGGAGCTCCATTGGGGCGGCACAGTCGCCACTGCGCAGCGCGCATGGACCGGTCCGCTCGCGGTGCTGGTGCTGGTGGGGCTGATGGTGGCGTTCACCGTGCTCGCGTTCGAGATGATGAAGGCGCTGCCGCTCGGCGCGAGCGGCGGCGCCGGACACTGAGGGAGGCGGAGCATGAGGCTCGACAGCGCGCTCTTCATGGGGGTGTTCGTCGTATGGCTCGCGCTCGCGCTCCTGTACGCCACGGTGCCAATGTTCGCGATGCCCGGGTATGCCGCGGTCTGGGGATGGGGTTCGCTCATTTTTCTCGCCCTGGCGGCGCTGATCGCCGGTGCCGCGCGGCGGGGGCGCAAGCGGCGCCGCGCCGCACCGGGCGGCAGCGACTGACCGAGGCGCCCGTGGAGAGCTCTGTGCGCCCGGCACCGGTCGGGCGACGAGATGAAGGAGATGCGTGCACAGCGAGATCGCTATCGGCGGCAAGGGCACCAGATGGTGCAACTGCCGCACTGAACCGCAGGGAGCAATCGAATCGATTCGGAGCACCAGCTATGCGCATCGTCCCAAGACCACTGTCGAAGTATCCCTGGTATCTGCGGCCGTTCTTCTGGAACCAGCGACGCAAGTACGGCGCAGTGCTCGATTCGGCGCTGCTCTGGGGGCGCGCGCCGCGGCTGTTTCTAGGCGTGGCGGTCCTGTACGGGATGATCGACCGACGATCGTCGCCGATCGAGCCGGCGTTGCGCTCGCTCGTCACGGTGCGGGTGTCGCAGATCAACGACTGCCCGTTCTGCGTCGACCTCAACTCGGCAACGCTGATGAAGCGCGGCGCGAGCCTCGAGAAAATGGAAGCGCTCGAGCGCTGGCGCGAGAGCGATCCGTTCGACGAGCGCGAGCGCGCCGCGCTCGAGTACGCCGAAGCGATGACGTACTCCGACCGCGGCGTCGACGACGAGCTGATGGCGCGCGTCAAGCGGCACTTCGACGACGACGCGGTCGTCGAGCTGACCGGACTCATCGCCTTCCAGAACTTGTCGAGCAAGTTCAACAGCGCGCTCGCCGTCGCGCCACAGGGATTCTGCCGCCGGCCGGAGCAGGCCGAGCGCCCGGGGAGTTCCGCCCCGGCGGCGCGACCGCGCGAGGCGCGATCGCACGCCGGGATTCGTAGCTGATCGACCGATTGCTGTTTCACCGAACCACATGGAGGTAGTCATGAAAGCCGTCACACCGGTTCTCGCATCGCTCATGCTCGCCGGCGCGCTCGCCACCGCGCACGCGCAGGCCCCCGCGCCCGCCCCAAAGCCCGCCCCGGCGATCCCGGGCGGCCCGGGCATGATGGGCATGGACACGCAGAAGATGCAGGAACTCTTCAAGAAGATGCAGGCGCAGATGGACAAGGTGCGCGCGACGACCGATCCGGCGGAGCGTCAGAAGCTCATGCAGGAGCACATGGCGACCATGCAGGAAGCCATGGGCGGGATGCGCGGCATGGGCGGCCCGATGATGATGGGCATGGGCGGCGGAATGGGCCCGGGCATGGGTGGCGGGATGATGGGTGGACCCAAAGCGGGGCCCGGCGCCCAGCCACCGGCCGCCGGCAAGGGACCGCAAGCGGGACCGCGCACGCCCGACGAGCGCGTGCGGATGATGGAGCAACGCATGGACATGATGCAGATGATGATGGACCAGATGATGCAGCACGAGGACATGATGCAACGTCGGTAGCGGGCGCTCATGCCGCTCCGGGCTCGCCACAGCGTCGGCAGCAGCCCCGCTCGCTCGGCAGCGGGGCGCGGCGATCCCGGCTCCGTGAGAAACGCGAGCACGGGGCTCGGGCACGCCGGTCGAGGGATACGCCCGAATGCTCGCCCGCCGCGCTCACGGAACGTTCAGCGGAGCCACAGGTGGCAGGGGGACAGACGAGAGGAGGACATCATGGATGCTAGGCTGATCATTGCGAACTTCCCCAGAGACAAGCTGGAGGTCGTGGAAAAGAAGCTGGAGAGATTGGGCATCGAACGCATCAACGTGTCCAAGGTCAAGGGATTCGGGGAGTACCACAATTTCTTCGCGCCGAACTGGCTGAACGACGAGGTCAGAGTGGAAATCTTCACCAGGAAGGACGAGGTCGAGACGATCGCGTCGGCGATCATGGACGTCGCCCATACCGGCCTGCCGGGCGACGGTGTCGTCGCCGTGGTGCCGATCGAGAAGCTGTATCTGATCCGCACGCGTTCCGAAGCCACTGCCGAAACCTTCTGGGGTACGACTGACGTCGACGCACCCTCAAAGCTCCGCTGACCGGGACAGTGGCGCATGGCCGTTCGCGTGCGCGAGCCGGGCGTGATGCGGCAACGGACGCGCAATGCCGCCCGTCTGGACGCACGCGCTTGGTCAGCCATGGGCGTGTCGGGCCGTCACGCGAATGGTGCCGCGGAGTTCCGCGTGGATCACGGAGAGCGCGGAGCGCCGTCGCGCGAACCGCTCCGCCCTCAACAGAGGTCGAAGCGCAGTACGCGAGCGCGCGTGACATCGCTCATGCGGGCGAGAGCCGGCAAAGCGGCCTCGTCACCTGCCGGGCTGACCGACGCGCTCGCTATCGGGCCGACAGCGTCGCCTCGAAATCCACCTTCACCTGCGCGCCGAGCCATTCGGTGTTCGACCACTCGCCGGTGCCGATGTCGTAGTCCAGCCGGTTGAGCACGAGCGATCCGGACACCGTCGGCCTGCCGCTGCCCACGGCCAGGCGGAAGGGCACCTCCATCTCGCGCCGCTTTCCCTTGATTTCGAGCGTGCCACGCGCGCGCTGGCCGTCGCCGCGCGTCTCCACCGACAGGCTCGCGAACGCGATGCGCGGATGGTCGCGGACGGCGAAGAATTCCTTGTTCTTCAACGCGGCGTCGATCTCGGGGAGCCCGGTGTCGGCGGAGGCCGGATCGAGCCACACCTCGACGTGCGTGACTCGACCGTCGGCGAGGCAGATCTCGCCGCCGAAGCGGCGGAACGCGCCGCGAAAGGCCGCGCCCGCCTGCTTCAACTCGAACGAGACGCTGCCCGCGGCCGGATCCACCGAGTGGCACTCGGCCGCAGTCGAGGGGAGCGAAACGAGCGCGAGGCAAAAGAGGGCGAGACGCGTCACGGCACCCTTCCGCGCGGCTTCCACGGCAGCATCCGGTGCATCAGCCCATCGCGCAGCGCGAGCGCGTGACGAAGCGCCGCGCCGACGTGCAGCGCGAGCAGCGCAGCGAGCAGCCCGACGAGCCCGATGTGCAGCGACTTGAAGACCGCGGCGAGCTCGCGATCCTTCGCCACGAGGTCGGGCACGCGGAACAGGCCGAACCAGTTGACCCCGAGGCCCGCCGCCGAGGCGTAGAGCCAGCCGGCGATCGGCGCGAGCACGAGCAGGGCGAGGATCAGCCAATGATTCGCCCGCGCCGCGCTGCGCTCCCAGCGCGGCATCGTTCCCGGGAGCGGCGGCGGCGGGTTGAGCGCGCGCCAGGCGAGCCGCAGCAGCACCAGCGCGAGGATGCCGAGGCCGAGCGACTTGTGGCGCGAGAGCCATTGCAGCCGGGCGAGGCTCACCGGCAGGCTCGCGGCGTACAACCCGAGCGCAAGCTGCGCGAACACCAGCACCGCAACGATCCAGTGGAACGCCTGCGCTACGATGCCGTACGATTCGGTCGAGTTTCGGAACTGCGCCATGCAAGCTCCCGCAGCGCGAGCCCGCCGCCCAATCCGACAGACACGCGGGCTCGCGCTTTTATTCCCGTCGCTCTTGACTGCAGCATGCCAGAGCATGTTGCCGCCCGGCGACACCGCAGTGCTCGCCGAGCGGGTGCCTGCAGCGGTGAGCGTTCCTTCCGACGCGCCGCGCTACGAGGTCGATCCGCAAGCCTCCGAGATTCGGGTCCTCGTCTACCGCGACGGCCCCCTCGCTCGCTTCGGCCACAATCACGTCATCGTCGGGCGCGTGCGCGGCGAAATGCGCGCGGGCGAGACCGCGGCGGGAAGCGGCTTTCGGCTCGAGATCCCGGTCGACGCGTTCGCCGTCGACCCTCCGGCCGCGCGCGCCGAGGAAGGCCCGGAGTTCGCGGCCGAGGTCTCGGAGGCCGCGCGCCGGGGAACGCGCGAGAACATGCTCGGCAAGGACGTGCTCGACGCGGCGAGCGAGCCCGTCATCCGGATCGAATCGGTGGCGCTCGTCGGCCCGGACTGGAACCCGATGGTCACGGCGCGCGCCACGCTGCGCGGGGCGACGCGCGACCTGCGTTTTCCGGCGGCCGTGTTCCGGCACGGCGACGAGCTCGCCGTGGTCGCCAGTTTTGCCGTCAGCCAGTCCGCGTTCGGCATCGAGCCGTTCACCACGCTCAACGGCGGATTGCGCGTGCGCGACGTCCTCGAGCTGCGCATCCGCGTCATTGCGCGGCGCACCGTTCCGATCGCCAAACCAAGAAGGAGGGCGCCACGCGAGGTTTCCAGCGCGTTCGAGAAAGTCCGCGATTCGCGCCGACCTTGACGGTGATCAAGTCGCGGACATTCCCCTCCCGGAGAATGTCTCCATGTCGGCAAACGGACGGGTAGCATCCGGGCTTCACTACGCGCGGCGGGCCGCGTGGCGAAGGATTGTAGCGCTGGCCGTCGCCGCGTTCGTCGTGCTCGTTCCGGTGGCAGAAGCGTTCTGCGCGATCAATCTGCCGGCCGCAGATGCCTCGGGCCCGGCCGTCGCGATCGACGCCCTCGCGGGCGCTTCCTTCGACGAGCACCGTCCGGGCGAGTGGTGCGACAACTCGCCGTCCGCGCACGCCGCGTCCGACCATGCCGCCGACGATCTAGCTCCAGGATCGGCGCGAATCCCCGATCATTCACTCGCATCGGCCGCGCTTCTTCTCCACTGGTCGGATCGCGCGTTCGCGCGGACGAAGATTCGATCCGATATTCCGCTGGCGACGCAACCGCTGTTCCGGCGCCTGAAGCGCCTTCTCATCTGATTCCGGCCGCGCGGGGCAAGTCCGCCCGCCAGCGCGCCGGCCACACCGTCGTCTGACGTCTCGCGCGGCACCGCCGCGCGGCCGAAGTCGCGTCGGCACCGGATAGGTCCCGCCCTTCCAGCCGGCTCGCCGCGGACGCCGCTCGACGAGCCACACAGTCCACCCGTCCACGCAGAGAGTGGCAGATGACGACACCGTTACAAGCAAGGAACTCCCGATGAGCCTCGGCGTCGCCGAAGTCGCGCGCGCAGCCGGCGTCTCACCGCACACCGTCCGCTACTACGTCGCGCGGGGCCTGCTCCGCGCCAAGAAGGACCCGCGGAGCGGCTACCACCGCTTCACCGACGGCGACGCACGGACGCTCACCTTCGTCCGCCGCGCCCAGGCGCTCGGGTTCACGCTGCGCGAGATTGAGACCGTCATCGCCATGAGCCGGCGCCACGAGTCGCCCTGCCCGATGGTGCGCGACATCGTGCGGCGACGTGTCGCGGAGTTCACGGTGCAGCTCGCGGAGCTTGACGACACTTGTCGCCGCATGCGCGGCGCGCTCCGCACATGGGCTGGGATGCCCAACAGCGTTCCCTACGGCGACGAGATCTGTCGGTTGATCGAGTCGGTCGGCACGCCGCTCCCCTTGGCCGACTCGGCGCGAGAGGGGTCGGGGGTGAAGGCCAGGTTGACCTTCGAGCGGCTCGAAGGCCGAACATCTCGCACGGCGGGCCCGCGCCGCCGGACCCGAAAGACGTGACGCCGATGGCGCCCCCGAGCGGAAGCTCGACACGCCGCGGGCCGAGTGCGCCGACCGACGTCTGACCCAGGAAGCGGAGGAAACGCGATGGCCAAAGACCCCGTTTGCGGAATGTCCGTCGACCCGAAGACCGCCGCCGGCAGCGCGAGCTATCAGGGCCAGACCTACTGGTTCTGCTCGCCGCATTGCCTCGCGAAATTCCAGGCTGATCCGGCCAAGTACGCCGGCAGCGGCGGAGGGGGCGGGCCCCGGCTCGCGCTCGCGGCCGCGCACGGTGCAATGCACGAGGGCGAGGCGCCGCTGCAGACCGCGCTGCGCGCGAAGGAACTCGCCAAGGACCCGATCTGCGGAATGGTGGTCGAGAAGGCGACCGCGCTCAAGAGCGAGCGCGGCGGGCGCGCTTACTACTTCTGCAGCGTCGGCTGCCAGCGCACCTTCGAGAGCCCCGAGGCCGAGCTCAAGTCGATGCGCACGCGCGTCGCGATCGCGCTCACCGGCGTGCTCGCGCTCGCGATCCTGCGCGCCGGCGCGTTCCTCGCGCTCGCGACCGGGGCGACGATCGTGACCTGGGCGCCGATCCCGGCGCTGCCGTGGTTCACCTGGGGCATTTGGCTGTTCCTGCTCGTGACGCCGGTGCAATTCATCGGCGGCTGGAGCTTCTACGTCGGCGCCTGGAACGCGGTCAGGACGCGCTCCATCAACATGGACTTCCTGATCGCGCTCGGCACGAGCGTCGCCTACTTCTACAGCGTCGCGGTGCTGTTCTTCCCCGAGCTGCTGCCGGTGAAAGTCGAGGAGCGCGACGTGTACTTCGAGGTGTCGGCGGTGATCATTGCCTTCGTCCTGCTCGGCAAGTACATGGAGGAGATCATCAAGAAGCGCTCCTCGGCCGCGGTGCGCAAGCTCCTCGATCTCAGGCCCGCCACTGCCAGCGTCGTCCGCGAAGGCCTGGAGATGGAAGTGCCGGCGGAGAGCGTCCAGGTGGACGAGGTGTTCGTCGTGCGGCCGGGGCAAAAGATCCCGACCGATGGGGTCGTCAGCGAGGGCGCGTCGTCCGTCGACGAGTCGATGCTCACCGGAGAGTCGATGCCGGTCGAGAAGTCACCGGGCGCGGCGGTGATCGGCGGCACCGTCAACCGCACCGGCATGCTCCACTGCCGTGCGACGCGCGTGGGGGTCGACACCGCGCTCGCCCAGATCATCAAGCTCGTCGAAGAGGCGCAGTCCAGCACGGCACAGATCCAGCGCATCGCCGACCAGGTGACCGCGTACTTCGTGCCGGCGGTCGTGGCGGTCGCGTTCGCCGCGTTCTTCGGCTGGTGGATCGCGGGCAACTTCCCGCAGGGGCTGCTCGCGTTCATCGCCGTGCTGATCATCTCGTGCCCGTGCGCGCTCGGCGTCGCCACACCCGCGGCGCTGATGGTCGGCGTCGGCAAGGGCGCCGAGGGCGGCATCCTCATCCGCGGCGCCGAGGTGCTGGAGCGCGCGCAGCGGATGACCACGGTCGTCTTCGACAAGACCGGGACGCTCACCAAGGGCGAGCCGAGCCTGACCGATCTCGTGCCGCTCGGCCCGGCGAGCGAGGAGGAGCTGTTGAGGCTCGCGGCTTCGGTCGAGGCGGGCTCCGAGCATCCCCTCGGCGAAGCGATCGTGCGCGCCGCCAGGCACCGCGGCCTCGAACCCCTGCCGGTCACGGGCTTCGAGGCGGCTCCGGGGTACGGCATCCGCGGCACCGTCGCCGGCGCGCGCGTGCTGCTCGGCAATCGGCGGCACCTCCATTGCGAGGGCGTCGATCCGTCGCCCGTGGAAGCAGCCATGGCGAAGCTCGAAGAGGAGGGCAAGACCGCGATGCTGGTTGCGAAGGACGGTGCGCTCGCCGGGATCGTCGCCGTGGCGGACACGCTCAAGCCGGAAGCGGCGGACGCGGTCGCCGCGCTCCGGAACGAAGGCGTCGAAGTAATCATGCTCACCGGCGACAACCGCCGCACGGCGGACGCCATCGCCAAGCAGCTCGGCATCGACCGCGTGATTGCGGAGGTGCTGCCCTCGGACAAGGCGAAGGTCATCGCCGATCTCAAGCGGGAGGGCAAAGCGGTCGCGATGGTCGGCGACGGCGTGAACGACGCGCCAGCGCTCGCCACGGCCGACATCGGCATCGCGATCGGCTCGGGCTCCGACGTCGCGAAGGAGACGGGCGGGATCATCCTCGTCCGCGACGACGTCACCGACGTCGTCAAGGCGATCCGCCTCTCACGCGCGACGATGCGCAAGATCAAGCAGAACCTGTTCTGGGCGTTCATCTACAACGCCGTCGGCATCCCGGTCGCGGCGCTCGGGTTCCTCAACCCGATCATCGCCGCGGCCGCGATGGCCCTCTCGTCGCTCTCGGTAGTCGTGAACTCCGCGCTCCTGAAAGCGATGAAGCTCGAGCGGATCTGAGGAGGGAATCATGTCTCGGAAGACCCTGTGGATTTGCGTCGCATTCATCCTCGCCGCAGTCGCCGTCACCTACTGGGCCTTCGGCAGCGGCCCGTTGCTCGTGGCGCTCGCGCTGCTCGCTCTCGCGTGTCCCGCCGTGGTGATTTGGGCCATGCGCAAGCAGCGGGAGGTGGAAGCCCAGCTCGGCGTGCCGAAGACACCGACGGACGCGAAGCAGGGCGGCGAAACGGCACGGAGGACGCAAGCATGATGTGGGGCGAAGGATGGGATTGGGGATTCGGAATGCTGTGGATGGTCGCGTTCTGGGTCCTCGTGATCGCGGGTCTGGCGCTCGTCGTGAAATGGATCGGGAGCGCCTCGGACCGCTCCGGGCCCGAGCGGGACACGGCCCTCGAAGTGCTCGAGAAGCACTATTCGAAGGGCGAGATCGGGCGCGAAGAGTTCGAGCAGAAGAAGCGCGACCTCAAGGGTTAGTAGGATGAAGACTCCGATCTCCCGTGGCATGGCGAGCCGCCATCATGAAGCGCTCTACGAAGTGATGAGAGACGTGACTCGGGAAATGCGCCAGATGACGGAACAGATGGGGCAGGGGGAGGCCCCGGCGGAGCAGCGCAATGGCATTGCGCGACGCATGGAACGCATGTCTTCCATGATGCAGCGCATGTCCGACCTGCTGGCCCGGCCGGCGATGAAGGAGCCCGAGTTCCGCGCGCAGATGGAGCAGATGCGCAAGCAGATGAACGAAATGGGCGCCGGGGAGGCGGCGGCGCCGAAGGCGCGTCCCGCGGCGGACATGAGGAGAGAAACATGACTATCGAGTTCCAGCAACCGTACGGCCTGTGGTCCCTGGTCATCATCAATTCTCTGGTATTCATGATTTTCGCGTTCAGCTTCGCGGGTCCTAGAAGCGGGCGCGACTGGCGCTCCTTCGGCGCGTTCTCGGCCTTCCTCGTGGCGCTGTTCACCGAGATGTACGGCTTTCCGCTCACGATCTATCTGCTCTCGGGATGGCTTTCGAGCAGGTTTCCCGAGGTCGATTTCTTCTCCCATGACGCCGGGCATCTTCTCGAGACGCTGATTGGACTGATGTTCGGCTGGCGGATCGACCCCCATTCGGGACCTTTGCACATCGCCTCCTACGTCCTGATTTTTGCGGGCTTTGTCCTGCTTGCGAAGGCCTGGGGCATCCTTTATGAGGCCCAGCGGCGGCGCGAGATCGCGGCAAGCGGCCCTTACGCCTACGTCCGCCATCCTCAGTACGTCGGATTCATCGCGATCATGCTGGGCTTTCTGCTGCAGTGGCCGACGCTGATCACGCTCGTGATGTTCCCGATTCTGGTGTTCATGTACGTGCGGCTCGCGCTGCGCGAGGAGCGCGAGGCGATCGAGCGCTTCGGCGACGCCTACCGCGGGTACATGGCGACGACGCCAGCGTTCTTCCCGCACCTCGGGCGGCGCGCGCAGAAGGCTTGACCGATGAACCCGAGACCCCAGCAGACTGGGCCGGGCGGGAAGGGGCTCCCCAACTTCGGTCTCGTCGCTTCGATCCCGGCGCTCCTCGCGATCGCGATCGGAAACCCGTTCGGCGTCGGACAGACGGTCACGCACCAGCCCGGCCGCCGGGCACATGCGCGAGTTCCTCGAGATCGCCCTGCCGGGTTTCGAGTGGCTGACGTGGAAGGGCTTCGCGATCGGCCTGGTGAAGAGCTTTCTCGAGGAGGCCATCGTGGGCCTGGTCAACGTGCCGATTCACAACGGACTGCTCCGCTGGTCCGGCGCATGAAGGTGTGGGCCGCCGTCATCCGCAACACAGCCATTCATCGACAGGGAGTAGTCCATGCGACGCACGTCTCTCGAATCGCTTAGCGCGGCGGTCTTCGTTGTGAGCCTGTTATTCCCGATTGCTTCTCCGGGCCAGCCCACCGGGCAAGACCGGCCGCAGCAGTCGAGCTCGGGCGCCCAGGCATCGCCGGAGCTGCGGCGCCATCACGCCATGCGGGGCGTCATGGATGGCGTGGCGCAGGAGATCACCCAAATGCAGGAGCAGATTGCCAAGGACACCATGACTCCGGCGAGCCAGCGGGAGATGGCAGCGCAGATGAAGCGCCTGTCGCAGGTCATGAGCAGGATGTCGGGCCTCCTGGACCGGCCGACGATGAAGGAGCCGGAGATGGCGAAGCAGCTCGACCAGATGCGAAAGCAGATGGAAGAGATGAAGAAGGCGCACTCAATGTCCGCCGAGCCGGGCAAGACCGGGGGGTCGAAGCGGTAGCCGGGCCGGATGTAGGCGACCGGTGGACAAGCACGGGGTGAGCACTTGAGGACCAGCGTCATCGAAGTAGACGGATTGTTCTCCGCGCTCTGCGCGCTAGGCGTGGAGAAGCGCTTGCGGGCGCTCGCGGGCGTGCAGCGCGCCGACGTGAGCTATTCCTCCGGCAGCGCCACCGTCGACTACGACGAGACAAAGATCGATCTGCCGGCAATCAAGGCGCAAGTCCGCGAGTGCGGATACGCCTGTTCAGGGGAACTGACGCCCCGGCACGTTTGCGAGCCCGGGGACCCGCCTGGCGACGCCGTGGCCGTCGTGGTCGAGCTGGAGGGGCATGCCGGGTACCGCTCGGAGCCCGTACATCCCGCCGCGCAGGCGCCCGCGCCGCCGGCCGGGCCGGCGCACGCCGGCCACGCGATGGACGCCATGGCCCACGAGATGGGCCACGGCGCGGGCATGGACATGCAGGCGATGGCGCGCGACATGCGCAACCGCTTCTGGGTGGCGCTCGCTTTCTCGCTCGCGCTTCTGCCGTATTCGCCGATGGGTTTCGAGATGAAGCCGCTCGCGCCGCCGTTCGGCCTCGGCATGAACCAGTGGCTCTTCGTCCTCGCGAGCGGTGCGGTGCTGTGGCCGAGCTGGCCGTTCTTCGTCGCTGCCTGGCGGGCGCTCAAGAACGGCGTGCTCAACATGGCCACCCTCGTCGTGTTGAGCGTGGGCACCGGCTACGTGTTCAGCGTCGGCTCGACCTTCTTCTTTGAGGGCGTGCAGTTCTACGAGGCCGTCTCGGTGCTGCTCGTGTTCATCCTGCTCGGCCATTGGCTCGAGATGCGGGCACGGGCGGGAGCGAACGACGCGATCCGGGCGCTGATGGACCTCGCCCCGCCGATGGCGAACGTGATCCGCGACGGGAAGGAGGCCCAGATCCCGACCGCCGCGGTGCTCAGGGGCGACATCGTCGTCGTCCGCCCGGGCGACAAGATCCCGGTGGACGGCGAGGTGCTCGAGGGCGAGTCGCAGGTCGACGAGTCGATGCTCACCGGCGAGTCGATGCCGGTGAAGAAGGGCGTCGGCAGCCAGGTCGCCGGCGCGACGATCAACAAGAGCGGCAGCTTCCGCTACCGGGCCACCCGAGTCGGCGCCGAGACCGCCCTCGCCCAGATCGTGAAGCTCGTGCAGGAGGCGCAGAACTCCAAGGCGCCGGCCCAGCTCCTCGCCGACAAGGCGTCGCAATGGCTGGTGCTGGTCGCCATGGTGATCGGGGTCGCCACGTTCGTTGCCTGGTACTGGATCGTCGGCGATACGCTGCTCCTTGCGCTCACGCTGACGATCACCGTGTTCGTCATCGCCTGTCCGGACGCGCTGGGGCTCGCGACGCCGATGGCGGTGATGATCGGCACCGGCCGCGGCGCGCGCAACGGGATCCTGATCAAGAACGCTTCCGCGCTCGAGGACGCGACCAAGCTGAACGTCGTCATCTTCGACAAGACCGGCACGCTCACCCAGGGCAAGCCCGAGGTCGTGGACGTCGCGGCAGCCGCGGGCCGCACGCCCGACGAGGTCCTCGCGCTCGCCGCCGCGCTGGAGACGCACTCCGAGCACCCGCTCGCGCACGCGATCCTCGAGCGCGCCGGGGACAAGGCCACGCAGGCGGCGGAGCGCTTCACCAACGTGGACGGCATGGGCGCGAAGGCGGTGCTCGGCGGCGACCCGCTGCTCATCGGCAACCGGCGCCTGATGGATGCCGAGCGTGTGGACATGGTCGGCATGGAGCAAGCGGCCGCGCAGATGCAGGGCGCCGGCCGCACCGTCGTGCACGTGGCGCGCGCCGGCAGGCTATGGGGCCTGATCGCGATCGCGGACGCCGCCCGACCCACCGCGGCGGCGACCGTGCGCGATCTTCGCGTCCGCGGCGTGAAGGTCGCGATGCTCACCGGCGACAACCAGGCGACCGCCGAACGGGTGGCGAAGGCGCTCGGGATCGACATCGTGCTGGCCGAGGTCCTTCCGGGGCAGAAGGCCGACGAGGTGAAGAAGCTGCAGCGGCAAGGCAGCAAGGTCGGGATGGTGGGCGATGGCATCAACGACGCGCCGGCGCTCACCCAGGCCGACGTCGGCTTCGCCATCGGTGCGGGGACGGACGTCGCGATGGAGAGTGCCGACGTCGTGCTGATGAGGAGCGACCCCTACGACGTGGTGGGCGCGGTCGAGCTGTCGCGGGCGACGCTCGCCAAGATGCACCAGAACCTGTGGTGGGCAGTGGGCTACAACGTGGTGGCGTTCCCGATCGCCGCGGGCGTGTTCTATCCGCTCACCATCAGCCCCGAGATCGCCGCGCTCGCGATGTCGGGCAGCTCGCTGCTGGTAGCGATCAACGCGCTCATGCTCAAGCGCGCGAAGCTCGCCGGGATCCGGGAACCGTCCGCGCAACAGATTGCCGTTCAAGAGGTCGCGCATGCGCATCACTGACTTACCCTTGCATCGGGCCCCTACGGTCGTGGCGGCGTGTGCCTTGTTACTGGCTGCCGCTGCATCGGCCGAGGAGTCTTTCCAGAGCCAGACGGTGGACGGGATTGTCGTGCGGCTCCAGGTCCATCCGTCTCAGCCGCACACGTCGACCGAGCGAGGGGAGACGGCGCATCGCATCGTCGTGATGCTGAGCGCGAGGGCGACCGGACGCCCGATCGACGACGCCTCGGTCGCGGTCGAAGTGGCAAAGGCCGGCCGCACGGGGACGCGGTGGCCGCTTGAATCGAGCACGCTCGACGTCCGTCCGTCGTACGTGGGGGACGTGCCGATGGCTGGCCGTGGCACGAGCTACCGGCTCCTCGTCCAGTTCCGCCGGCCTGGGGACACGGAGACCTTCGAGGCGGAGTTCCGCTATGCGCATCACTGATCGGGCAGCCGCGCCGTCCTCGCCGGCTTCTCGCTAACGGAGGACACCGATGAAAGCGAAAGACGTAATGACGACGACGGTCGTGTCCGTCGGTCCGGACACCGGCGTGCCGGAAATCGCCCGGCTGCTCCTCGAGCGGCACATCAGCGCAGTGCCGGTCGTCGACGATGCCGGCCGCGTGATCGGCATGGTGAGCGAGGGCGATCTCATGCGTCGCCCCGAGTCCGAGACCGAGGGGGTCGCCTCCTGGTGGCTTGCGCTGCTTGCAGCGGAGAGCGCGACCCGCTATCTCAAGACCCACGGCCTCCGCGCGCGGGAGGTGATGACGCGCGAAGTGGTGAGCGTCACCGAAGACGCGCCGCTCGAGGAAATCGCGACGCTGCTCGAGCGCAAGCACATCAAGCGGGTGCCGGTACTGCGCGACGGCAAGCTCGTCGGGATCGTCAGCCGTGCGAACCTTCTGCACGGGCTCGTCGCCCGTGCCAGCCGATCGTCGACGCCCCCGGCGTCGAATCCCACCGCAATCCGGGAGGCGGTCGTCGCCGAGCTTCGAGCGGCGGGTCTCCTGACTGCGTACGTGAACGTGGTCATCGCGGACGGCACGGCGCAACTCTGGGGCGGCGTCGAATCCGCCGTCGAGGCCGAGGCCATCGCGCTCGCAGCGGCGCGCACGCCCGGCGTCGACCGCGTCGAGAACAATCTCTTCGTCCTGCCCGCGCGCCTGATCGGGTCGTTGGGCGGCGAGTAGACCCCGTCAACGCATCGGTACCGAAGAAGGACCATGGGCATCACCGATCTTCCCCGGACCGTTTGCCAGCTCTACGGTTGAGGAGCGAGCCGAGTGGCTGCCACGAACGGGTTCATTCGCCTTCGACGCCGGTGAGCGACGGGGAATCCGAGGAGCCGCGATGTCACCCGACGTGCCGCCCCCCGCCGCCGGCGACCGCGGCCGAACGGCGCTGATCGCCACGCTCAGCCTGCTCGTCATGTCGGGCCTGGGCGCGTTCGAGGTTGGGATCGCGATCTTCGCCGGACAGGCCCTCGCGCTCGGGACGGTTGCGCTCGCCTGGATGTTCGCCTAGCAGCGTGATGCAAAACGCACGGAATCATTCCTCGGAAGTCGAGTCGAAAGCGCAGCGGCGTTTGTAGGGGAGAACAAGCCATGCGCGGTCGAGTCGATCCCCAAGAGTCGATGTTCAGCTACGTGTCGCCGGACTCGCGGGTGCCCGAAGGGCATCCGCTGCGTCCGATCAAGCAGCACGCCGATACGGTGCTCGGGTCGATGAACGCGGAGTTCGATCGGATCTACGCTGAGATCGGCCGGCCCTCGATCCCGCCGGAGCGGC
>DATIDG010000024.1:0-146300 GCA_035456405.1 Burkholderiales bacterium | reverse complement strand
CATCCTGCAGCGCCTTCACGCCGCCGAAGGACAGCGACACGCCTTCGACGGAGAGAATGAGGTCGCTCAAGCGGCTTTCTTTGCTGCCGCGGGAGCGAAGGTCTTCGCGTCGCGGATCTTGAGATCCGCCGAGAAGGTCCCGGTTCGGCCGTCCTCGTACTTGACCTTCGCCTCGACGTGCACCGCGTCCTTGCCGCCGTAGAGCGCCTCGACCAGCGGCGCGTACTTCTCGGCGATGAAGCGCCGCCGCACCTTGCGCGTGCGCGTCAGCTCCTCGTCGTCGGCATCAAGTTCCTTGTGCAAGATCAGGAACCTTGCAATTTGCGAGTGGGCGACTTCCGGCTCGGCGGCGAGGTCGCGGTTGACGCGCTCGATGCACTCGCGCACCAGGTCGTAGACCTCGTCGCGCGAGGCGAGGTCGGTGTAGCCCGAGTAGGGCATGTTGCGCTTTTCCGCCCAGTTGCCGACCGCGTCGGGATCCATGTTGATGAAGACGCAAACCCGGTCGCGGCCGTCGCCGAAGCAGACCGCTTCCTTGACGTAGGGGAAGAACTTGAGCTTGTTCTCGAGATACTTCGGCGCGAACAGCGTGCCGTCGGCGAGCTTGCCCACGTCCTTCACACGATCGATGATCTTCAGATGGCCGTCGGGGTCGAAGTAGCCGGCGTCGCCGGTGTGGAACCAGCCCTCGGCGTCCTTCGCCTCCAGGGTGGCCTGCGGGTTCTTGTAGTACTCCTTGAACAGGCCCGGCGAGCGGATGAGGAGCTCGCGCGCGGGCGTGAACTTGAGCTCCACGCCGGGTACTGCCGGCCCGACGGTGTCGGCCTTCACCTGGCCGTCGGGCTGGATGCAGACGAACACGCTGGTTTCGGTCGAGCCGTAGAGCTGCTTGAGATTCACGCCGATCGAGCGGTAGAACTTGAACAGGTCCGGCCCGATCGCCTCGCCCGCGGTGTAGGCAACGCGCACGCGGCTCATGCCGAGCACGTTGCGTAGCGGGCCATAGACCAATAGGTCGCCCAACCCATACAAGATCCTGTCGAAAAACCCCACGGGCTTGCCATCGAGCAGGGCCCCGCCCACGCGGCCGGCGACATCCATGAACCTGCGGTAAAGCCAGCGCTTCAGGCGGCTCGCGTCTTCCATGCGGATCGACACCTGGGTGAGCAGCGCTTCGAGCACGCGCGGCGGCGCGAAGTAATAGGTCGGGCCGATCTCGCGCATGTCGGTGCCGACCGTCTCGGCCGACTCGGGGCACGAGATGCAGAAGCCGACGACGTAGGACTGGGTGTAGGAGAAGATGTTCTGGCCGATCCACGCCATCGGAAGGTAGGCGAGCACCTCGTCGTCGGGCGTGAGGCCCTCCATGTCCGCGCCGGCGCGCCCCGCGGTGATCAGCGCGTGGTGCGTGTGCGTGACGCCCTTGGGGCTGCCGGTGGTGCCCGAGGTGTAGAACATCGACGCGACGTCGGTCGTGGCCCCCTTCGCCACTTCGTCGGCGAAGAATTCGGGGTTGCGGCCGTCGAAGTCGCGGCCGATCGCCTGCAGGTTCTCGAAGCTCATCAGCTCGGGCTGCGTGTAGTGCCGCATGCCGCGCGCGTCGTCGAAGTAGACGTGCTTGAGCTTCGGGCACTGCGGCATGATCTCGAGGAGCTTGTCGACCTGCTCCTGGTCCTCCACGATCGCGTACTCGATGTCCGCGTTGTGGAAAACGTAGACCATTTCCTGGGCCACCGCGTCCTGGTAGAGCGGCACGGGGATGCCGCCGAGCGACTGCGCGGCGGCCATGGCCCAGTAGAGGCGGGGGCGGTTCTCGCCGATGATGGCGAGCGACATGCCGCGCTCGAACCCCTGCGCGGCGAGTCCGCACGCTAAGGCCCGCACCTCGTCGGCGACCTGCTTCCAGGTCCACGTCTGCCAGATGCCGAGATCCTTCTCGCGAATCGCAGGTCGATCCGGGCGGACCTGGGCGTGGTGCAGCAGCAGTCGCGGGAAGGTATCCAGCCGCTCCGCCATCTCCAATCCTCCTGTGGACCCCTCGGTGGATGCTGCTCCCGGCTTCTGCGGCCGGTCCTTCGGAGGCCGGGATTGTAGCCGATACCCCCTGCCCTCAGCCCCCTCCCGGGAAGCCGCGCAAGTCTAGGCGAGGTCCTGGGCGGAGTCTGTCGTTTGCCGGACAATCCCCGTCGTGCGCACCGCCGCGGACCTGCTGCGGGCCTCGATCTGGGCCCGGACGCTGACGGATGCCGAACTCGACCGGCTGGGGGCCGAACTGATCGAGCGTGCCGTGCCCGCAGCTCAACGAGCGGCTCGGCCAGTTCATCGGCCTCGTCGAGTACGGTCGGCTGCTCGAGCCCGACGCCTGCGTCGCGCGCTGCCTCGCCGCAATGTTCAACCCTCACCTTTGCCCGGGGATCGGGCCGGATTTGGCGATCTCGCAGGGAAGAGATTGGGTACCCTGGCGGGCGTGTCGCGGCAGCGCGTCAACCAGGCGCTGAAGGTGCTCGAGAAGGCCGGCCTCGTGCGGGTCGACTACGGCGGGATCCGCATCCTCGACCTCGCGGGGCTGCGCAACTTCGGCGCCTGAGACTCACCCGTAGGCGAAGAACCCCCTGCCCGTCTTGCGCCCCAGGTGGCCCGCCTCCACCATTTCGACCAGCAGCGGCGCAGGCCGATACTTCGGGTCCTTGAACCCCTCGAACAGGACCTGCATCACCGCCAGCTCGACGTCGAGACCGATCAGGTCGCAGAGCGCGAGCGGCCCGATCGGGTGGTTGCAGCCGAGCTTCATCGCCTCGTCGATCTCGGCCGCGGTCGCCAGCCCCTCGCCGAGCGCGAACACCGCCTCGTTGATCATCGGGCAGAGCATCCGGTTCACGACGAAGCCGGGCGAGTTCTTCACCTTGACCGGGTGCTTCCCGATCTTCTTCGCGATCGCCTCGGCGGCGGCATAGGTGGCGTCCGAGGTCTGCAGACCCTTGATCAGCTCGACGAGCTGCATCACCGGCACCGGGTTGAAGAAGTGCATCCCGATCACCCTGTCGGGCCGCTTCGTCGCCGCGGCGAGCCGCGTGATCGAGATCGAGGAGGTGTTGGTCGCGACGATCGCCTCGGCCTTCGCGACCTGGTCGATCCGGCCGAAGATCTCGAGCTTGAGGTCGAGGTTCTCGGTCGCCGCCTCGATGACGAGGTCGGCGGCGCTCAGGGCCTCGAGGCTCGTCGAGGTCTGGATGCGCGCGAGCGCCGCGGCCTTGTCGGCCGCGCTCATCTTGTCCTTCTTGACGAGGCGCTCGAGGCTGGCATCGATCGTCTTCAGCGCGCGTTCGAGTGGCGCTGCGCCAATGTCGGTCATCGTGACGGGGACTCCCGCCACCGCAAAGGCCTGCGCGATGCCGTTGCCCATGGTGCCAGCGCCGACGATACCGACGTGTCTGACTGTCATAGAACGCTCCGAATCAGGAAACTGCCGAAAGGATGGCGGGGAGGCCCTCGGGATGAAATCCTTCGTACGAACAAGGGGGACTCCCCTTGTATATCCCCCATTGTCGAACAAGAGGCGCGGCTGTCGAGGCGGAGCAGGGGCCCCAACGCAAGTTGGGGATGCGACCCGAGAGCAGACGCAAGCGGCTGCCATTCGCCGCGATGGCCGCCTCCGGGGTCAGATCCCCAGCGCGCGCGCTGGGGCCCCTCTTCCGCCCTGCGGCGGCCGCCTCTTGTATATCCCCTCCGAGCCCATCGACTTGAGGGCGATGCTAACCCGGCCGCCGCGCGACGAGCAGTACGTTGGCGAACGGCGTTCCCGCGCTCATCGGCGCGGCCTCGACGCCGAATCCGGCCCGCTCGACTGCAGCGACCCACGCTGCCAACCCGCGCATGTGGAGTCGCGGTAAGCCGCCGCGCACGAGGGTGATCGTCTGGTCGGTGACGCGCGTGACCAAGGCGCGCAGGCCGGCGTCCGCGTCGCCGACGCGCGCGAGAAGCACGCCGCCCGGCGCGAGCGCGGCGGCGCAGCGGGCGAGCACGCGGTCCTGGTCGGGTACCGGGAGATAGTGCAGGACGTCCAGGATCGCGACGGCGTCGCACGCGGGAATCGACGCGTCCCTGACGTCGCCGAGCACGAACTGCGCGCGGTCGCCGACGGCAATCCGGGCGGCGACGACCGCGCGGCGGCGCAGCTCCACACCGAGGGCGGACGCGAGCCGCGGCGGCTGCGGCCAGCGCGCCGGCCACTCGCCGCGCTCGTAGCGCTCCCGCGCGGCGGCGAGAAAGGCGGGCAGCACGCCCAGCCCGCAGCCGAGGTCGACGAGGCGCGCGCCGTCGGGAACCAGTCCGCGCGCGACGATCGCGCGGAAGACCGGATCGTGGCGAAGCTTGCCGCGCGCGAAGTGCATCGGCGTGCGGCCGGCCGGCGCATACGCGCGGGCTGCCGCCGCGACGATCGCTTCGAGCGCCGCGCGCTCAAGCACCGTCATCGCCCCCGCACGCGGCCCGCAGCGTCACCGACCTCAGCCCGAGCGCGGCCAGGCGCGCGCCGAGCGCGGGCAGGATCTCGGGGGCATGCGCCGCGCTCGAGCGGGAGCGCACGGCGATCCCGTCGTGCAGCAGGAAGATGTCTCCGGCCGCGACGACCCGCGCGAGCCGTTCGAGCACCCGCTCCGGGTCGCGCGCGACGGTGTCGAAGCCCCGACGCGTCCACGAGACGTAGTGGAGGCCGCAACGCGCGAGCGCCGGGTCGAGGAGGGGGCTCCGGATGCCGAACGGCGCGCGGAAGAACACCGGGGCCACGCCGGCGGCGTCCGCGATCGCGGCCTGCGCCGCCTCGACGTCGCGCCGCATGCGGGCGATGCCGAAGCATGCAAACGCCTTCGAGTGGCGGTGGCTGTGGTTCTCGACCGCGTGCCCGCGACGCACGATCTCGCGCGCCAGCGCGGAATGCCGCGCGGCCCGCTCACCGACCAGGAAGAACGTCGCCTTCATTCCGGCTTCGTCGAGTCCGTCGAGCACGCGCGGCGTCACCTCGGGGTCGGGGCCGTCGTCGAACGTCAGCGCGACCTCGTTGCGCCGCGCCGCCGCTGCCGGAAGCCGGGCGAGATTCGCGCCGAGCACCCCGCTGCGCGGCAGGAAGCAGGCGCCGGTAAGTGCCGCGTGGTTCGCCAGGATGCCGCCGAGCACCCAGGGCCAGGCTGCAGGCGCGACGGCGAGCGCCGCCGCGCCGGCGGCGTGCAGCGCCATCGAGATTTGGATCGCCGGCGCGGGCCGCCAGGGTCGCGGCTCGGGTCTCGGGCTCGCGGCGATGGCGATCGGAGCGGACATGAGCGCGCGCATTCTACGTGCGGCGCGCTCGCGGCGGTCGCGGCGCGCTGCTAGACTGGGCCCCGCGCGAGCGTTCTCGCGCGATTCACGCGCGCTCATGCATCCGCTCGCCACAGCGACACTTGCAGTATGCATCACCGTCGTTGCACCCGGCGCCCGGGGCGAGCAGCGGCCGCTCTGGGAGATCGGTCTCGGCGCCGCCGGGCTGTACCTGCCCGACTATCGCGGGTCCAACCAAAGCCGGGGCTATCTCTATCCGCTGCCCTACGTGCGCTATCGCGGCGAGCTGCTAAGGATGGACGACCGACGCGGCCTCGCATCGCTGCTGCTGCTCGACACCGATCGCATCGAGCTCGACGTCTCGCTCAACGCGAGCCAGCCGGCGCCGAGTGATCGGAGCAGCGCGCGGCAGGGGATGCCCGACCTCGACTCGACGCTGGAGATCGGGCCGCTCGTGAAAGTGCGGCTGTGGGAGAGCGCCGCCCGGCTGCGCGAGCTGTCGCTGCAGCTCCCGGTGCGCGCGGTGTTCACGCTCCCGAGCCCCGAGTTCATCGGCTGGGTGTTCAACCCGGTGATCGATCTGTACCTACGCGACTTCGGGCCCGGCGGACGCTGGCGGCTCGGGATGCAGGCGGGCCCGGTCTTTACCGACCGCCGCTACAACGAGTACTACTATCAGGTGGACCCGCAGTTCGCGACACCGACCCGGCCGGCCTACTCGGCGAGCGGCGGCTACGGCGGCACGCAGTTCACTGTCACGACGAGCCGCCGGTTCGGGCCGGTGTGGGTCGGTGCTTTCGTGCGCGCATACGGGCTGCGCGGCGCGGCATTCGAAGACAGCCCGCTGGTGCAGCAGCGCTCGGCGCTCTACGCGGGGATCGGCTTCGCGTACGTCTTCGCCGAGTCGCAGACGCTCGTCGAATCCGACGACTGATGCCCGGCGAAGCAGGGACGTTCCCCCACAAGCGCATGACGCCGCTGCTGCGTGGGCTCTACGAGCGGCTCGCGTTCGGCCTCGCGCTCCTGGTGTTTGGCGTGGGCGGGCTGCTCTACACCGTGGCCGGTCCGGTCCTGTACCTCCTGCTGCCGCGCCACATCGGCGCCGCGCTCGGGCAGCGGGTGGTGATGGCGCTCTTCCGCTTCTTCGTCGGGCTGCTCCAGCTCCTCGGCCTTGCGCGCTGCGACCTGCGGGCCCTCGACGCGCTCCGCGACGGCCCGCCCGTGGTGATCGCACCCAACCATCCGACCTACCTCGACGCGCTGCTGATCGTGTCGCGCCTGCCCAACGTGGCGTGCATCATGAAGGCCGACGTCCTCGACAACGTCTTTCTGGGCGGCGGCGCGAAGCTGGCCCGCTACATCCGCGCGGATGCGCCGAAGGAGATGATCCGCGCAGCCGCCGCGGCGCTCCGCGCGGGCCGCCACGTGCTGTTCTTCCCCGAGGGCACCCGCACGACGCAGCACCCGGTGAACCCCTTCCGCAGCGGCTTCGCGTCGATCGCCCGGCTCGCGGGCGCGCCGGTGCAGACCGTGCTCATCGACGCCGAGTCCGGGTACGCGCGCAAGGGCTGGCCGCTCCTCCGCAGGCCCGAGTTTCCCCTCGTGTATCGCGTCAGGCTCGGCGAGCGGTTCGCGCCGCGGGACGAGTCGAAAGCGCTGGTGGCGGAGGTCGAGGCCTACTTCCGCCGCGAATTGGGGAATGCGGGAAGCGATGGCGCATAGGAAGGACGAATCGGTCCATGCGCCCCACCCGCCGCTCAAGGCCTATTTCTCGAGCGAGGCGGAGCGGCGCGGCTGGGTGCGCGGCATCTTCGATCGCACTGCAGACGACTACGAGCGCATCGAGGGCGCAATGGCGCTCGGCTCGGGCGCGTGGTACCGGCGCCAGGCGCTCGGGCGCGCGGGGCTCGCGCCGGGCATGCGCGTCGTGGACGTCGGCACCGGCACCGGGCTCGTCGCCCGCGAAGCGGTGCACATCGTCGGCGACCCGCGCGCCGTCACCGGCGTCGACCCGAGCGCCGGAATGCGCCGCAACGCGCACCTTCCCGAAGGCGTGCGCCTGCTCGAGGGCGCGGCCGAGGCCATCCCCCTCCCGGATGCGTCCGCCGATTTCCTCAGCATGGGCTACGCGCTGCGCCACATCTCCGACCTCGCGGTCGCGTTCTGCGAGTTCCACCGCGTGCTCGCGCCGGGCGGCGTCGTCTGCATCCTCGAGATCACGCCCCCCGCGAGCCGGCTGGGGCGCGCGGCGCTCAAGGCGTACATGCGTGGATTCGTGCCGCTCCTCGCGCGCGCGATCGCGCGCAGCGCGGACACCCCGCGGCTGATGCGCTACTACTGGGACACGATCGAGGCCTGCGTGCCGCCGGCAAGCGTGCTCGCCACGCTCGCACACGCCGGCTTCGCCGACTGCACGCGCCACGTCGAGCTCGGCATCTTCTCCGAGTACCGCGCCGTCAAGGCGCGCGGTACGTGAACCCGCCGGGCCGCCCCAAGGACGGACCGCGAGCGCGGGACGCGCGAGCATAGACGCGCGCGAGATGCAGCCCTCGACGAGGCACCTCGTCCTCATCCCCAGCTACAACACCGGCCCGATCCTGGTCGACACGGTGCGGGCCGCGCGGGCGTACTGGAACCCCGTCTGGGTGGTGCTCGACGGCAGCACCGATGGCAGCCGCGAGCGCCTCGCGCCGCTCGCCGCCGCCGATCCGGGGTTGCGCGTCCTCGAGCTCGCGCGCAACTCGGGCAAGGGGGCGGCGGTGCTGCACGGCATCCGCGCCGCCGCGGCGGCCGGCTTCACGCACGCGTTGACCATGGACGCCGACGGGCAGCATCCGCCGGCTCTGATCCCGGAGTTCATGGCCGCCTCGCAGGCGGCACCCGATGCGCTCGTCCTCGGCTTGCCGGTGTTCGACGCCTCGGCACCGGCGGTGCGCGTGCGCGGCCGCAAGGTGTCGAACTGGTGGGCGAACCTTGAGACCCTCTGGAGCGGCATCGGCGACTCGCTCTTCGGCTTCCGCGTCTATCCGATCGCGCCGCTCGAGCGCGTGATGGCGCGCACGCCGTGGATGCGCCGCTTCGACTTCGACGTCGAGGCGGCGGTGAAGCTCGTCTGGACCGGGCTGCGCCCGATCAACCGGCCCGCGCCGGTGCGCTATCTGCGCCCGGACGAGGGCGGGGTGTCGCATTTCCGCTACGTCCGGGACAACCTGCTGCTCTCTTGGATGCACTTGCGCCTGATGCTCGGGTTCCTGGTCCGCCTACCCTGGCTCCTCGCCCGGCGCATAATCGGGCCATGACCGAACGCACCTGCGACGTCGCCGTTATCGGGGGTGGACCGGCCGGCGCCACCGCAGCGGCGCTCCTGGCCGAACGCGGCTGGGCGGTGACGGTGCTCGAGAAGGACCGCCATCCCCGCTTCCACATCGGCGAGTCGCTGCTGCCGCACAACAACCCGCTGTTCGAACGCCTCGGCGTGCTCGACGAGGTGCGCGCCATCGGCCTGGTGAAGAACGGCGCCCAGTTCAGCTCGATGTACCACGGCCGCGAGGAGACTTTCTACTTCCGCCAGGCGCTCGACAAGTCGCAGCCGAGCGGCTTCGAGGTGCATCGCGCCGACCTCGACCATATTCTCCTGCGCAACGCAGCGCGCAAGGGCGCCACGGTGTTCGAGGAGACGCGCGTCGAGCAGGTTCACTTCGAGCCGGACGGGGTGCGCGTCCACGCCCGAAGGCTCGAAACCAGCGGACCCGCGGGCGTGGCCGAGTGGCGCGCGCGCTTCCTCGTCGACGCGTCGGGCCGCGACACCTTCCTCGCTGACCTCTTCCGGATCAAGGCGCGCAATCCCCGGCACGCGAGCGTGGCGCTCTACGGCCACTACGAGAACGCGGATCGCTACGCGGGCGATGACGAAGGCAACATCAGCATCTACTGGTTCGACCACGGCTGGATCTGGTTCATCCCGCTCGCGCGCGGGATCACCAGCGTCGGCGCGGTATGCTGGCCCTATTACCTGAAGACCCGCACCGGATCGCTCGAGCAGTTCTTCGCCGACACCGTCGCGCTCTGCCCGGCGCTCGCCGCGCGGCTCGCGCGCGCGCGCCGGATCGCGCCGGTGACCGCGACCGGCAACTACAGCTACCAGGCCGCGCGCTGCGCCGGCGCGAACTACATCATGGTCGGCGACGCGTACGCGTTCGTGGACCCGGTGTTCTCCTCCGGCGTCTACCTCGCGATGTCGGGCGCCTTCGCCGGCGCCGACGCGGTGGATGCGGCGCTGCGCGACCCCGCGGCCGCGCCCCGCGCGCTCGCGCGCTACGAGCGCCATGTGCGGCGCGGCATCCGCACTTTCTCGTGGTTCATCTACCGCATCACCACACCGGTGATGCGCGACCTGCTGATGGGCCCGAAGAACGTGCTCGGCCTGGTCGACGGCCTGATCTCGTTCCTCGCCGGCGACATCTTCCGCCCGAACGGCGTGCGCACGCGCATTCGCGCGTTCCAGGCCATCTACTACCTCTTCAGCGCGGCGAGCCCGCGGCGGTCCCTCGCCGCGATGCGCCGCCGGCGCGAGAACATCCGCCCGGTCGCGCCTTGATTTCGCGCAAGCCCGCGGCGCGGGCTATCGCGTAGAATCGTGCCGCCATGAAATCACGTCCCTATGACCGCGCAGACTCAACTTGAAGCCGAGGTCGCACGCCTCATCGTCGAGGCGGTGAACCTGGAGGTCGCCGCGGACTCGATCGACCCGGAGGCGCCGCTCTACGGCGAGGGCCTCGGCCTCGACTCGATTGACATGCTCGAGATCTCGCTCGCGGTCGGGAAGTCGTACGGCGTGGAGCTGCGCGCCGACGACGAGGCGAACCAGCGGATCTTCTCCAGCCTGCGCAGCCTCGCCGCGCACGTCGGCGCTCACCGCAAGAAGTGACGCGACGGTGCGGACCGCGATCATGCTCATTGCATGCGCGAGCCCGGTGCTGCTCCACCTCGCGGTCGTGCACGCGAGCCGCGTGCTGCTCGTCGCCTTACTCGCCCTCGCCGCAGCAGGGATCGCGGCGGCGCGCCTGCCCGGCTGGCTCGCGTCCCTCGTCGCGGCCGCCGCGCTCGCCGCCCCGTGGATCGACTTCGCCGTCGTCGAGCAAATCGCCCTCGCGGGCCCGGCGCTGGCGTTCCTCGGCATAGCGTGGGTGTTCGGCCGGACACTGCTGCCGGGCCGCACGCCGCTCATCGAGTCGATCTCGCGCGCCGAGCGCGGCGGGGACTTCCCGCCGGCGCTCGCGCCGTACACGCGCCGGCTCACCGCCCTGTGGACGGCGCTCCTCGCCGGCATCCCGCTCGCCGACGCTGCGGCTGCCATCGCCGCCACCCCGGCGGCGCAGTCGGCCGTCGTCAACCTCGCGAGCTGGGCGCTGATCGCGGCACTCTACTTCGGCGACTACGCCTACCGGCGCCTGCGCTATCCCCAGTTTCCGCACTCCAACCCGTTCGCGGTGGCGCGAAACCTCGTGCGCCGCGCGCCGGAGCTGCTGCGCACGTGAGCGCAGTTTTGCAGGCGCCGCTCGTCGGGCATCGCAGCCTCGCGCGCCCGATGGCATGGCGCGACGGCGCGCCGGTCTCGTGCGCGCGCTTCCTCGGCGAGGCGGCGCGGCTCGCCGAGCGCCTGCCGCCCGGCCCGCACCTCATGAACCTGTGCGAGGACCGCTATCGGTTCGCGGTGGCGTTCGCTGCCGCGCTGCTCGCGCGCAAGACGAGCCTCTTCCCGCCGAGCCGCCACGATGCGGCGCTCGCGCGCGTCGCCGCCGCCTATCCCGATTGCAGCGCGATCGCCGAGGAACCCGTCCCGGTCCTGGGCAACCGGCTCGCCCGCTATCCCGCCGACCTGGAGGGGCGCGACTGGACCAGCGCGGTGCCCGCGATCGACGCGGACCAGGTCGCGGCGATCCTCTTCACTTCGGGCAGCACCGGCGCCCCGCAGCCGAACGTGAAGCGCTGGGGCAGCCTGGTCGCGACCGGGCACACGGGCTGCGCGGCGCTGGGACTGGTGGCCTGCGACTTCAGCGTGCTCGGCACGGTGCCGCCGCAGCACATGTATGGCTTCGAATCGACGGTGCTCCTGCCGCTCGCCGCGGGGGGCGCGCTGCATCCGGCGCGACCGCTGTTCCCGGGCGACGTGCAGGCCGCCCTCGAGGTGTTGCCGGAGCCGCGCGTGCTGGTGACCTCCCCGATCCACATCCGCGCCTGCGTCGAGTCGGGCGTAAAGCTGCCGCCGCTCGAGGCGATCGTCTCAGCGGCCGCGCCGCTCGCGACCGACCTCGCCGCGGCGGCGGAGCGCCGCTTCGCGACCCGGGTCATGGAAATCTACGGCTTCACCGAGGCGGGACAGGTGGCCTCGCGCCGCACGACCGCGACGCAGATATGGCGCACGCTCGAGGGCATCCGCGTCGTGCGCGCCGGCGCGGGCTGGGCGGTCGAGGGCGGGCCGGTCGAAGGCCGCGTGCCGATGAGCGACCTCATCCGGCGCTTGAGCGACGTCGAGTTCGTCCTGGAGGGCCGCGCGGCCGACATCGTCAACGTCGCGGGCAAGCGCGCGTCCCTCGGCGACCTCAACCGCGCGCTGACCGCCATACCCGGCGTCGAGGACGGCGCGTTCCATCTGCCCGAACGCGCGGACGGGAGCGCGGCTCGCCTGATGGCGTTCGTGGTCGCGCCGCGGCTGCCGAAGCGCGCGATCATGGCGGCGCTGCGCCGCGCCGTCGATCCGGCCTTCCTGCCGCGACCGCTGGTGAAGCTCGAGCACCTGCCGCGCGCGCCGACGGGCAAGCTGCCGCTCGAGGCGCTGCGCGCGCTCGAGGCCGAGCATTGCCTATAGGCCCGAGCGCCTGCCGATCGATGAGCTCCGCACGGCTTGAGCCGGCCTGGCACGCGACCCCGGAGCGCGGCAGCTCGGCGCTTCTGCGCTTCATGATCTGGCTGACGCAGCGGCTCGGGCGCGGCTTCGCGCGCGCGCTCCTGCCGCCGATCGTCCTGTACTTCATGGCGTTCTCCGGCCGCGCGCGCGCCGCGTCGCGCGCCTGGCTCACCCGCGCGCTCGGGCGGCCCGCGACGCTAGCCGACATCTACCGCCACTACGACACATTCGCGGTCACGCTGCTCGACCGCGTCTACTTCCTGTCGGGGCGCTGGAACTATTTCGACGTCCGGCTGCACGGCGACGCGGCGCTGCGCGCCATCGTGGCGCGCGGCGCAGGCTGCGTGCTGCTCGGCGCGCACCTCGGCAGCTTCGAGGCGCTGCGCGCCGCTGCGGTGTTCGGGGCGCACTGGCCGCTCGCGATGCTGATGGACAACGCCAACGCTCGGAAGGCCGCCCGCGCCTTCGCGGCGGTCAACCCGGACCTGGCGCAAATGATCATCGAAGCCGGCACGCCCGACTCGCTCATCCGCGCGAAGGCGCGGCTGGACACGGGGGCTCTGCTAGGGATCCTCGGCGACCGGCTGCGCCCTGGCGACAGGGGGGTGCCGTGCCCGTTCTTCGGCGCGGACGCGCGCTTTCCCGAGGCGCCGTACGTCATCGCCGGGGTGCTCGGCGCGCCGGTGGTGCTGTGCTTCGCGGTCTACCGCGGGGCCCGCCGCTACGACGTGCACTTCGAGGTGTTCCGCGATCCGCTCGAGCTGCCGCGGGCGGACCGCGCGGCGGCGATTGCCGCGGCTGCGCGGGAGTACGCGGCGCGCCTGGAGCACTACGCCCGGAGCGCGCCGTACAACTGGTTCAACTTCTACGACGTCTGGGGAGCGCCGGAGTGATCCGGCGGCTGGTGAAGGTCTGACAAGCCCCACGGGGTAGCGCGAGGCGGCGCACGCGGAGGGCGGAGCAGTGCCTGCCGCCGGGAGGCGGTAGGTGCGACCCCGGAGCGGGCGAATGCGCGCCAGAATCCGCGTGCCATGCGCGCCTGCACGGTCGCATCCCCGCAAGCGGGGCCCCTGCTCCGCGTTCCGGCGCGCAGCTGGACGAGCGAAGACAACATGAAACGACGCCTTACGCCGTCAGGAACTCGCGATTCCATAGGCCGAAAGACCTTGGTCAGAGCTTTCGTGGCCGCGGTCGGCCTGCTCGGCGCGGGCGCGGCGCTTGCGCAGGGCGCCTTTACGGCGGGCGAGCTGATGCGCGGCCTCGCGGCGACCGGCGACTCCGCGACCGCGTTCGTCGAGACGCGCCATTCCAGCGCGCTCAAGACGCCGCTGGTCACCACCGGCGAGTTACGCTACGTGCGGCCCGCGCGGCTGGAACGCCGCGTCCGCACGCCGGTCGAGGAGCGCTACGTCGTCGAGGGCGACGATGTCACCATCGAGCGCAAGGGCGGCGCGCCGCGCACCGTCTCGCTCGCCAGCCAGCCGGCGCTCGGGGCCTTTCTCGAAAGCATTCGCGCGACGCTGCGCGGTGACCTCGCGACGCTCCGCCGGTTCTATCGCGTCGAGATCGAGGGCGAGCCCGCGGGCTGGACGCTCGTGCTGCTCCCCTCGGATCGGGAGATGGCCGACCTCGTCAGCGTCATCCGCATCACCGGCGCCGGCGGCCGCCTGACCGGCATGGAGGTGGTCGAGACGAGCGGCGATCGCGTCGTCACGCGCTTCGGCGAGGGCGCGCGTTGAAGCGCGGCGCGATCGTCGCGCTGTGGATCGCCGGGGCCGTCGCGTGCGCGTGGATCGCGGTCCGCGCAACCTACACCGCCGATCTCACCGCCTTCCTCCCGAAGTCGGTCACGCCCGCCCAGCAGCTCCTGATCGCGCAGCTCAGGGACGGCATCGCCGCGCGGCTCGTGCTCATCGGCCTCGAGGGCGCGGACGATCCGGCGCTCGCCGCGACGAGCCGGGCGCTCGCGGAGCGGCTGCGCGCAATCGATCGCTTCGCTTACGTCGCGAACGGCGCGGGCGGCCTCGCAAAGCGCGACCGCGACGTGCTGCTCGAGCATCGCTACCAACTGAGCCCGGGCGTCGACGCGGCAAGGTTCACCGCAGCCGGGCTGCGCGCCGCGCTCGAGCGGACGCTCGAGCTGCTCGCGTCGCCCGCAGGGACGCTCGTTCGCCCCACGCTCGCGCGCGACCCGACCGGCGAGCTCGCCGCGCTGCTCGCCGCGCACGCCGATCGCGCCCAGCCCGCGACGCGCCAAGGCGTGTGGTTCGACACGGAGCGCAGGCGCGCGCTGCTGACCGCCGAGACGCGCGCGCCCGGCTACGACCTCGACGCGCAGGCCGCGCTCCAGGCCGAGATCGCGGCGGCGTTCGCGGCGGTGCGCACCGACCCCGCGATGCGCCTCGTGCTGAGCGGCCCGAGCGTGTTCGCCGTGCAATCGCGCGCCGCGATCGAGCGGGACGCGTGGCGGCTGGCGCTCGTCGCGGGGATCGGCGTCGCGGTCGTGCTCTACGCCGCGTACCGCCGGGCCGCGCTCGTGGCGTTCGGCGCGCTGCCGGTGATGACGGGACTGCTGGCGGGCGTCGCGGCGGTCGCCACGGCGTTCGGTCCGGTGCACGGCATCACGCTCGGGTTCGGCGCCACGCTGATCGGCGAGGCGGCGGACTATTCGACATATCTCTTCGCACAGCGCGCGCGCGGCGAGACGCTCGCGGGGACCGCGGCGCGGGTGTGGCCGACCCTGCGGCTCGCGGTCCTCACGACGATGTTCGGCGCGCTCGCGATGCTCTTCTCGAGCTTCACCGGCCTCGCGCAGCTCGGCCTCCTCACGTTCGCAGGCGCGCTGGCCGCGGGCGTCGTGACCCGCTACGGGCTCCCGGCGCTCGTGCCCGGCCGCTGGTCGCGCACCGACCCGCCGCCGGTGCTCGCGCCGGCCGCGCTCGGCCGGCTCGCCCGCGCCGTGCGCAAGCTCGCGGCGCTGGTGCCGGTGGCCCTGCTGGCCGGCGCCGCAGTGCTGGCGCTGCGCCACGCGACGCTCTGGGAGAACGACCTCGCCAACCTCAATCCGATCCCGGAAGCGGAGAAGGCGCGCGACGGCGAGATGCGCGACGCGCTGGGGGCCCCGGACGTGCGCAATCTCCTCGTCGTCGCTGGCGCGTCGCGCGAGGCGGTCCTCCAGCGCTTCGAAGAGCTGGAGCCCGCCCTCGCGCAGCTCGTCGCGCGCGGCGCGATCCGTGGCTACGACACTCCGGCGCGTTACCTGCCGAGCGCGGCGGCGCAGCGCGCGCGGCAGGCGGTGCTGCCGGAGCGCGCCGAGCTTTCGCAGCGGCTGGCCGTCGCGATGCAAGGCCTGCCGTTCCGCGAGGACCTCTTCGCCCCGTTCCTCGAAGATGTCGAGCGCGCCCGCGGCGCGCCGCCGGTCGAGGCGCGGGATCTCGACGGGACGCTCTGGGGTCTCGCCGCCCGCGCGCTGCTCGTCGAGCTCGACGGCCGATGGGCGGGCCTTGCGCCGCTCTCCGGCGTGAGCGATGCGCGCGCGCTCGCCGGGCTCGACCCCGCGATGTCGCTCCTCGACCTCAAGGCGGAGTCCGACGCAATGGTGACCGCGTACCGCGACCAGTCGCTCGCGCTCGCCGGCCTCGGCGTGCTCGTGATCGCCGCGGTCCTGATCCTCGGCCTGCGCAGCGCACGCGCAGTGATCGACGTGATGCTGCCAGTGCTGGCGGCAATCGTGGTCACTGCCGCGGCGCTCGCGGCGGCCGGCACCCGGCTCTCGCTGCTGCACCTCGTCGCGGCTCTCCTCGTGCTCGGAATCGGCACGAACTACTCGCTCTTCTTCAGCCGGTTCGCGCCGGACGACGACGAGCGGCTGCGCAACGCCTACTCGGTGCTGGTGGCGGCCGCGACGACGCTGATCGCATTCGGCGCGCTCGCGACCTCGGGCACGGCGATCCTGCAGGCGATCGGCACGACGGTCGCCCTCGGCGCGGCGCTCTCGCTCGCATTCGCGGCGGCGTGGTCGCAGCCGCGCAGTTAGGCAGTGCGCTATTCTCCCGAGCGCGTGCAGCCGCTCTTCGTCACCGCGTATACCGCCACCACCGCCGTCGGCGCCGGCTGCGCCGCATTGCGCGACGCGCTCCTCACGCGCCGGTCGGGGCTCGCCGCGAACGACTTCCCGCACGCTCGGGTGGCGGGCTTCATCGGCCGCGTCGCCGGCGTCGAGACCGCGGCGCTGCCCGCGCGGTTCGCCGAGTTCGATTGCCGCAACCATCGCCTTGCGTGGATCGCCCTGCAGCAGGATGGATTCCTCGACGCGGCGGCCGCGGTCCGGGCGCGCCACGGCGCGAGCCGCGTCGCCGCGATCGTCGGCACCAGCACCTCCGGCGTCCTCACCACCGAGCTCGGCTACCGGCACCGCGACCCGGCGACCGGCGCGCTCCCGCCATGCGTCCGCTACGCGACCACACACAACTTCGCGGCGCTGGCCGGGTTCATGCGCGCGGCGCTCGGGCTCGCCGGCCCCACCGTCGCGATCTCGACAGCGTGCTCGTCGTCCGCGAAGGTGTTCGCGACGGCGCAACGCTGGATCACCGCCGGCGTCTGCGACGCGGCGCTGGTGGCCGGCGTCGACAGCCTGTGCGGCACCACTCTGTACGGGTTCGACTCGCTGCAACTCGTCTCGCGCGCGCCGTGCCGGCCGTTCGATGCGGCGCGCGACGGCCTGTCGCTCGGCGAGGGCGCCGGCTTCGCGTTGCTCGAGCGGGCAGCCGCCGGAACGCGCCGGCTCGCGCTCGCCGGCTACGGCGAGAGCGCGGATGCGCACCACATGTCCGCGCCGCACCCCGAGGGGCTCGGCGCGCGGCTGGCGATGGGCGCGGCGCTCGAGCGCAGCGGCCTGCCGGCCGCCGCGATCGGCTACGTCTGCGCCCACGGCACGGCAACGCGCAACAACGACGCGGTCGAGGCGCGCGCGATCGCCGCGGTGGTCGGCGGCCGCACGCCGGTCATGTCGGTGAAGGGCGCGATCGGCCACACGCTCGGCGCGGCGGGCATGGCGAGCGCGGTGGCGGCGCTCGCCTCCATCGAGCACGGCTTCGTCCCGGGCACCGTCAACACGAGCGAGGTCGATCCGGAGTGCGGGAACTCCGTCCAGCTCGAGACCGTCGAGCGTCGCGTGGACGCGGTGCTGGTCAACGCGCTCGGGTTCGGCGGGAACAACGCGAGCCTCGTGTTCGCGAACCTCGGATGATTTCCGTCTCGCTCACCGGCATCGGCATCGCGGCGCCCGGGCTGCGGGACTGGGAAACGGCGCGCGCCGTGCTTGCCGGCGCAGTCCGGTACGCGCACGCGCCGCTCGAGTCTCGCGTGCCGGAGGCCCTGCCGCCCGCGGAGCGCCGGCGCGCCGGCCCGGTCACGCGCCTCGCGGTCGCGGTGGCGCAGGAAGCGGCGGCGCACGCCGGTGCGGACGGCGCCGCGCTCGCCAGCGTGTTCGCCTCCTCCGACGGCGACGGCGAGACCGTGCACCAGATCTGCACCGCGCTCGCCACCGATGCGCCGGGGATTTCGCCGACGCGCTTCCACAACTCGGTGCAGAACGCCGCGAGCGGCTACTGGAGCATCGCGATGCGGTCGCGCGCCCCCACGACGGCGGTGAACGGGCTCGACTGGGTGTTCGCGTCCGCGCTCCTCGAGGCCGCCGTGCAGGCGGCGATCGAGGCGCGCGAGGTGCTCCTCGTCGCCTACGACCTGCCGGTACCCGCGCCCCTGCACGCACTTCACCCGGTGGCCGACGGCGCCGGCGTCGCGCTCGTTCTCGCCCCGGCGCCGGCGTCTGGCGCGCTCGCCACGCTCGCGATCGAAGTCGGCGTGGGCGACCCGACGCGCATCGCCGCGCCCGCGTTCGAGGAATTGCGGCTCGCGAATCCCCCCATGCGTGCGCTGCCGCTGCTGCTCGCGGTCGCGCGCAGGGAGGACGCCGACGTCGTGCTCGCGCTCGATGGAGCCAATGCTCTGAAGGTGACGATCCATGCCGCCCGAGACGCGAGCTGAGCTCGAGCGGCTGCTGCCGCACGGCGGCGCAGTGTGCCTGCCCGATTCGGTCGAGTCGCGCAACGAAGCGTTCGTCGAAGGGCGCGCGACCGTCACGGTGGCGGCAGCGCCGTGAAGCGCGCGCTCGTGACCGGCGGCAGCGGGACGCTCGGGGCCGCGATCGCGCGCGCGCTTGCCGCGGACGGCATGCACGTCGTCGTGCATGCGAATGCGCGCCACGCGGAAGCCGAGCGCGTCGCGACCGGCATCGCGGCCGTCGGCGGGAGCGCGGAGGCGATCGCATTCGACGTAACCGACGCCGAAGCCACGCGCGCCGTGCTCGAGCGGCTCCTCGAGGCGGGCGCCATCCAGGTGCTGGTGAACAATGCCGGCGTTCACCGCGACGGGATCATGGCCGCCATGAGCGGCGCGGCGTGGCGCGAGGTCGTCGCGGTGTCGCTCGACGGCTTCTTCAACGTGACGCAGCCGCTGCTGCTGCCGATGCTGCGCACGCGGTGGGGAAGGATCGTGAACGTGTCGTCCGTGTCTGCGATCATGGGCAACCGCGGGCAGACGAACTACGCCGCGGCGAAGGCGGGGCTCATCGGCGCGACGCGCGCGCTCGCGCTCGAATGCGCGTCGCGCGGCGTGACGGTCAACGCGATCGCGCCGGGGATCATCGAATCGGACGCGACCGCCAAGGCGTTCCCGGCCGAACGAGTCAAGGCGCTCGTGCCGATGCAGCGCGCGGGCACGCCGGAAGAGGTCGCGAGCCTCGTCGCGTTCCTCGCCTCGGAGCGCGCGGGCTACATCTCGGGGCAGGTGATCGCGGTCGATGGAGCACTGAGCTGAGGAAGCTCGGCGCAGGAGCTTCCGCTGGAGCAGGGGTCAAAGGAAGAGGTATCCCCTTTGTCGTTCCTAAAGCACCAGCTCCCGCGCCACACCGCGCACGTCCATCTCGTAGTCCAGCTCGACCACCGGCGGCCGGCAGAAGTGCCACGTGAGCCCGCCCGGCATCGCGCCGCGCCGGACGATCTCCTCGGCGACGAACGGGTGCACGTCGTGCACCGTGTAGAGCTGCGTCGCGGTCGCGTCGCCCCATCCGCAACCGAGCGCGGCCATGCGCCGCTCCATCTCGGCGAGCACCCAGCGCGCCTTCTCGCGCAGGCCCGCGGGCGAAACGTCGCCGCGGCGCACGATGTGGTCGCGGTAGTTGCCCTTACCCTCCGGCGCCTCGCCGCTGCCCGCGACCACGAAACTCGCTGGCGTGCCGCCGTCGGCAGGCACCGTGTACGAGAAGGCGTGCAGGCTCGGCACCGGCGGCGGCCCGATCTCCGGGCAGACGTTGGAGCGCGCGACCGGGTTCAGTCCGCCACGGTAGACGCTCCACCGTTCGAGCGTGCCGACGTACACGCGGTTGAACGCGGTGAAACCCTCTTCGGTGAACTGCGCGGGCGAGCGCAGCTCGCAGGCGCAGAACGCCGTGAGCGGTCGCCCCATGCCCCGCACGTGCGCCTCGACCACGCGAAAGCCCTCCGCCAGCGGGAGCGGACGCCGGAAGCGCACGCGCTCGATCTCGAAGCCAGGCTCCGCGGCGACGCCGCCTGAGTACTGGAAGACGCCCTTGACGTAGCGGTAGCCGCCCGCCACGAACGGAATCACCTCGGCCATGGTGCTCAGTCCACCCTGATTCCGGCCTGCTTCACTACCTGCGCCCAGCGCGCAAGATCGGCGCGGTTCTCGACGATCACCTGCTGGCCGAGGCGTGCCCCGAGCCTGTCGGCCACGACGCGCGCGCTGTTGTCGGCGACCCCGCCGGGCGAGAACGGCACCACCATGCGGATCGGCTTTGCGGGCCAGTCCTGGGCGGCGGCGGAAAGCGCCGCGCAGAGCGCGAGTGCGGCAGCGATTGCACGGCGGATCATGTCCCCTCCTGATGGCGCGCGTGGATTCTAGCCGCCGCCCGTCTGTAGGGCCCGCCGGGACGGCCGAGCCCCGGTCCTTTCAGGATATAAAGTCGAATGCGATATTATGGGACGCCGTCCCGGCCAACCGTCCCGTGAACCCGCCGCCCTCCGCGCCCTCCGACCGGTTCGACGCCGAGTTCGACCTCGTCGTGCTCGGATCGGGGGCGTCGGGCATGACCGCCGCGCTGGTGGCCGCCATCGAGGGAGCGAGCGTCCTGGTGCTCGAGAGCACGCGTTACGTGGGCGGCACCAGCGCGCGCTCGTCGGGGACGGTGTGGATTCCCCCGGCCGACGACACCGCGGCAGCGACCTACCTCGACGCGCTGGTCGGCGACAAGGCCGACCGGTCGCTGCGCGAGGCGTTCCTCGCGGCCGGTCCCGGCATGATCGGCTTCCTGGAGAAGCAGGCCGGCTTCGTGTTCCGGCCGTACCCCGTGCATCCCGACTATCGCCAGGAGCTTCCCGGCGCAGCGGGCGGGCAGCGGCCGCTCGAGCCGCCCGAGTTCGACGGTCGCCTGCTCGGCGACGAGTTCGCGCGCGTCGCATGGCCGCTCCGCGAGCTAATGCTGTTCGGCGGGATGATGGTGACGCGCGGCGAGGCCGCGCGGCTGCTGCGCGCCGGACGATCGCTCGACGGCACGCTCCTAGGCGCGCGCCTCGTGCTGCGCTTCCTCGCCGACCGGCTCCGCTATCCGCGCGGCACGCGCCTAGTGCTCGGCAACGCGCTGGTGGCGCGCCTGTACCGGAACCTGCTCGACCGGCGCGTGCCGGTGTGGTGCGAGACCCGGACCGAGCGCCTCATTGGCGCGGACGGCGCCGTGCGTGGCGTGGTCGTGCGCCGCGACGGCCAGGCCTTGCAGGTGCGCGCGCGCCGCGGCGTCGTGCTCGCGGGCGGCGGCTTTCCGGCGAGCGCCACGCTGCGCGAGAAGCATTTCCGGCGTCCCATCGCGCGCCACACCGCCGCCTACGAGGGGTGCGTCGGCGACACGCTGCAGCTCGGACTGGACGCCGGCGCGACGCTGGGCCCGTCGGGCGAAGACAATGCGTTCTGGTTCCCGGGATCGGTGGCGACGCGGCGCGATGGAACGACGGCCGTCTATCCGCATATCGTCCTCGATCGCGCCAAGCCGGGGCTCATCGCCGTCGGTCGCTCCGGCCGGCGCTTCACGGACGAAGCGGTCTCGTATCACGAGTTTACCCGCGCGATGTACCGCACCGGCAACGTTCCCGCCTGGCTCGTCTGCGACCGGCGCTTCGTCTGGAAGTACGGCCTCGGGATGATCCGGCCGCTGACGCCGCGCCTCGCGCCGTACGTCGCCTCGAGATACCTCGAGGCGGCCGACAGCGTCGAGGCCCTGGCCAGCGCCATCGGCGTCGCTCCCGAGACGTTGACCGAGACCGTGCGCCGCCACAACGAGTTCGCGCGGACCGGGGTCGATGCCGATTTCGGCAAAGGCGGGAACGCGTACGACCGCGGCAACGGCGACCCGGTGCACGGGCCCAACCCCTGCCTCGGCCCGATCGATCGTGCGCCCTTCTACGCGGTTCGCGTTGAGCCGACCCCGCTCGGCACGAGCCTCGGGCTGCGCACCGATGCGAACGCGCAAGTCTGCGATGCCGCCGGCAGACCGATCCCCGGCCTCTACGCCGTGGGCAACGACATGCACTCGCCGCTCGGCGGCGAATATCCCGGGGCGGGTACGCAGCTCGGCACCGGGATGACGTTCGGGTACCTGGCGGCGCTCCACGCCGTCCGGAGCCGCGCGGTCCGCCCCTCGCCGGCGGCGCGCGAATTCGCAACTTGAAGGAGAACGGAATGAACAAGCCGACCGAGAAGGGTCTCGCGGGCGCAGCCGAAAGCGGTCGCAGGACCGTGACGCGGAAGGGCGGAGACCTGATCGCGGAGTTCCTCGTCAACGAGAAGATCGAGTACGTGCTCGGGCTGTGCGGCCACGGCAACGTCGGCTTGCTCGACTCGCTCTACCAGGTGCGCGATAAGGTCAAGCTCGTCTCGCCGCGCCACGAGCAGACGGCCGCACACATGGCCGACGGGTACTTCCGCGTGAAGCACCGGCCCGCGGCGACGCTCACCTCCACCGGGCCGGGCTCGGCGAACCTCATCATGGCGCTCGCCGTGGCGCAGACCGATTCGTCCGCGCTGCTCGCGATCACCGCGAACGTACCGACCTCGCAGTTCAACCGCGGGCCGTTCCAGGAACTGAACCGGCACAACCAGGCCGACTACCCGAATGTGGTCCGCCCGGTCGTCAAGCGCAGTTTCCAGCCCTCGCGCGTCGACATGCTGCCGCTCGCCCTGCGCCAAGCGGTCACCACCATGACGAGCGGCCGGCCGGGACCGGTGAACGTCGACATCCCGTTCAACCTCTTCCAGGAGGAAGCCGAGGTGCCGCTCGAGCCGGCGTGGGACGGCTTCGGCGAGCGCCGCAGCGGCGCCTCGCCGGACGACGTGAGGCGCGTGCTCGACCTGCTCGCTGCCGCGCGTCGGCCGGTCCTCTTCATCGGCCACGGCGTCACGCTGTCGGAGGCGAGCAAGGAGCTCACCGAGCTCGCGACCCGGCACCGGATCCCGGTGATCAGCTCGCCGAACGGCATGGGCTGCCTCGACATGCGCGACCCGCTGTCGCTCGGCTTCATCGGCCGCAATGGCGCCTATCCCGCGAACCAGGCCGGGCGCCACACCGACCTGATCATCGCAATCGGCGCGCGCTTCGACGACCGTTCGTCGTCGTCGTGGATGCCGGGCTACTCCTGGAACGTTCCCGCGTCGAAGCTCGTGCACGTCGACGTCGACCATGCCGAGATCGGCCGCAACTACGTGCCGGATCTCGGCATCCTCGCAGACGCGCGCACGTTCCTGCGCCAGCTCCTCGCCGAGGCGGCAAGCCGCAAGATCGACGGCGCGTCGCAGTTCGCCGAGTGGCACGCGCAGATTGCCGGCTGGCGCGCGGAATGGGAAAAGTACGTCCGGCCGAATTTCGAGATCCACGCCTCGCCGATCCGCCCGGAGCGGATCGTGGCCGACTGCCGCGCGGTGCTGCCCGACGACGCGATCATCTCGCTCGACTCCGGCATCCACCACAACTGGTTCATGCAGTTCTGGGAGGCGCGCCGGCCGCAGACCATGCTGAACACCTGGGGCTACTCGGGGATGGGCTTCGGCCCGAGCTCGATCCTCGGCGCCAAGCTCGCCGCGCCGGACCAGCCCTGCGTGTCGATCTGCGGCGACGGGGGCTTCACCATGGTGTCGCATGTCCTCTGCACCGCCGTGGAGTACGACATCCCGGCGGTTTGGGTGGTGTGGAACAACTTCGCCTGGGCCGCGATCCGCGACCTCCAGTACGCGTACTTCGAGGGCCGCGAGCACGGCACCGCCTTCTATCACGGCCCCGACCGCAAGCCCTACAACCCCGACTTCGCGGCGTGGGCACGCGCGGCGGGCGTCGAGGGCCTCACGGTGACGAAGTCGCAGGACTTCAAGGGCGCGCTGGAGCACGCGGTGAAGCTCGGCAAGCCCTGCCTAATCGACGTGCACGTGGACGCCGACATCCGGCCGCCCGGCACGGGCGCCTGGGCGCTGCCGCCGATCCCGCACAAGGAGCCGATCTTCGGCAAGAAGCACGTGAGGTGAGAACGATGAAAAAGAAGGCGAAGGCCGCGGCGGTGATCCGCAACGTCATCGAGACGCCTTGGAAGCAGTACCCGGGCCACTTCGGCGGCGCGCTGTCCAAGCCGCTGGTGCGGCCGGAGACGACCGCCTCGCGCCTGGTCGACTACCGCATCTCGACCTACCAGCCGATGGCCTACGTCGAGACGCACGCCCACAAGGTGCAGGAGCAGATCTACCACGTGCTTGAGGGCGAGGGCGCGATGGAGATCGAGGGCCGGCGGCAGATCGTGCGCCGGCACGACGTCATCTTCATCCCGCCCGGCGTGTCCCACTCGATCCGCAACAACGGGATCACGGATCTCACGTTCATCGTCGTCACCACGCCGGTCGAGGACCGGTAGGAGGCACCATGGTCGCCGCGGTCAAGATGCTGATCGGCGGGCAGTGGTGCGAAGGCGCGCACACCTACGAAGTGCGCGACCCGTACCGCGGCGAGGTGGTCGCGCGCGCGCCCGAGTCGTCACTCCAGGACCTGGACGACGCGCTGGCGGCCGCGACCGCGGCCAAGGCGCAAGCGGCCGCGATGCCGGGCTACGAGCGCGCGGCCATCCTGCGCAAGGTGGCGCAGCTCCTCGTCGCGCGGGCGGACGAGATCGCGCAAATCATGTCGCGCGAGACCGGCAAGGCGATCGCGGATGCGCGCGCCGAGGTCGTTCGCTCGCAGGACACCGTGCTGCTCGCGGCCGAGGAGGCGATCCGCATCCAGGGCGAGCAGGTGCCGCTCGACGGCAGCCCGATGGGCGCGGGAAAGCTCGCCTTCCTGCTGCGCTTCCCCGTCGGCGTGGTCGCCGCCATCACGCCTTTCAACGCGCCGTTCAACCTCGCGTGCCACAAGTTCGCGCCGGCGCTCGCGGCGGGCAACACGATCGTGCTGAAGGCGCCGCCGCAGGCGCCGTGGGTGGTGAGCAAGCTCGCCGAGCTGTTCGCGGACGCCGGCGCGCCGCCGGGGTTCGTCAACCTGTTGTTCGGAAACTCGGTCGGTCCCGCGCTGGTCCGCGACCCGCGCGTGGACTTCATCACGTTCACCGGCTCGAGCCGCGTCGGCGCCGAGATCAAGGCCGCGAGCGGCCTGCGCCGCGTGGCGCTCGAGCTGGGCGGCAACGGCACGACGATCGTCTGCGCGGACGCCGACCTCGAGGAGGCTGCGCGGCTCTGCGCCCGCAACTCGATGCGCCTCGCCGGCCAGAGCTGCATCTCGGTGCAGAACGTCTACGTCCACGAAAGCGTCTATGGCGCTTTCCTGGACCGCATGGTGTCGCACGTCAAGGCGCTCCGGCTCGGCGATCCGCTCGACCCGAAGACCGACGTCGGCACGCTCATCGACGAGAACGCGGCGCGGCGCGTCGAGCAGTGGGTCGCTGAGGCGGTAGCGCGGGGCGCGCGCCTGCTCGCAGGCGGCAAGCGGCACGCCGCGGCGTACGAGCCGACCGTGCTCGCCGACGTGCGCCCCGCGATGAAAGTGGTGTGCGAGGAAGTGTTCGGCCCGGTGGCGACCGTGCAGCCTTTCGCGGCGCTCGAGCCGCTGTTCGAACGCGTCAGCGCCGAGCAGTACGGGCTGCACGCCGGGATCTTCACCAAGTCCCTGCCGGTAGCGATCGAGGCGATCCGCCGCCTGCGCGTCGGCGGCGTAATCGTCAACGGCACCTCGACCTGGCGCACCGACCAGCTCGCGTACGGCGGCATCAAGGCGAGCGGCATCGGGCGGGAGGGGCCGCGCTACTCGATCCGCGACATGACCGACGAGCGGCTGGTGGTGTTCAACCTGTAGCGCAGTCCCCTCTACCAGATTGTGAGTTGACAACCCATATCTTGGTAGTAGGATGCCCGGCGAGGAGCGGCCTGGCCGGGCCGTCGAGGAGGAGCGGCTGATCCCGTGATGCGCGTGTTCGTGACCGGCGGCGGCGGCTTCCTGGGCAGCGCGCTCGCGCGGCGGCTCGTCGAACGCGGGGACGCGGTGGTCGCGTTCGACCGCCGCTTCGACCTCCTCGCCAGTGACTCGGCCGCTTTGCCGCGGCTCGTGACCGAGCCGGGCGACGTCACCGACGCCGAAGGCCTCGCGGCGGCGCTGCGCAAGGCGCGCCCAGACGCGGTGATCCACTGCGCGGCCGTCGTGTCGGTGCTGTCCTCGATCGAGAGCCCGCTCGACACGGTGCGGATCAACATCGAGGGCGCCGTCAATCTCTTCGAGGCGATGCGGGCCTGCGGGGTGCGGCGCGCGATCCACATCAGCTCGGAGGAGACCTACGGCGAGTTCCGGGCGCCGGTCGTCGACGAGACCCATCCCCTCGATCCGGTCATGCCCTACGGCATGTCGAAGGTGGCCGTCGAGCACCTCGGCCGCTTCTACCGCGACGTCCACGGGCTCGAGGTGATCAACCTCCGCACGTCCTGGGTGTACGGCCCCGACCTGCCGCGCGACCGCGTGCCGAAGACGCTGATCGACGCCGCGCTCGCGGGGCGCGCGCTGCACGTTCCGAGCGGCGCCGATTCGGCGATCGACCACACCTACGTCGACGACTTCGTCGACGGCACCCTCGCCGCGCTCGACTGCCCGCGGCATCCGTTCGACACCTACAACCTCGCGAGCGGAACGGCACCGACGCTCGCCGACGTGGTCGCCGCAGTGAAGGAGATCGTGCCGGGGGCGGACGTGTCGGTCGGCCCCGGGGTCTACCGGCACGGCGACCGGATCCCGGTGCCGCGGAAGGGTGCGCTCGACCTGCGCCGCGCGCGCGAGGCCTTCGGGTACGCGCCGCGGTTCGACATCCGGGCGGGCCTGCGGGCGTACGCTGCGGCGAAGCGGGGCCGCACGGAAGCGGTCGCATGAGGATTGCGGCGGAGGGCGAGTAGTGGCGCTGCTCGTCACCGGAGCGATGGGCCACGTGGGCTACGGCGTCGCGCGCGCCGCCGCCGCCCGCGGGCTGGACGTGGTCGCGCAGTACCACACCCGCTACGACGAGCGGGCCGCCGCGGCGTCGGGGCCGCCGGTTAAAGGGCGCCGCTGCGACCTCGCCGACCCGCGCGAGGTCGCAGCGCTCGCGGCCGAGGAGTCGATCGACGGCTGCATCCACTGCGCGGCGCTGCCGAACGAGCTGCTGACGCAGCCGGCACCCGGCCGGGCGTTCGAGATCAACGTGGCCGCGGTGCAGCGCCTGCTCGAGGTCGCGCGCGCCGGCGGCTGGCGCCGCTTCGTGCTCGCGAGCACGGGCTCGGTCTTCCAGCGCTGGACCGACCGCAGCAAGGCGATCCGCGAGACCGAGCCGGCCTCCCCGGTGAACGTCTACGCGACCACCAAGCACTGCGCCGAGCTGCTCACCGCGATGTACCGGAACGTGTACCGCGTGAGCACCGCGGCGGCGCGCATTTCGTGGGTCTACGGGCCGCCGCTCGTCCCGCGCGGCTTCGACGGCCCGCGCGGCCCGATCCCCTATCTCCTGCGCCGCGCCCTGCGCGGCGAGAGGGTCGCCGAGCCGAGCGGCGGCGACTTCGCGGCGAGCTTCACGCACGTGGACGACTGCGCCGAAGGTCTGCTGGCGCTCTACCGGGCCGAAGCCCTTGAGCACCCGCTGTATCACGTCGGATCAGGCCGGAACTACACGACCTTCGAGGTCGCCGAAGCCGTGCGCGCCGCGGTTCCGGGCTGCGCGCTCGAGGTGAGGCCGGGGACCGATCCGTGGACGCAGTCCACGGTCATCCGCGGGCCGCTCGATTGCGAGCGCATCCGCGCGGAGATCGGCTTCGCGCCGCGCCTGACTCTGGAGGCGGGTATCGCCCAGTTCGCCGCCTGGATGCGCGCGAATCCGGAGGTTCTGGCATGAGCCACCCGGCGAGGGGCCCCATCGGAGCGATGGGGATCGACGGTAAGGCGAACGTTACCAGCGGCTGCCGACGCGAAGGCTTGCTGGTAGCCGAGTCGCTAACGGAGGCAGCCGAGTGAATGCTCCGGCGGCGATCGCGACCCACGCCGGGCGACCGAGCGTGCGCCAGCTGCTCGCGGCCGCGCCGGGCGCGGTCTATCTCCTCGTCATCCTGTGCGCGCTCCTCGCGGTCTGGCGTCCTGAGTTCCTCAGCGCGGCGAACCTCACGAACGTGGCGCTGCAGGTCGCGGTGCTCGTCATCGTCTCGCTCGGCATGACGCTGGTGATCCTCACCGAGGGCATCGACCTCAGTCTCGGGGCGGTGCTCGGCCTCGCGGGCGTGGTGATGGGGCTCGCGCTGGTCGGCGGGTACCCGTTCCCGCTCGCGATCGCCGCGGCCCTCGCCGTCGGTCTCGCGTTCGGCCTCGCGAACGGCGCCCTGATCGCCTGGGCCGGGATGCCGCCCTTCATCGTCACGCTCGGCACGCTCGGCATCGCGCACAGCCTCGCCATGGTGCTGACGCACGGCAACTCGGTCACAGGCCTGCCCGCGCAGGTGCGCTGGTTCAACGAGGGCCAGGTGCTCGGCTTCCCGGTGCCGCTCGTGGCGACCGCGGTCCTGTTCCTGCTCACCTATCTGCTGCTCTATCACACCCGGTTCGGCCGGTACGTGTTCGCGATCGGCGGCAACCGGCGCGCGCTGGCGCTCTCCGGGGTGCGGGTCTCCGCCTACCTCATCGCGGTCTATGCGTTCGCCGGCGCCATGGCCGCGGCGGCGTCGTTCGTGATGACGGCGCGCATGAACGCCGCCCATCCCACCATCGCGCTCGGGCTCGAGTTCGACGCGATCGCGGCCGTCGTGCTCGGCGGCACGTCGTTCGAGAAAGGCCGCGGCGGGATCGTCGGCACGCTCGCCGGCGCCGCTGCGGTCGGCGTCCTGCGCAACGGCCTCAATCTCCTCGGCGTGAGCGCGGAGTGGCAGGTCGCGGCGATCGGCCTGGTGATCATCGGCGGGGTCGCGTTCGACTCGATCCGGGGGCGCACATGACGCAAGGCATGCTCGCGCTGCCGCGTTTCCTCGCCCGCCTCCCGGCGGATCGGCTGTTCGTCGTCGTCACGCGCGCGACCGCGCTCGTCGCGATCGTGCTCGTGCTGAGCCTGCTCAGCCCGCACTTCTTCACGTTCCAGAACCTGATGAACGTGCTGCGCCAGGCCTCGCTCCAGTTCATCCTCTCGGCCGGGCTCACCCTGGTGATCCTCACCGGCGGCATCGACCTGTCGGTGGGCGCGGTCCTCGGCCTCTCGGCGTGCCTGGGCGCCTCGCTCATCGTCTCCGGGCACGTCGCGCTGGGCATCGCCGCGGCGCTTGCCGCCGGCCTCGCCTGCGGGCTCGCGAACGGGATGCTCGTCACGCAGCTGCGCATCCCCGCATTCATCGCCACCTACGGCATGCTCTGGATCGCGCACGGGCTCACTTACGTCTTCATGAAAGGCGAGGTGATCCACGGGTTCGACAAGGGATTCCGCTTCATCGGCGCGGGTCACGTCGGGCCGATCCCTGCACCCGTCATCGCGGCGGCGATCCTGCTCGGCCTGCTTTACGTGCTGCTGCATCACACGCGTCTCGGGCGCGGGATCTATGCGATCGGCGGGAACCCGGTCGCGGCCCGACTGTCGGGAATGCCGGTGAACCGCTACCTGATCACCGTGTACGCGCTGAGCGGCGTCCTCGCCGCGTTCGCCGGCCTAGTCGTCATCGCGCGCGTCAACGCCGCGGATCCGGGCACCGGGGAGGAGCTGCTCCTCGCCGCGATCGCCGCGGTGTGCCTGGGCGGCACCTCGCTCTTCGGCGGGCAGGGCGGCATCGGCGGCACCATCGTCGGCTCGCTGATCCTCGCGCTCGTGATCAACGGCATGAATCTTCTCAACGTCTCCACGTTCTGGCAGGCGGGCGGGATGGGCCTCATCGTGCTCGTCTCGGTGTTCGCCGACCAGGTCGGAGGCAGGCGCGTCAACGCAGCAGTCCACCATCGAGGAGGAAAGCCATGAATCAGCTCAAGAGTCGCAGACGCGTGCTCGCTGCCGGCGCGGCCGCCCTGGGAAGCGTCCTGCTCGCGCCCGCGGCGCTCGGCCAGACCGCCGGGCAGAAGCCGCTCCGGCTAGTGGTGTTCACCAAGAACCTGACCAATCCGTTCTGGAATGCGGTGCGCGTCGGCGCCGACAAGGCCGGCAAGGACCTCGGCGTCACGATCGAGCACGCCGCGCCCACCAAGCCGGACAACATCGAGGAGCAGACGCGACAGGTCGAGGACTGGATCGTGCGCAAGCCCGACGGCTTCGTCTTCGTCCCGGTCGACTACAAGGCGCTGGTGCCGACGATCCAGAAGGTGAACAAGGCCGGGATCCCGATCGTGGTCTTCAACAACCGCATGACCGACGTCGAGCAGGTGACCTACGTCGGCTCCGACGACGAAACCATCGGGTACGAGATCACCCGCCATCTGATCCAGGCCATGGGCGGCAAGGGCAAGATCATCCACATCGACGGCGTGCCGGCCGCGATCACTGCGCAGAACCGCAAGAAGGGCTTCGAGCGCGCGCTCAAGGAGTTTCCGCAAGTCGAGCTGCTCGCCTCCCAGCCCGGCAACTACCGCCGGCTGCCCGCGGTCCAGGTGTTCGAGAACCTGATGCAGCGCTTCCCCCAGATCGACGGCGTGTTCTGCGCCAACGACGACATGGCAGTGGGGGTCGCCGAGGCGCTCGAGGCCGCGGGGCGCGGCGGCAAGACCAAGGTGGTCGGGATCGACGCGATCCCGGACGGTGCCGCGGCGATCCTGTCCGGCAAGATGCTGGCGTCCGCCGACTTCAGCGGGCACGACCAGGCCTACCTGGCGGTCACCGCGATGGTGCGCCACCTGCGCGGCGAGCGCGTGCCGAAGGAGATCGCGCTGCCGGTGGTGATCGTGGACCGGCAGAACGCCAAGACGTGGACGATGCCGGTCGCGGAGAAGCCGGTGCCGCAGTGGGCGAAGGTCGTCGCCGCCCAGAAGAACTAGCGAGCCATGGCCGACGTCGCAGTACCGCTCGTCGAAATGCGGGGCATCTCGAAGTCCTATGGCGGCGTGCGCGCGCTGAACGGGGTGGACCTCGCCGTGCACCGCGGCGAGGTCCACGCGCTCGTCGGGGACAACGCGGCGGGCAAGTCGACGCTGATCAAGATCCTGGCGGGCGCGGTGCCGATGGACGAGGGGTCGATCGTCTTCGACGGGCGGGAGGTCAGGCTGCGCGGTCCGCGCGACGCGAAGGTCCTCGGGATCGAGACCGTCTACCAGGACCTGGCGCTCGCCGACAACCTCGACGTTCCGTCGAACATCTTCATGGGCCGCGAGCTGATGCGCCCCGGCGGACGGGGCCCGTTCCTCGACCTGCAGCGCATGGAGCACGAGGCGCGCAAGCTGCTCGCGCGGCTGAAGATCAACGTGCCGGAAGTGAGGATGCCGGTGCGCACGATGTCGGGCGGGCAGCGGCAGTGCGTCGCCATCGCGCGCACGGTGTACTTCAACGCGCAGGTCGTCATTCTCGACGAGCCGACCGCCGCGCTCGGCGTACAGGAAACCGAGAAGGTGCATGCGCTCGTGCGCGAGATGCGCAGCCAGGGTCTCGCGGTGCTGCTGGTCAGCCACAACCTCAGGCACGTGCTCGATCTGTGCGACCGCATCACCGTGCTGAAGAACGGCCGGCTGGTGGGCAGCCGCCCCGCCTCGGAGACCGACTCCGAGGAGATCCTGCGGATGATCGTCTCTGGCGAGGCGGCCCCGCCGCGCCCGCGCCCGCCCGATTCGGACCCGCGCCCGCCCGATTCGGTCGCGTACGCCGCCGCCGGCAGATAGGAAAGCCCGTGGGCAAGCTCCCGCCGAAGAACAGCCCGAAGCCGCTGCCGGTGCAGTCGATCGCGCGCGCCTTCCAGATCCTGGAGACGATCGCCGACCGCCCCGAGGGCATCAGCCACGCCGACCTCAGCAAGGCCGTCGGGCTGCACGCGAGCACCGCGTTCCATCTCATCCGCACGATGCTCGCGCTGGGCTATCTGCGCCAGGACCCCGACACCAAGCGCTACCACATCGCGCGCCGGCTGTTCCTGCTCGCGGCGCGCGTGAGCGACGAGGTCAACCTCGTCAACGCCGCGCTGCCGGTGATGCGTGAGCTGGCGGAGTCGATGGGCGACACCGCGCACCTCGGCGTGCTCTCCCGGGAGGGCGCGATCACGATCGCGAAGTCCGAGGGCACGTCGACCTTCCGCGTCTCGGAGCGGCTCGGCGTGCTGCGCCCGGCGCACTGCACCGCGATCGGCAAGGCGATGCTCGCGTCGCTGCCGAAGGGGGAGCTCGACGACTTCCTCGCCCGGATCGAGCTGAAGGAGTTCACGCCGCGCACCATCGTCGATCCGGCGCGCCTGCGCCGCGAGATCGACCGCGTCCGCGACACCGGCTATGCGGTCGACGACGCCGAGTTCAACGCCGAGCTGCGCTGCGCTGCGGCCATCGTGCGCGACTTCTCCGGCCGCGGCATTGCGGCGATCGGCATCTCGGGACCGACCTGGCGCATCAAGTCCGAGGACCTCGCGCGCATGGGCAAGCGGGTGGCGGCCGCTGCGGACCGGCTCTCGGCCGAGCTCGGCTTCCGCGAGCGCGTCGCGGTGCGCGCGGTGAAGTGATCGATACCGCCATGATCTTCCACACTGCCCATCTCACCTGTCGCGCCGACGTCGTGGAGGCGTTCAAGGCGCGGCTGCTCCGCCATGCGCGCACCAGCGTGGAGCGCGAGCCCGGCGGCTGCCTGCGCTTCGACGTGCACCAGGAAACGACCGACCCGCGGCTCTTCCTGCTGCTCGAGGAGTATGCGGACGATGGAGCACTCGATGCGCATCGCGCGTCGGTGCATTACAAGGCCTTTCGCGAGGACACGAAGGACTGGGTGATCGACCGCAAGTGGTGGTTTTGGTCCCCGGCCAAAGACGAAACGCCCACCCGAAACTTCAGAGGAGGAGACCCGCAATGACAAACAGCAAGCGCAGGACCATGCTGAAAGCCGGCGCCGCGATCGCCGGCGCTACCGCCCTCGGCTTCCCCGCGATCGTGCGGAGCCAGACGGACAGGACCAAGATCGGACACCTGACGCCGATGACCGGCTTCCTCGGCGCGCTCGGCGAATACGCCGTACTCGGCATCAAGATGGCCGAGGAGGAGATCAACAAGTCCGGCGGCGTGATGGGGCGCCAGCTCGAGGTGATGTCCGAGGACTCGGTCAACCCGGCCACCGCCTCGACCAAGGCGCAGCGCATGCTCGAGCGCGACGGGGCGCTGGTGCTGATGGGGGAGATCAACTCGGCCTCCGCGCTGACGATCATGCAGGTGGCGGCGCGCAACAAGCGCCTGTTCATGCAGATCGGCGCGCGCTCCGATGCGCTGCGCAGCAAGAACTGCAACCGCTACACGTTCCACGTCGACATCCCCGTCACCGTGATGGTCAACGCGGTCGGCCTGTCCCTGCTGCGCGACAACAAGGTGCAGGGCAAGACCTTCTACATGCTGTCAGCCGACTACCTCTTCGGCCACGACCTGCTGCGCGCGGCGAAAGCCTTCATCGGCGCCAGCGGCGGCAAGGTGATCGGCGACGAGCTGGTCGCGACCGACGTGACCGACTTCAGCGGCTACATGCTCAAGATCCGCCGCGCCAAGCCCGACGTCGTGTGCTCCAACCTCGCCGGCAACCAGGTCACCAACCTCGTCAAGCAGTACGCCGAGTTCGGCCTGCCCTTCCCGATGGTGGGCTTCAACCTCAACACCGCAGACGCCTGGGCGGCGGGCGAAGGCAACCTGAGCGGCACTTGGCCCACCGTCTGGATGCACGACCTCGACACACCGGGGTCGAAGGCGTTCACCGCGGCCTTCACGAAGAAGTACGGCAAGCCGCCGGAAAACCACGCGTGGATCGAGTACGTTTCGCTCAAGATGATGGCCCAGGCGATGAACGAGACGAAATCCACCGACTCGGAGCGGCTGATCGCCTACTTCGAGAAGCAGACGGAGTTCGACATCCTGAAGGCGCGCAAGGCGTACTTCCGCTCCTGGGACCACCAGCTGATGCAGGAGGCCTACCCCTTCACCGTCAAGCCCAAGGGCAAGGCGAAGGACAAGTGGGACTTCGTCGTGCTCGGCGCCGCGGTGCCGGCACCGAACCAGTCGCTGGAGCTGCTCGCGCCGACGAAGGCGCAAAACGCCTGCGTGTTCTGAGCGTGCGCCGGGCGGCGGCGCCGCGCCGCCGCCCGCTGCGCGCCGGCAGTCCGGATGGAGCTCCTGTTCCTCCTCGAGCAGGTGGTGAACGGCCTCGTGCTCGGGGGCTACTACCTCCTGATCGCGCTCGGCCTGTCGCTGATCTTCAGCGTCGGCGGCGTGGTGAACCTCGCGCACGGCGCGTTCTACGCGCTCGGCGCCTACCTGTCGCTCGAGATCGCCAAGCAGCTCGGTTGGGGCGCGAGCGTCGTGCTCTCCCCGGTCGCGGTCGCCCTGCTCGGCATCCTGTTCGAGCGGTTCCTGCTGCGGCGCTTCTACACCGCCGATCCGATCCTCAGCCTGCTCCTCACCTTCGGCCTTGCCATGGTGGCCGAGCAGGCGATTCGCATCACCTGGGGCGCCGCCCCGCTGCCGGCATCGATGCCCGCCGCCTTCAAGGGACAGGTGATGCTCGGCGACTTCATGTTCTCCCGCTACCGGCTGCTGCTGCTCGCCGTGGTGGCGATGGTGCTCGCCGGCATCTGGCTGCTGCTGCACCGGACCTCTTTCGGTCGCGTCGTGCGCGCCGGGATCCAGCGGCCGGACATGGTGGCGGCCCTCGGCATCCGCCTGCAGCCGTACATGGCCGCGATCGTGATGCTCGGCGTCGGCATGGCCGCGCTCGGCGGCGCGCTGTTCGCTCCGATCACGGTGGTGCACCCGGCCATGGGCGCGGAGATCATTACCGTCGCCTTCGTCGTGGTCGTGATCGGTGGCCTCGGCAGCTTCTGGGGCGTGGTGCTCGCCGCACTGCTGGTCGGTGTCGTGCGCGGCGTCACGATCCACTTCGTCCCGGCCGCCGGCGAGGCCTCGATGTACGTGCTGATGTTCCTCGTGCTGCTGTTCCGGCCGCGCGGCCTGCTCGGCGAGCGCATCGAGAAGTTCGAATGACGGCGGCCGGGGCGCGCGCGAGGCACCGGCCGCTGTGGGTCGGCGCGGCCGCGCTCGTCGCGCTGCCGCTCGTCATGTCGGCGGTGGGCCTGACGGTGAACACCGCATCGGTGGTGGTGTGCCTCGCGATCGCGACGATGGGCCTCAACCTGCTGGTAGGCTTCACCGGGCTCACGTCGTTCGGCCACAGCGCCTGGTTCGGCATCGGCGCCTACGCCGCCGCGCTCATCCAGAAGCACTGGCTCGCGGGCCAGATCGCGGTGCCGATCCTCGCCTCGATGGCGTTCGTCGCGGTGCTCTCGACCGTGGTCGGAATCCTCATCCTGCGCCGGCGCGGGGTGTACTTCTCGCTCCTTACGCTAGCGCTCGCCGCGCTCACCTACGCGGTCGCGTTCCGCTGGACGGAGGTGACCGGCGGCGAGGACGGGCTCGGCGGCCTGCAGCGCGGCGCGATCGGGCCGGTCTCGCTCGACGACGCGAACGCGTATTACGCGGTCGTCGCGCTCGTCGGCTTTGCGGTGCTGTACGGACTGCTGCGCGTCACGCGCTCGCCGTTCGGCCACGTCCTGGTGGCGATCCGCGAGAACCAGCAACGCGCCTCGTTCCAGGGCTACCCGGTCGAGACCTACAAGCTCGCGGCGTTCGTCCTTTCGGCGGTAGTGACCGGGCTCGCCGGCGCGCTGCTCGGCTTCCAGCACTACCTCGTCTCGGCCGAGGCGGTCTCCGTGCCGTTCTCGGGCGAGCTGCTCGCCATGGTGGTGATCGGCGGCATGCACCACATCCTCGGTCCGGCGCTCGGCGCGCTGTTCTACATCCTGTTCCGCGAGCTGTTCTCGATGTGGACGTCCAACTGGCTGCTCTGGTTCGGGCTGGTGTTCGTCGGCTTCGTGCTGTACTCGCCGGGGGGGCTGGTCGGAATCTGGGCGAAGCTCCAGCGGCGCTGGCGGCCGCCGCCCGAGGAGGCCGCGGCGATGAGCGCGCGCAAGGTCTACGAGGGCCTGGCGCTACCCGAATTCCTGCGTCCGGCCGAGCGCTGCGGCACGGTGCTCGAGGTCGACAGCGTGCAGAAGCACTTCGGCGGCATCCGCGCCGTCGCCGGCGCGCGGCTCGCGATCAGGGCGGGCGAGGTGCACGCGCTGATCGGACCGAACGGCGCCGGCAAGACGACGGTGTTCAACCTGGTGTCGGGCATGTTCGCCCCCGACGCCGGCACCGTCCGGCTGCACGGCGAGGAGATCCAGGGTCTGCTGCCGTACCGCATCTGCCAGCGCGGCGTGGCGCGCTCCTTCCAGATCACCAATCTGTTCCGCGGCCTGTCGATCCACGAGAACCTGCGCCTGTCGGTGCAGGCCCGCCACCCCGGACGGTTCAACCTGTGGCGCGACGTCGAGTCCTACCCCGCGGTGCACGCGGAGACCGCGGCGCTCGCCCGGTTCCTCGGGCTCGGGGGCATCGAGGCCGTCCAGGGCGGCGAGCTCTCCTATGGCGGGCAGCGGCTGCTCGACCTCGGCATCGCGCTCGCCTCCAAGCCGCAGGTGCTGCTGCTCGACGAGCCGCTCGCGGGGCTGGCTGCCGCCGAGCGCGAGCGCGTGTCGAATCTGGTGAAGACGGTCGCCGCGGCGGTCCCGGTGCTCATCGTGGAGCACGATATCGACCGGGTGCTCGGCTTCTCGCAGCGCGTGACCGTGATGAACCAGGGCGAGGTGCTGATGGCCGGCACTCCGGACGAGGTGCGCCGCGACCGGCGCGTCCAGGAGGTCTACACCGGAACCGGCACGCCGCCCGCAACCGGGCGCAATGCCGACGAGGCGCGCGAGCGTGCGCCGCTGCTGCGCTTCGACTGCGTCAATGCCTTCTACGGCAAGAGCCACATCCTCAACGACGCGACCCTCGACGTGCGCGCAGGCGAGATCGTGGCGCTGCTGGGACGCAACGGCGCCGGCAAGTCGACGCTGCTGAAGACGCTGTGCGGGCTGCTGCCGCCGGCATCCGGGACGATCGAGTACGAAGGGCGCGACATCGTCGGCCTGCCGGCGCCGGACATCGCGCGCCTGGGCATCGGCTACGTGCCGCAGGGCCGCGGCCTCTTCGCCGGCATGACGGTGGCCGACAACCTCGCGCTCGGGCGCCTCGCGCGCGCGACCGACGGCCGGCACGGCGTGGTCTGGAGCGAGCGGCAGATCCTGGAGTACTTCCCGCGCCTCAAGGAGCGGATGAACGTGGCCGCCGACTACCTGTCCGGCGGCGAGCAGCAGATGGTAGCGGTGGCGCGAGCGCTGTCGGGCAACGTGAAGCTGCTCCTCCTCGACGAGCCGTTCGAGGGGCTGGCGCCCGCGGTCGTGCAGGAGCTGTTCCAGGTGTTCGACCGGCTGCGCAGCGCGACCTCGATCGTGATCGTCGAGCACAATCTCGATCTCGTGCTGGCGCTCGCCGATCGCGTGTTCGCCCTCGAGCGGGGCGCGGTGTTCCACACCGGGCCGGCCGAGCCGCTGCTGCATGACCTGGATTACCGCAAACGGATCCTGTGGCTATAGCAGGTGGCCACGGGCAACGAACGCTGAACCTGAAGAACGGACCGACATGGGCAACGAATACGACGTGGTGGTGGTGGGGGCCGGCAACGCGGCGTTCTGCGCCGCGCTGGCGGCGCGCGAGCGCGGCGCGCGGGTGCTGGTACTGGAGCGCGCCCCCGAGGAGGAGTCCGGCGGCAATTCTCGCTTCACCGCCGGGTTGATGCGCGTCGCGTACAACGGTGTCGAGGACCTGAAGCGGGTGATGCCCGACTTGAGCGAAGACGAGATCGCGCGCACCGACTTCGGCACCTACGCCGCGGACCAGTTCCTCGACGACATGGCCCGGGTCACCGAGTACCGCTGCGACCCCGATCTGACCGAGATCCTGGTGAAACGCAGCCTCGACACCGTGGCGTGGATGCGCGCGAAGGGCGTGCGCTTCACCGCCGCATGGGGGCGGCAGGCGTTCAACATCGGCGGGCGGTTCCAGTTCTGGGGCGGACTCACGGTCGAGGCGGTGGGCGGGGGCCCGGGGCTGGTCGACTCGCTCACGGCCGCGGCCCGAAAGAACGGGATCGACGTCTGGTACCAGGCGCGCGCGACCGCGCTGCTCGCCGACGACGACGGGGTCACGGGCGTGCGCCTGCGGCGCGGGGGCAAGACCGAGGACGTCCGCGCGAAGGCGGTGGTGCTGGCCGCGGGCGGATTCCAGGCGAACCCCGAGTGGCGCGCGCGCTACCTGGGGCCCGGCTGGGAGCTCGCCAAGGTGCGCGGCACGCGCTTCAACACCGGCGACGTGATCGAAATGGCGCTCGCGATCGGCGCCGCGCCCACCGGCAACTGGTCGGGCTGCCACGCGGTCGCCTGGGAGCGCAACGCCCCGGAGTTCGGCGACCTCGCCGTCGGCGACCAGTTCCAGAAGCACTCGTACCCGTGGGGCGTCTACCTCAACGCCGCGGGCAAGCGCTTCGTGGACGAAGGTGCCGACTTCCGCAACTACACCTACGCGAAGTACGGCCGCGTGATCCTCGCCCAGCCCGGGCAGTTCGCCTGGCAGCTCTTCGACGCGAAGGTGAAGACGCAGTTGCGCGACGAGTACAGGATCAAGCAGGTCACCAAGCGGGTGGCGAACACGCTCGAGGACCTGGTGAAGCAGCTCGACGACGTGGACGCGGAAGCCGCCCTGGCCGAGCTCAAGGCCTACAACGCCGCGGTGCGCACCGACATCCCGTTCAACCCGAACGTCAAGGACGGGCGGCGCACCGAGGGGCTCGCAATCCCGAAATCGAACTGGGCCAACACCCTCGACACGCCGCCCTTCGAAGCCTACGCGGTGACCTGCGGCATCACGTTCACCTTCGGGGGCCTGCGCATCAACACCGCCGCGCAGGTGATCTCCACCGACGGCGAGCCGATCCCCGGCCTCTACGCGGCCGGCGAGCTGGTCGGCGGGATCTTCTACTTCAACTATCCCGGCGGCACCGGGCTGACCAACGGCGCGGTGTTCGGGCGGATCGCGGGGACGAGCGCAGCGCAGGCCGTGATGCCGTGAGTGGAGCGCCGCGCCCGGCGCCCAGGCCGCACGCCAACGCCGCGAAAGGTGCGCTTCTCAAGGCGCTCGCCCTCTTCCTCGGCGCGCAGTTCCTCTTCATCCTCGTCGACGCCACCGGCAAGTACCTGGTGCGCGACTTCCCGGTGCTCGCCGTCGTCTGGGCGCGCTACTTCTTCCATTTTCTCTTCATGGCGGCCTACGTGGCGCTCGTCGGCGACCGGCGGCTGCTCGCGACGCAGCGCCCCGGGCTGCAGCTCGCGCGCGCGTTCACGGTGTTCGCCTTCGCCATCTTCCTCTTCGCCGCGCTGAAGTACCTGCCGCAGGCGGAGGCGACCGCAATCAGCTTCGTCGCGCCGCTCCTCATCCTGGTGCTCGCCGGCCCGCTCCTCGGCGAGCGCGTAAGCTGGGCACGCTGGGCCGCGGCGCTCGCCGGCTTCGCCGGCATGCTGGTGATCGTCCGGCCGGGATCGGGGCTCGCGACGATCGGGGTCGCCTTCGCGATTGCCACGCTCGTCTGCAACGCGGCGTTCCAGCTCATGTCGCGCAAGCTGGCGCTGACCGAGAACCCCATCACCACGGTGTTCCTCTCGTCGCTGATCGGCACGGTCGGCGCGACGCTGCTCCTCCCCTTTGGCCTGCCCGACCGGTGGCCGGACCTTTGGCAGTCGACGCTGTTCCTCTCGTTCGCCGTCACCGGCTCGGTGAGTCACCTGATGCTGATGCGCGCGTACCGCCTCGCGCCGGCCTCCTTCATCGCCCCGTTCATCTACGTGCACATCGTTCAGGCGACGATCTCGGGGCTTGTGTTCTTCGGGCAGTTCCCGGACGCGGTGACGCTCGTCGGAATCGCGATCATCCTCGCGAGCGGCGCCGCGATCGCGGTGCACGAGCAGCGCCGGAAGGCCTAGCGGCCCCCCGCCTTCTCGAGGAGCGCCGCGATCTCGTGGTAGCGGCGCGACTGCGCGTGCTGGAACGGCGTAACGCCTTGCCGGTCGGCGATGTTCGGGTTCGCCTTCGCCGCAACGAGCAGGCGCACGATCTCGGTGTGTGCGGTGCCACCGTCGCCGAGGATCACCGCCTCGAGCAGCGCGGTCCAGCCGAGGTTGTTGACGTGGTCGATGTCGATCGCGGTCTTCAGCAGCTCGCGTACCGTCTCGATGTGGCCGTAGTGACAGGCCGGGATCAGCGCGGTGCCGCCGTAGCGGTTGGTGCTCTTCAGGTCGGCCCCCGCCTTCAGCGTCATGCGCAGGATCTCGAGATAGCCACGCGCGCCGGCGAGGAGGTACGGGCTGTCGCGGATATCGTCCTGGGCGTTCACGTCCGCGCCCGCCTCGATCAGCAGCCGCGCCGTCTCGACGCGGTCGCCCTGCGTCGCGGCGAGCAGCGCGGTGCGGCCGCGCGTGTCGCGCGCCCTCACGCTCGCCCCTTGCGCGAGCAGCGTGCGCACCTGCGCCGCGTCGCCCGCCTCCGCGGCGCGGATGAGCTGCGCGTCCCGATCGGGCGCCTGTCCCGCCGACGGTTCGACGACGGCGAGCGCGAGGGTGGCGAAGATCAGGCGACGACGGTCCATGCGTGCTCCGTTCGGTGCGCGGGCGCGCCGCGCCCGACTGCGGGACAATACGCACCATTCTGACGCCAGGAGCCTTGTCATGGCCACCCGACCCAGCCCGACTGAGCCGAACATCGACCCGGCCGCGCTTTACCTCGAGGAAGTTTTCACTGACCGCCGCGTCGGGACGATCCGCCGCATGACGCCGGTAAAGGGCGACGGCACGCGCGATCCGGCGCGCGAGATCGCCTACATCGGCGAGACGCAGGTGATGAGCACGGTGGGCGCGTTGCCGATCGTGTTCGAGATCGACGCGACCTCGCTCCAGGACGCGGCCACCAAGTTCGGGCCACTCGCCAAGGACGCGATCGAGAAGACGGTACGCGAGCTGCAGGACCTGCGCCGCCAGGCCGCCTCGTCGATCGTCATTCCGCAGGGCGGCATACCCGACCTTGGCGGCGGCGGCCCGCGCGGCGGCGGAAAGATCCAGCTGCCTTAGCTCACCTCTCGCCGCAAGTCTTCCTGAAACCGGGTGATCCCTGATGCGGGGTCACGGTCTCGTGGCCCTGATCACCACGCCGCGAGGCTTTGCGCGGGCCAAGCACGAAGCGATCCCGGATCGTTGTCGCCGCACGGCGACGGCTGCCCGGCCTCCGGAGACTTGACCGCGGCGCGGGGTCGGGATCGGCGATAATCGCGGCTCCGCATCTCCCTGCCTCTCCTCCCCCTCTTCGCAATGGCCCAGTACGTCTACACCATGCGGCGCGTCAGCAAGACAGTGCCGCCGCAGCGCCAGATCCTCAAGGACATCTCGCTCAGCTTCTTTCCCGGCGCCAAGATCGGCGTGCTCGGCCTGAACGGCTCGGGCAAGTCGACGCTGCTGAGGATCATGGCCGGCGAGGACAGGAACTTCGACGGCGAGGCGGTCCCGATGCCGAACATGCGCGTCGGGTTCCTGCCCCAGGAGCCGCAGCTCGACCCGGCGAAGAGCGTGCGCGAGTGCGTCGAGGAGGGCCTAGGCGACATCCTCGCCGCGAAGCAGCGGCTCGATGAGATCTACGCCGCGTACGCCGAGCCCGATGCCGACTTCGACAAGCTGGCCGAGGAGCAGGCGAAGCTCGAGGCGGTGATCGCCGCCGCCGGGACGGACAGCGAGCACCAGCTCGAGATCGCGGCCGATGCGCTGCGCCTGCCGCCGTGGGACGCGAAGGTCGAGCATCTCTCCGGCGGCGAGAAGCGTCGCGTCGCGCTGTGCCGGCTGCTGCTCTCGAAGCCCGACATGCTTCTGCTCGACGAGCCGACCAACCATCTCGACGCGGAGAGCGTCGAGTGGCTGGAGTTGTTCCTGCAGAAGTTTCCCGGCACCGTGATCGCAGTGACCCACGACCGCTACTTTCTCGATAACGCGGCCGAGTGGATCCTCGAGCTCGACCGCGGCTTCGGGATACCGTGGAAGGGCAACTACAGCTCGTGGCTCGAGCAGAAGGAGCAGCGGCTCGAGACCGAGGCGAAGCAGGAGGCGGCGCGCATCAAGACGATGAAGGCCGAGCTCGAGTGGGTGCGCCAGAACGCCAAGGGCCGGCAGGCGAAGTCCAAAGCGCGCCTGGCGCGCTTCGAGGAGCTCTCGTCCTACGAGCACCAGGCGCGCAACGAGACGCAGGAGATCTTCATTCCGGTCGCCGAGCGCCTCGGCGACAAGGTCATCGAGTTCAAGGACGTGTCGAAGGGCTACGGCGACCGGCTGCTGATCGACAAGCTGTCGCTCGCGGTCCCGCCCGGCGCGATCGTCGGCATCATCGGCCCGAACGGCGCCGGCAAGTCGACGCTGTTCCGCATGATCACCGGCATTGAGAAACCGGACTCGGGCACAGTCGAGATCGGCCCGACAGTGAAGATCGCCTACGTCGACCAGACGCGCGACGATCTCACCGCAAACAAGTCGGTCTGGGAGGACGTGTCGGGCGGGCTCGACATCCTGACCGTGGGCAAGTTCGAGATGCCCTCGCGCGCCTACATCGGCCGCTTCAACTTCCGGGGCGCCGACCAGCAGAAGATCGTCGGCCAGCTCTCCGGCGGCGAGCGCGGGCGGCTGCACCTCGCGAAGACGCTCATCTCGGGCGGCAACGTGCTGCTGCTCGACGAGCCGTCAAACGACCTCGATGTGGAGACGCTGCGCGCGCTCGAGGAGGCGCTGCTCGAATTCGCCGGGACCGTGCTCGTGATCAGCCACGACCGCTGGTTCCTCGACCGCATCGCGACGCATATCCTCGCATGCGAGGGCGAGTCGCAGTGGGTGTTCTACCCCGGCAACTACCAGGAGTACGAAGCGGACAAGGTGAAGCGCCTGGGCGAGGAAGGCGCACGCCCCAAACGCATCCGCTTCAAGCCGCTGAAGTAGCGGCGCGCCGACGGCCGGACCGTCACGGCAGCAGCGCCGTCACCGCGCCCGGCCCCGGTCCGACGGCGTACTCGACGCCCTCGACCTCGAGCCGCGGCGGACGCTCGCCGAAGAACCGCGCGATCGCGTGGACGATCTCTTCGGGCGCAGCAGCCGCGAACTCGCCGCACAGCGCGGCGAGCTCGGCGAGCGGACGGCCGTCGAGCTCGTGGCGCGGACCCGGCTGCCGGAGCAGCCGCTCGATCGTCCGCTGCGCGTAGCCGGGGTCGCTCCGCCAGCCGCGCTCCGAGGCGGCGGGCGCAAGGCGCCAATAGGCGGGAACGCCGATCAGGAAGCTCGCTTTCATCGTCTCCTCCGAAAACGGTGGCGAGTTGCGTTGTGGTACGGCATCCTCCGCGCATCGGCGCGCGCAGGCAATTCGTCACACGTATTAGAAGGGCCTAAGCCGAAAAGCCTATGGTTCCCACACGCTGGAGCGTGTGGTGGTGGCGACGAGAAACCGGGGAGCGCGCCGCACTCATCGGAGCGCGGCGCGGGCGACGGCGACGGCTATTTCGACTCGGCGAGCTGCTTCAGAGTGAAGGTGTAGCTCACCTTGTCGAGCGGCTTGTGGCAGGCGAGGCACTCGGCCTGATTCACCCCGGGCCGGTGCTGCTTGTCCAAAGTGAAGACGGCGTAGTTCCAGTCCTCGTTGCGCAGCATCTCGGGGATGTCCTTGCCCCAACCTGGGCCCCGCGCCATCGCGGTGTAGAAGAGCAGCTTATCCGCAACGAAGAAGCCATCGCTCCCCATCACCGGCTTCTTGTTCTGGTCGAGCTTGGCCGCGTACACCTCGGCGAACAGCACCGAGCCGTCGGGCAGCGGCTTGCCTTCCTTCGCCGCCTGAACGGCCGCCTCGTTGGCGTAGTAGTAGCGCACCTGGTTCGTCGCGGGGAAATTGATGGTGTGGTACTTCTTGAACGTCTCCTTGTAGCCCTCTGGGAAAGTGACTCCCGTCTTCGCGACGTTGGGCAGGAAGGGGGACTTGGATCCCGTCGTAGGGCCCGGCAGCGCGGCGAAGTACGCTGCGACGTTGGCCATGTCATCCGGGCTCAGCTGGGCCGCGATTGCGTTCATGATCGGGTTCTTGCGCGTGCCGTCCTTTAATGCCTTCAGTTGCGTCTCGAGGTAGCCCGCCCGCTGGGCGGCGAGGCTGGGGATGGAATCGCTGACGCTTACCCCCGTTGCACCGTGGCAGGCGGCGCATACCGTGGCGACTTTCGCTTTGCCGGCCTCGATGTCCGCGGCGTGCGCCACCGGCGCGACGGCCAGCGCGAGCGACATTCCGAGCACTTTTCTCACCGGGCTTCTCCTTTGGTGGATGGATGGCGCGGGACGGGACCGCGCCCCCTCTGCAGCAAATACGCTAACACTGTCCGGGATTGGATAATTCCGGCGGCGCTCGCGTTCGCCGCGTGCGGCGTCACCGGCCCGATCCTCGGCGACCTCCCGTTCGACTCGGGCGCGGAGCCCGGGTCCGGCGCCTTCTACGGCGGCCGGTGACGCGACCCGACGCCGTCAGTCATCCAGCTTCTTGAGGACGTGACGCCGATTGCGCGTGTAAGGCCGCACGTCGCTCGGCCAGCGGCCCGCGTCGACGGCCTTGGCCCACGCGTCGCTGACCAGCACGTCGGCGCTTTCGAGCTCGTAGATCGCGCTGTAGCGCGGCTCACCCTCGGCGACGATGGTCTTTCGCTCGCCGCCGATGATCATCGCGAGCGGCACCGTCTGGCAGCGCCGCGCCGACACGACGCCGGGCACCTTGAGGATTAGCGGGATGTGCTCGGTGTCGTAGACCTCGTTGAACAGCGCCTCCTTGTCGGGGTCGACGTCCATGCTGGCGATGAAGACGTATTTCGCTCTTGCGGGCATTTCGGCAGGCTCCTGTTGAAGGCGGCAGGGTCGAGAGTCTATTCTGACCGCGGCACGCGCCGTCACCCGGCGCGCAGCCGTGCGAGCTCGGCCTCCAGCGCCGCGATCCGGTCGTGCAGCGGCTGCGCAGCCGCGCGGACCTCGGCTTCGGTGAAGCGCGGCGTGATGTGCTGGGGGCAGTTCCAGTCGAAGGCCTCGACGGCGATCACCGCCACGCGCTCGATGCGCGCACGGTAGTCCGGCAGCTCCACCTCGAACACGAGCTCCGGCGGCGCGTCGCCGAGGTCGAACATCCGCATGCGGCCGAGCATCTTCAGGCGCAGCCGCTGCGCATAGTCCATCAGGATCAGCGACACGCGGTCGTCCGTGGCCGCATTGCCGACACTGACGAACTGCCGGTTGCCGCCGAAATCGGCGAACGCGAGAGTGCGCGCGTCGATCACCTTCAGGAAGCCCTGCGGCCCGCCGCGATGCTGCACATAGGGCCAGCCGGTCTCGCTCACGGTGGCGAGGTAGAAGCTGTCGCGCGCCGCGATGAACGCGGACTCGCGATCGGTCAGCGCGGCGTTCGGGCCGGCGCGCGCTTCGAGGCGCTCGTTCTGCGCCCGCGCGCCGTAGCGTGCCTGCGCGGACTTCACCGCGTCGGTGAACGCGATCTCTGCGAATCGGTGAGTCATTCCGGTCTCCTCGCCGGGCCGGGCGGCGCGGGGTGCGCAGCCGGCCCTCGGTCTCATGGTGCGCATGATGGGCTCTGCGATGATCGGAATAAATAGCTTTCTGCGAACATGATTAGTCCGGAAGATGAATTAATATCACGGCATGGACAAACTGCGGGCAATGGACACATTCGTGCGGATCGTGGAGAGCGGGAGCCTCACTGCCGCGGCCGCCGCGCTCGCCGTGTCGGCACCGTCGGTAGTGCGGCTCCTCGCCGGCCTCGAGCGGTCGCTCGACGTGCGCCTGCTGAACCGCACGACGCGCCGCATCGCGCTGACCGACGAGGGCCGCGACTACTACGAGCGCTGCAAGCGCATCCTCGCGGAGGTGGAGGAAGCCGAGGCGGCCGCGGGCAACCGCCGCGGCGCGCCGCGCGGCATGCTGCGCGTGACCGCCCCGGTGCTGTTCGGCCGCATGCACGTCGCGCCGCTCGCGGCGGCGTTCGCGCGCGCGCATGCCGGCGTCGCGATCGATTTCCTGCTGGTCGACCGTGTGGTGAACCTGCTTGAGGAGGGGCTCGACCTCGGCGTGCGCATCGGCGCGCTTGACGACTCGACGCTCGTCGCAGTGCCGGTCGGCGAGGTGCGGCGCGTCGTGTGCGCCAGCCCGGGCTACCTCGCGCGCGCCGGCACCCCGCGCGCGCCGCGCGACCTTCGCGCGCACGCCTGTCTGCGCTTCGCCGGTCTCGGCCCCACGCACGAGTGGACGTTCATCGGGGCCGGCCGGCGCATCACCGTTCCAGTCGCAGGCCCGCTGTCGGGCAACCAGGCCGAGCCGCTGGTCGACGCGTGCGTCGACGGCCTCGGCATCGGGAACTTCCTCTCGTACCAGGTCGCGCCGCATGTCGCGGCCGGCCGCCTCAGGCTCCTGCTCGAGGACTGGTGCCCGCCGCCGGTACCGGTGAGCGTGGTGTATCCGCACGCAAAGCTGCTGCCTGCCCGCACGCGCCTGTTCGTCGACTGGCTGCGCGAACGGCTGCCGGCGCGTATCGTCGCCGTTGCACGAAAAGGAGAACGAGGATGACGCGAGGCAAGGCCGGCGATGCGCGCGCAGGCGCTGCCGGCACCGTCGCGCTCGGCGACCTGCACGTGAACCGGCTGGGGTTCGGAGCGATGCGCGTCTGCGGTCGCGACGTCTGGGGCCCGCCCGCCGACCGCGCGGCCGCACACCGGGTGATCCGGCGCGCGGTCGAGCTGGGCGTGAACTTCATCGATACGGCGGACAGCTATGGGCCGCATGTCGACGAGATCCTGATCGCCGAGGCGCTGCATCCCTACCCGGCGGGACTCGTCATCGGCACGAAGGGCGGCCTGGTGCGGCCCAACCGCCATGCATGGGAGTCGGACGCTCGCCCCGAGCACTTGCGGCAGGCGGTCGACGGCAGCCTCAAGCGGCTGAAGCTCGAGCGGATCGACTTATACCAGTTGCACGCACCGGACCCGCGCGTGCCGTTCGCCGAGTCGGTGGGCGCGCTCGCCGAGGCGCAGCGCGCCGGCAAGATCCGGCACCTCGGGCTGTCGAACGTGTCGGTGCGGCAGCTCGAGGCCGCGCGCAGGATCGCGACCATCGTCTCGGTGCAGAACGAGTACAACTTCGACGACCGCAGCTCGGACGACGTGCTCGCCGCCTGCGCGCGCCTCGGCATCGCGTTCATTCCGTGGTATCCGCTCGGCGCCGGGCGGAGCCTCCGCTCCGCGCGGCTGAAGCGCGTCGCGGCTCAGCGCGGCGTGAGCGCGGCGCAGGTGGCGCTCGCGTGGCTGCTTGCGCGTTCGCCCGTGATGCTCCCGATCCCGGGCACGGCGTCACGCGCGCACCTCGAGGAGAATGTGCGCGCGGCGAGCCTCGTGCTCACCGACGAGGACCGCGCCGCGCTCGGCTGAGCGCGTTCAGGGTCGCGGCACGCCGATCGCGACCGGCCGCCAGCGCCAGTGCCACAGCCCCGCAAGCGAGTGCTTTCATGTCGTCCTCCTTGGTGCAAAGGCGGGAGATCCACTCCTCGCGCTCGAGGGGCCTTGCGCTCGCGCGTGCGTCAGGCGGCGGCGACCTGAAGCACAGCAGGCATGGAAAGCTGTGCCGTTGCGACGACCGCGCCGATGACGAGGATCGCGGGGCTGGCGAGCCCCGCCGCGGTTACCGCGGCCGGCAGTTCGGCGAGCGTCGTGACGAGCAGCCGCTGGCGAGAAGTCGTGCCGTGCTGGATCACCGCCGCAGGCGTGGCATCCGCCATTCCGCCCGCGCGCAGGTCCGCGACGACGCCCGGGAGCGTCGCGACGCCCATGTACACGACGAGCGTCAATCCCGAACGCGCGAGCGACGACCAGTCGGGCGCAGCGCCGTCGCGCGTGTGCCCGGTGACGAACGCGACGCCACGGGCGACGCCGCGATGCGTGACGGGGATGCCCGCTGCAGCCGGCACGCCGATGCCGGCGGTGACGCCGCTCACCACTTCGCACTCGACGCCCCCCGCGCGCAGCGCGGCGAGTTCCTCGCCGCCGCGGCCAAACACGAACGGATCGCCGCCCTTCAGGCGGGCGACGACGGCGCCCCGTCGCGCGAGGCGCACCATCAACCGCTCGATGAACGCCTGGGGCGTCGAGCGGCAGCCCCCGCGCTTGCCGACGTGCACGATGCGGGCGCCGGCCCGGGCGTGGGCGAGGATCGCGCGGTTGACGAGGTCGTCGTGCAGGACGAAGTCGGCCTCGCCCATCGCACGCACCGCCTTGAGCGTGACGAGCTCCGGATCGCCCGGCCCGGCGCCGATGAGCCAGACCTTGCCGCGGGTCATGCCGCAGCGCGCTCGCGCGTGGCGACCATGCGCCTGAGCTCGGGCACGCACGAGCCGCAGCTCGTGCCGCAGCCGAGCCTGCCCTGGAGCGCCGCGAACGTTGGCGCGTCGGCCAGCGCGGCGGCGATCTGGGGCTCCGTCACATTCAGGCAGTTGCAGACGACCTTGCCGGACATCACGCATCCGGCAGGCGCCACGCCCGTCGGCGCAAGGAGCAGCCGGCGTATCGCCTCGACCGGCTCGCCGCGCACGAGCCACTCGCGAAGCCAGCCTTCTGCCGAGATCGCCGCGGCATCGCCGGAGAGACGCACCGCGCGCAGCTTCCCTGCCGCGACCTCGATGCGCCGCCCGACGCCGCGCCGGCCGTCGTCGTAGCGGATCGCGCCGTCGTGATCGAGGCCGAGCGTGGCGTCGATCGCTCCGATCGCCGCGGGCGCCGGTGGCGCGGGCGCCGCAGCGCGTATCAGCGCACCCTCTCTCTCGCGGCCGATCAACGTCGTGGAAGCGAACTCGAATGCCATCCCAACCGCCGCCAGTCGGTCGGCGAGCGCAGCCGCGGTACCGGTGGCGGGCCAGCCGAACGCGACAAGGCGCCAGGGCAGGTCGGCTTTCGCGACGCTCACGGCGGCGTGCTTGAGCTCCGGCTGCTTCGAGACGGAATCGAACGCCGGGGTGGTGAGCGTGTTCACGCCGCACCCCGCCGCGCCGCCGAGGAACCGCTCGCCCCAGTGCATCGCGATGAAGGCCTGGCCGCTCGCGACGTCGTCGCTCGCCGCCGCCGGGACGATCAAGCGGCCGCGGCGCGACTCGACCACGGCGAGGTCGCCGGGCTTCAGCCCGCGCCGCACAAGATCGTCCGGGTGCATCTCGATCGCCGGCTCGGGCGCGTGGCTGAACGCCCGGGCGAGCGTGCCGGTGCGGCTCATGCCGTGCCACTGGTCGCGCAGCCGCCCCGTCGTGAGGCGGATCGGGTAGCGCGCATCGACGCGCTCGGCCGGCGGGCGGAAACCCCACGCGTAGAAGCGCGCCTTGCCGCTTTCGGTCGGGAACACGCGGTCCTCGTAGAGCCGCGCGCGGCCGGCCGTCGCCCCCTCGGGCATCGGCCACTGCTGCGGACCAGCGCCGTCGAGGATCGCGTACGACAGCCCGGTGATGTCGAGGTCGCGGCCGCGGGTGGCGGCACGATGCTCGTTCCACGCGTCCTCGACGGATTCGAACGCGAACAGATCGCGCTGGCGGGGGCGAAGGCGCCTTGCGAGCCGGCGCCCGAAGTCCGCGGCGATCTCCCAATCGGCCCGAGCCTCGCCCGGCGGAGGCACGGCGGCGCGCACACGCGAGATACGCCGCTCGGAGTTGGTGACCGTGCCCTCCTTCTCGCCCCAACTCGCGGCGGGAAGGACAACGTCGGCGTAGCGCGCGATCTCGATGCCGGCGTAGGCGTCCTGCACGACCACCAGCTCGGCGCGCTCGAGCGCGGCGCGGACCGCGTGCTGGTCCGGGAGCGACTGCGCGGGATTGGTGCAGGCGATCCACACCGCCTTGATCCGGCCGGTCCGCAGCGCTTCGAACATCTCGACGGCGGTCTTGCCCGGCGCGCCGGGCAGCGCGTCGACGCCCCACAGCGCCGCGATCTCCGCGCGGTGCGCGGGGTCGGCGACTTCGCGGTGACCGGGAAGCAGGTTCGCGAGCCCGCCGACCTCGCGGCCGCCCATCGCGTTCGGCTGCCCGGTGAGGCTGAACGGCCCCGCTCCGGGCCGTCCGATCTGGCCGGTGGCGAGATGCAGGTTGATCAGCGCGGCGTTCTTGAGCGTGCCGGAGGTCGACTGGTTCAGCCCCTGGCAATAGAGCGAGAGCACGGCGCGCGCCTCGCCGAACCAACGCGCGGCCTGCACGAGGTCGCGCTCGGCTATGCCGCAGATGCCCGCGGCGATCCGCGGCGTGTACTCGCGGACGGTTTCGCGCAGCGCATGGAACCCTTCGGTGTGAGCGCGGACGAACGCCTGGTCGAAGAGCCCCTCCCAGAGCATGAGGTGCAGCATGCCGTGGAAGAGCACTACGTCCGTGCCGGGCGTGATCGCGAGATGCAGGTCGGCCGCGCGTGCGGTGTCGGTGCGGCGCGGATCGACGACGATCAGGCGCGTGCCCTTGCGGCGCTCGCGCGCGGCTTCGATCCGGCGGTGGAGCACCGGATGCGCGAAGGCCGTGTTCGACCCGGCGACGAAGACGAGGTCCGCGTGGTCGAGGTCGTCGTAGCTGCAGGGCGGCGCGTCGGCGCCGAGCGTCGCCTTGTAGCCCGCGACCGCCGACGACATGCACAGGCGCGAGTTGGTGTCGATGTTGTTCGTCCCGACGATGCCGCGCGCGAGCTTGTTGAAGACGTGGTAGTCCTCGGTCAGGAGCTGGCCCGAAACGTAGAACGCGACCGCGTCCGGCCCGTGCGTGGCGACGATCGCGGCGAACCGCTCGGCAACGTGATCCAGCGCCTCGTCCCAGCTCACGCGCGTGCGCGGCGCCCCCCGGACGAGCCGCAACTCGGGATGAAGCGCGCGCACTTCGCGCAGCGCCGAGCGCGCGGTCAGATGCAGCGTCGCGCCCTTCGAGCAGAGCTGGCCAAAGTTGGCCGGGTGCGCCGGATCGCCGCGCACGCCGAGGATCTGCTCGCCGTCGGTCCGGATGAGCACGCCGCAGCCCACGCCGCAATAGCAGCACGTGGAGCGGACCTCTCGGACGTTGCGGGCCATCGGGGGCTACGCGGCGAGCAGCACGCGCCCCGCTTCCACCCGCACGGCGAAGCGCTGCACGCAACCCTCGTCCGGGGCGGCGGCGCGTCCGGAACCGAGCTCGATCGTCCAGTTGTGCAGCGGGCAGGCCACCTTGTCGCCGAACACGATGCCCTGCGAGAGCGGTCCGCCCTTGTGCGGGCAGCGGTCAAGGAGCGCGAAGACGCAGTCGTCGGCCGTGCGGAACACCGCGATCTGGACGCCGTCCCTCCGGCGGACGCGGCGCGCGCCGAGCCGCGGGATGTCCTCGAGCGCGCAGACGTCGACGATGCTCATAGGGCAAGGGCCTCGAACTGCCGCTCGTCCACGCCGGCCCGCGCGGGCTCGCGCCACGGGTCGGGCTCGCCCTCGAGCGCGAACTGCAGGCGCTCCCAGAGCGCGCCGCGGCCGGCCGCGTCCTCCAGCACGCGCTTGCGCACGTACTCCATGCCGACGCGGTGGACGAAATGCACCGTGCGCTCGAGGTACCAGCCCTCCTCGCGGTAGAGCTGCAGGAAGGCGCCGGCGTGCTCGAGCACCGCCGCGGCGGTCTTCACCTTCACCAGGAACTGGGCGACCTCGGTCTTGATGCCGCCGTTGCCGGCGACGTAGAGCTCCCAGCCGGACTCGACGCCGATCACGCCGACGTCCTTGATGCCGGCCTCGGCGCAGTTGCGGGGGCACCCGGACACCGCGAGCTTGACTTTGTGCGGCGCGTACATCCGCCACAGCGCACGTTCCAGGTCCTTGCCCATCTGCGTCGAGTCCTGCGTGCCGAACCGGCACCACTCCGAGCCGACGCAGGTCTTCACGGTGCGCAGGGCCTTCGCGTAAGCGTGCCCCGAAGGCATGTCGAGGTCACGCCACACGCCGCGCAAGTCCTCCTTCTTCACGCCGAGCAGGTCGATGCGCTGGCCGCCGGTCACCTTGACCGTCGGAATGCGGTACTTGTCGACCACGTCGGCGATGCGGCGCAGCTCGGCGGCGCTCGTCTCCCCGCCCCACATGCGCGGCACGACCGAGTAGGTGCCGTCCTTCTGGATGTTGGCGTGGCTGCGCTCGTTGATGAAGCGCGACTGCGGGTCGTCCCGCGCCTCGCGCGGCCAGGTGGAGAGCAGGTAGTAGTTGAGCGCGGGGCGGCAGGTGGCGCAGCCGTCCGGCGTGCGCCACTCGAGGAACTCGCGCGCCGCCGCAGCCGAGACCAGATGGTGGTCGCGAATCGCGTCGCGCACCTCCTGGTGCGTCCGATCGGTGCAGCCGCACAGCGCCTTCCGCTTGGGCGCCGCGGCGTAGTCGCTGCCGAGCACGTTGATCAGGATCTGCTCGACCAGGCCGGTGCAAGATCCGCAGGAGCTGGAGGCCTTGGTGTGCTTGCGGACCTCGTCGAGGGTGAACAGCCCCTTGTCCTTCACCGCGCTTACGATCTTGCCCTTGCACACCCCGTTGCAGCCACACACCTCCATGTCGTTGGCCATCGCGGCGACGTTCGACTTGCCGAGGTGGCCGGTGTCGCCGACGTTCGTCTCGCCGAACATGAGGCGGTCGCGCATCTCGGCGACCCTGGCGCCGTCGCGCAGCAGCTTGAGGTACCAGGCGCCGTCGGCGGTGTCGCCGTACAGCACGCCGCCCACCAGCCGGTCGTCGCGGAGCACGAGCTTCCGGTAGACGCCGGCGCCCGGATCGGAGAGCACGATCTCGTCGGTGCCGGCGCCGCCGGCGAACTCGCCGACCGAGAAGACATCGATCCCGGTGACCTTGAGCTTGGTGGAAACGAACGAGCCGGAATAGCGCGCGATGCCGGCCTCCGCGAGGTGGTTCGCGCACACCTTCGCCATCTCGAAGAGCGGCGCGACCAGTCCGTACGCGACGCCGCGGTGGTTCACGCACTCGCCCACCGCGTAGATGCGCGGGTCGAAGGTCTGCAGCGTGTCGTTGACGACGATGCCGCGATGGCAGTGCAGCCCGGCGCTCTCGGCGAGCGCGGTGTTCGGCCGGATGCCCACCGCCATCACGACGAGCTCCGCGGGGAGCTCTTCGCCCGACTTGAGGCGGACCGCGCGTACGCGCTTGTCGCCGAGGATCGATTCCGTCTGCGCCTCGAGCCGGAACGCGAGCCCGCGCGCCTCGAGCGCCCTCATCAGGAGCTCCGCCGCCGTCCGGTCGAGCTGGCGCTCCATCAGCCACGGCATGAGATGGACGACCGTCACCTCCATGCCGCGCGCGCGGAGTCCGTTCGCCGCCTCGAGGCCGAGCAGCCCGCCGCCGATCACGACCGCGTGCGTGCCGGCCGCCGCCGCGGCGATCATCCGCTCGGTGTCGTGGATGTCGCGGTACGCGAGCACTCCTTCGAGGGTCGCGCCGGGAACCGGCAGCATCACCGGGTTGGAGCCGGTGGCGAGGACGAGCCGGTCGTACGCGGCGCGCGTGCCGTCTTCCGCCTCGACGACGCGGCTCACGCGATCGATGCGTACCACCTTCCTGCCCAGGTACAGCGTGATGCCGTTGTCCGCGTACCAGCCGGCGTCGTTCAGCACGATGTCGGCGAGCGTCTGCTCGCCGGCGAGCACCGGCGAGAGCAGGACGCGGTTGTAGTTGGGATGCGGCTCGGCGCCGAACACCGTGATGTCGTAGAGATCGGGCGCGAGCTCGAGCAGGTGCTCGATGGTGCGCACGCCGGCCATGCCGTTGCCGACCATGACGAGCCGTGGCCGGCGCGCGATCGACTCGAACGGCGCGCGGTTCATCAGGCAGCCTGCTTCATCTGCTTCTGGTACAGGAAGGCGAGCACCGCGCGGCGGCAGGCCATGTAGCGCGGGTCGTTGGCGAGCGCTAGGCGGTCGCGCGGGCGCGGCAGGTCGACCTCGAGCACCTCGCCGACCGTCGCCGCCGGTCCGTTGGTGAGCATCACCACGCGATCGGAGAGCAGCACCGCCTCGTCTACGTCGTGCGTCACCATGACCACCGTGCTGCCGGTGGCGGCAACGATCTTGATCAGCTCGTCCTGGAGGTGCGCCCGCGTCAGCGCGTCGAGCGCGCCGAACGGCTCGTCCATCAGCAGCACCTTCGGCTCCATGGCGAGCGCGCGGGCGATGCCGACGCGCTGCTTCATGCCGCCGGAGACCTCGTTCGGGTACTTGTGCGCGGCGTGCTCGAGGTGCACCAGCGCGAGCGCGGCCTGGGTCCGCGCCTTGAGCCGCGCCTTCGGCTCGACCCCGCGGAACACCCGCTCGACGGCGAGGTGGACGTTGTCGAAGCAGGTGAGCCAGGGCAGCAGCGAATGGTTCTGGAACACCACCGCCCGGTCCGGCCCGGGTCCGGCGACTTCCCTGCCGGCGACGAAGATGTGACCGGCCGTCGGGTGCAGGAGCCCCGCCACGAGGTTGAGCAGCGTCGACTTGCCGCAGCCCGAGTGCCCGATGAGCGTGACGAACTCGCCCTTCTTCACCGTGAGATTGACCTCGCGCAGCGCGACGAACGGTCCCTGGTTGGTGTCGAAGGTGATGCCGGCCTGCTCGACGATGACGTGGCGGTCCATTCTCAGCTCCGGTCCTTCGCGTAGTCGAAGCGGCCCGCGAGGAAGAGCAGCGACTGCTCGAGCGCGAGGCCGATCAGGCCGATCACGCCGATCGCGATCAGGATGTTCTCGACCTTGAGGTTGTTCCACTCGTCCCACACCCAGAACCCGAGGCCGACGCCACCGGTGAGCATCTCGGCCGCGACGATCACCAGCCAGGCGACGCCGATCGACAGGCGCACGCCGGTGAGCATGTAGGGGAGCACCGCGGGGAAGAGGATCTTGGTGAAGATCTTCCACTCGGGCAGCGCCAGCACGCGCGCGACGTTCATGTAGTCCTGGGGGATGCGCTGCACGCCGACCGCGGTGTTGATGACCATCGGCCAGATCGACGAGATGAAGATCGTCCAGATCGCGGCCGGCTGCGCGCCCTTGAAGACAAGCAGGCCGATCGGGAGCCACGCGAGCGGCGACACCGGGCGCAGCAAACTGATGATCGGCTCGCTCATGCCGGCGAGGAAGCGGAAGCGCCCGATCAGGAAGCCGAGCGGGATGCCGACGAGCGCCGCCAGCCCGAACCCGATGCCCACGCGCCCAAGCGAGTTCGCCACCTTCCAGCCGATGCCCTGGTCGTTCGGGCCGTTGCGGTAGAAGGGATCGGCGAACACGGCCTTCGCCGCGTCGAACGTCGTCATCGGGCCGGGGATCGAGCCGCCTTTCGCGACCAGCGCCCAGACGCCGATGAACGCGACGATCCCGAGCAGCGGCGCGAGGATCTTCAGGGCGACCTCCGCGCGGCGGCGGCGCGCGGCGGCGGCGGAGACTCGTGGCTCCGCCGCAGTGGGCGCCGGGGCCGCGGGCGCAGGCGGCTTCGCCGCCGCATAGGGAAGCGGGCGCACGACCGCGCGCGGCGGCGCGGCGTCGGCCGGACGCAGCGTTCTCGAAAGAGCTGCATTCATGAGGTGCCTCCGGTGTCAGGCGTGCACGGCGAACGAGCCGGCGTACCTCTTCGGGTCGCGGCCGTCCCACACGACGCCGTCGACGAGCTTCGACGTGCGCAGCGGGTCCTTCGGCACGTCGGCCTTGACCGCCGCAGCCGCCTGCTTGTAGAGCTCGATCTGGTTGACCTTCTTCGCGACCGCGAGGTAGTCGGGATCGGTCTTCAGCAACCCCCAGCGGCGGTGCTGGGTCAGGAACCACATGCCGTCGGAGAGGTACGGGAAGGTGACCGCGCCGTCGCCGTAGAACTTCATGTAATTCGGGTCGTCCCACGTCCTGCCGCGGCCGTCCTGGTAGCGCCCGAGAATGCGCTCCACAATGACGTCGACCGAGGTGTTGACGTACGCGGTCGCCGCGACCGTCTCGGCCATCTTGCGGCGGTTGGAGAGCGACGCGTCGATCCAGCGGCTCGCCTCGAGCACGGCAGCGGTCATTGCGCGCGCCGTGTTCGGATGCTTCTGCACGAACCCCGCGGTGGTGCCGAGCACCTTCTCGGGATGGTCCTTCCAGATGGCCTGGGTAGTGGTTGCGGTGATGCCGATGCCGTCGGCGATCGCGCGGTGATTCCACGGCTCGCCGACGCAGAAGCCGTCCATGTTGCCGACGCGCATGTTGGCCACCATCTGCGGCGGCGGCACAACGATAGTCCGGGCGTCCTTGAACGGGTTTATGCCGTGCGCCGCGAGCCAGTAGTAGAGCCACATCGCGTGCGTGCCGGTCGGGAAGGTCTGCGCGAAGATGTACTCGCGCGGCTCCTTCTTCATCAGCGCGGCAAGGCTCCTGCCCTCGACCGCGCCCTTGTCGGCGAGCTTCTTCGAGAGCGTGATCGCCTGGCCGTTGTTGTTGAGCGTCATCAGCACCGCCATGTCCTTCTTCGGGCCGCCGATTCCCAGGTGGACCCCGTACACCAGCCCGTACAGGACGTGTGCGCCGTCGATGTCGCCGTTGATCAGCTTGTCGCGCACGCTCGCCCACGACGCTTCCTTGGTCGGAACGATCTTGATGCCGTACTTCTTGTCGATCTCGAGCACTGCAGCCATCACGACCGAGGCGCAGTCCGTGAGCGGGATGAACCCGATCTTCACCTCTTTCTTCTCGGGCGCATCCGACCCTGCCGCCCAGGCGGCGTGGCGCACCGCGTCGGGGACGAGGCTCATGATCGCGACCGCGCCGGCCTGCTTGAGAAAGGTGCGGCGGACGCCGCGGGAATCGGTGTCGACAGGCTTCTCATCCATCACGCTCTCCGGTTGCGAAACGAAAAAAGGCGTTCGAATGCGACGCGCGTGCGCCGTGTTCGAACGCCTTCGTTCATGGCCGCAGGATCGCCGTTGACCCCGCGACGTCCGATTCCTATGCAAGCGGCATACCAGGCGGCCCTGACGTTGCACGGAGCGCATGAAATCAGCGGGTTACCGCCAAACCCCGCTGCATGCGCAACGCTGCGGAATGGTCCGGGGACGCACTGGTGCGGTGCAATAAGCACGACCAGCGCACGGTAAACGCGCGCCTTCAGCCGAGCAGATCGGCCGCTTCGATCACCTGCTGCGCGACGTCCGCGACGCGCTTCCCGCGATCCATTGCGAGCTTGCGCAGCGCGGCGTACGCGGCCTCCTCGTCGAGGCCGCGGGTCTTCATGAGGATGCCCTTCGCGCGCTCGACAAGCGGGCGTTCGGAGAGCTTGAGCTTCGTCTCGGCGAGCTCGTCGCGCAGCCGCTGATATGCGTCGAAGCGCGCGCACGCGACCTCGACGATCGACTTCACGCGCGCAGGATCGAGGCCGTCGACCACGTATGCAGCCACACCCGCGCGCACCGCCTCGCGGATCACGGCCTGCGCGGGGTCGCCGGAGAACATCACGATCGGCCGCGGCTGCTCCCGCCCCATTACAACGAGATGTTCGAGCACGTCGCGCGAGGGCGACTCGGTGTCGATGACGATCACGTCGGGCTGCACGCGCTCGACGTCCTTCAGGAGCGCGAGCGGGGCCCCGCGCGAGACCACGACCTCGTAGCCCGCTTCCTCGAGCGCGGCGCGCAACACGCGCCCGCGCCCGCGCGACTCGTCCACCACCAGCACGCGCATCGCCACCAGTCCTCACCTTCACGGCGATATCCCCACTTGCAACATGCATGCCACGCGGTTGCACCAGGGTAGCGCGGGTGGTGTCAACCGCGGTGCGCCGCCCCGCGTTCAAGGCGGACTTTCGCAGCATGGAAGAACCCAAGCCTTGAGCGCACCGCTCGCCGGCCCGCTGGAGGAGACGCTCACGCTCCGCCGGGCGAAGAAGCTCATCCAATGCATGGCGCACGAGCAGAGCTTCCTGCTGCTCTCCCCGCCGGGCGTGGGGAAGTCCGAAATGGTCTACGAGGCCGCGCGGGAAATGAACCTCCCCTGCCGCTCGCTGCTCGGCACGCAGATCGCGCCCGAGGACGTGAGCGGCGTCCCGCGCATCGTCGGGGAGCGCAGCATCTTCTGCCCGCCGCGGCTGCTGCTGCCCGAGCGACCCGAGCCTTTCTGCCTCTTCCTGGACGAGCTGCCGGCGTGCGCGCCGGACGTGCAGAAGGCGTTCTACTCGCTGCTGCTCGAGCGGAGACTCGGAGAGCACGAGCTGCCGAAGGGCACTTGGGTGGTTGCCGCGGGCAACCGGGCGCAGGACCGAGCCCTCGTACGCTCGATGAGCTCCGCGCTCGTGAACCGCGTGACGATCCTGCACGTGCGCGTCGACGTCGACGAGTGGCTCGACTGGGCGCGCCGCCATCGCGTACGCCCCGAGATCCTGAGCTTCATCGCATACCTCCCCGACGCGCTCATGCGCCCGGCGCCGGCCGAACCGGTTCCGTTCTCGACGCCGCGCGCCTGGGCCCTGCTCTCCCGCGCGCTCGACATGGCCGAGGGCTCGGGCATCCTCACGCGCGAGACGCGCCGCGCTCTCGCGTTCGGACGGCTCTCGGCCGAGGACGCCGCGGTGTTCTGCGCGCTCGCCGAGGAGTCGATCGCGACGATCCAGCCGCCGGCTCGCTACATCGAAAACCCGGCCGCGCTGCCCCAGGGCGACGTCGCGCGCTGGTTCGTGCTGAACTGCATCCGCCAGCAGGTCCGCGACGGGAAGCTCGACGGCATTCGCCCGGCGGCGATCAACCGATTCCTCCGCAGCCTGCCGCCGGAGGCGCAGCTCACGCTGCTCACCGACCTGGTGGAGCAGTGGGGCGCGCTCGGCGCGGACCGCGCGATGTTCGCCCTCGTGAAGCGCGTCGCCAGCCTGTGAGCACCGCTGGCGTTGCAGGCGAGCGCGAAACGCTCGACCGGATCGCGCGCGGCCTGCGCATGACCACCGTGGCGCTGCCGCACCTTGCGGGCCTGGCCGCGGCGACGCGCGTCGCCCTCGACCACCGCATTCCCACGATGGGCGTGTTCGCCTCGGGCCGGCTCGTCGCGAACCCGCAGTTCGTGCGCCGGCTGAGGGAGAACGAGCTCGTCTTCGTCCTCGCGCACGAGCTGCTGCACCTCGCGCTGCGCACGCACGACCGCGCGAAGGGGTCGGACCGCCTCCAGTTCAACTACGCGCACGACTACATCATCAACGACATCCTGCGGACGGAGCTTGGGTTCGCTCACATCCCGGCCAACGGGCTGGACATGCCCGGCGCGCGCGAGAAGTCGGCCGAGGAGATCCTGCTCGAGATGCGCCGCAACGAGCGCGCGACGAAGACGCGCGTCTTCGAGGGCGAAGCGACCTCCATGCGGCGGATGTTCGGCGGCGGCGAAGCGCACGACGGTGCCGGCGACGTCCTGGGCGCGAAGATGGAGCGCGAGATGTTCCCGGATGACGCCTCCGCGCAGGACGCGCACGCCGAGCGGATGAAGGAGCTCGCAGCCAAGGCGCTGGGCCTCGCTGCCGCGATGGGCCGGCTCCGGGGGCTGCGCGGCACCGATCCCGGCGCGACGCGGCAGGTCGTATCAACGCTGCGCGATGTGTACCGGCCGCCGTGGGAGCTCGCGCTGCAGCGCTGGCTCGAGTCGGTGGCGCCCGGAGAACGGACTTTCGCCCGGGCCGCGCGCCGCACCGCGCCGCAGGTCGACGTCGTGCTGCCCGGCCGGCGCCGCGAGGGCTGGATCCTGAACGTCGTGCTCGACACGAGCGGCTCGATGGCCACCGAGATCCCCCGCGCGCTCGGCGCGATCGCCTTGTTTTGCGACGCGGTCGCGGTCGACCAGGTGCGCCTGCTCCAGTGCGACGCGGCGGTCACCTCCGACGAAACGCTTGCGCCGCCCGAGCTCGCCGAGCGCGAGATCGCCGGCTACGGCGGGAGCGATCTTTCGCCCGCGATGCGGCGGCTCGCCGACGACTCGGCGGTGCGCGCCGCCGTGGTCATCACCGACGGCGATATCGCCTATCCGCCCGAGCCGATGCCGTACAACGTGCTGTGGGTGCTGCCGGCGCGCGATGCGGCGCGCTTCAACCCGCCGTACGGCCGCGTCGTCGCGATGGACGCACACTGAGGAATGCCGGAATGAGAGTGATGCAGGAGTTGGTTGCCTACTTTGACCGGAGCGGGAAGCTGTCCCCGCGGCAGATGCGCAAGCTGCTGGACCAGGGCTTCCTCGCCTCGGATGCGCCGCAGACGATGGTCGACCTCTGCGACCGCGTCGACGCGGTCTACTACTTCCGCGTGACCGGCGACACGAACGGCCCGCTCTGGGGAACGGACGTCTACACCGGCGACTCCGCGCTCGCGGTCGCGGCCGTGCACGCCGGGCTGGTAAAGCCCGGCGCGACGGCAATCCTGCGCGTCACCGCGGAGCAGCCGCTCAAGGCCTACCAGGGCTCGACGCGCAACGGCGTCACGAGCCACGACTTCGGGCCGTTCGGGACGGCGTACCGGCTGAGCCGCGTCTGATGTACCTGGACGACGTCGCTGTCGATTTTCCGGCCAAGCCGATCGTCATGGCGCACCCGTCGGTGCCGTGGCAGGACGAGGCGCTGTCGATCGCGACTCACAAGCCGCAGGTCTACATCGATCTCTCAGGCTGGTCGCCGAAGTATTTCCCGCCGCAGCTCGTGCAATACGCGAACACGCTGCTTTAAGCACAAGGTGCTGTTCGGCACCGACTACCCGCTGCTCGCTCCCGACCGCTGGATCGCCGACTTCGCCAAGCTCGACATCAAGCCCGACGTCCGCCCCCTGATCACGAAAGAGAACGCGGTCCGGCTGCTCAAGCTCGACGCGCACCGCAGCAGGGCGTGAAGGACATCGTCGCGGGCGCGCGACGCGTCGATGTTCTGCGCCGAAACAATCGACTTCGCGAATTTTCTCGACGGGAGTCTCAAGTGCGGCGCGTTTCAACGCGACGCAACGCGCACCAACGCTGCACCGTCATGACTTCGCCATTGGCGGACAAGCTGTGCATCTTTGACAATCGTTCACGATCTTGCCGCAGCGGCACGCCTAAGCTCGCAGGTGCATGACAAGTGCATGCACAAAGTGAGGATAAGAACGATGTTCTCCGAGCAGGAACGCCAGGCCTTCGATCTGGGCCGCCGAATGGCGAAAGCCGATTTTTCCCTTCAGGACAACCCGTACGCGCGCATTCATCCGCGGCTCGCCGTGCAGTGGACGCACGGCTTCTTCGCGGCGAATGCGCTTCGCGGCCTCAGCTCGGCGTTGGCGCGCGGCGTACTGTCCACGCCGCGACCACAACCGCGGCTGGTGAGCGCCGCGTAATCCGCGGGGGCAGGAAGGCCTCGAAGCTACGACAGCGCGTGGCGCGCGGGGCAGGGGCGCCTGCGCGCCACGGACGAGCGCAAGACGTCTTCTTCAGGCACTTGATCAGCGCCCCGTCAACGCGCAGGCCGCAAAGGTCCGATCCACGCTAAGCGCGGCCGGACCGCAACGTTCGCGCCCACTCCGGGCGCATCACCGGGTTCAACTGCGATGGGCTCGCCCTACTTTGGGCGCAGGGAGCGGGCCGAGCACCTTCTCCAGCGCGAGCCCGATCGCGAGGAGTCTGCGGTCGCTACCTACCGGCCCGTCGAGCTCGAGGCCGACCGGCAGGCCGGCCTTTGTCAGTCCCGCCGGTACGGACAGGCCGGGAATCCCCGCATTGGAGCCCGGGTCGGTGTTGCGGATGAAGGTCCCGAAGGTTGGCACCTTCTTGCCGTCGAGCTCGGTCTCCTGGTCGTCGCCGATCGGTGCCGCGGCGAGCGGCGTGGTCGGGAACACGATCGCCGCGACCATGTGCCGCGCGAAGTAGGCCGCGTAGGCCCTCTGCAGCGCCGGGCGGTGGACCTTGATCGCCTCGTCGTACGCGCTCTTCGGCACCGTCGGCGGCTCGCCCTTCGCGAGCGAAGCGAAGAGCCCTTTCACGTCGCCGCTCGCGACCTTCTCGGCGAACCCGACGAAGTCGAGCCCGATGCCGTACTTCTGTGCGTAGGCGGGCAGATCGATCGTGACCTCGTAGAGCGCCACCGGGAAGCTCACCTTCGCGTTGAGCGCCATCAGGTCCGGCACCTCGGCCACGACGAGCACGGCCCCCGCACCCTTGAGCTTGGCGAGCGCGGCGCCGACCACTCGGGCCGTCTCGGCGTCGACGCCCGCGTTGAGCGCGTTCGGCACGCCGAGCCGCAGTCCCTTGAGCGCGGCCGGCACCACTGTTTGCTTCGTCCCGGTGACGGCCGTGTCGAGTGCCACAAGGTCAGCGACCGATCGCGCCATCGGGCCGGCCGTGTCGCGCGTGTGCGCGATGGGCGTGATGCCGGCCTGCGGATAGCGACCGAGCGTCGGCCGCAGGCCGGCGATGCCGTTCAGCGCGGCCGGAATGCGCACAGATCCGCCGGTGTCGGTGCCGAGCCCCGCCGGCGCCATGCGCGCGGCGATCGCGGCGCCGGTGCCGCCCGACGAACCGCCGGCGATGCGCTTCGGGTCGTAGGGGTTGGCGACCGCGCCGAACGCGGCGTTGTTGCTGGTGATCCCGAACGCGAGCTCGTGCATGTTGGTCTTGCCGAGCACTACGGCGCCGGCGTCGACGAGCTTCCTCGCCACCGGCGCGTCGGCCTTCGGCACGAAGCCCTTCAGCGCGGGCGTGCCGGCGGTGTTGGGCAGTCCGGCGACGTGGATGTTGTCCTTGATCACCACCGGCACGCCGTGCAGCGGGCCCTTCCACTTCCGCGCCCTGGCGGCGGCGTCGGCGGCCCGCGCCGCCTTCAGCGCACCCTCCTCGTCCAGGGTGATGAACGCGTTCAGCGACTTGCCCGCCTTCGCCTGCTCGAGCAGCGCGCGGGTGAGCTGTTCGCTGGTGATCTCGCCCTTGCGGATCTTCTTCGCCGCCTCGGTCGCGGTAAGGGCAGTCGGGTCCTGGGCAAAGGCGTGCACGCATCCGGCGCCCGCCAGCGTCGCGGCGATCCCGCGGGCAAGCAGCCGGCGCGCGCGCGCGACGCTCATCCGCGGCCGACGAACGGCATCTTCGTCGCCATGACGGTCATGAACTGGACGTTCGCCTCCGGCGGCAGGCTCGCCATGTGGACGATCGCGTTGGCGACGTGCTGGACGTCCATCACCGCCTCGATCGCGATCTCGCCGTTCGCCTGCGGCACGCCCTTCGCCATGCGCGCCGCCATCTCGGTGAGCGCGTTGCCGATGTCGATCTGGCCGCACGCGATGTCGTACTTGCGGCCGTCGAGCGACGCGCACTTGGTGAGGCCGGTGACCGCGTGCTTGGTCGCGGTGTAGGGCGTCGAGTTCGGCCGCGGCGCGTGGGCGGAGATCGAGCCGTTGTTGATGATTCGCCCGCCGCGAGGGTCCTGCGCCTTCATGATCCGGAAGGCCTCCTGGATGCAGAGGAACATCCCGGTGAGGTTCACGTCCACGACCGCCTTCCACTGCTCGAAGCCGAGGTCCTCGAGCGGGATCCCGGGCGCGTTCTGCCCGGCGTTGTTGAAGAGGAGGTCGAGACGGCCCCACTTCTCCTTTACCTTCCCGAACAGCGCGCGCACCGAGTCCGGGCTCGTCACGTCGGTCGGCACCGCGAGCGCGCGGGCGCCGTCGGCGCCGGCCTGCTTGATCGTTTCCTGGAGCGCGTCGGCGCGCCGTCCGGCGAGCCCCACTGCGTAGCCTGCCTTCAGCAGGGCGATCGCGGAAGCCCTCCCGATCCCGCTGCCTGCACCGGTGACGATGGCGATCTTCGTGCTCATTGCGTGGTCTCCTTCTCCTGGCCGATGCGAGGGCGAGGATGGTAACCCGTTCCAGCAGGATGATGAGAGGCGCGCGCGCCCATTGGAGCGCAAGATCGGCGCCACGGGGCAATCTGGCTGGGGTGCGTGTCGCGACCCTGTTCGTGCGCACGCAAGTCAGACGCAGAACACCTGGTCGAGGTGTTCTGCATCAAAGCTGTCAGCGCCGCAGCGTGACGATCACGACGCCCGCCACGAGCAGTGCCATGCCGGCGAGCTCGCGCCGGGTCATCCGCTCGCGGAAGAAGCGCCGCGACACGATCGTGCTGAACACGAGTTCGACGAGCCCGAGCGTGCGCACGTGCGCGACGGGCTCGATCGCCATGGCGGTGAACCAGCCGGCGGAGGCTGCCGCACCCATGAATCCCGCGAAGAGCGACGCCCGCCAGGCGCGGAACACGCGCACGACGACCGCCCGGTCGCGCGCGAGGAGCCAGCCGCCCAGGAGGATCGTCTGGACGACCTGCGCCACCAGCAGCGTGAACGCGGCGGCCATCAGGAAGGAGGTGTCCTCGAGCGCGAGCGCGGCGCCGCGATATCCCACTGCCGACAGCGCGAACGACGCACCCGAGCCGAGGCCGATCAGCGCCGAGCGCGAGGTCCAGCCCGCGACGAGCGCGCGGAGCGGCCGCTCCCTGTCGGCCGGCGCGATCAGCAGCACGCCGAGCGTGCCGCACGCGATGGCCGCCGCGGCGACCGCGGTCACCGGGTCGCCGAGGAACAGAAGCCCGAACAGCGCGACTTGGATGATCTCGGTCTTGGAGTAGGCCACGCCGAGCGCGAAGTTGCGCTCCGCCATCACGCGCAGCAGCAGCGCGGTGGCGATCATCTGCGCAACCGCGCCCACGAGGACCCAGACCGCGAACCGCACGTTCGGCGCGGGCAGCGCGAAGCCGCCGAACCGCCGCACGATCCACAGCCAGAGCGCCGCGAACGGCAGCCCGTACAGGAATCGCACGAGCGTCGCACCGAGCGTGCCCAGGGTGTCGGTGAGGCTGCGCTGCGCGGCGTTGCGCAGCGTCTGGGCGAACGCCGCCCAGACCGTGACCGGGATCCAGAGCCAGTCGGCGGGCGAGCTCACGCCTGGACCGAGTAGCCGCCGTCGACCGGGATCGCCGCGCCGGTGATGAAATCGGATGCGCTGCTCGCGAGGAACGCGGCGATGCCCGCGAAGTCTTCGGGCCGGCCCCAGCGCCCCGCGGGCGTCCGCGCGAGCACCCGCTCGTTCAACCCCTCGACCTGCGCGCGGGCCGTCACGGTCAGCTCGGTGTCGATGAAGCCCGGCAGGAGGGCGTTCACCTGGATGTTGTCGCGCGCCCAGGCCGTGGCGCAGACCTTGGTGAACTGCACTACCCCGCCCTTGGCCGCGGCGTACGCCGGCGCGAACGCGGCGCCGAAGATCGACATCATCGAGCCGATGTTGATAATCTTGCCGCCGCCCCCCGCCTTCAGCGCCGGGTACGCGGCGTGCGAGCAGAGGTAGGTGCTCGTCAGGCTCGCGTCCATCACCCGGTGCCACTCGCCGAGCGAGATCTCGTGCGGGGGCTTGCGGATCGCGATTCCGGCGTTGTTCACCAGGACGTCGAGCCGGCCGAACCGCGCGAGCGTCTCGCGCACGAGGGCATCGACCGACGCGGCGTCCGTCACGTCCACAGCGATCGCGAGCGCGCCGCCGGGGCCGCGCGCGTCCAGCTCGGCCACCGCGGCGCGCGACTTGTCCTGGTTGCGGGCGGCGACGACGACTCTCGCGCCAGCCGCGGCGAGCCCGCGGCCCATGCCGAGGCCGATCCCGCCGTTGCCGCCGGTGACGATCGCGACCTTGCCGGTGAGGTCGATCATGGCGTTCCCCCTGGCTCCTTCTGGAAGCGGCGGATGGTACCGCCGCGCGACAATCCGCGGCGGTTCCGGTATAAGCCGCCCTACGCGAAACGCGGAGAGCGCGATGAATTACAGGTTCGATTTCACCGGCAGGACCGCCCTCGTCACCGGCGGCGTGTCGGGCATCGGCGCGGCGACGTGCCTCGCCTTCAAGCGCGCCGGCGCAAGCGTGATCGCTTGCGGCCTGACCGACCAGGAGCTCGCCGCGGCGCGCGCGAATCCCGACTTCGCGGGCATCGACGTCCGCAAGCTCGACGTCACCGACCTCGGCGCCGTGAACGCCGTCCTCGGCGGCCTCGCATCGCTCGACTACGTGGTAAATAGCGCGGGAACCATCCGGCGCGGCGCGGAGCACCAGCCGGAGGTCTTCGACCAGGTGATCGACGTCAACCTGAACGGCGGCATGCGCGTCGCCACCGCCGCGCGGCCCCTGCTCGCGCGTCGCAAGGGCGCAGTGGTGTTCGTCGCGTCGATCATGGCGTTCTTCGGCGGGCCGGTCCAGCCGGCGTACTCGGCATCGAAGGGAGCGGTGCGCAACCTCACCATGTCGCTCGCCTGCGCGTACGCCGCCGACGGCATCCGCGTAAACGCGGTCGCACCGGGTTGGGTCAATACCGAGCTCTCGCGCGGCGCGCGCGAGAACCCGGAGCGCAACGCGCAGATCAACTCGCGCATCCCGCTCGGCCGCTGGGCGGAGACCGCCGAGATCGCCGATCCGATCCTCTTCCTGTGTTCGGACGCCGCCCGCTACATGACCGGCACGGTCATGCTCGTCGACGGCGGCTACTCGAGCGCCGGTTGAGCGCGGCGATGCGCTCGCCTCGACCGTTCGACCGGCGACGCGCGCTCGCCGCGCTCGGCACGCTTCCCTTCGCGGCGGGCGCGTTGGCGCAGTCGTGGGAGCCACCGCCGAGCGCCGACGGCGGGCCGTACGTCCCGACGCCCTGGGCAGTCCTTGACGAGATGCTGAAGCTGGGCGACATCGGTGCGAACGACACGGTGTACGACTTAGGCTCGGGCGACGGCCGGCTGGTGATCGCCGCGGCGGAGCGGTACGGCGCACGTGGCGTCGGGGTCGAGCGTCAAGGCGACCTCGTCGTCTACTCGCGCGCGCTCGCCGAGCGGCGCGGGGTCGCGGACCGCGTGAAGTTCGTCGAGGGCGACGTGCTCGAAGCAGACGTGCGCGGCGCCACCGTCGTGATGATGTACCTGCTGCCGCGGCTCTTCGACCGGCTCGTGCCGAAGCTGCGCGCCGAGCTGCCGGCCGGCGCGCGCATCGTCTCCCACGACTACCCGCTCGATCCCTGGCGGGCCGACAAGACGCTCATCTTCGACGTCGAGGAGAAGCTCGCCATCCGCGGCACGACCGAGACGAAGCTCTTCTACTACCTCGTGCCCTCCCGGATCGGCGGGCGGTGGCTCCTGGAGATCGGGGCGCCGTTCGCCTACGACCCGACGCCGCTCGCGATCGAGCAGACGCCCGAGCAGCTCGAAGCGACGGTCCTGCTCGACGGCCGGTCGAGCGAGGTGCGCGTCCTCAAGGTGCGCGCCGACGAGATCCGCTTCGTGCTCCTGCACCGCGGGCGGCTGCTCGAGTTCACCGGCCGGGTGGCGGGCGGCGTGATGTCGGGCGAGGTGCAAGGGCAGGGCGCGCGCGGCCGCTGGTCCGCGCGCGCGGTCCACGATTGAGGAGGAAGCACCGATGGAACCGAGCCGGCGCTACCCGGACCCCGCAGTGCGCGTGATCGACGAGAGCTTCGCCAAGTACCGCCTCAACCTCGCGGCGGTGGAGCGAATCGCCCAGGGGTTCCGCTGGGCGGAGGGGCCGGTGTGGTTCGGCGACGGCCGGTTCCTGCTGTGGAGCGACATCCCGAACAACCGTGTCATGAAATGGGAGGAGGAGACCGGCGCGGTGAGCGTGTTCCGCAAGCCGTCGAACTTCGCCAATGGCCACACGCGCGATCGCCGCGGGCGCCTCGTGACCTGCGAGCACGGCGGGCGGCGCGTGTCGCGCACCGAGTACGGCGGCACCGTCACGGTCGTCGCCGACCGCTACCAGGGCAAGCCCCTCAACTCGCCAAACGACGTCGTGGTGAAGTCGGACGGCTCGGTGTGGTTCACCGACCCGCCGTTCGGCCTGCTCGGCTACTACGAGGGCTACGTCGCGACGCAGGAGCTGCCCACCAACGTGTATCGCGTCGACGGCGCGAGCAGCGAGATCACGGTGGTCGCAGGGGACATCAACTGCCCGAACGGGCTCGCCTTCTCGCCGGACGAGTCGATCCTCTACGTCATCGAGTCGCGGAGCACGCCGCGGAACGTGCTCGCGTACGACGTCGTCGACGGCGGACGGCGGATCACGAACCGGCGCACGCTGATCGCAGCGGGCCCTGGCACCCCCGACGGCATGCGCTGCGACGTGGACGGCAACCTCTGGTGCGGCTGGGGCATGGGCGACCCGGCGCTCGACGGGGTGTCGGTATTCAATCCGGACGGCCGGCTGATCGGCCGCATCGACCTGCCGGAGCGCTGTGCCAACCTCTGCTTCGGCGGCACCTACCGCAACCGGCTGTTCATGGCCGCGAGCACGAGCGTCTACGCGCTGTACGTCAACACGCAGGGGACCGTGGGCGGCTGAGGCGTTGGCGACCGGGTCGCCCTAGCGCCGCGCCCGCCGCTTCCGCCGCGCCGGCGCCTTGGCGTCGCACGTTTCGAAGACGGCGGGGGAAACGATCTCGAGCATCTCGATGTCCTTCGAGTGCCGGATCTCGCGATGGCGGATGCGCGGCGGCTGATAGAAGCAGGTGCCGGCGCGCATCATCACCTTGCCGACCCCTTCGTACTCGAACTCGACCCAGCCCTTGAGCACGTACACGAACTGGACGTCGCAGTCGTGCATGTGCCACTCGCCGTGCGGCGCCTTGCCCGGGCGCGCGCGGATCACGTGCGCAACGACCTTGCCGCGCGTGGCGCGCTTGATGCCGAGGTCGCGGTACTCGAAATAGCCGCGCAATCCCCGCCGCACGAACCTCGAGCGGGCGCGGTGGCTGACGCTGAAACGACGTGCGGCTGCAGTTCCCACGGATTCACCCTCCCTTCTTCAATGCCGCGAATGCCTGGTCGGCGATGTCGAGCGTACGGTCCACGTCCGCATCGGTGTGCGCGATCGAGATGTAGAACTTCTCGTTCGGGTTCACGAGCAGCCCGCGCCTGATCAGCTCGAGCGCCCATCGCAGTCCGAGATCCTTGTCGGCGGTGGTGAGGTCCATCCACGTGCGCAGCGGCTTGCGGTCGGTGAAGCGCACGCCGAACACCGCGTCCTCGCCCGGCGCCTGTACGGCGAACCCGTGCCGCTCGCCCGCAGCGACGAGCCCCACGCGCAGCTTCGCGCCGATCCGATGCAGGCCGTCGTATACGCCCGGTTGCGACAGGACGTCGAGCGCCGCGATGCCCGCTGCCGCGCAAATCGGGTTGCCGTTGAGCGTGTTGGTGGCCCACACCACCTCGGCCTTCGGCCTGCTGCGGGCGTCGAGCACCGACATGATCTGCGCGTCGCCCACAATCGCCGCCATCGGGAACCCGCCGCTGATCGCCTTGCCGTAGCACGCGAGGTCGGGCACGACGCCGTAGCGCTCCTGCGCGCCGCCCCAGGCGATGCGGAAGCCGGTGACGATCTCGTCGTAGATCATCACGATGCGGTGCTTCTTCGTCACCTCGCGCACCGCCTGCAGGAAGCCCGGTTCCGGCAGCAGCACGCGCTGCAGCGGCTCGACGATCACCGCGGCCAGCTCCTGCGCGTGGCGCTCGATCATCTCCACCGCGCGCGCCGTCTCGTTGAACGGCGTGACCAGCACCGTCTCGCCGGCCTGCGGCGGGACGCCGACCGAGTCCGGCCTTGCACGAGGGTAATCCGACGCTCGAGCCGGTACCGTACCCCACAGGCCGTAGTCGTGCATGCCGTGCCACGCGCCCTCGAACTTCAGCACCTTGTTGCGCCCGGTGTACGCGCGCGCGATGCGCAGAGAGTAGAACGTCGCCTCGGTGCCCGAGCCGGTGTAGTGCACGACCTGGCCGCACGGGATCGCTGCGACGAGCCGCTGCGCGAGCGTGATCTCTGGCTCGTTGAGGAAGTAGTAGGTCGTACCCTTCGGCAGGCGCGCGTTCACCGCCTCGGTGACCGCGGGATGCGCATGGCCGAGCAGCACCGGCCCCGACGAGAGGTGGTAGTCGATGTATTCGCGCCCGGCGACGTCCCACACGCGGCTCCCCTTCCCGCGCTCGACCACCAGGTTCAGCTCCGGCGGGATGACGAAGAGGCCGGTGCCGCCGCCGGCGAGGTACCTCCCCGCGTCGGCGAGCAGCCTCGCCTGGCGTTGCAGGGGTGTCGCGGTCGACTCCATGCAGTCTCCCTTGTCGAGGCGCGGTCGATGAAGGGTCGTATCCTATTCGATGCCGGGCGGCGGCGGGTCCGCGTTTCCCGCGCACACTCGATGGAGGTCTTCATGCGCAACAAGGGCTCGCGTCGCAGATTTCTCGCCGTAACCGGCGCCGTGCTCGGCGCCGCCGCGCTCGACGCGGCCGCGCAGGCGCTGCGCGCGACGCCCGAGCTCGACCGGCAGGTGGGCCAGTTCCTCGATGCCGAGCGCAACCGGTGGGACTATCTCAACGTGCCGTACCAGGACGGCAAGGTGCTGCACGACCTGGCGCTCAGGCTGGGCGCGAAGCGCATCCTCGAGATTGGCACCTCGACCGGCCACTCGACGATCTGGCTCGCGTGGGCCGCGGCGAAGACCGGCGGCAAGGTCACCACGATCGAGATCGACCGCGGCCGGCACGAGCGCGCGCGCGCCAACTTCCAGCACGCCGGGGTCACCGCGTACGTGGACGCGCGCCTGGGCGACGCGCACGAGCTGGTGAAGACGCTGCCCGGCCCCTGGGACTTCGTGTTTCAGGATGCGGACAAGGAGTGGTACCTGCAGTACTTCCTCGACCTCGATCCGAAGATGGCGCCGGGCGGTTGCTACACCGCACACAACGTGGCGCGCCCGAGGGCGCGGGAGGTGCGCGAGTTCCTCGCGCGCGTGCGAGCTGATCCGCGCTACGACACGCGCTTCTCCGAGGGTGCGAGCAGCGAGGGGATCTCGGTGAGCTGCAGGAAGGGCGGGTAGGCTTGCCTCATCTGGTCCGGCTCGCGGTGAACGTGAACCCGGCCTTCTCGAAGTAGGCGCGCGCCTGCGGGTCGATCGCCTCGAGCTTGTCGGCAATGTGGCGCGCGAAGTCGATGTCGGTCATGTCGTGCACGCCGCCGGTGATCAGCACCTGCACGATTCCCTCCGTGTCGCCGACGTTGCGAAACGCGCGGCACACGCCGGGCGGCAGCGAGATCGTGTCGAGCTCGTCGAGGACGACGCGCTCCGAGCCGTCGTCGTTCCAGCGGAACTCGAACCGGCCGCGCAGCACGGTGAACGTCTCGTAGGTGCTCACGTGCGAGTGCAGCTCGGGCCCCTGTCCCGGCGGGCACACTGCGAGCGTCATGGTCATTCCCGCGGCGCCCTTGATCGGCGCGCCGGAGGAGATGGGCGTCGCGCTCGAGTCTTCCAGGCCGATCACCGACAGGAGCTTGCGCGCGTAGACGACGTCCTTCGCCTCGAGCGGGACTGCATTCTCGGCCTGGGTCGGCAGCGGTTTCAGGTCCTTGAAGCGCGCGACGCGTTTCGCCATTTCGGCCTGGGTGAGCTCGATGGTTTTCATGCCGTCTCCTAGCGCAGGTTCGCCTTGAAGAACGCGATCGTCCGCGACCACGCGAGCTCGGCGGCGGCCTTGTTGTAGCGCGCCGCGCCCGTGTCGTTGTGGAACGCGTGGTCGGTGCCCTCGTACACGTGCTTCTCGTAGGCGACGCCGGCGCGCTTGAGCGCCGTCTCGAACTCCGGGACGCCGGCGTTGATGCGCGGGTCGTAGCCCGCGTAGTGGAGCTGGAGCCGCGCCTTGATCCGCGGCACGTCGCCGGACGGCGCAATTAGGCCGTAGAACGGCACGGCCGCGGTGAGATCCGGCGCGGCGACGGCGAGCAGGTTGACCATGCCGCCGCCCCAGCAGAACCCGACTGCGCCGACCGGGCCCGCGGCGTCGGGCCGGCTCTTGAGGTAGGCGATCGCCGCGACGAAGCTGCGTACCGTCGCATCGCGATCGAGCCGCCCGAACGCCGCGCGCGCCTGATCCTCGTCCGACGGCGTGCCGCCGAATGGCGACAGTGCGTCGGGGGCAAGCGCGGTGAAGCCCTCCAGCGCCACCCGACGGGCGACGTCCTTGATGTACGGGTTGAGCCCGCGGTTCTCGTGGATCACGATGACGCCCGCGCGTTTCGGCGCGCCCTCCTTGGGGAGGGCCAGATACGCGAGCACTTCGCCGCTCGCGCCCGGATAGCCGATTGTGCTCGTCGCGAGCCGCGGATCGGCGGGGTCGACCAGCGCCGCGCGGGCGTAGTTCGCCTCGAGCAGCGGGAGCATCGCGTAGGCTGCGGCCGAGCTTCCCGCGAGGACGGCGAGGCGCTCGAGGAACGTACGTCGCTCCAGGGGCCGGTGCGTGTATTCGTCGTACAACTCGATGATGCGGTGGTCCATCGGCTGCCGTCCTCCGCGTTTGTCGGCCGATTGTAAGGAAAGTGCCGCCGATCGCGTAGACTGCCGGGCGCCACCAGGATCCAGGAGGAGAGCATGCAACAGCGGCGACTCGGCAAGACCGGCCTCGAAGTGTCCGCCCTCGGCCTCGGCTGCATGGCGATGACCAACCTCTACGGTGCGGTGGACGACGCCGAGGCGATCGCTACCATCCGCGCGGCGCTCGACGCGGGCGCCAACTTCCTCGACACGGCCGATGCGTATGCGGAAGGAAGGAACGAGCAGCTGCTCGCGCGCGCGCTCGCCGACGGCTATCGCGCCAAGGCGGTCGTCGCGACGAAATTCGGCAACGTGCGAACGCCCGAGGGCAAGCCGGCAGCGAACGGCCGGCCGGAGTTCGTGATCGAGGCGTGCAACAAGAGCCTCGCGCGGCTCGGCATCGACGTGATCGACCTGTACTACCAGCACCGGGTCGACGCGAGCGTGCCGATCGAGGACACGGTCGGCGCGATGAAGCGCCTCGTCGAGCAGGGCAAGGTCCGATACCTCGGCCTCTCGGAAGCGGGGTCCGCCACGCTGCGGCGCGCGGCCGCGGTCCATCCGATCGCCGCACTGCAGACCGAGTACTCGCTGTGGTGCCGGTTCGTGGAGAGCGACATGCTGAAGACCTGCCGCGAGCTCGGCATCGGCTTCGTGCCCTACTCGCCCCTCGGGCGCGGCATGCTCACCGGGGCGATCAGGACGATGGCCGACCTCGCCGAGAACGACCGTCGTCGCGACCATCCGCGCTTCCAGGAGGGCAACTTCGAGGCCAATGCCGCGCTGGTGCGCCCGATCATCGAGATGGCCGAAGCGAAGCGCTGCAAGCCAGCGCAGCTGGCGCTCGCCTGGCTGCTCGCTCAAGGCGGGGACATCGTGCCCATTCCCGGCACGAAGCGCCGCACGCACCTCGCCGAGAACCTCGCGGCGCTCGAGGTGAAGCTCTCCGCAGACGAGGCCGCGACGCTCGCGCGCGCGATCGACGACAGCCGAGTCGCGGGGACGCGCTATCCGAAAGGACAACTCACGCTGCTCGGGTTGTAGACCTCAATGCCCAAGGGAATCGCGCTCGCCGGGCTGGCCGTCGCGCTGGTAGCGGGGTCGGGGGCGCGTGCCCAACTGCCTCCGCCGCGCATGTAAGGCCGGCAAGCCGGGGCAGTGCAAGGCGCGGCTGCGCTAGGCCGCCGCCCGCCGCCGCGCGATCTCCGCGCGCCATCCGGCCACGAGGCGATCGCGCTCCGGATCGCCGCCCGCGTCGCGGACGCGGCGCTTGCGGAACGCGAGCTCGTGCTGCGCATTGACGAGCGCCGCGGAATCCCGCGGGTGCAGGCGGTCGATGCGGCGTGTGCGGAACATCCCGTCGGCCAGGATCTGCTCGTACTCGCCGCGGCTCACCTCGCGTCCGACCTCCTCGGCGAGCTCCTCGCGGATCACGCGGCGCTCCCAGACGCCGCTCCGCCACAAGGCGATCGCCATGGTCACCACGAACGGCAGGAAGATCGTGAGCTCGACGACGCTGCCGATCAGGAAGGCATCCACGAAACCGAGCTCAGGAGGTGTCTCGCTCTGCTGCGGCGGCGGCTCGCCGCGCGCCGCGGTGGCGATGGCAAAGAAGAGCGGCAGCGCGTTGTTCACGAAGTGCGCCGCGATGGCGACGAGCAGCCCGAAGAGCGGCGCCAGGATCCGCAGCCACCTCCGGCGCGTCTGCATCGCGACGCCGAGGAAGACGCCGAAGATCCCGGTGAACATCGCGTGCCCGCCGAACCCGAACAGCGCGTAGCGCCAGCCGAGCTGCATGCCCCAGGACGGGACGCCGAACTCGGCGTAGCTCTGCGCGACGTACAGCGCGGACTCGAACCACGTGAACCCGACGCCGACGAGCGCGCCGTAGACGAAGCCGTCGCGCATGTTGTCGAACTCCGCGCGCAGCAGCCAGAACAGCAGCACCACGCCGAGCGCCTTGGCGAGCTCCTCGACGATCGGCGCGGAGATCGGCGCCGCGATCATCTCCCTCGCATCGGGGCCGAGCGTCTGGGCAACCAGCGGGTGCTGCATCAGCCACGCGTCCACCGCCGCAGCGAACGCGGTGTTGAACGGGAGGGCAAGCGCGGTCGCGATCACCGCGCCCCAGAAGAACGCCGCGGCGAAGAGCCACGGCGTCTCGCGCTCGCGCCGGTCGAGGAACCAGAGGATCGCCAACGGCACCACGGCGAGCGCGCTCGACGCGGCCAGCGCGGCGTAGAAGACGGTCGCGATGTCCGGCCGCAGGCCGGAAAGGAGGCCGAGCTGAATGTACGCCGCGATCGCGAGAACCATAAGGAGCGCCGCACCTATCGCGAGGCACGCTCCGCGCCGGCGCAGCGGCGAGCCGTGGAGCAGTCGGTCGGACGCGGAGTAGGGCAAGGGAGACGCGCTCCTGGGCGCGGCGGCCCGGTCTCAACCGGGCTCGATGGGCGCAAAAGCTACCCGAAAAGCGCCGCACGCGGGCGCGCCGCCGATCATTGCCCGACCGGCGTGGCGCGCGCCTCGTCGACCAGCGCAGGGATCGCGCTGCTCGTGAGCGCGCGCAGGAACGCCGCAAGCGCCGCACGCTCGTCTGCATTCAATTCGAGCGGGACGAGGAGCGGGCTCTTCTCGGGATTGTCGATGCCGCCGCGATCGTAGAGTTCGATCACCGCCTCGAGCGTGTCGAGCGAGCCGTCGTGCATGTAGGGCGCGGTGAGCGCGACGTTGCGCAATGACGGCGTCTTGTACGCCCAGCGGTCCCGCGGGTCGAGCGTGATCTCGTAGCGACCGACGTCCTTGGTGGCCGGCTCGGAGAACGATTCGACCGTCTTTCGATCCAGCTCGGTGAACACGCCGGGCGCGATCTCTACGCGCGTCGTCTCCGGCACTGCATAGGTCCGCCGCCAGCCGATGCCGGTGTTGTGGAAGGCGTGATCAGTGAACAGCGCGTCGCGCTCGCCCACGAGGTGGCACGTGGCGCAGCGCGCCTTGCCGGCGAAGAGCTCGAACCCGCGCTTCTCGTCCTCGGCGAGGGCCGAGGCGTCGCCGCCGTAGCGCCAGCGGTCGAAGCGCGAATCCCCCGCGACCAGCGTGCGCTCATACGCAGCGAGCGCCGCGCCGATCCGCTCGCTCGAGACCGGCCTGCCGCCGAACGCCCCCTGGAAGAGACCGTCGTAGTCGCGCAATCCGCGAATGCGCTCGACGACGTAGCCGATCGAGGGGTTGCCCATCTCGTTCGGTGCGAGCAGGGGACCCCACACCTGGTCCTCGAGCGAGACCTCGCGGCCGTCGTGGAACAGCCGCTTCTGGAAGGCGGCATTGAGCACGGTCGGCGCGTTGCGGCGCACGCTGCGCCCTTCGATCCCGACCGGGGTGGCGAGCTCGCGCGCGGTGAAGCCCTGCTCCGGCACATGGCACATCGCGCACGACATGGTGTTGTTGGGCGAAAGCCGGCGATCGAAGAAGAGCTTGCGCCCGAGCGCGACCTTCTCCGGCGTGACCGGGTTGTCGGCCGGAATCTCGAGGGCGGGAAGCCCCAGCGCCGCGCCCGCACGCGGCGGGGGCGCGGCAGGACCGCAACCCGCGGCTGCGGCGGCCGCAAGGAGCGACGCGAGGACGCGTGCTGCACGCCTCACGGCGGCGCGCCGAGCCTAATTGCGCTGCCCGTCCTCCTCCAGCACGAGCGTCTTGATGTCGTTCAGCATCGCCTCGGGGTGGAGGAAGTCGGTGGAGTAGATCTCCCGCACGCGCCCGGCGCGATCGATCAGGAAGAGCTTGAGCATGTGGCTGATGGTCCGCGTCGGCCTGCCGCGCGCGTCCAGCTCCACTTCGATCTCCTGGCCGAGCCCCTCAAGGATCGGCTTGAGCGCCTGCACCGAGCCGGTGGTGAGGAAATGCCAGGGCAGCGGTCCTTCGGCCTGCGCGTTCTTGCCGCCGTAGAGCCGCATCGTCTCCGGCGTGTCGTTGAGGGGGTCGAACGACAGGCTCACGAACTGCGCGCGGCCGTGCAACGCGGGTTCGGCGAGGATGCGCTTGCCGAGGTCGAGCTGGGTCTCGTAGGCGAACGCGCAGCCGGTCGGCTCGGTGCAATAGGTGTAGATGAGCGCGAGGAGCGTGACGCGTCCGCGCGTGTACGCCGCCAGGTTGCGGACGCGCCCGCGCGCATCGACGACCCGGCCGTCGGGCACGGACTGGATGACGTGCAGCGTGTAGGTGCCCGCCGGCGGCGGCGTGTAGTCCATCACCGGGCGGGCGACGACCGGCTTGTGCTCCGCGCGATGCGCGAAGGCCGGCGCCTGGGGGAGCACGATCGCAACGGCCGCGAGGGCCGCCGCGATCTTCCAGCCGCTCACCGCGTCGCTAGCGCGCAGCCGCTACCTGCGCGGGCTCGGCGGCGGCCTTCTTCGCGGCCGGCTTGGCGGTGAACTTCATGTGGTGTGCGCGGCCGAGCTTCTCCTGAGTGAAGTCGATGCGCCATTTCTCCTTGAGCTCCTTGCCGTTCCAGTCGAACAAGGCGAGGAATTGCTCGTTGTCATCGCCCTTTTTGTCCCAGTTGGCGAGCAGCGACGAGGTGATGTAGACGCGCTTGCCGTCCCAGCTCTGCGAGATCATGTTGATCTGCTTGCCGGTGTTCTTCGAGTACACCTCCTTCGGCGCCTCCGGGTTCGAGAGGTCGAAGTACCGGGTCGTCCCGTCCATGAAGGTATTGACCCAGAGCCCCTTGCCGTCCGCCGAGATCGAGATGTCCACCGGCAGCGGGATCTTGGACGGGTCGCCGATCGTCGCCACGTCCTTCGCCTGCCAGCCGCCCTTGCCGTCGGGCTTGATGAGCCAGAGCTTGGAGGTGAGCGCCGTCGCCGTGATCGCCCAGTTGTCCTTCGGATTGAGCGACCAGCGGATCTCGAGCGGCGAGCCGGGCACGCTGAAGATCTGCTTCGGCTTCATCGCCTTGAGGTCCCAGGCGGCCATCGTGGTGCCGAAGCGTTTCATCGCCTCGGCGTCCTTCACCATCTTGCCCATGTCCATCATGTAGTTGTTCCAGCCGGTGAAGCTGGAGGTGAGCAGCACGTTCTTCTTCGGGTTGATCGCGAGGTCGTAGCCGTACCCGTCGCCCTTCACGCCGCCGATCTCGCCGGCCGGCATTTCGTACTTCGCGACGAAATCCCCCTTGTTGTTGTACACCGCCATCCCGGTCAGGCCGCCGTGGTCCTTGTTGTTGGACAGCGCCTGGATCAGCATCCGCCCGGGCATCGCGTAGAACGTGTGCGGGCCGACGAAACCGGTCTTCTGCGGCAGGTCGGCGATCGTCTTGACGAGCTTCGGCTTCGAGGGATCGGTGCCGACGTCGAAGATGTGGATCTTCGAGTCGTCCAGCCCGCCCGCCCACAGGAACTTGCGGTCGTCGGTAAAGCCCATGTGGTGCGCCTCGCCGCGGCCGCCGACCGAGAGCGTGTGGACGACTTTGCCGTACCCCTTGGACTTCGGATTGACGTCCACCGTGACGAGCTTGTCTGATCCGTCGCCCAGCCCTTCGACGCCCAGCGTCCACACATGGACGAAATCCTCCTGACCCTTGATCAGGCGTGTCGTGTAGGGGGAGTTGCAGGTCTCGTCGGCCAGCGCAGCACCCATCATCGCTACGACTGCAAGAGCCCCGATCACCGCGACCTTGCGTTGCTTGAGTCCGATACTCATCGCTGTCTCCTTTGGTGGAACGGCTGGCGACGCGCGCCGGCTTCTCCGAGCCGATGGCCGTCCGATCGATCCTGGTCCCTGGCCGCGCTGGGTCGCGCCAAACGCGTCGGGTCGACTGATGCTACGTGCCTCCACGAGTGGGGTCAATCGAGCGTGCTGATCGGCACATTCTCCGCACCCGATCGGGTGCGGCTATTTCTGCGCCGCTGCGAAGTCCCCGCGCTCGAGCAGCCACGAGGCGGCGAACCCGAAAAGGAGGCCCCAGAATGCCGCACCGATATTGAGAATCGCTACGTCGGCGACCGTGACGAGGAACGTGACCAGTGCTCCAAGCGTGAAGTGGTCCTTGAAGGAGATCGTGAACGCCGTCTGCAGGACGCGCAGCATGGCCAGCCCGGCGAGGGCCGCGATGAAGGCTTTCGGCGTGGCGAGCATCAGCCGCACGAAGAACGGCGACGCGAGGCCGAATGCGAGCGCGAGGATCCCGACGAAGATCCCCGCAGTGTAGTGGCGCCGCTTTTCGCCGGACGACGAGATGATCGCGTTGACCGGCCCGGTCAGGCACGTGGAGACCGTCCCCACAAATGCGGTCACGATCGACCCGGCGCCGCATGCGGCCGTGACCGCGTTGATGGGCGGCTGGTGACCGGCAGCGCGCAGAACAGCGATGCCCTGCCCGTTCTGCACGACGAGCACGGTGATCGCCAGCGGCACCACCAGCTCGACGATTGCCTGCCACGAGAACACCGGCACGTAGAAGTTCGGCCGGGCGAGCGCGGCGCCCGCGGCGCCGGCGGGGTCGAACCGGCCGAGCACCGCGACGAGGACGCCGCCGACGATCATGGCGCCGATCAGCGGGGGCATGAAGCGCGCCAGGCGGGGCGATGCGCTGAGCGCAAGGAACGCCGCGGTCATCGGCGCTGCGATCCAGAAGTCGTCGCGGATCGAATACACGAGGTCGAGCCCGAAGCGCAGGAACACGCCCGCCACCATCCCCATGACGATCGGCATCGGCACCGCCTCCATCGCGCGCCGCACCCAGCCGCTCAGGCCCAGCGCCAGCATGAGGACTCCAGTGGCGAAGAATGCGCCGATGACCTCGGGGAACGTGAGGTGCCCGAGCGCCGGTCCGACGAGCACCGTGCCCGGAATCGTCCAGAAGAACACCAGCGGCTGGCGGTACAGCCAGCAGAACGCGATGCTGATGAACCCGTTCACGAAGAAGGAACCGAAGATCCACGAGGACAGGTCGGCCGCGCTCAGGCCGCCGCGCGTGCCGACGGCGAGGATGATCGCCACCGGTCCCGACGCCGCGAAGATGAACGCGACGAAAGCGTTGACGGCGTACATGCCGCCGAACTCCCCGAGCGCCTGCCGGGGCGAGGGCGGCCGCGCGGCCGGCTTCTCGAGAGGCATCGCGCCCGCTACAGCCGCAGCAGCCGGCGCGCGTTGACGTCGACGATGAGGCGCTTCGCCGCGTCGTCGATCAGCGGGTTCTCCATCACGTTTTTCACCGGCTGCTCGTACGCGATCGGGAAGCAGTAGTCGCTGCCGATCAGCACGCGGTCGGCGCCGACGTGGCGCACGAGGAACTCCAGGACGGCGTCGGAGTAGCCGATCGTGTCGTAGTGAAAGCGCCGCAGGTACTCGAGCGGCGAATGGGCGATGTGCCTGAGGTCCGCGCGCTTCTCCCAGCCCCGGTTGAGCCGCCCCACCAGCCACGGGAACGCGCCGCCGGCGTGCGGCAGCACGACGTCGAGCTTCGGGAAGCGGTCGAGCACGCCGCCGAAGATCAGGTGCGCGGCGGCGACCGCGGTCTCGACCGGGTTGCCGATGAGGTTGGTCAGGTAATGACGCTCGAGGCGCTCGCGCGCCAGCACGAATATCGGGTGCAGGAAGAGCGGCAGGCCGGTGGACTCAATGCGCTCGTAGACGGGAAAGAACGACTCGTCGGAGAGGTCCTTGCCGAGGACGTTGGTCGCGACGTAGAAGCCGCGTACGCCGGGCAGCGCGCGGGCGCGATCGGCCTCCTTGACGGCGAGATCGGGCGTTTGCATCGGCAGCGCGGCGAGCCCCACGAAGCGCGTCGGTGCGCGCTCGTGCGCGCGCACCAGCGCATCGTTGAACGTCGCAGCGAGGCGCGCGCCGAGCTCCCGTCCCGCCCAGTATCCCATCGGCTGGGATAGCGACAGCGCGTGCACCGCCACGCCTTGCGCATCCATTGCCTCCAGGCGGGCATCGAGATCGACGAACAGCGGCCCGGCCGGCCCGGTCGCCAGATGGCCGACCTTGAACTGCGGCCCCTTGCCCGGCACCTCGGTCCATTCGAGCCCGTGGGCGGGCCCGTGTTCGCGCACCAGATCCAGCCACTCGCGCGGGTACCAGTGGGCGTGGACGTCGACGGCGGTTGCGTGGCTGTGGTCGATACTCATCAGAGGAAGCGCAGGATCCAGAGGGAGAGTTGCGGAGTGTAGGTCACGACCATCAATGCCGCGAGGGCGGCAGCGATGAACGGCACGAGTCCGGGATAGATGGTCCAGAGCGGCGTCTTAAAGACCGCCTGGCCGACGAAGATGTTGATGCCGAACGGCGGCGTGAACGTGCCGATGCTCAGGTTCATCACGAAGATGACGCCGAAGTGCACCGGATCGACCCCGATTGCCTTCGCGACCGGGACGAGGAGCGGCGTGAGGACCAGGATCGACGACGCGGTGTCGAGAAACATGCCGACCGCGAGCAGCAGCAGGTTGATCACGAGCAGCACCGCCCAGGGCGGCACCGCGAGGCTCGTGACCGTCGCGGCCAGGGCCTGCGGCACGCCGTTGACCGTCAGCAGCCACGAGAACACGCCGGCCGAGGCGACGATCACGAACACCTGGGCGGTGAGGTACATCGAGCGCGACGCGGTGCGGAACACCTCGGCCCAGCTGAGCTCCCCGTAGACCAGCACGACAACGAAGATCGCGTATACGCACGCGATTCCCGCCGCCTCGGTCGGCGAGAAGATGCCGGCATAGATGCCGCCGAGGACGAACACCGGCGCCGCGATCGACCAGATGCCGTCCCGGGTAGCGGCGAGGAACTCGCCGAGCTCGAAGCGCTTCCCCGCGCCCTCGCCGCGCCGCCAGGCGTAGTACCAGATGTACGCGCCGAAGAAGGCCGCGAGCAGCAGGCCCGGCAAGGCGCCCGCCGCGAAGAGCTTGACCACCGAGGTGTCCGAGGCGATGCCGTAGAGGATGAACCCGATCGACGGCGGGATGAGGTTGTCGATCGAAGCGGCCGAGATGAGCAGGCCGGACGAGAAGCGCTCGCTGTAGCCCGCCTCGCGCAGCCGGTCGTAGGTGAGTCCCCCGACCGCGGCGACCGTGGCCGCGGTGGATCCCGAGATTGCGCTGAACACGGTCACCGTCCCGAGGGCGGTGAACGGCAGGCTCCCGCGCACGCCGCCGATCACCGAGGTCACCCAGCGCACCAGGCGGCGGGACACGCCGCCGCGGCCCATCAGGTCGCCGGCGAAGATGAAGAACGGCACCGCGAGCAGGGCGTACTTGTCGATGCTCGCGAACATCACCTGGTGCACGACGGTCGCCGGCGCCGGCGCGAACGCGGCAAGCACGACCGCCGCCGTGGCGAGCAGGATCACGAAGAACGGGAAGCCCAGCGCGAGCAGCGCCAGCGGCAGCAGGGCCAGGACCCAGGTCATGCCCGGAGGCCGCTAGAACTTGCCGCTTAGATACGAGCGGAGGCGCACCAGTACCGCGGCCGCGGTAAGGACGAAGCCGACGAGCAGCGCGGCATGCGGGATCGCCTTCGGCACGCCGGCGGCGAGGCTGACTTGGCCGGCCTGCGCGAACAGCGTCACCGTCTGCCACGACTGCACCGCGACGAAGGCGCAGACCGCGAGCATGGCCGTCGCGACGAGACCGCGGTGCAGCGCACGCCACCGGCTCGGGATCGCCGCCGAGAAGAGGTCCATGTTCAGGTGCTCGCCGCGGTAGGCAATCGCGGCCATTCCGAGGAACACGCCCCAAATCGTGAGATAGACGAGGATCTCCTCGGTCCAGAAGATCGCCTGGCCGAAGACGTGGCGGCTCACCACGTTGGCGAAGTTGAGCGCGATGCCGACGAGCATCAGCGCGCCGAGGACCCAGCCGGGCAGCGTGTCGAAGACGAACCGGCCCATCGGCGCGCTTGCGCGGCTCAGTTCTTCTGCGCGGTCGCGGCGAGCCGCTTGTAGAAGGCGCTCGTCGCGGGATTGTCCTTCGTGACCTCCTCCCCGATCGGACCGAGGAGCTGCCGCACGCGCGCCTGCTCGTCCGCCGACAGGCGCACGAACTCGCCGCCGGCCTCCGCCCAGCGCTTGCGCATGCCGTCGTCGATGGTCCGCGACTGCGCCATCATGCGCGGCTGGATCTTGGCGCCCTCGTCGATCACGATCTGGCGCAGGTCCGCAGGGAGCTTGCCGAGCCACGCACGGCTCAGCGCGCCCACCGAGACGATCATCGTGTCGTTCAGCTCGGTGAGCGTCTTGCTGATCTCGTTGAACTTGAGGTTGACGAAAACCGCGGTTGCGCTCTGCGTGCCGTCGATGACCCCCTGCTGGAGCCCGGGGATGACCTCGGCCAGGTCCATCGGCACGGCGGTCGCGCCGAACACGCGCATCTTCGCGCGCTCCGCCGCGGTCGCGTTCACCCGCAGCTTCTTGCCCTTAAAGTCGTCGATCCGGCGGATCGGCTGCTTCGCGAGGTAGTGCGCGAAGGCGAAGGTGTAGATCGAGACGATCTGGATGTTCTTGTCCGCGCCGAGGCCGAGGATCTCCTTGTTCATCGCCGGATCGAGCAGCACCTTCTCGGCGTGAGTCATGTCCTTGAACAGCATCGGGATGCTGAAGGCGCCGAAGCGAGGATCGACGCCCGCGAAGAAGTCCGCGGGCGACGTGAACGCCTCGACCGTGCCGAGCTGGGTGCCCTCGATTTGGCTCGCGATGGTGCCTAGCTGGTTGCGGGGGAAGAGCTTCACCTCGATGCGCCCGTTCGAGCGCGCCTCGACGCCCTCCTTCATCCAGGTGCCCCACTGGTGCTGGATGTCGTTCATCGTGGCGAAGCCGATCTTCATGGTGAAGTCGGCGGCGGCCGCGGGCAGTGCCGAACCGAGCGCGAGCCCGGCAACGGCGACGAGCGCGCGGATGGAGCGCGTGGCGCGTGACATCTGGTTTCCTCCTCCTGGTTGGTCTTCTCGCCCCGTTGTGCGCCGGGGCCGCGCGGTCGTCACCAGACGAGGTCGCCCTCGCGGATGAGCATCATGCAGCCGTCGGCCTCGGTGTAGGGCGCGTGCGGCTTGCCGCAGGGCATGCGGAACCACATGCCGGCGCCGTAGGCGGCGTACTCGTCGCTAAGGCAGCCCTTGAGCACGAACGTCTCCTCGCCGATCGAGTGGTCGTGCGACGGGATCTTGCGGTTGGGGTGCACGTTGCCCATGCGTCCGGTCTCGATGCCGTCGGCGTTCGGATAGAGGTGCAGCACGTCCGCGCCGCGGTGCGGGAACGCGGTCCACTGCGCGGTCTTCGCGTCGATCACGAGCCGCTGCCCGCCCGGCCGGATCGGCACGCGCCACTTCACGTAGAGCACGCAGCCGGTCTGCGAGGACGGCGTATGGGCGTAGCCGGGCTGGTTGCGGATGAAGGTGTGCTGACCGTACTTGCCATTGCCGTCCTCGTAGCTGCCCTCGATGACGAAGACGTCCATCCGGTCGACGAGGGTCTCGGTGGGCAGCCTTGCGCCCGGCTCGAACTTGAGAAGCGCGGTCTCGCGCCCCTTGCGCGGGTCGTTGACGAACTCGAGGACCTTGCGCGAGACGCCCGGGTGCTCGGTCGGCTCCCACGCCATCTCGTTCGTGTTCACGACCGCGACCTGGTCGGGATCGGCGTTGACTTGCGGCGCGACGCGCATGGCTCTCCCTTCGGCGTGGACTTCGGCGGGCTTTCACGAGGATGCGAAATTAACGATAATCGAACGCTGCCACGTGGGTCAATACGGACCTGCCGCCGGCGCGCTTCCTTCGCGAGAGTCCACCGATGGCCGAGACGCCCGAAGAACCCGCAATCGCCCAGAAGGGCCCCTACAAGATCGAGCTGCTCGCGGGGTACCGCTACGCATGGTGCGCGTGCGGACTGTCGAAGATGCAACCGTTCTGCGACGGCTCGCACACCTCCACGAAGAGCGGCATCAAACCGGTTGTCTGGACGCAGGAAAAGGACCAGGCCGGCTATCTGTGCGGCTGCAAGCGCACCGGCGGTAAGCCGTTCTGCGACAGCACGCACAGGAAACTCTGACCGCACACCCACCCGTCAACGGAGGCCCTTCATGGATCGCGGGCTGAAGACCACCCACAACTTCATCAACGGCGAGTTCGCCGCCGCGAAGTCCGGCAAGACCTTCGAGAATCGCTCGCCGGTCGACGGCCGGCTCATCGGCCTCGTCTCCGAGGCGGGCGCGCCGGAGGTCGATGCGGCGGTAAGCGCCGCGCGCGCCGCGCTCGCCGGTCCGTGGGGACGCATGGACATCGCGAAGCGCTCGGAGATGCTCTACGCCGTCGCCGACGAGATCAACCGCCGCTTCGACGACTTCCTGCAGGCGGAGGTCGCCGACACCGGCAAGCCGATGTCCCTCGCGAAGCACCTCGACATCCCGCGCGGCGCGGCGAACTTCAAGATCTTCGCCGACGTGGTGAAGAACGTTCCCGCCGAGTCGTTCCAGATGGCGACCCCGGACGGCAAGGGCGCGCTCAACTACGCGATCCGCGTGCCGAAGGGCGTCGTCGCCGTGATCTGCCCCTGGAACCTGCCGCTGCTGCTGATGACTTGGAAGGTCGGCCCGGCGCTCGCCTGCGGCAATGCGGTGGTCGTGAAGCCCTCGGAGGAGACGCCCTCGACCGCCACGCTGCTCGGCGAAGTGATGAACAAGGTCGGCGTGCCGCCGGGCGTGTACAACGTCGTGCACGGCTTCGGGCCGAACTCCGCCGGCGAGTTCCTGACGCGTCACAAGGGCGTCGACGCGATCACCTTCACCGGCGAGACGCGCACCGGCACCGCGATCATGAAGGCCGCAGCGGAGGGCACACGCGCGGTGTCGTTCGAGCTGGGCGGCAAGAACGCCGGCCTGGTGTTCGCCGACTGCGACTTCGATGCGGCGATCGACGGCATCGCCCGCGCGGCGTTCGCGAACTGCGGCCAGGTCTGCCTCGGCACCGAGCGCGTGTACGTCGAGCGGCCGATCTTCGAGAAGTTCGTGCAGGCGCTGAAGAAGAAGGCGGAAGGCATGAAGCCCGGCCGCCCCGAGGACGCGGAGACCGGCATCGGCCCGCTGATCAGCCAGGAGCACCGGGCGAAGGTGCTCTCGTACTACAAGAAGGCGGTCGAGGACGGCGCGACGGTGGTCACCGGGGGCGGCGTCCCGGACATGCCGGGGGAGATCAAGGGCGGCTCCTGGATCCAGCCCACGATCTGGACCGGGCTTTCCGAGGACTCGGCGGTGATCCGCGAAGAGATCTTCGGGCCGTGCTGCCACATCCGGCCGTTCGACGCCGAGGACGAGGCGATCCGCCTCGCGAACGACACGCCGTACGGGCTCGCGACCACGATCTGGACGACGAACCTCGCCCGCGCGCACCGCGTGTCGGCGCAGATCGACGTGGGCATCTGCTGGGTGAACTGCTGGTTCCTGCGCGATCTCCGCACGCCGTTCGGCGGCTCGAAGGAATCCGGCATCGGCCGCGAAGGCGGCGTGCACTCGCTCGAGTTCTACACCGAGCTGCGCAACGTCTGCGTGAAGCTATGAGCGGCGTCGTCGCAGCGGCGGTGGTCGCGCACGTGCCCACGCTCGGACGCGACGAGATCACGCCGGACTTCCAGAAGACGCTCGTCGCCGGCGAGCGCGAGATGGGCGCGGCGCTGCGCCGCGCGCTCAAGCCGGATCTCTGGGTGATCGCCTCGGCGCACTGGGTCGCGACATTCGACTGGGTCGTGACCTGCCAGCCGGTGCACGAAGGCATGTGCGTCGCCGACGAGGCGCCGAACCTGATTCCGGGCCTGCCGTACCGCTATCGCGGCGACGCCGATTTCGCCGGTGCGCTCATCGAGGAACTCGGCCGCGCTTCGGTGCCTGCCGCGCGCAACGATTCGCCGCACTACGGATGGGACTACGGCACCTACGTGCCGCTCAAGCACCTCGACCCGGATGCCGAGGTCGCGGTCGTGGGCGTGCCCAGCGTGCTGATGGCCGATCACGCCGAGTGCCTCCGCGCGGGCACGGCAGTGCATGCGACCGCAAAGCGCCTCGGGCGGCGCGCCGTGTTCCTGGCGAGCACCGCCTTCGCGCACGTCCTCGTGCGCGGACGCCACAACATGCCGACGCCCGAGCGCGTCGCCGCTGATAAAGCGTTCATCGAGCAGTTGAAGGTCGGCGCGATCGAGGACGCGATTGGCGGCTTCGGCGACTACAGCCGCAAGGTCGGCGCCGAAATGGGCGGGCGCGTGCTCGCGACCCTGCTCGGCGTCACGCGCGCGATGGCGGCCGACGGCGCAGCGCTCACCGGCCGGCAGTACGGCGAATACGCGCAATCCTCCGCGAGCGGCAACGCGGTGGTGCTGATGGCGGACCGGACGGCGCTCGCCGCCGTCCGTTAGCGGTGTGAATCAAGCTCCGCCGGGCGGTACCGTCTACGGCGTGCTGCTCAACTACAAGGGCGCGCTGGCGGCGCTCGGCGACGCGGTTAACGAGCCTCCCTACAAGGCGCCGCCGATAGCGCCGGTGCTCTACATCAAGCCGGCGAACACCTGGGTCGGCGACGGCGCGCCGATCCCCGTTCCGGGCGACGTCGATGCGCTGCAGATGGGCGCCGCGCTCGGCGTCGTGATCGGGCGCACCGCGTGCCGCGTACCGCTCGAGGCCGCACTCGACTACGTCGCAGGCTACACCGTCGTGAACGACGTGAGCGTGCCGCACGAGAGCTTCTACCGCCCCTCCATCCGCTTCAAGTGCCGCGACGGGTTCTGCCCTATCGGGCGGATCGTCGATCGTGTGCGCGCGCCGAACCCCGACGCGCTCGCGGTGCGCGTGTTCGTCGACGGCGCTTTGCGGCAGCGGAACACGACTGCGAACCTGATCCGGTCGACCGCGCGGCTGATCGCCGACGTCACCGAGTTCATGACGCTCGTCCCGGGTGACGTGCTGCTGACCGGCGTGCCGGAAAACGCCCCGCTCGCGCGCGCCGGGCAGCGCGTCGCAATAGAGATCGAGCACGTGGGACGCGTCGAGAATCCGCTCGTCGCCGAGGGCGCGGACCCGTGAGACGTGCGCGAGTAGCGTATTCCGGCGCGATCCACGAGGCCACCGCCGCCGGCGGAAAGCTGCGCCTGGAGGACGGGCGGACCGTCAGCGAGGATGCGGTGGTCTGGCTGCCGCCCTTCCGGCCCCGGACGATCATCGCGCTGGGCCTCAACTACGCCGACCATGCGAAGGAGCTCGCGTTCAATGCGCAGGAGGAACCGCTCGTGTTCCTCAAAGGGCCCAACGCGCTCGTCGGCCATCGCGCGCAGACTCGCCGCCCCGACGACGCGACATTCATGCACTACGAATGCGAACTGGCGGTGGTGATCGGCAAGCCGGCGCGCCGCGTGGCGCGCGCGGACGCGTACGACTACGTCGCGGGTTACACGGTCGCGAACGACTACGCGATCCGCGACTACCTCGAGAACTGGTACCGCCCCAACCTGCGCGTGAAGAACCGCGACGGCTGCACCGCAATCGGGCCCTGGCTGGTCGAGCGCGCGGAGGTGCCCGACCCGATGCGCCTTGCGCTTCGCACCACCGTGAACGGCAAGGTGACGCAGGAGGGCAACACCCGTGACATGATCTCGGACGTCCCGGCCCTGATCGAGTACCTGTCGGGCTTCATGACGCTCGATGCCGGCGACGTGATCCTCACCGGCACGCCGGAGGGCGTGGTGAACGTGATGCCGGGCGACGAGGTGGTGACCGAGATCGAGGGCGTCGGCCGGCTCGTCAGCACCATCGTCGGGGACGAGGCGTTCGGAAGGAGCACGCGGCAATGATCGGACATCTGATCGGCGGCAAGCAGGTCGCGAGTCGCGAAGCATTCGAGACCGTCAACCCGGCGACACAGGAGGTCCTCGCCGAGGTGGCCGCGGGCGGCGAAGCAGAGATCGCCGCGGCGGTCGAGGCCGCAAAGGCCGCCTTCCCGAAGTGGGCCGGCACACCGCAGGCAGCGCGCGCGAGAATCATGCGCAAGCTCGGCGACCTGATCGGCAGGCACGTTCCCGCGCTCTCCGAGCTCGAGACGAGGGACACCGGCCAGGTCATCGGCCAGACGAGGAAGGCACTCGTCCCGCGCGCGGCGGACAATTTCTACTTCTTCGCCGAGGTGTGCACGCGCATGGACGGCCACACCTATCCGGTCGACGATGCGATGCTCAACTACACGCTCTACCAGCCGGTGGGCGTGTGCGCGCTCATCTCGCCGTGGAACGTGCCGTTCATGACCGCGACCTGGAAGGTGGCGCCGTGCCTCGCGCTCGGCAACACCGCGGTCCTCAAGATGTCCGAGCTCTCGCCGCTGACCGCCGCGCGCCTCGGCGAGATCGCCCTCGAGGCGGGCGTGCCACCGGGCGTGCTGAACGTCGTCCACGGCTACGGCAAGACCGCGGGCGATGCGCTCATCCGGCATCCCGACGTGCGCGCGATCTCGTTCACCGGCTCGACCGCAACGGGCAACCTGATCGTGCAGCGCGCCGGGCTCAAGAAGTTCTCGATGGAGCTCGGCGGCAAGTCGCCGTTCGTCGTGTTCGACGACGCGGACCTCGAGCGCGCGATGGACGCGGCGGTGTTCATGATCTTCTCGAACAACGGCGAGCGCTGCACCGCCGGCTCGCGGATCATCGTGCAGCGGACGATCTACGACCGATTCGTCGAGGCGTTCGCGGCGCGCGCGGCACGGCTCGCGGTCGGCGACCCGCTCGACGAGAAGACGATCATCGGCCCGATGATCTCCAAGGAGCACCTCGCCAAGGTGCGGCGCTACATCGAACTGGGGCCGACCGAGGGCGCGACGCTGCTCACCGGGGGGCTGGATGCGCCGGCCGTGCCGGCGGCGGTGAGCAAAGGCAACTACGTGAAACCGACCGTGTTCGCGAACGTCCGCAACGAGATGAGGATCGCACAGGACGAGATCTTCGGGCCGGTCGCTTGCCTGATCCCGTTCACCGACGAGGCCGACGCGCTGCGCATCGCGAACGACGTGCGCTACGGGCTCTCCTCCTACGTGTGGACCGGCAACCTCGGCCGCGCGCACCGCATGGCGGCGGGCATCGACGCCGGCATGTGCTTCGTCAACAGCCAGAACGTGCGCGACCTGCGCCAGCCGTTCGGCGGCATCAAGGCGTCCGGAACCGGGCGCGAGGGGGGGACGTGGAGCTTCGACGTGTTCACGGAGCCGAAGAACGTCTGCGTCTCGATCAGCGACCATCCCATCCCCCGGTGGGGTGTCTGAAATGGGCAAACTCGCGTTGGCCGCCAAGGTCACGCACGTCCCGTCGCTCTACCTCTCGGAGCTGCCGGGGAAGCACCACGGCTGCCGGCAGGCGGCGATCGACGGGCATTTCGAGCTCGGCCGGCGCTGCAAGGCGGCGGGCGTTGACACGGTCGTGGTGTTCGACGTCCACTGGCTCGTCAATGCCGGCTACCACGTGAACTGCGCGCCGAAGTTCAAGGGCGTTTATACGTCGAACGAGCTCCCGCACTTCATCAAGAACATGCCGTTCGAGTACGACGGCAACCCGCGGCTCGGCCGCGTCATCGCGGAAACCGCGACGGAAATGGGCGTCCCCACGCGGGCGCACGACGCCACCACGCTCGACCTCGAGTACGGCACGCTGGTGCCGATGCGCTACATGCACATGGACGCGGCCAACCACTTCACGGTCGTGTCCGTCGCGGCCTGGTGCAACTGGCACCGACTCGAGGACAGCGCCCGCTTCGGCCTGGCCGTCCGTCGCGCGATCGAGGAGCGCTACGACGGCACGGTCGCGATCCTGGCGAGCGGATCGCTCTCGCACCGCTTCAACGACAACGGCAGCCCCGAGGAGTCGATCCACGAGATCAGCGACGAGTTCTACCGCCAGGTCGACCTGCGCGTGGTCGAGCTGTGGCAAAAGGGCGACTGGAAGACCTTCGTGAGAATGCTGCCCGCGTACAACGCCACGTGCCACGGCGAGGGGCACATGCACGACACCGCGATGCTGCTCGGGGCGCTCGGCTGGGACGCCTACGACCGGCCGGTGGAGATCGTCACACCCTACTTCGCCAGCTCCGGGACGGGACAGATCAACGCGGTCTTCCCGGTGACGCCGCTTTCGCGCTGAAACGATGCCGCATCTGACATTCGAGTACTCGGCGAACTTGCGCGCGGCGGGGGACATTCCCGGCCTCCTGCCGAAGCTCGCGCAGTGCCTGCGCGAGCAGCGCACCGACGGCAAGTTGGTGTACCCGGCGGGCGGTGTGCGCGTACGCGCCTACGAAGCCGTCGACTACTGCGTCGCGGACGGCGCGCCGGACGCCGCGTTCGTGCACGCCACGCTGAAGATCGGGAAGGGGCGAACGCGCGAGACGGTTCGCGCAACGGGAGACGCCCTGTTCGAGATCATCAAGGCGCACTTCGCGCCGCTTTCCGCACGACAGGGGCTCGCGCTTTCGCTCTACCTCGACGAGGTCGACGAGTCGGGCTCGTGGAAGCACAACACCCTGCACGAAAGGTTGAAGCGGTAATGGATTCCTCCGAACGGGACGCCCGCGTCCAGCTCGCCGCCGCCTATCGCATCTTCGACTACCTCGGCTGGACCGAGCTCATCTACAACCACATCACGCTGCGCCTGCCGGGACCGGAGCGGCACTTCCTGATCAACCCGTTCGGGCTCCGGTACGCGGAGGTGAAGGCGTCGAACCTGGTGAAGATCGACCTCGAAGGGAAGATCGTGGGCAAGTCCGAATGGCCGGTCAATCCGGCCGGCTTCACCATCCACGGCGCGATCCACGCCGGCGTCCCGCAAGCGCACTGCGTGATGCACACCCACACCACCGCCGGCATGGCCGTCGCGTGCTCTCGCGGCGAGTTGTCGATGAGCAACTTCTACTCCGCGCAGCTGCACGGCAAGGTCGCGTATCACGACTTCGAGGGCATCACCGTGCACCCCGACGAGGGTCCGCGCCTGATCGCGAACATCGGCGACAAGCCGGCGGTGATCCTGCGCAACCACGGCCTGCTCGCGTGGGCCGAGTCGCTGCCGCGCGCGTTCGCGATCCTTTGGCTGCTCAACCGCGCGTGCGAGATCCAGCTCGCCTCGACCGCGATGGGGCCGGTGATCGAGATCCCGGAGGACATCCAGCGCAAGTGCACGCGCGACTCGCTGCAGTTCAACCCGAGCTTCGGCGCGGGGCAGGATGTCTTCGACGCGTTGACCCGCGCGGTCGACGCGATCGATCCGTCCTACAAGACATGAAAGTCTGCGTCTACGGCGCCGGCGCGATCGGCGGGTTCATCGGCGCACGGCTCGGCGCGAGCGGACACGCGTTGAGCGCCGTCGCGCGCGGCGCGACGCTCGCGGCGCTGCGGCGGCACGGCCTGCGGCTCGTGCAGGCGGGCGAGACGATCGTAGCGCCGTTACAGGCCGAAGAAGACCCGGCTCGTCTCGGCGCGCAGGATCTGGTGGTCATCGCGGTGAAGGGCCCCGCGCTCGCCGCAGTCGCCGCGCGCATCGCGCCGTTGCTCGCAGCGGACACGATGGTGCTCGTCGCCATGAACGGCGTGCCGTGGTGGTTCTTCGACGGCCTGCCCGGGCCGTACGCCGGGATGAAGCTCGCGACAGTCGACCCGGACGGCGCGATCGCGGCGGCGATTCCGACGCGGCACGTCATCGGCTGCGTGGTGCACGCGAGCTGCGCGACGCCGGAGCCGGGCCTGGTCCGGCACGGCATGGGCGCAGGATTGATCGTTGGCGAACCGGGCGGCGGAAGCTCGGCGCGCGTCGAACGGCTCGTGCCGGAGCTCGCACGCGCGGGATTCGACGCGAAGCTCTCGGAGCGGATCCAGCAGGACATCTGGTACAAGCTCTGGGGCAACATGACCATGAACCCGGTGTCGGCGATCACCGGCGCTACCGGCGACCGCATCCTCGACGATCCGCTGGTGCGCGGGTTCTGCACGGCGGCGATGGCCGAAGCCGCCGCAATCGGCGCGAAGATCGGGTGCGGCGTGACGCAGTCGGCCGAGGACCGCCACGCGGTGACGCGCAAGCTCGGCGCGTTCAAGACCTCGATGCTGCAGGACGTCGAGGCGGGCCGTCCGATCGAGCTCGACGCAATCGTCGCCGTCGTGCGCGAGATCGGCGCGAAGGTCGGCGTGCCGACGCCGAACATCGACGCGCTGCTCGGGCTCGCGCGGCTCTTCGCCCGCGTGCGCGGGCTGTACTGACGCTTTGGCGTTGCGCTAAGCTCACCGTCCCGCATCCGCTTCAGCACAAGGAGGGTTCCATGCAGGCACTCGCGCGTCTTGGCCTCCCGCTCGCATTCGCGCTCGCTGTCGTCGGGGCCCCTGTCGCGGCGCAGCAGAAGGCTGCCGAACCCGCTCCGGCGCCGCAAAAGCCGGCAGCGGAGGAAGAGTTCTGGGCGGTCGGACGGCCGAAGACCGAGGCCGCCATGCGGATGGCGCCGGTGCCGGCCTTCCCGGTTCCGACGGCTGCCGACAAGCTGCCGGTCAAGAAAATCAAGCTCCCGCCCGGCTTCAAGGTCGAGGTCTGGGCGAGCGACATCCTGGATGCACGCGGCATGCGCCAGGGCGACAAGGGCACCGTGTTCGTGAGCTCGCTGTTCGTCGCCGGCAAGATCTACGCGGTGACCGACAAGGGCGGCAAGCGCGAAGTGAAGACCATCGCCGAGAAGCTCTTCCTGCCGAACGGGATCGAGTTCAACAAGGGCTCGCTGTACGTCGCGACGCCGAAGGACATCACGCGCTACGACGACATCGAGTCGAAGCTCGACAACCCGCCTGCACCGGTGATGGTCTACGACAAGCTGCCCGGCGACGTGCCGCACGGCTGGAAGTTCATCAAGATCGGGCCGGACGGCAAGCTCTACCTCCCGGTCGGCGCGCCGTGCAACATCTGCGATCCGTCCGACAAGTACTCCCAGATCTTCCGCATGAACCTCGACGGGACCGGCATGGAGTCGGTGGTCAAGGGGATGCGCAACACCGTGGGGTTCGACTGGCACCCGAAGACGAAGGAGCTCTGGTTCGGCGACAACCAGCGCGACTGGCTGTCCGAGGACATGCCCCCCGACGAGCTCAACCGCGTCACCAAGCAGGGGCAGCACTTCGGCTTCCCGTACTGTCACTCGGGCGTGATGACCGATCCGCAGTTCGGCTGGGGCAAATCGTGCCGGGACTACGTCAAGCCCGCGCTCCTCATCGGCCCGCACGCGGCGCCGCTCGGCATGCGCTTCTACACCGGCAAGATGTTCCCGGCGAAGTACCACAACGCGATCTTCCTCACGCGTCACGGCCCGTGGAACCGCACCGAGAAGTACGCGGCCGACGTGGTCGCCGTCTTCATCGACGAGAAGGGGAACGCGCGGATGGAGCCGTTCCTCACTGGGTTGGTGGAGAAGAACGAGTATCTCGGCCGGCCTGCCGACGTGATGGTCATGAAGGACGGGTCGCTGCTCGTCTCCGACGACCACAACGGCGCGATCTATCGCGTCACCTACGGCAAGTAGTTGCCGCAATCACGGCGTCTCGCGGCGGCGGTGCTTCTCGCAGCGCTGCCCGCGGCCGCGCAGCCGCCCGCGATCGCGCAGCGCGCCGCGGCCTGCTTCGCCTGCCACGGCAATGACGGCCACTCGCAGCAGGCGCTGACGCCCTCGCTCGGCGCGCAGCCTCCCTTCTTCGTCATCGCGCAACTGTTCCTCTTTCGCGACGGACGGCGCGGCACCGCGCCGCAGGCGATGTACGACGCGGCCAAGGGCCTCACCAACGACGACCTGCGCGCCTTCGGCGAATACCTGTCGAAGCTTCCGCCGCCGCCCCCGCCGGCGAGCAAGCCCGATCCGGCGCGCTTCGAGCGCGGCCGGGCGCTCGCCCAAGGGCACAACTGCGGCGTCTGCCACAACCCCGACTACTCCGGGCGCGAGCAGATGCCGCGTCTCGCGAACCAGCGCGAGGACTACCTGCTGAAAGCGCTGCGCGACTACAAGCAGGGCGTTCGCGTCGGCTACGGCAGCGCGACGATGCCCGAGGCGGTCGCGGCGTTGCGCGACGATGACCTGGTCGCGCTGGCCCACTATCTCGCTTACCTACCGCGCGCCGGTCGGTAGCGGCACCCCCAGCGCCGCGAGCTGCTTCTCCGCGGCCGCTTCCCAGCCGCGGTTCGCCGCCGGGCTCGCGGGGCTCGGATGGAGGATCTGAGCGGCGCGGATCGTGCGCGCGACCGCGCCGTCGACGAGATCGCTCTCGAGCACGGCGCGAACACGCTTCTCGGCGAACGCGCCGACGCCGATCGCCCACTGCGGCGCGAGCGCCGCGAGCGCGGCGGCGAGGTGGCGGTCGCACGCGGCGTGCACCTTGGCGAGCAGCGCCGCCGGCAGCCTGTCGGGCGTGAAATTCCGCCCGGACGCCTCGAGGAACACGAGCGGGCAGTAGTTGAGCACGAAGAAGTGGGCGAAGAACGCGTCCGCCGTGCCGAAGCGGTTCGCCGCCCACCCCCACAATCGCCGCCCGCTCACCTCGGAGCGCCTGCACGCGAAGCCCTCGATGGGGCGCTTCGGATGCTCGTGCTCCGGCTTGTCGACGCGCCCGCGGATGCCCATCCAGTCGCGCACCGCGGCGATCTCCCCGAACGGCACGCCGGTCTGCATCATCCCGAATGGACCCGGGTTCATCCCGAGCAGCACCACGCGCTTCTTCCCGGTGCCGTAGCGCGTGACATATGCCTCGTAGGGCGCCCACGCGTACTGGTGGGGGTCGTAGACGTGCGCGACCGGTGCGGGGAACCGGAGTTGCGCGAGCGCGCGCGAAAGCGCGCGCGCCGAGTCGAGCAAGACGGTGGCGACGGCGCTGCCGCTCAATGCATCCGCGGTTTCTTCAGGAAGTCGTTGCGGTCGGCCGAGCGGACGCGCACCTGCCTGGCGGCGCCATTGCGCACGAGCCCGAGCGGCACGTCCGTGCCGGCGGCGCCGAGGCGCCAGACGCTGCGCCACAGCGCCGCGAGGCTCTTCACACGCTCGCCGCCCGCCTCGACCACCACGTCGCCGAGCCGCACGCCGGCGCGATCCGCCGGCCCGTCGGTGGCGAGCCCCGCGACGACGATCTGGCCCTTGTCCTCGGTGGCATACAGGCCGAGCCAGGCGCGCGGCTGCCCCCTCGGACGCCCCTGCTTGAGCATGTCGTCGAGGATCGGATCGAGCAGATCGATCGGCACGAACATGTTGCCCTGCTGCGCGACGCCCCCGAGCGACGCGGGGTCCTGCACGAGCAGCGAGCCGACGCCGAGCAGCAGCCCGTCGGCGTCGACCAGCGCGGCCCCGCCCCACTGCGGGTGCGGCGGCGCAACGAACAGCGCCTCGTCGAGCACGTATTCCCAGTAACCGGCGAACTCGTGCTTTGCCACGAGGCGCGCCTGGAGCGCGTGCGCGCGGCCGCCGTGGCCGATCACGACCGAGTCGTCGCCCACGGCCGCGTGCGCAGCCGAGCCGCGATCGAGCGCCGGCGCGTCGAGACGGCCGAGCGGCAGCACCAGCCCGAAGCCGGTCACCTGGTCATAGGCGACCGGGTGGCCCGCAACGACTTTGCCGTCGTTCGTCGTCAGCCAGATCGAGGTGGACTCGGTGATCAGGTAGCCGATGGTGAGCACCAGCCCATCCGCGCGGATCACGATGCCGTTGCCGACCCGGTCGGTGCCGAGGATCGACGCCGTGAACGCGTCCTCGGGAACCTCGGAGCGCAGCAGCACCACCGAGTCGAGCGCGGACTGCAGGTTGAAGCGCAGCCCCGCCTGCTTCGGCTGCAGGCTCTCGGGGAAGGCCCAGTTGCTGGATTCGGACATTGGCGGCACCGGGTGCCGCGATCTTACGCCATCGCCCGGGGCGGGCGGCGTTTGATCTGGATCAGCGCTGCACTGTCGGGGCCGCACTACGGTGGACGCTTCGAGCAGCCGCCCGGGAGGAGCCCCATGACCACCGAACGCATCCAGGACATCGCGCACCTCGGCAACGTCGAGCTGCTGACGCCGAAGCTGGACCGGAGCCTCTGGTACTTCCGAGACGTGCTCGGCATGGAAGTCGTGCACGTCGCCGGGCAATCGGCCTACCTGCGCGGCTACGGCGATCACGCGGCGAGCGCGCTGAAGCTGACTGCGTCCGCGAAGCCCGGCGTGGGGTGCATCTCCTGGCGCACGGTCGGCCCGCAAGCGCTCGAGCGGCGCGTCGCCGCGATCGAGGCGACCGGGCGCGGCCTCGGCTGGATCGACGGCGACTTCTGCCGCGGCCGGAGCTATCGCTTCCGCGATCCCGACGGCCACCTCATGGAGGTCTACTACGAGGAGCAGAAGTACGTCGCGCCGGACCACCTGCGCTCGACGCTCAAGAACTTGCCGATGCGCTACACGGCGAGGGGCGTCAACGTGCGGCGCACCGACCATCTCGCGCTGCTCGCGCGGGACGTGCCGGCCAACCGCGCGTTCGTCCAGCAGGCGCTCGGCTTCCGCCTCCACGAGCAGGTGCTATTCGAGCACGGCACCAAGGAGATCGGCGCCTGGCTCAGCCCGTCGATCGTCCACCACCAGGTCGCCTACGTGCTCGACGTCAAGGGCGGCAGCGGCCGGCTGCACCACTTCTCGCTGTGGGTCGACGACCGCGCCGACGTGCTGCGCGCGGCCGACATCCTCGCGGAGAACGGGGTGTTCATCGAGGCCGGCCCATCGCGCCACAACAACTCGCAGGGCTTCTACCTCTACTCCTACGAGCCGGGCGGCAACCGCATCGAGGTGTACTCGGGGAGCTATCTCGTCACCGCGCCGGACTGGGAGCCGGTGACCTGGAACGAGGAGGAGCGCGGCACCGGCGTCTACTGGGGCACGCCGCTGCCGGAGAGCTTCCTCACCTACGCGACGCCCGACGTGGAAGCCCTCCCGGCCGACGCGCGGAAGGTGCCGGTCTTCGATCCGAGCTGAGCTGCGCGCGTCCCGCGCGCGGGAGCGCCGCGAGCTCCGCCTGCAGCGCCTGGAGCGCCGGCGACTGCTCGCCTTGCCGCCATGCGAGGGAGGTGACGGTCGCCCCGCGCTTCGCCCCGAGCGGGTAGATCGCGACATCTTTGGTCGACCGGATGGTCTCCAGCACCGAGCGCGGCGCGAACGCGATGCCGGTTCCGGACGCGACGCACGCGACAATGGCGTGGTACGAAGCAAGCTCGAGGACTTTCTCGGGCACAACGCTCCCGTCCGCCAGCCAACCCTGCAGGCGCCGCCGATAGGCGCAGCCCGCGGGGAAGGCGATCAGCGTGTCCGCGTGCACGTCGCGCGGCTGCCGGACCGGCGGATGCGAACGCGGCGCAATAAGCACCAGTTCCTCGGCAAAGGCCGGCAGCGACTCGAGCTGCGGGCCGCCGACGCAGTCGGCAATGAACGCCGCCTCGATCCGCCGCGTCCGCAGCGCCTCGAGGAGCGCATCCGTCGTCCCCGTGGAAAGCTCGACTCGCACGCCCGGATAGCGCGCGTGGTAGCGCGCCAGCAGCGGCGGCAGCCGGCTCGCCGCGGTGCTTTCGAGCGTGCCCAAGCGCAGCACACCCCGCGGTGCGCCGCCGAGCACCGCGTCGCGCGCCCGCTCGGCGAGGCGCAGCATCTCCTCGACGTGGCGGCGGAAGACCTCCCCGGCCGGCGAGAGATGCAGCCGTCCCTTCGTGCGCACGAAGAGCTGCGCGCCGAGCGAGGCCTCAAGCTGCTGGATGCGCGTCGTGACATTCGACTGGACGCGGTGCAGCTTGCGCGCCGCGGCGCTGATCCCGCCCTCGTCGGCGACCGCCTTGAACACCTGCAGGGCTGCGAAGTCCACCTTTCTCCCGTTGAGAACGACTCGTTCGAGATTATTCGCTTGCCAGGATGGGTTGGCAATCCTAGGATCGCCGGGAACGGTTGCCGGGGAGCACACCATGGGCGTCCGCACCGCGCTCGCGACGAGGCTCGGCATCACCCACCCGATCATCCAGGCGCCGATGGCGGGTGGCGGCGACACGCCCGCCCTCGTCGCCGCGGTCTGCGAGACGGGCGCACTCGGATCGATCGGGGCGACCTACCTCACGCCCCAGCAGATTGCCGATTCGTCGCGTGCGGTGCGCGAACGGACGCGGCGGCCGTTCGGCATCAACCTGTTCGCGCCGATCGCACGGACGGAGATGCCGGCCGACACGCGCGCGGCCGTGGACCGCGTCGCGCCCTACTTCGGCGAGCTCGGCCTGCCCCCGCCCGCCGCGCCGGCGTGGCCGGCCGACACGTTCGGCGACCTGCTCGCCGCGGCACTCGAAAGCGGCGCCGCCGTGTTCAGCTTCACGCTCGGCGTGCCGCCGGCCCCGGCGATCGACGCGATCAAGGGTCGCGGCATGTTCCTCGCCGGCACGGCGACGACCGTCGAAGAGGCGATCGCGCTCGAGCGCGCCGGCGTGGACGCGATCGTCGCGCAGGGCAGCGAGGCGGGCGGGCATCGCGGCAGCTTTGCGGCGGACTTCGAGTCGTCGTTGATCGGCACGATCGCCCTGGTGCCCCAGATCGTCGACGCGGTGAAGGTGCCGGTCATCGCCTCCGGCGGCATCATGGACGGACGCGGCATCGCTGCCGCGCTTGCGCTGGGCGCGGCGGGTGCACAGCTCGGCACCGCGTTCCTGACATGCGAAGAGTCCGGGGTACCCAAGGCTTACAAGGAGGCGATCCTGCGCGCGCGGGAGCACGAGACGCGCATTACGCGCGCTTTCTCCGGCCGGCCCGCACGCGGCATCGTCAACCGCTTCATGACCGAGGCGGAGAGCGCGCCGGCCGAAGCGATCCTGCCGTTCCCGCTGCAGAACGTGCTGACCCGGCCCCTGCGCACGGCTGCGGCTAAGGCCGGGCGCGCCGAGTTCCTGTCGCTGTGGGCCGGCCAGGGGGTGCGGATGGCGCGGCGCGAGACGGCTGCGGGCCTCGTCGAACGCCTGGCGGCGGAGACGGACGCGGCGCTTGGCCGGCTCGCCGGGCTGGGTCGGTGAACTAGCGCCGTTCGTCCCTGCGCATCAGCCAGTTCGGGGTCGGGTCGCCGATCTTGCGCAGCGTGTTCCGGTCGGTGTGGTGGAAGAGCTGGTCGCTGCCCGCGATCTTCAGGACCGTGTCCTGCTCGTACGACCACGTCCCGTCGCCGTTCACCGCGACCTTGATGCGGTACGCCAGCGTCTTGAACGCATAGTCGAGGAACGGGTTCGAGCACGTCCCGTTCGTCGGCGAGCCGAACTCGCAGCGCGCCTCGAAGGTGTTCGCGTCGCACGCCGCCTTGCCGATCGCCATCGCGATCTGCCCGCGCGGGATCGCGAGCGACAGGATGATCGTGCCGGTGGCCGGCTCCCACAGCCAGTAGCCGACCTGGTCGTGGAAGGTCTCCGGCTCGTTCGGCCGCAGAACGTGCTGGTGGTAGCGCAGCCCGTAGAGGAGCTGCGGCCCGTTCGCCTGCGGATCGATCGGATGCAGCTCGTACCGCTCGTAGTACGCGTCCTTCTCCGGTCCCTCGGGCTTGGGATTCACGTCGAGTCCCCGCTTCCCCTCCCAGACGCCAGCGAGCGGCGCGAGCGGGCCCAGATTCCTCATCGTGTCCGGATCGATCTCGGACGGCTCGGTGTAGATGTCGGTCAGGAAGTCGGCCATGGCGTCTCGGGCGGCGGCAGGCATCAGGGGGCGAAAAAGGCGAACGTCCGCGCCTCGATGCTCTGGCGCGGCGGCGCATCGGCCGGCGTCGTCGGATCGACGAACGAGGTGTGCGCGGTGAAGCGCGCGCGGCCGTCCTGCTCCGAGTCGAAGACCTTGAAAACGAGCGCCTCGTCGCGGCGCATTTCCGGGAAGTAGAACCAGCGGTGCGCCGGGTTGTAGCGCACCTGGTAGGTCTCGCCCACGCGGTGGGGATAGCGTCGCTCGGCGGCGATCAGGTCGGCGGTCGAGAGGCTGCGGGCGTCGGCGATCGCGAGCGGGTTCGCCCGGATCGGCCGGTTGATCGCGCGCCACACCTGGATGATCGCGAACCGGTGCGCGAGGAGACGCTCCGCCTCGTCGGGCAGGATCTCCCGGAGCCGCTGCGGTCCCGACCACTCCGTGTAGTCGTTGTGCGCCGAGAGCACCGGCTCGCGGACGAGGCGGGCCTCGCGCTCGGCTTCGTCGCCCGAGCGCAGCGTGTGGTCGAAGACGACGACGCGCACCGCGCCGGACACCGCGCTCACCAGCCGCTCGACCTCCGGGTAATAGACGGCCTTCAGCTCGGCCGGGTCGAAAAAATCCCGTACCGCGGTCGGGTGGTCGACGAAGGCGAAGCCGCTCGCGTCGAGCGCGAACGCCGCAACGCGCGGCCGCCCGTTCTCGATCCGGACCGGCCGCCGCTCCCTCGCGCCGACATTCCGCCGCCGGATGTTGCCCGGCCCGAACGTCTCGTTCACCGGCTTCTCGCCGGTGTCGACCGCGTAGGTGATCTCCGCAGTGAGTGCCGGCGGGTGCGTCACTTCCTCCTTCTCCGCTTATCGGGGCGCTTTGCCGCCGCCGGCAGCTTCAGCCGCAGCATGCGCAGTGCGTTGCCGAAGTAGATCCCGTCCCGGTCGTTGCGCGCCAGCCTCAGCGAGTCGATCGCCTTGATCGACTCGCGGATGAAAAGCGGACCGCCCTGCGGATCGAACGGGCAGTCGGTGCCGAACAGCACCCGCTTCGACCCGAAGAAGTCGAGCCCGCAGCGGATCGCCGAGGCCGAGCCGTTCACCGCGGTGTCGCCGTAGAACATCCGGAAGTAATTGACCGGGTGCTTCGCCATGCTCTTGAGGAGCGCCTCGTAGTCCTCGTCCGCCGTGCGGCTGCCCAACTGGTCGTAGCCGTAGCGGATGCGCTTGTCGAAGTACGGCGCCATCGCGCCGAGGTGGTGCGTGATGATGCGCAGGTTCGGCAGGCGCTCGATCACCTTGGAGAACACCAGCCGCGCCATGAATGCGGTGGTCTCGTAGGGCCAGCCGAACGCCCACCAGATCTCGTACTTCGACTTCGCCTCGCCCGGGTAGTCGGCGAACTTCGCGGTGCGCGCCGGGTGCACCCAGACCGGCAGGTCGTGCTTCGTCGCCATGCGCTCGAAGATCGGGAAGAACTCCGGCTCGTCGAGCGGCCGGCCGTTGACGTTGGTGAAGATCTGCACACCCTTCGCGCCGAGCTGCCCGATCGCCCGGTCCATCTCCTCGATCGCGGCCGGCACGTTGTTCATCGGCAGGGAGGCGACGAAGGCGGGGAAGAGTTCGGGATGCCGGGCGACGATGTCCGCCATGCTGTCGTTGGCGACGCGCGCGAGCGCCGGCGACTCCTCGGGCCCGGCGAGGAACTCGACCGGCGGCATCGAAAGCGTCAGCACCTGCTTATAGCCGGGGAAGCGCTTCATCATGCGCATGCGCGCATCGAGGTCGTACAGCACCGGGATGGTCATCCAGCGCTTGAGCTGCCCGGCGAGGGCGGGATTGGTCTCGCCGATCGCCTTCATCCGCTCGAAGTACGGGAGCGGGAGGATGTGCGGAAAGATGTCGAGCTTGAGGGGCGCCGGAGCCGGCATGCGCGTTTCTCCCTACGCCGCGGCGTGCCGCGCGGCGCGCGCATTTTGCACGAAACGACCGATGCGGGCCGATCCCGCGGCGAGAACGTCGGCTTCCGGTCCCGGTCCCGCCGGTGACGAGCCGCGGCCGGCGGCGAACCAGAACGCCGCGCCGGTCACCGTGATCGCCGAGTACTGAGGGGCGCCTCAGCGACCCTTGTACGTCATCCGCGTGGTCGACGAGTCGGGCGCCGCCTCGCCCGCCATCGGGTTGACCGGGCTCGATGGCGATACCGGCGTGCAGGCGCCGGCGTCGGGGGAAATGACCAGCTGCCCGCCCGGGAACAGGGGCTGCAACGCCTCCGTGACCGGCTTGGACAGGTCGATCGGGATGAACGTGTCGCGATAGATGATGCGCCCTGCCTTGTCGTAGACCGTGTAGCACTCGGCCGCGGCGGCGAGCGGCGCGCCGGCGAGCAGCAGTGAAATGATCGTGCGCCTCATCGGGCCTCCTGGGCGGGTACGGGTCATGCAAACGGCATATTTAACCGAAACCTCCCCCCCCGTGCACCCCCTCCGCCGACCGCCCCGGCAGTCCCGCACGCGGCTTACACTCCCGCCGGGACGTCCCGGGGAGCCCTCATGGCCAAAGCGATCCTCGTCTTCATCGTCGGCGCGCTGCTCGGCGCAGTGGCGGGCTTCGCCGCCGGCATCTTCATCTACCCCTTCGTCTTCCTTGCCGACATCGTCGCCACCGACAAGGTGGAGAACATCGCAGCCCGGAAGGTGGTCGCGAAAGGAACGTTCATCCACGCCAACCCCTCCGACCCGATCCACCACGGCCGCGGCGGGCTGACGGTGTACGACGGCCTCGTGCACTTGGAGACGGACTTCGAGGTGGGCCCCGGACCCAAGTTCCACGTCTACCTGGTGCCGGAGAAGAACGTCGTGCCCGACACGCCGGTGGCGAAGACGATGTACGTGGACCTCGGGCGCCTCAAGGCGTTCAAGGGCAGCCAGAACTATCCGGTGCCGCCCGGCGTCGACGTCACGCGCTACGGCAGCGTGGTGATCTGGTGCGAGCACTTCGGCGTGCTGATCTCGCCCGCCGAATTGAAGTTCCAGTGACCGCGGTTCCGGGCACGGGCCGAGCGGTTCCTTGCGGGAGTCCGGAGGCTGCTCCGAGCAGGCGCACGATATTGAGCGTCTTTTGAGAATGCTCAATACGGCGCCGCGCGACCGGAGCGACTCTGACTGCGAGGGGGGGCACGCAAAGGGGGGGTTATGCATTGATTGACCGACCCCGTGGCCCAACATGCAAGATTCCGTGAGGGAGATCCAGGATGAAGCGCTCTAGATTCGCAGCCGGAGCGATGGCGGGCGCACTGCTTCTTGCATCGGGCATCGCAACGGCGCAATTGCAGCCGAAGTTCGACCTCGGCAAGCGGGAGTACGACTCGAACTGCGCGGGCTGCCATGGGCTCACCGGCAAGGGGGACGGGCCGTACATGCTCGTACTCGCCAAGAAGGATCCGGCCGACCTCACCACGCTCACGCGAAAGAATAACGGTGTGTTCCCCATCCAGCGCGTCTACGAGGTGATCGACGGGCGGCAGGCGCTCCAGGCGCACGGCCCGCGCGACATGCCCATCTGGGGGCTCGACTACCAGGCGCGAGCGGCGAACGCGTTCTACCTGGACGTGCCCTATGACCCCGAGGTCTACGTCCGGAGCCGGGTCCTGGCGCTGGTGGAGTACATCAACCGGCTGCAGCAGCGGTAGCGGCCGAGAAACCGCTCGACGCCAGGTTCCGGCGGCATTCGTTTGCGCTTTCGCGACACGCTCGGGTGCGAGCCGTCTGTGGGCGTCACGACGGCAGAGACGCGCCCGCTTCGGCCACCAGGTGATCGCGAAGACCGGTGGCCGTCTTCGCGGCCTCCACGGGCGGCAGCTTCACGACGTCGCTGCGCGAGACGCAGTCCGACAACCAGAAGAAGCGCTCGGCCGGATCGAGCGGGCGGTCGATCTGCGCCGGCATCAGCCCAGGAACTGCAGCACCGCGGGCACCTGCCGGCGCAGCAGCGCATTGCGCGCGTTCCACTCGGCCTCGGACGCGAGCGTCTCGAGGAATCTCACCTCGCCGCCGGCGGCGAGCGCGACCGGGACGCCGTCGCGATAGAGCACGCGGTTGCCGGTGAGGGCCGGCAGTCGTCCGCCCGGCATCAGCAGGCCGACGAGGTTCAGCGGATCGGCGCCGCTCAGGGACACGAGCGCGCCGATGTGCTCCTGGCGCCGCACGTCGCGCAGGCTGCCGACGGCTTCCGGCAGTGCGTACTGCTCCCCCGACACGCTTGCCACGAAGCGGCCGCCGCGGATCTCGCCGCGCGCCTCGAGACGGCGATAGGCGCGCACGAGGTCGCGCCACGGCGGCAGCCAGTCGGCCTCGCGCGCGATGAGGCGCCAGAAGACGACGCCGTAGCGCTTGAGCAACGTGCGCGCGACGTGCTCGATAATCTCGGGATCGCCCGCCGTGCCGGGCCTGCGCCGCACGAGCGCCCAGCGGCCGGCATCCTCGATCCCGAAGAGCGCGGTGCGGCGGCGCCGTTTGTGGTCCCCCTGGGCGGGGGAGGGGCCCCGCCTGCCCCAATCGCGGCGCCGGTCACCGGGAACGAGCAGCGCGCGCAGGCCACCGAAGCTGTCGCAGTTGACCACGCCGAGCGCGGTCAGCTCGCCGAGCGCCTCCTCGACCTGCGTGCGGAGCAGGCCGGTGCCGTCGACGATTTCCTCGAAGAACGACGCGCCGTGCGCGCCGATGAACTCCGCGATCTGGCCGGCCCGCGTGGATCGCGGGGCGCCTTCACCGGTCGCAGCGAGGGCGGTCCAGAGTGGCAGATTGCGCCGGCCGAGCAGCGCGATCGGCGTCGTGCGCACCGGCGTCGGCGAGCGATCGCCCGTCGGCCGGGGCGTGGCGAGCCGCGTCCAGACGACGCGCCCGGCGAGGCTCAGCTCGTCGAGCCACGCCGGGTCGTACTCGTTCACGCGCGCCGGCAGGATTTCCGTCTCCCACGCCGCCGCGGGCGCCTCGAACCCTTCGAGCTGCGAGACGATCGCCGCGAGCCCGTCCGCCCCTTCGACGCGGGTGTCGGGTTCGACGCGCTGCCAGCGGAAGAGGAAGCGCATGAAGTCGCGCGCCTCGACCGGCTCGATCTCGGCGCGGAGCCGGTTCACGGTGTAGCGGTGGATGCGCGCGAGCAGCCGGCGCTCGCACCACTCGATCGCCGCAGCGTCGGGCGTGAACCGCCCGCGCATCGCCGAACCTTCGGTCTCCAGCCGGGCAAGCGCGGCCTCGAGCTCGCCGGGCGCGAGGCCCAGCGGCGCAGCCAGCGTGGCGACGGTCACCGGCCCCAGCCCTTGCAGTCGGTCGCGCACGATCTCGACGAGCGCATCGTCGCGCGTCCACGACTTGCGGTACTCCGCGGGCGCCATGATCTCCGGCGCGCGCGGCGCACCCGGCATGACGGCCTCGAGCTCCGGCAGGCGCTCGGCGGCGACCCAGATCCCGATCGCTCGACCCGGCCCGCCGCATGCGAGCCGTGTGGCGCGTTTCGCGGCGGCGAGCTCGTCGGCAAACCCGCGCCACTCCGGTTTCAACTCTTCGTCGCCCAGGAACGCGAGCGTTGCGAGCGCGTCGGCGAGCTCGTCGGCATTGCGCGGGTCGGGCCACACTTCCTCGCGCACGCGCCGGATCGCATCGGCGTCGAGCTTGCCGAGATCGCCGGCGGTCTCGGCATCGAGCCAGCGACGCGCCATGACCGCCCGGGTGCGGCGCTCCTCGAGAGGCGCGTCGTCGAGGAAGGCGTACGGCCGCGCGGAGAGGATCTCGAGCGCGAGCGGAGACGGCTCGGTGAGATCGCAGGCGAGCACGCGGATCGCGCCGCTCTCCATCTCCCCGAGCAGCCGCTCCAGACCGTCGACGTCCATCGCTTCGTGCAGGCAGTCCGCGATCGTCTGGCCGACGAGCGGGTGGTCGGGAATCTCCCGGTCGCCGACGATGTTCTCGCCGCAGGCGACCTGGTCGGGGAACACGGTCGCAAGCAGGTCCTCGGCCTGCATCCGCTGCAGCTGCGGCGCGACCTTCCGCCCGCCGCGGAAGCGCGGCAGCGCGAGCGCGACGGTGGCGTTCCAGCGCCAGCGCGCGGCGAACATCGGCGCGTCGAGCAGCGCCTGCACGAGGAGCGGGCGCACCGTCCTGGCGTGGAGGTAGCGCGCGACCTCGTCGAGCGGGAAGCTGTGGCTCGTCGACAGCGACAGCACGATCGCGTCCTCGGTCGCCGCCGCCTGGAGCTCGAAGTTGAACTTGCGGCAGAACCGCTTTCGCAGCGCGAGCCCCCACGCGCGGTTGATCCGGCTGCCGAACGGCGCGTGGATCACGAGCTGCATGCCGCCGGATTCGTCGAAGAAGCGCTCGAGCACCACCGTGCGCAGCGTCGGCAGCGCGCCGAGGGCGGCGCGCGCCGCGGCGAGATACTCCACGACCTGCTCCGCGGCCGCCTGGCAGAGGCCGACGTCCCGCACCAGCCGCTCGATCGACTCGCCGGCGCCGCCGCGATCGAGCGACGCCTCGACCGACTCGCGCAACCGCGATACCGAACAGGAGAGCTCGCAGCTCCGCGCCGGGGCTTCGCCGAACCAGAACGGGATCCCGGGCGGCGCCCCCTTCGCGTCCTCCACGCGCACCGTGCCGCGCTCGATGCGCAGGATGCGATACGAAGCGTTGCCGAGCTGGAACACGTCGCCGGCCAGGCTTTCCACCGCGAAGTCCTCGTTCACCGAGCCGATCACCTGCGCCTGCGGCTCGAGGACCACCGTGTAGTCGGCCGTGTCGGGGATCGTGCCGCCGGAGGTGACGGCGGTAAGGGCGGCGCCGCGCCGCACGCGCAGCACGCCGTTCACCGCGTCGCGGTGCAGGTGCGCGCTGCGGCGGCCGCGGGCGGTGTGGAAGCCTTCGGCGAGCATCTGGGCCACCGCGACGAACTCGTCGCGGGCGAGTGCGCGAAACGGATAGGCGCGCCGGAAGCGTTCGAAGAGCTCGTCCTCGCGCCACTCCTGGTGCGCCACCTCGGCGACGACCTGCTGCGCGAGCACGTCGAGCGGCTTTTCCGGCACCGCGATCCGGTCGAGCTCGCCGCGTCGCACCGCGTCGAGCAGCGCCGCCGCGTCGCAGAGATCGTCGCGCGAGAGCGGAAAGAGCCGGCCCTTCGGCAGGCCGCCGACGGCGTGGCCGGAGCGTCCGACCCGCTGCAGGAAGGCCGCGATCGTGCGCGTCGAGCCCAGCTGGCACACGAGATCGACGTCGCCGATGTCGATGCCGAGCTCGAGCGACGCCGTCGCCACGAGCAGTTTCAGCTCCCCGCGCTTGAGCCGCTGCTCGGCGTCGAGCCGGATCTCGCGTGCGAGGCTGCCGTGATGCGCGGCGACCAGGTCCGCGCCGAGCCGCTCGGAGAGATGCCGCGCGGCGCGCTCGGCGAGCCGCCGCGTGTTCACGAACACGAGCGTGGTCCGGTGCTCGCTCGCCAGTGCCGCCAGCCGGTCATAGACCTGCTCCCACACCTCTCCGGACATGACTGCCTCGAGCGGCGCGTCCGGCAGCTCGATCGCGAGGTCGCGAGTGCGGACGTGCCCGGTGTCGACGATCGTGCACGGCGCGTGCGCGCCGACGAGGAAGCGCGCGATCTCCTCGATCGGCTTCTGCGTCGCGGAGAGCCCCACGCGCACGAGCCCGGGACCGGTCAGCGCCTCGAGACGCTCGAGCGAGAGTGCGAGATGCGCGCCGCGCTTGTTGGGCGCGAGCGCGTGGATCTCGTCGACGATGACGGTGCGCGTCGTCGCGAGCATCTTCCGGCCCGATTCGCTGGTCAGCAGGATGTAGAGCGACTCGGGCGTCGTGACGACGATGTGCGGCGGGCGCTTGCGCATGCTCTGGCGCTCGCCTCGAGGCGTGTCGCCGGTGCGCACGAGGGTGCGGATCTCGACGTCGGGTAGGCCGAGCGCCTCGAGCTCGGCGCGAATGCCCGCGAGCGGCGCCTCCAGGTTGCGCTGGATGTCGTTCGACAGCGCCTTGAGCGGCGAGACGTACACGACGTGCGTCTCGTCGCCGAGCCCGCGCTCGACGCCCTCGCGCACGAGCGCATCGACCGCGGCGAGGAATGCGGCGAGCGTCTTACCCGAGCCGGTCGGCGCGGCAACGAGCGCATGGCGGCCGGACTTGATCGCCGGCCACGCCTCGATCTGCGGGGCGGTGGGGGCGGCGAACGCCGACTCGAACCACGCCCGGACGGCAGGGTGGAAGAGGTCGAGGGCGCTGCGGGACACGGCCCAACGATATCGTCTTGCGCAAATCATTGCAGGGGGCCTGCTAGGCTATGCAACCTTGCGTCAGGCGGGAGCGATCGATGGGCTGGTTCGGACTTGTGGCGGCGGCGGTGCTGGGGTTCTCCGCGGCCGGTGCGGCGGCGCAGACCGAGCCACCGGCGCTCGATGTGCCCTATGTGCCGACGCCCCAGCCGGTCGTCGACGCGATGCTCCGGCTCGCAAAGGTGAAGCGGGGGGACGTGCTCTACGATCTCGGTTCGGGCGACGGCCGCATCGTCATCACCGCAGCGAAGCGCTATGGCGTGCGCGGCACCGGCGTCGACATCGACCCGCAGCGCATCCGGGAGGCGAACGCAAATGCGCGCAAGGCCGGCGTCGCCGGGCGCGTGCGATTCGTCAACGAGGACCTGTTCCAGATCGACTTCAGCGATGCGACCGTCGTGACGCTCTATCTCCTGCCGCGGCTCAATCTGCAGCTGCGCCCCAGGCTGATCAACGAGCTCCGGCCCGGCACCCGCATCGTTTCGCACGGCTTCGACATGGGCGACTGGAAGCCCGACCGCGTGCAGGAGGTGGGCACCTCCACGCTCTATCTGTGGACCGTTCCGCCACGCTGAGGGGGAATTCTCCATCGGCCGCGATCACGACCGCGCGGACACCGTGTGCACCGTGTCCTGCGCGCCGGCCGCCGGCTGCCGCTAGTCTTGCGTGTCGTAGGAGACGGTGTACTGCGACCAGCTCGAGCGCATCCGCCAGATCGGCACGGTGCTGGAGCTGGACGGAAGGCGGCTCACGCTGCCGAACCCACCTTCTGCGTGATCGGCGGCTTCGGCAACCAGCTCTCGCCGACTTCGAGCACGAACGAGTGCTCTAGCGACCACCACGGCCCCGTGACGTCGAGTGCGGGCGCCGGCTCGCTTTCGTGCCTGACATAGCGGCCGATGAGCGCCTTCGTCACGCCGAACTGCGAGTCGGTTTCGAGATACGGATCATCGTTGGTGTAAACCTGTGATGCGATCGTCTTGAAGCCGGGCTTGAAGACGAGGAAATGCAGGTGCGCTGGGCGCCAGTTGTGGCGCTTCTGCGCAGCGAGCAGCCTGCCCGTCGGCCCCTCGATCGGGACCGGATAGGCGCCCGGCTTCACGCTGCGGAACGCGAACGATCCGTCCGCCTCGGTCGTGAATTTGCCGCGCAGGTTCATTTCGGCCTGCGACGCGTCCTGGTTCTCGTACAACCCCACCGGCGACGAGTGCCACACGTCCACCTCGGCCCTCGCGATCGGCCGCCCGTCGGCGTCGCGCACCCACCCTTTGAAGAAAAGCGGCTCGCCGGGCGTGGGCGAGCGCAGGAGCGTGCCGCCGTTCGCCACGCGCGGCGAACCCGTGCGCCAGAACGGCCCGAGGTTGTTCGCCTGGGTTTCGCGCGTGCCGTTCACGCCGTTGTTCAGCAGGCAGACGAGGTTCGACACGCCGAGCGCACCCGACATCAGCATGGCCTCGTTGTGGCTCGGGGTCGTGCGCTGGCCGATCGCGTTGACGAGCGCGATCGCCTCCTGGAACTCGCGCTCCGTGAGGCGCACCTCGCGGATGAACCCGTGCAGGTGCCGCACCAGCGCCGCGAGGATCTCCTTCGTGCGCGCGTCCGGCGTGCGGTGCATCTCCGCGAGAACGGCCCTGGTGACGTCCTCCTGGGTCTCGATGATCACGGCGGCGACTCCGGCGGTGGAAGGACGCGATGCTACGGCACCCGCGCCCGCGCCGCAGCCGGGGTCGAGGACTTTGATGCGGGCTTGGGGTCCGATTGCGCGGTTCAGCCGGGACCCCGGCGCCGTCCGGCGCCGTTTGCTTGACCTTGATCAGGGGCGTGCCCCCGCAGCCGGGTACCGTGTCCTTATCCCCTTTCGCAGGCACTGCCCGCCATGAAGTACGACGATCCCGAGTGCGCATACTGTCCCCCCACGGTCCGCGCCTGCCGCCAGGGCGAGGCCGAAGAGCGCGGGCCGGCGTTCTGCCCATCGCAGGTGGACCCGGAGATCCAGGCGCACGCGCGCGCCGCCTACGACGATCCCGAGACGCGCCGTATCGCGCACGAGTCGGCGCTCGTCGAGTCCGAGGGCTACTGCAAGTGGACGCGCGTCGAGGAGATCGTGCAGTTCGCGAAGCGCATGGGGTTCCGGAAGATCGGAATCGCGAACTGCATCAGCTTTGTCGACCACGCCTACGTGCTCTCGGGCATCCTCGAGAGCCACGGCTTCGAGGTCGTGTCGGTCGCATGCAAGAACGGCAACATCCCCAAGGAGGAGGTCGGCATCGCCGACCATGAGAAGATCCGCCCGGGCCAGTTCGAGCCGCTCTGCAACCCGCTGTCGCAGGCGGAGCTCCTCAACGCTCATGGCTGCGAGCTCAACGTGGTGATGGGCCTGTGCGTCGGCCACGACAGCCTGTTCTTCAAGCACGCGCAGGGCCTCAGCACGGTGCTGGTCGCCAAGGACCGCGTGCTCGGGCACAACCCCGTGATGGCGCTGCACCTTGCCGACACCTACTACGCGCGCGTCTGGGGCCCCTACAAGCCCGCCAAGCCGCCCAAGCTCCCGCCCGGCGGACGACGCGGCTCCGGGTGACGCGCGGGGCCGGTTGCCGTTGACCCTCGTCAAGCCCGCTCGACGCGGGCTTGCTAGGGTCAGCTGCGCACCGCAAAGTCCGGCGATCGCGTGTGCACCCCGAGCTCGACCAAGGCCCATCAGTGACCGGCGACCCCTCCGCTCCACGACCCGACGTCGCGCGCACCCTGGAGCTCGAAGCGCCGGTCGCGGCGAGGCGTCGAATCGGGGTCTGGGTCGCGGCGGCCGCGGTCCTGCTCGCTGCGGCAGTCGTGGTCGCTCTCCTCCTCCCGAATCGCGGCGGCGAAGCACGCTACGAGACCGCGAAAGTCTCGCGCGGTGACCTCACCGTGATCGTGACCGCGACCGGAACGCTTCAGCCGACCAACCAGGTGGACGTGGGCAGCGAGCTCTCCGGGATCGTCAAGACCGTCGAGGTCGACTTCAACGACAGGGTCAAGGTCGGCCAGGTGCTGGCGCGGCTCGACACGACGCGGCTGGACGCGCAGGTCCTGCAGTCGGAGGCCGCCCTGCAAGCGGCGCTGGCACGCGTGCGCGAGGCCGAGGCGAACGAGAACGAGATGCAGCGCAAGCTCGCGCGCGCGAAGGACCTCTCGAACCAGAAGTTCGTGTCCGAGGAAGCGCTCGTCACCGCACAGGCGGGCGCCGAACGCGCCGTGGCCGTCCTGCAGAGCGCGCGGAGCCAGGTGGAGCAGGCGCGGGCCACTCTCGCGGTGGACCGCACGAATCTCGCGAAGGCCGTGATCCGCTCTCCGATCAACGGCACCGTGCTCGCGCGCAAGGTCGAGCCCGGCCAGACGGTCGCTGCGACGCTCCAGGCGCCGGTGCTGTTCACGCTGGCCGAGGACCTCACGAAGATGGAGCTCCACGTCGACGTGGACGAAGCGGACGTCGGTCAGGTGAAGGCGGGCCAGCCTGCGACGTTCACCGTGGATGCCTACCCCGGTCGCGCGTTTCCTTCGAAGGTCATCGAGGTGCGCAACGCCGCCAAGACCGTAAGTGGCGTCGTCACGTACGAGACCGTGCTCGCCGCGGACAACGCCGAGCTGCTGCTGCGCCCGGGCATGACCGGCACCGCGAACATCACGGTGAGTCAGCTTCAGGATGTCGTTCTCGTGCCCAACGCGGCGCTGCGGTTCACGCCGCCCGCGGCGCCGGCCGCCCGCAGCTTCGTCAGCAGGCTCCTGCCGATTCCGCCGCGACAGGCCGCACGCAACGTCGGCCAGGTAGGCGTCGATCGGCGCCAGCAGCAGCTCTGGGTCCTGCGGGACGGCGCGCCCGTGGCCGTCCCGATCACCGTCGGCGCGACCGACGGCCGCACGACGCAGGTCGTCGGGGGGGAGGTACAGCCCGGCCTCGAGGTGCTGACCGACGTCGTGCAGCCCGCGAGATGAGCGCGGTCGTCACCGACCTGCGGGCTGCGCCGGCCGAGGCCGCGGCGCCGCCGGTCATCGAGTTGCGTCGGGTGACGAAGACGTACGGCTCGGGCGCCGCCGCCGTTCACGCGCTGCGCGGGATCGATCTGCGCATCGACGCCGGGGAGTTCGTCGCGGTCATGGGGCCGAGCGGTTCGGGCAAGTCCACTTGCATGAACGTCCTCGGGTGCCTCGACGTCCCCAGCACCGGCGCGTACCTGTTCGAGGGCGTCGACGTCGGGGGCCTGTCGCGGCGGAGCCGGGCGCTCCTGCGCCGCAACTTCCTCGGCTTCGTGTTCCAGGGTTACAACCTCCTGAACCGAACGTCGGCGCTGGAGAACGTCGAGCTGCCGCTCGTCTACCGTGGCCTGAAGCCGCGCGAGCGCCGCCCGAAGGCGCTGCGCGCGCTCGCGACCGTGGGGCTCGAGGCCTGGGCGCACCATACGCCGGGCGAGCTCTCGGGCGGCCAGCAGCAGCGCGTCGCGATCGCTCGCGCGATCGTCACGGAGCCGGCCGTGATCCTCGCCGACGAGCCGACCGGGAACCTCGACTCGGCACGCGGCCGGGAGATCATGGACCTCCTCGCCGCGCTCAACCGAGCTCAGCGGATCACGATCGTGATGGTCACCCACGAGGCGGACATGGCCGCCTACGCGCGGCGCGTCGTGCGCTTCGTGGACGGGCTCGTGGCGTCCGACCAGTCCGGCACGGTGCAGGCCTGATGTTCCTCGAGACGCTGCTGCTGGCGCTGCGCGCGATCCGCCGCAACGTGCTGCGCTCCTCGCTTACCATCCTCGGTATCGTCATCGGCATCGCGGCAGTCATCACGCTGGTAACGCTCGGGGGCGGCGCGACGGTCCAGGTCGCCAACCAGATCAAGAGCCTCGGCAGCAACCTGCTGAGCGTTCGCCCCGGCCAGCAGCCGCGTGGCCCGGGCGGCGCGCGGCAGGCTGCGCGCCTCTTCGAGGCGAAGGACGTCGAGGCGATCGAGCACGACATCTCCGGGATCGCGGCCGTGGCGCCGACCGCGTCTCGAAGCATGCTCGCCATCAATGGCGACACGAACTGGTCGACGGTCGTCACCGGCGTCGACAACGCCTACCTGCGCGTGCGGGACTGGCCGCTCGCCCGCGGGCGCGTGTTCACCGACGGCGAGCTGCGCTCGGGCGCGATGGGCTGCATCCTGGGCGACACGGTGCGGCAGAAGCTCTTCGGCGCGCAGGACCCGCTCGACACGACGATCCGGCTCGGCGCCCTGTCGTGCCCGGTGATCGGCGTGCTCGCGGCGAAAGGTCAGGCCGCGTTCGGCATGGACCAGGACGATCTCGTGCTCATCCCGCTGCGCGCTTATCAGCGGCGCATCGCCGGCAACCAGTACATCGACGCGATCCTCGTGTCGGTGCGCGACGGGGTGTCGACCAAGAAAGTGCAGACCGACGTCGAACTGCTGCTGCGCGAGCGCCGCCACCTCGGTCCGCGCGAGGAGACCGACTTCCACGTGCTCGACATGCAGCAGATCGTCGCCACCGTGGCCGGCACCACGCAGACCCTCACCGCCCTGCTCGCCGCTGTCGCGGCCGTGAGCCTGCTCGTCGGCGGGATTGGCATCATGAACATCATGCTCGTCTCGGTGACCGAGCGCACGCGCGAGATCGGTATCCGGCTCGCCATCGGCGCCACCGAGAAGGACGTGCTACTGCAGTTCCTGGTCGAGGCCGTGACCCTGTCGTTGCTCGGCGGGACTGCGGGCGTCGTCGCTGGTGTCGGGGCGGCCGCAGCCGGCGCGTCGCTCCTGAAGGTGCCGTTCGTCTTCGACGCCTGGATCGTCGTCGTCGCAGTCCTCTTCGCGGGCGCGGTGGGCGTCGTCTTCGGCTACTTTCCGGCGCGCAAGGCGGCGCAGCTCAACCCGATCGACGCCCTGCGGCACGAGTGAGGCCGAGCGGCCCGCGCGAGCACGGAACCGCCGGGCGATCGAATCAGAGCGCCTGCCGCGCGATCCGCAGACGCGTCGCGGAGACGTCGTCGCCGCGGACTTCCCGCAGCGCGTAGCCGACGAAGTCGTCGACGACTTCCTTGCGCCAGTAGAGGTCGAGGTCGGTGTTGTCCATCGGCTTGGCGCGCGAGGCCGTGGCTTCCGCGGCGGCAGCGATCACCTCGTCCGTGAGTCTCTTGCCGCGCAGTGCGGCGCCCGCCTTCTCAACGAGGAACGGGCGCGATGCGGCGGCCCCGAGCACGATGCGCGCATCCTCCACGACGCCGTCGGGCGCGAGCTTCACCGCTGCGGCCACGCCGAGCACCGGAAAGTCGAACGACCCGCGCCGCCGGAGCTTCCAGTAGCTCGACCGCCAGCCGGCGGCGTCCGGCAGCGCGATCTCGGTCAGGATCTCGTCCGGCCGGCGCGTGAGGTAGTCGATTCCGTCGTTCTTGTAGAGATCCGCGAGAGCGAGCTCGCGCTCACCCTGCGCCGACACGAGCTTCACTTTCGCGCCGAGCGCGATCAGTGCGGGCGCGGTGTCGGTCGACGAGACCGCCACACAGCGCTTGCTCGCGGTGGCGACCCAGCACGTCTCGCCGTCCTTCTTCAGGCAGAAGTCGATCGCCTTGCGCCACTCGTGGCTCTGGTTGTAATAGGTGCAGCGCGTGTCGAGGCACACGTTGCCGCCGAGCGTGCCCATGTTGCGCAGCTGCGCCGTCGCCACCTGCGCCGCGGCCTGCCAGAGCCCGCGGTACTTCGCGCGCAGGTCAGCGTCCTCGACGATCTCGGTGAGCGTTCGGGCGGCGCCGAGGCGCAGGCCCGCGCCGTTCGCCCGCATCTTCAAGACGGAAACGTTACGAATGGACACCAGCGTCTGCGGCGTCTGGTGCCGGCGCTTCATGTTGGGCACGAGGTCGGTGCCGCCGGCGATCAGCATCGCCTGGGGCCCCTCGCCCGCGAGAATCTTCGCCGCTTCGGCCACGCTTTTCGGCGCGTGCCAGCGGAACCACGGCATGCGCATCATGCGGCTCTCCTCCCCTCCCGGCCTTTCAGCTCGTTGCCGTCGCCGCCCTCCCACGGGGGAAGAACGAAGATCGGCTGCGGGTACGGCACCGGGGGGAAACTCTCCGGGCCCACGCGCGGCGCTTCGCCCTTCTCCCTTTTCTCCAGCGCGCGCAGCACCTTCTCGGGCGTAATCGGCACTTCGTCGATGCGCACGCCGACCGCGTCGTGGATCGCGTTCGCGAGGGCCGGCATGACCGGCAGGAGCGGCCCCTGCCCGACCTCCTTCGCACCGTACGGGCAGTTCGGATCGGGGTCTTCGATGAGCGCGACCTCGACTTCCGGCATGTCGAGCGAGGTGGGGCTCTTGTAGTCGAGCATCGACGGATTGCGGTGCACGAGCGCGCTCGAGAGCTTCGGCGGCAGGCGGCGGAACGCCTGCTCTTCCATCAGCGCCTCGCCCAGGCCCATGTACACGTCGCCGATGACCTGCCCGCGCGCGAGCACGGGATTCAGCGCCCGCCCGATGTCGTGCGCGATCCAGATCTTCGGCACCGTGACCCAGCCGGTGTGCGGGTCCACCTCGGTTTCCACCACGCAGGCGGTGAAGCTGTAGGCGGGCGACGGCCCGACGCCCGCCCCCTTGTACTTGCCCGGGGGCTTCGGGGGCGCGTAGGAGCCGACCGCGGCGAGCGTGCCGAACTTCGCTTCCGCAGCCGCGATCGCCTCGATGAAGCTCATCGTCTTGCCCGCGTCGTCGGCCGCGAACACGCGATCCTGGGAGAACACGACGCGGTCGGGCAGCGTGTCGAGCGCCTCGGCCGCTGCGGCTGCGAGCAGCTCGCGCACGCGCCCGGCGGCCTGCAGCGCCGCGTTGCCCATCATTATGGTGACGCGGCTCGAGTACGAGCCGAGGTCGATCGGCGTGATGCCGGTGTCGCCGGTGACGCAGCGCACGTTGCCCGGGTCGATGCCGAGCGCTTCCGCGGTGAGCGCCGCCAGCACGTCGTCGGAACCCTGGCCGAGCTCGGTCGCGCCGCAGTACACCGTCACCTGGCCGCTGCGGTCGAGCAGGAGCTGCACCGCGGAGTGCGGCAGCTTGTTCCAGTAGATCGACACGCCCGCGCCGCACATGTAGCTCGAGCAGGCGAGCCCCAAGCCGCGCCCGGACCCGAGCCTGCCGCGCCGTTCCTTCCAGCCGGACATCTCGACCACCTTGCGGATGCACTCGGCGAGCCCCGTCGAGCCGATGCGCAGCCAGCTCGCGGTGAGCGAGCCGGGCTTGGTGACCATCTTCAGGCGCATCTCCGCGGGATCGAGGCCGAGGCGCTCGGCGATCTTGTCGAGCTGCACCTCCTGGCCGAAGCGCGGCTGCGGCGTGCCATGGCCGCGCTTGGGACCGCAGGCGGGCTTGTTCGTGAACACCCTGCAGGCCTCGAACTTGAAGCGCGGCAGCTCGTAGGTCACCGGCGTCAGCACGCCCGTGTAGAAGGTGCTCGCGGGCCCGTGCGAGCCGTAGGCGCCGCCATCGAGCAGCGTCTGCAGGTGCGTCGCGGTGAGCCGGCCGTCCTGGGTGACGCCGGTGCGGAACTTCATCAGCACCGGATGCCGGCCGCGGTGCTGGTAGAAGACCTCCTCGCGCGTGAGGCAGATCTTGACCGGGCGCCCCAGCATCAGCGCCGCCTTGGACACGACGAACTCGTGGTTGGCCGGATCGCACTTGCCGCCGAAGCCGCCGCCGTTCGGCGTGGCGATGACGCGGATCCTCGCCGCGGGCATCTGCAGCACGCGCGCGAGCTGGCGGTGCAGGTAGTGGGGATTCTGCGTGCTCGTGGCGAGCAGCAGCTTCCCGTCGCCCTCCACCGACGCGAGCGACGCCTGCTGCTCGATCGGCAGGTGCGTGTTGCCCTCGTAGAAGAACAGGTCCTCGAAGACGTGGTCGGACTGCGCGAGCGCTTCCTCGACGTCGCCGAACTCGTAGGACTGGTTGCGGTGGATGTTGCCGCGCTCGCCGTAGTCGTGGATGCGCGGCTCGGGATTGGCGAGCGCCTCCTCGGGCGAGGCGATCGTCGGCAGCGGCCGGTACTTCACGTCGATGAGCTGCAGGGCCTCGGTCGCGGTCTGCTCGTCCACCGCGATCACCGCGGCGACCGGGTCGCCGACGTGCCGCACCCGCTCGCGCGCGAGCGGGTACTCGTCCTGCGACACCGGCATGATGCCGTAGGGCACCGGGAATTCGGCGCCGGTGAGCACCAGGTGCACGCCGCGGTGCGCCCGCGCGCGTGTTGTGTCGATCGACTCGATGATCGCGTGCGGGTGCGGCGAGCGCGCGAGCTTCGCGTGCAGCATCCGCGGCAGAACGAGGTCGTCGGCGAAGCGCGCCTCGCCAATCGCCTTGGCACGCCCGTCGACGCGGCGGCGCGGCTTGCCGATGGTGTCGAAGCGCGTTTTCTCGCGCGGCCTTTCGGGCGCGTTCATGGCTTGGCCTCCCGCATGACGCGCGCCGCCTCCTCCACCGACTCCCAGATCTGCTGGTAGCCGGTGCAGCGGCACAGGTTTCCGGAGAGGGCCTCCTTGATGCGCTCGCGGCTCGGCGCGGACTCCTTGTCGAGCAGCGCCTTGGCGGTCATCACCATACCGGACGTGCAGTAGCCGCACTGCGAGCCGCCGAGGTCGGCAAACGCCGCCTGCAGCGGATGGAGCTCCGTGCCCTTGGCGAGACCTTCGATGGTCTGGATGTCGCGGCCTTCGCACTGCACCGCGAGCTCGAGGCAAGACAGCACGGGCTCGCCGTCGATCAGCACGGCGCACGCGCCGCACTCGCCGAGCTCGCAGCCGTGCTTGGTGCCGGTGAGCCCGAGGTCCTCGCGCAGCACCTCGAGCAGCGTCTTGTAGGGCGCGAACGAGACCGGCGTGTCCTCGCCGTTCACGACGAGCCGCAGGTGCACCCGGTCGGGGACCGCGCTCATTTCAGGACTCCTTTCACGAGATAGTCGGCGAGCGTCTGCGCGATCTCGGCGACCGGGCGCGCGCCGTCCGGCCGGTACCACCGTGCCGTCCAGTTCACCGCCCCGAGCATCGCGCGGGTGACGAGCGCCGCGTCGCAGGGCGCGAACTCGCCGCGCGCGAGGCCCTCGGTCACCAGCTCGCGCACCGCGCGCTCGTAGCGGTCGCGCTTCTCGATGATCGGCGCGCGCATCCCCTCGGGCAGCGCGTCGACCTCGAGGTGGGCAGTGGCGCCCTCCAGCTCGTCGAGCATCGCGTGCACGTGCGCCCGCAGCACGCTGCGCAGCTGCTCGGCTCTCGAGGCGGGCGTCGCGCGCGCGGCCGCTACAGCGGCGAGCATGTGCTCGAGCGCCCCCTCCTGGCAGAAGAGCAGCAGCTCGTCCTTGCCGGAGAAGTAGTAGTAGAGGTTGCCGGGGGAGAGGTCGGCTTCCTGGGCGATCTCGCGCATGCCCGCGGCGGCGACCCCGCGGCGACGGAAGACGCGCGCCGCCGCGCGGAGGATGTCGAGGCGCCGCGCTTCGTTTCGACGCCGGACCCGCGCCGAGCCTTCGCTAGAACGGTGATTCAAAATTTGAACCATCGTTCGAATCGTATGCCCGCCGTGAGGACAAAGCAATGGCACAGATCAAGTTCCCTGGACGAACCGCCCGCGCCCGGACCCCAGCGTCGGCTGAGGGTTACGGCCTGCCCCGAAAGCGGTTGCCGGGGGGTGGGACGCAACACCCTAAAGCGAAGGGGATTTTGTGGAAGCTCGGCGTTGGCCCCCAGCAACGCGTTCACCGCGCTGCTTGACGCGCTCACGGCGACTTGCCGGCGGGCTGGGTTATCTCGCTGAGCCCGTAGGAGATCTGCCGGCCGCCGCGCCTGCGCTCCGCCCAGGCGTATGGCTCAGGGCACACCCGATCGGCGCGGCAGGTCCTCGAACTCGACCGGCGCCCGCGCCTTCATCGCTGCAACGGAGCGGCGGATATCGTCGATGCTGAAGATGCCCGGCTGGAGCGCGTTCAGATACTCGAAGCTCTCCGCCACCGAGTGGTCGCGCGCGTACGAGATCATGCCCTTCGTGGCCGACACCGCGACCGGCGACTTGGCCGCGATCCGGCGCGCGACCTCGAGCGCGCCGGCGACGAGCGCCTCGTGAGTGTCGAACAGGCCATTCACGAAGCCGAGCCGTTCGGCACGCTCGGCAGACAACCGGTCGCCGGTGTACGCGAGCTCGCGCACCACGGCCTCGGGCAGCTGCTTGGGCATGCGGTTCAGCGTCCCGACGTCGGCCATCATGCCGAGGTTGATCTCCTGGATCACGAACCACGCGTCGCGGGTCGCGTAGCGCAGACAGCACGCGGACACGAAGTCGACGCCGCCACCGATGCAGCCGCCCTGCACCGCGGCGATCACCGGGAACCGTGCGCCGGCGAGCGCGTGGAAGCTATCCTGCAGCCCGATGAGCTTGGCGAGAAAGCGCTGCCGCCCGGCGGGCGTCGAGGTGTCGAGCGCGGCCTCGTTCTCGAACATCGCGAGGTCCAGGCCGGCGGTGAAGTGCTTCCCGGTCGAGGAGATCACCGCCGCGCGCACGCCGCCGCACGCATCCAGCTCGCGCACTGCGGTTGGCAGCTCGCGCCAGAACGCGTCCGCCAAGGCGTTGAAGCGCTCCGGGCGCGACAGCCGGATGTGCGCGACCTTCGCCTCGACCGACAGCTCGATGCTTTCGTATCCCATTCCGATCACTCCAGCGTGACGTTGAGGTCGCGGATCATCTTGCCCCACTTGTCCGACTCGGCGCGGAAGTAAACGCCGAGCTCCTCCGGAGTGCTCGCGACCACGATGAACCCCTGCGCGAGCAGCCGCTCCCGCAGGTCGGGCCGCTGGAGCGCCGTGCGCGTGTCGCGCGCGAGCCGCGCGAGTACGAGCTGCGGCGTCCCCGCCGGCGCGAACATCGCCACCCAGGACTGCGCCTCGAATCCGGGCAGGGTCTCGGCCACCGTCGGCACCTGCGGCAGCTGCGGCGCGCGCTCGCGCCCGGCGACGCCGAGCGCCTTCATCTTGCCGCCTCTCACATGCTGCACGAAGAGCGGCATCGAAGCGAACGCGAAGTTGACCTGGCCCCCGAGCAGGTCGTTGACGAGCGGCCCGCCGCCCTTGTACGGAACGTGCACGGCGTCGAGCCCCTCGCGTTGCGCGAGCGCGAGCGACGCGAGGTGGCTGGAGTTGCCGGTGCCGGTCGAGCCGTAGTTCAGCTTGCCGGGGTTCGCCTTCCCGTAGTCGACGAGCTCGCGGACGCTGGATGGCGCGAAGGTCGGTGCCCCGACAAGCAGCAGCGGCGACTGCACCATCAGGCTCACCGGCTCGAAGGCCTTCAGCGGATCGTAGGGCAGGTTCTTGTAGAGGAAGTGGTTGACGCTGTGGTTGTCGAAGGCCACAAGCAGCGTGTAGCCGTCCGGCGCCGCGCGCGCCACCTCCGCGGTGCCGATCGTGCCGCCGGCGCCCGCCTTGTTCTCGACGATGACGGGCTGCCCGAGCGACTCCCCGAGCACTGGGGCGACGGCACGCGTCACGATGTCGGTGGTTCCGCCGGCCGGATACGGCACGACGAGGCGGACCGGCTTCGCGGGGTAGGTCTGAGCCAGCACCGCGGGAGCGAGGACGGCTACGAGGAGCGCGAGGATTGTTCGACGCATCGTCCGGGTCTCCATTTGAGATTGAAAAGGCGTCGGATTACACCACGCTTGCGCCGCGTCACGCGGTGCGCTTCACCGACTGAGCGACCTCGACGAGCTTGCGTGCGCTCGCCGGCGACGGCAGCGGCACCATCTGCGGCGCGGCGGGCACCTGGCAGCCCTCGACGCAGCAGCGTCCCGGCTGCCGGTTGCGCGTGATCCTGCGCGTCTCGTCGGTGAGGATCCCGCGCTCGAGCAGCCGCTCGACGAGATCCACCTTGTTCCCGACCGGGTAGTGGCGCCAGATCTCCATCTGCATCGCCTCGGGCGAGCCCCCGCCGTGCAGCGAGATGACCGAGTACCAGCCCGCTTGATATGACGCGGTGAGATCCTCGATCAGGCGCGCGACCTCGATGCGCTTCTCGTAGGGGATGTCGGAGCGCGCGCCGAGCAGCTCCGAAAGCCGCCCCGCGGTGGCCGGGTTGTGGTCCTCGTCCGGGCCCGGCAGCGTGACGATCAGCCCGCCCGAGAGGTGGTGAGCGAGACGGTGCATGTCGTAGATCTGCGTCGCGAGCAGGAGCTTGCCGATGTTGCCGAAGACGGCCTCCGGCACCGCGACGCCCGCCGGGTCCTGCTCGCAGTAGACCGATGACGCGACGCCGCAGGCGTAGAAGCCCTCGACGATCTTGATGAGCTCGACCATCTGCCCGCGCAGGTTCGACGCGTCGTCGAGGTCGATGCCGTTCGCCTCGGTCATCAGCGCGCTGGCGCCGATCAGGAGGTCACCGAAACCGGCGCGCGCGGCGATGCACGTCTGGCGGTGGTGCTGCGCGTACTGGTAGGTGAGGAAGCCCGAGTGCCGCCACTCGCCGGCGAGGAACACTCGGTCCCACGGCACGAACACGCGATCGAAGATCGCGACCGCTGTGGACTGCCCGTACTTGGCGCTGAACGTCGCCGCCGGCTCGCCCGGGCGCCCTGCCGGCCGCGCGACGAGCGTGAGGTTCTCCGCGTCCACCGGTACGGCGCAGCAGACGGCGTAGTCGGCGTCCGCCTCGGTCATGTTGCGGGACGGCATCACCAGCAGCTCGTGCATGTACGGCGCGCCGGTGATGATCGCCTTCGCGCCGGCGATCACGATCCCGTCCTTGCGCCGTTCGACGATGTGCACGTAGGCATCGGGGTTCGGCTGCTCGAAGGGACGCAGCGTGCGATCGCCCTTGCCGTCGGTCATCGCTACGCCGAGTGCTAGATCCTCCGCGTAGACGCGGTCGAGATACGCCGCGACCCGCGCGCCGTACGAAGTGCCGCATTCGGCGTCGGTTTGCGCGGCCGCCTGGCGCAGCGCCGCGAGAGCGTCGCCGCCGAGATAGCGCTGCGCGCAGCCAGTCTCCTGGCACAGGAGGCGCACCGCCTCCAGCTTGTTGAGGAGATCCTGGCTCGACGCAGGAATCGCGTTCATGCGGTTGACGGCGCGGCCGCCCGCGAGGTCCGGCCGGCTCGCGCGCATCACCGGGGCGAGCTCCTCGCGCAGCGCATAGTCGTACGACAGCGCCAGCCCGTTGACGCCCGGCGCGAGCAGCGGCTCGTCGGCCACCGACGCCACGTGCTGCCCGTTCACGTATACGCGCGGCGAGTAGCGCCGCAGCGATTCGCGGTAGTCCTTGCCGGACATCAGCATGGGGGAAACCTCCTCGGCATTCGGAGCGGGGCATTATCCCGCCCCGCCGGGGATCGAGTAATCTCCCCGCAGCACCCATGGTGGAGGCCGCATGCCATCGGGCAAGACCGGGCCGGACAGCGACCGGTTGGACCGGCTCGTTGCCGAAGCCCGGCGCAACCGGGAACGGCGCGAGAAGACCTATAGGGAGCAGGCGCTCAGGATCCTTCCATGGATCTGCGGGCGCTGCGCGCGCGAGTTCACCCGCGCCACGCTGCGCCAGCTCACGGTGCACCACAAGGACGGCAATCACGACAACAATCCGCGCGACGGCAGCAACTGGGAGCTGCTGTGCGTCTACTGCCACGACAACGAGCACTCGCGCCACCTGGAGCACGCCGCGCAGGGCCACCCGGCGCCGGCACCCGAGCCTGACGCGCCTGCGACGCACAAGCCGTTTGCCGACCTCGAGGCATTGCTGAAGAGCAAGGTCAAGCGTGCCCGCTGAGGGCGCGACGGCCGCAACGGCGCCAGCATGTCGTTGACGGTATTGCTCGCGGTGCTTGGGGCGGCGCTGCTGCACGCGAGCTGGAACGCGATCGCGAAGGCCGCGAGCGGCAAGGCGGGCGACGCCATCGCGGTGGGCATCGCCGCTGGCGGGTTTGCCGCGTTCGCGCTGCCCTTCCTGCCCCTGCCCGCGCCGGCGAGCTGGCCGCAGCTCGCGGCCTCGGCGGTCGTCCACCTCTCTTACTTCAAGTTGCTCGAGGCGGCGTACCGCGGCGGCGATCTGAGCGTCGCGTACCCCCTCATGCGCGGCACGCCGCCGCTCGTCACCGCACTCGGCGCGTGGGCGCTGCTCGCCGAGCCGCTCTCGCGCGGCGGCTGGGTGGCGGTAGTCGTCATCCTCGCGGGCGCGCTCGCGCTCGCGGCCGACGGCCTGCGCGCGCGGCATGCGAGCGCACGGACCCTCGGGATCGTCGCTGCCAACATCGTCGTAATCGCGGTTTACACGCTGATCGACGGCTCCGGGGTACGCGCCTCGGGGAACGCGCCGAGCTACATCGCCTGGATGTTCGTGCTGACGGCCGCGACGCTCGCGCTCGCGCGCCCGTGGCTGGGAGGGCGGGCGATGCCGCAGTCGCGCGGCACCTGGGGCCTCCTCGCCGCCGGTGCGGGGTGCACGCTAGGCTCGTACGGGATCGTGCTGTGGGCGATGACGGTCGCGCCGATCGGTCTGGTGGCCGCGCTGCGCGAGACCTCGATCGTGTTCGGTACGCTGATCGCCGCGGCGTTCCTGCGCGAGCGCGTGTCGCCGCTGCGCTGGGCGGCGGTGGCGCTGGTTGCCGCGGGGGCGGTGATGACGAAGCTGGCTTGAGTGGGACGCGCTTACGTCAGCTCACGTCGGACGATCCCGGCGCCTTCGGCGAGGGACCGGAGCTTGCCGAACGCGACCTCGCGCGGCAGATATTTCATGCCGCAGTCGGGGGCCGGAACGAGCCGGTCGGCGCTCACGTAGCGCAGTCCGTTGCGAATCCTCGCGGCGACTTCCTCGGCGGTTTCGATCCGCAAATCGCCGAGATCGATCACACCGAGCAGGATCTTCTTCCGCGCGAAGTCCTTCAGGACACCGAGGTCGAGCTTCGGCTGCGCCGCCTCGATCGAGATCTGCTGCGCGGCGGTGTCGGCCAGCTCGGGCAGGAAGGAGTAGCCGGTGGGCTTCTCGTTCACGACCGCCGCATAGCCGAAGCACACGTGCACGACCGTCGGCACCGTCAGTCCTTCGAGCGCGCGGTTGATCGCCTTGACTGCGTAACGCTTCGCGGCCTGGGGATCATTGCGCACCCACGGCTCGTCAAACTGGATCACGTCGGCGCCCGCGGCCTGCAGATCGCGCGCCTCCTCGTTCACCGCCGCCGCGAAGTCCATGGCCATCTCTTCCTCGTCGCGGTAGAAGTCGTTCTTCGCCTGCTGCGCCATGGTGAACGGTCCGGGCAGCGTGATCTTCGCGCGCCGATCGGTGTTCCGGCGCAAGAACTCCATGTCCCGGACCTCGACCGCGTGCCGGCGGCGGATCCGGCCGACCACCCGCGGCAGCTGCACGACGCGGCCCGAGCGGTTCGTGACCGTCGCCGGCGCATCGTTGTCGACGCCCTCGAGCGCGGTGGCAAACCGGTTCGAGTAGCTCTCGCGGCGCATCTCGCCGTCGGTGATGATGTCGATGCCGGCGCGCTCCATGTCGCGGATCGCGAGCTGCGTGGCGTCGTCCTGGGCCTGCTGCAGAAACGGCTCGGGCACGCGCCAGAGCTCACGCAGGCGCACGCGCGGGACGCCCTGCGCGAGGAGCGCGCGGTCGACGAGCCAGTCGGGCTGCGGATAGCTGCCGACGACGGTGGTGGGCAGCAGTTGCGCGGTCATTCGACTCTCCTCCTCCGGTTCTCGCGCGCCGGGGCCGGCGGCGTCTCAGTAGGGCAATCCGACGTAGTTCTCGGCGAGCGCCGCCTGCGCGGCGCGCGAATCGAACAGGTACTGCAGCTCGGCGAGCTGGATTTTCTCGCCGAACGGGCCGTGGTCCGGGAAGCGATGCAGCAGCATCGTCATCCACCACGAGAAGCGCTCGGCCTTCCAGATGCGGCGGAGCGCGCGCTCCGAGTAGGCGTTGAGGCCGTCGTCGCGACCGTGCCGGTAGTGCTCCGACAGCCCGTCGAACAGGTAGCGCACGTCGCTCGCTGCGAGGTTGAGCCCCTTCGCACCGGTCGGCGGCACGATGTGGGCCGCATCACCGGCGAGGAAGAGGCGCCCGAAGCGCATCGGCTCGGCGACGAAGCTCCGCAGCGGGGCGATGCTCTTCTCGATCGAGGGGGCGGTGAGGAGCGCCGCCGCGGCGCGGGCGTCGAGCCGCAGCTCGAGCTCGGCCCAGATGCGCTCGTCCGGCCACTCCTCGACGCGCTCCGCGAGCGTGCACTGGAGGTAGTAGCGGCTGCGCGTGCGGCTGCGCATGCTGCACAGCGCGAAGCCGCGCTCGTGGCTCACGTAGATCAGCTCCTCGGACACCGGCGGCACGTCGGCGAGCACGCCGAGCCAGCCGAACGGGTACACGCGCTCATAGGTGCGGATGCCCGACGCCGGGACGCTCTGCCGGCACACGCCGTGGAAGCCGTCGCAGCCGGCGATGAAGTCGCATTCGAGCGTGCGGGTCTCGCCCCGCTGCCGGTACCGCACGACCGGCCGGTCCGCGTCGAAGTCGTGCACGCTCACGTCTTCGGCCTCGTACACCGACTGCGCCCCGCTCGCGGCGCGCGCATCCATCAGGTCCCGCGTGACCTCGGTCTGGCCGTACACGATCACGTTCTTGCCCCCGGTCAGGCCGTTAAGGTCGATCCGATGGCGGCCGCCCGCCCAGCTGATCTCGATGCCGCCGTGCACCAGCCCTTCGGCATGCAGTCGCGCGCCGACGCCCGCCTCGTCGAGCATGTCGACGGCGCCCTGCTCCAGGACGCCCGCACGGATGCGCCCGAGCACGTACTCCGGCGTCCGCTGCTCGAGGATTACGTTGTCGATGCCGGCGCGCGCCAGCAGCTGACCGAGCAGCAGGCCCGAGGGGCCGGCGCCGATGATGGCGACCTTCGTACGCATGGCGCACCCTTTCCTCGTGTCGTGCAGGCAAGACGCGAGCGTACAACGGCTCGCCGCGGACCGGCCCGGCTGCCCGCGCCGCCCTGACCCCCCGGTCGGGCGCCTGGCAGGCCCGAAAAAACCGGGGGATATCAGACAGTTTCCCAATATTCTTGGTGCGAAACCCAGCGCTACGGGGCTACTATTCGCTCTCGCAGTCCTGGCAGCCGGTCGCGACGAGCCGCCACCGGGACGATCGATAGAGAAGGAGGCTGCAATGGCCACCCCCGAACCTTCCAGTCTGCGGCTTGCGTTCGACGCCGATGCGGAGCGGACTCACTCGGCGACCGAGGCCGGTCCCGAAGTCGACGCGGCGGCCCACGGCGAGCGGATGCGCGCAGCGTTCGACGCGATTCGTCAGGCCATCCTCGGCTATGAGGAGAGCATGCGCACCGCACCGGCCGACGAGGCCCGCGCGCGCCCGCTGCCCGAACTCGCGCCGCCGGATTTGCCCGCCCCGGACGTGAGCGTCCCCGGCCTGGACGCGGCCGGCGACGAGCTGTTGCACGAAACCGAGGCGCGCGTCCGCGCGGAGATCCGCGCTGCGCACGCCGTGGCGGAGCGTGCCGCCGCCGAGGCGAACGCCCGTGCTGCTGCGCAGGCGAGGGCCGAGGCCGAGCTGCGCGCGCAGGGGCTCACCGAATCGCTCGCGCGCGCCGAGCAGGCGGCGATGCACGCGGCGGAGGAGCGGGCCAAGGCCCACGCGCGTGCCCTCGAGGCGCTGCAAGTGCGCGAGGCACTCGACGTTGCGACCCGGACAGTGCAGGAGCAGCGCGCGCGGCTCGAGCAGGACCTGGGTCGCATCCAGGCCCTGCGCGCCGAGGCCGAAGAGCGCGCCGCCCACGAGGCGCACGAACGGGTGGAGGCGGAATCCGCAGCCGCGCGTGAAGCCGCAGCGCGGATCGACACCGAGCAGAAGGCGCGCAAGGTGGCAGAGCTGCGCGCGCGCGCCGAATCGGAGGACGCCGCCGCTGCCCGGGCGCGCCTGAGTCTCGAGACGCGCGCCGCCGAAGCCGCGCGTGCCAAGGCGCTGGCCGAGGCGGAAGCGCGCGACCGGGCGCAGGCCCACGCCGAGGCCGAGGAGCGGGCCGCAGCGGCAGCCATCGCGCGTGCGATGGCGGAGCAGGAAGCGACTGCGCGCGCGGAAGCGCGCCGGGAACAGGAAGCGCTCGCGGCTGCCGAGGCGAACGCGCGCGCGGAAGCGGAGGCGAAGGCACAGGAGGCGGCGCGCATCCGCACGGAGTCCGAAGCGGAAGCGCGCGCAGCGGCGGAAGCGGCCGCGCGCTGGCAGGCCGACGCGGCGGCCAGGGCGCGGGAGCGCGCGGCGGCCGAAGCACGCACGGCGGCCGAGGAAGCGGCGCGGGCCGAAGCCGAAGCCGCAGCCGCGCGGGCCGCCGAGGACCGCCGCCGCGCCGAAGCGACGATGCGGGACGTCGCCATCGCGAAGAGCGAGGCCGACCGGGGCGCCATTGACGCGGCGGAGGTGCATGCGACCGCGATGGCGCGCGCGGCCGCCGAGGCCGAGCGGCGAGCCGAGACCGAGCTCGCGGCTGCGCGGGCGGCCGAGATGCGCCAGCGCGCGGAGGTCGAGCTCCAGCAGGCCGCCGTCGCCAGGGGTGAAGCGGAACGTCGCGCCGCCGAGGAAGCGGCCGCTCAGACCGCCGCAGCGGCGCGTGCGGCGTCGGAAGCCGAGCGGCGCAGCGAGGCCGAGGTGCAGGCGCGGCACGCGGCCGAAGCCCGCGCGCGCGCCGACGAAGCGCTGCGTCGCACGGCCGAGGAGAGCGTCGCGTCGGAATGCCAGGCCCTCGTCGAGGCCGACGCGAAGGCGAAGGCGCTGGCGCAGCTCATCGAGGTGCGGCGCGCGCGAATCGAGGTCGATTCCTCCGCCCGCCGGGCGGCCGAAGCGCGGATCGAGAAGGAGCAGGCGCTGCTTGCGGAATCGGAGACCACTGCCAGCCTCGAAGCGCAGATCGCCGCGGCGGCGGAGGCCAGGCTCGCCGCGGAGAGGACAGCCAACGAGAATCGCCATGCGCGGATCGAGAAGGAGCAGGCGCTGCAGACTGAGTCGCAGGCCGCCGCCAGTCTCGACGCGCAGATCGCTGCGGCGGCAGAGGCCAGGCTCGCCGCGGAGAGGACTGCCAACGAGAATCGCCATGCGCGGATCGAGAAGGAGCAGGAGCTGCAGGCCGAGTCGCAGGCCGCCGCCAGTCTCGACGCGCAGATCGCCGCCGAGACCGAGGCCAAGCTCGCCGCGGTGAGGGAAGCCATCGGGCACCGCCGTGCGCGTGCCGAGTTCGAGGCGCGCGGACGCAAGGCTGCCGAGGTCCGGGCGCGGGTCGAGGCGCTCGCCGCACAGGCGGCGCGCGCATGGGCCGAAACCGAGGAGACGAGAACGCGGCAGACGCTGGCGCAGACGCGTGCCGCGCTCGCCGCGCACCATACGCCGCCGCGCGAGCGCCACTAGCGCATCGCGGTCGATCGCGCGTCGTTCCCGCGCGATCGATCGGGAGCGGTCAGCCCGAAATCGGGCGCGATCCCGTCGCGCACCGCACCGCCCGGGTGCCGGCGTCTCCCGGCACCAGCACGCACTTCGGCGCGTCGTCCGCTGACGCAGGCCCGGTGGCCTCTGCCTGCGCCACCGTCTCGCGGCTCTCGCGCATGTGGGCCTCCCGGAACCACCGCTGGATCTCGACCGCCTGGACCTCGCAGCCGTCGGTGGAGAGGTCCTCGTTAAAGTACATCGCCTGGATGTAGTGCACGAACTCGTGCGCGAGCGAGTCGTCGATCGACCGCTTGAGCCGCAGGTAAAAGGACGCGTCGTCGCTCAGATAGATCTCGTTGCGCTCGATCGAGTAGGCATTGGCGACGAGCGGTGGCCGGAATTGCCACTGGCGCTCCATCGCATCTTGGAACTGGGCGAGCGGCGTCGAGCTCTCGAGGAAGACGGCCGGAAGCGGAACCTCCCGGCGGAGCGTGACGTTCATGCGCTGCGCGACGGCCTCGAAAGTGAACCGGGGATCGAAGCGCAGCTTCACGGGTGCGGCAATCGAGACGCGCTCGCCGCCGAGGGCAGGGCTCAGGCACGCCGCGAGCGCGAGCACGGCGGACAAGCGAACGAAGCGATTCATGACCTCTCCTTCGAATCCTGCGGTCGTTGACCGCGACGACGACAGTTCGAAGGCTAGGGAGCGGGACGCCGCCTGAAAGTGCGCTTACGCACCTCGAGGCTCAGGTCGACGGATTAAGGCGCGGCGCGCGCCGGCTTAGTCCCGCGGCGCCAGCGTGTGCCGGGCGGGGCGCCGGAATGGGGTGGTGGCACACTAGCGTCTGCGGGAGGGGGTCCCACGATGCAGTGTCCTCGGTGCAACCACGAGAACCCGCCACGGGCAAAGTTCTGCGAAGAGTGCGCAGCGCCCTTCACGCGACCCTGTGCGAGCTGCGGCGGCCCGGTGGGCCCGACCGCGAAGTTCTGCCCGGAGTGCGGGAAGCCGGTGGGTTCGAGCGTTCCTGCGCCGGCGCAGCCCCGCTACGCATCCCCGGAGGCCTACACCCCGAAGCACCTCGCAGAACGGATCCTGACCTCGAAGGCCACCCTCGAAGGCGAGCGCAAACAGGTCACGGTGCTGTTCGCGGACATGAAGGGCTCGATGGAGCTGCTCGCGGACCGCGACCCGGAGGAAGCCCGGAAGCTGCTCGACCCGCTGCTCGAGCTCATGATGAGCGCCGTCCACCACTACGAGGGCACGGTCAACCAGGTCATGGGCGACGGCATCATGGCGCTCTTCGGTGCGCCGATCGCCCACGAAGACCACGCGGTGCGGGCGTGCTACGCCGCATTGCGGATACAGGAGGCGGTAAGGCGCCATGCGGAGGACATGCGTCGTCGCGAAGGGCTGATGCCGCAGATCCGCGTGGGCTTGAATTCCGGCGAGGTCGTCGTGCGATCCGTCGGGAGCGACCTCCGCATGGATTACACCGCGGTGGGGCAAACGACGCACCTCGCCTCGCGCATGGAGCAGATGGCGGCGGCCGGCACGATCCTCGTGACCGCCGACAGCCTCGCGCTCTCCGAGGGGTACGTGCAGGTCAAGCCGCTCGGTCCCGCGCGGGTCAAGGGGCTTGCGGACCCGATCGAGGTCTACGAGGTAACGGGTGCGGGCAGTCTGCGCTCGCGCATGGAGGCGGCGGCGGCGCGCGGACTCACGCGGTTCGTCGGCCGCGACGTCGAACAGCAGGTGCTGCGGAATGCGCTGGACAAGGCCCGGGCCGGCCGCGGCCAGGTAGTCGCTCTGGTTGGCGAGCCCGGGGTAGGCAAGTCTCGCCTGTTCTGGGAGTTCATCCATTCCCACCGGACCCACGGCTGGCTCGTTCTAGAGACCGGCACGGCGTCCTACAGCAAGTCGAGTCTCTACCTGCCCATCATCGACTTGCTCAAGTCGTACTTCCAGCTCGAACCCCGCGACGACGCGCGCAAGATCCGCGAGAAAGTTACCGGCAAGATCGTCTCGCTGGACCGCGCGCTCGAGCCCGCGCTGCCGGCGTTCCTCGCCCTTCTCGACGTGCCCGTCGGCGACCCACAGTGGGAGGCGCTCGATCCCCCGCAGCGGCGGCAGCGCACCCTGGACGCCCTGAAGCGGCTGCTGTTGCGCGAGAGCCAGGTCCAGCCCCTCGGCCTCGCCCTCGAAGACCTGCACTGGATCGACTCCGAAACGCAGGCGCTGCTGGACAGCCTGGTCGACAGCCTGCCGATGGCCCGCCTGCTGCTCCTCGTCAATTACCGGCCCGAGTACCAGCACGGCTGGGGAAGCCGCAGCTACTACACGCAGCTGAGGATCGACCCCCTGCCGCCGGAGAGCGCCGAGGAGCTACTCGCGGCGCTACTCGGACCCGATCCGAGTGTCGAGCCCCTAAAGCAGGCGCTGATCGCCCGGACCCAGGGAAACCCGTTCTTCCTGGAGGAAAGCATCCGGACCCTGGCGGAGACCCGCGTTCTGGAGGGCGAGCGCGGCGCGTATCTCCTGGTCAAGGAACCCACGAGCGCCCAGGTACCGGCGACGGTGCAGGCGGTTCTGGCGGCGCGGATCGACCGCCTTCCGCTCGAGGAGAAGCGCCTGCTCCAGGCGGCGGCCGTGATCGGCGAGGAAGTGCCTTTCTCGCTGCTCCAGGCGATCGGCGACCAGCCGGACGAGGCACTGCACCGGGGCCTCGCGCACCTCCAGGCCGCCGAGTTCCTCTACGAAGCGCGCCTCTTCCCGGAACTCGAATACACGTTCAAGCACGCGCTCACGTACCAGGTCACCTACGGGAGCCTGATCCACGATCGCAGGCAAGCCCTGCACGCGCGGATCGTCGAGGCGCTCGAGACGCTGCATGCCGACCGCCTCACCGAGCAGGTCGAGCGTCTCGCCCACCACGCAGTCCGCGGCGAGCTCTGGGAGAAGGCCGTACGGTACCTCCACCAGGCGGGCAGCCGGGCTTTCGCCCGCTCGGCGCACCGCGAGGCGGTCGCGTGCCACGAGCAAGCGCTCGCCGCGCTCGCGCACCTTCCGAAGTCATCCGCCACGCTGGAGCAGGCGGTCGATCTCCGGCTCGGTCTCCGCAACTCGCTCTTTCCGCTGGGAGAGCTGGAAGCCGGGCTCGGGCACCTGCGCGAAGCCGAACGCGTGGCGCGCGCCCTCGACGATCAGCGCCGGCTGGGACTGATCCTCGCGTACTCGAGCGAGCACGCCCGGCTGACCGGTCACTCGGCGGACTCGTGCAAGTTCGCGCTGCAGGTCCAGGAGATCGCCGCGAAGCTCCGCGATCTCCCGCTCACGGTCGCGGCCAATTACTACCTCGGTACCGCATACCTCGCTGCCGGCGACTACGGCCGCGCCGGGGACTTCTTCGCGAAGACCATCGAGCCGCTCGAAGGGGATCACGGTCGCGAGAGGTTCGGCATGGCGGGATTTCCGATCGTGATGGGCCGAGTCTTCTGGGCGTGGGCCCTGGCCGAGCGGGGCGAGTTCGAGGAAGGGATGAATCTCGGGCACAAGGCGGTCCAGCTGGCCGAAACACTCAATCACCCCTACAGCCTGGCCTTTGCGTGCCGCGGTCTAGGGCACGTCTACGGGGTCACTGGTGATCTCCGTCACGCGGTCCCCTTGCTCGAACGCGGAGTCGCGCTGTGCCGCGAGTGGAACCTGCACTTCCTGGCGCCGCCTCTGACAGAGATGCTCGGCTACGTGTACACGCTGTCCGGGCGCGTTCCGGAGGGCCTGGAGCTGCTGCAGCAGGCGCTGGCGTCCGGAGAATCCACCGGTCTCACGATGTTCGCCACGCCCGCGATCGTGCATCTGGGCGAGGCGCGTCTGCTCGCAGGCGAACAGGAGGAGGCGATCGGCCTTGCCGAGCGGGCTTTGGCGGTTGCGCGCGAGCACGGTCAGCGCGGACTGGAAGCGTGGGCCCTGCGCCTCTTCGGCGAGGTCGGGTGCGCGCGCGAGGGGCCGGACGCCGAGGCCTCCGCAGGCCACTATCGCGAGGCGATGGCGCTCGCCGACGAGCTCGGCATGCGCCCGCTTGTCGCGCACTGCCACCTCGGCCTCGGCCGGGTGTACCGCAAGACGGCAAGCCCCGATGCGGCCCGCGACCACTTTGCGCTCGCGATGACGATGTTCCGCGACCTGGACATGCGCTTCTGGCTGGAGCGCGCTGAAGCGGAGGCTGCGTAAGCGACGCGCTCAGGCGGCGCCGCGCACTTCCTCGACGATGCGCTCGAGGCGCGCGAGGTCGAGGATCACGAGCGCGTGCTCGCCGCGCTCGAGAATGCCGGCCTTGACGAGCGCCGAGAGCTCGCGGGTCACCTGCTCGCGGTAGGTGCTCACCCGGCTCGCGATGTCGGTGTGCTTCGGCGCGGGGTCGATGCGGGCCGTGTTGCCCGTCACGCCCGCCTCGCGCGCGAGGCGCAGCAGCTCGGCGTGGATGCGGTTCTGCACGCCGAGCGTGCTGAGATCGATGACGCGTTCGGAGAGCCCCCGCACGAGGCCCGCGAGCCGCCGCAGCAGGTACTCCGCGACCGACGGATTCTCGCGGACCAGGCGCCAGAACACCGCCGGCGGCATCGCGGCGAGCAGACTGCTCTCGAGCGCGACGACGTCCGCAGAGCGCGGCTTGCCGTCGATCGCGGCGACGTCGCCGAAGCAATCGCCCGCGCCCAGGTCGCGAAAAGTCACCTGCCGCCCGCCCGCCGAGTAGGTCGTGACGCGGACACGGCCGGAGACGATCAGGTACAGGTCGCGGTCGTCCGCCTCGCGCGAGATGATCTGCTGGTCGGGAACGTAGTTCCGCCACGCACACTCGCGCGCGAGCGCGTCCACGCGCTCGGCGGGCAGCGCGTCGAGCAGCGCGATGCTCCGCAGGCCGAGGCTCGAGGGATGCTGGTCCCGTGGCATGGCAAAGGCTCCACCCACGAGGATACCGCTGTCCTGTAACCGTCGATCGTGCGACGAAACGATCGTGGCTCGATGCGGATCGTCTCGTTCGCCTGCTCGGGGTGCGTAAACGCACTTACTCGAACCGGCGCCTCCCCTACCTTTGGTCCCGTTGCCGTTGCCACGCCACGCGGTGCAACGGCACCCGTAGGTCCAAACACAACGCAAAGGAGGCATGGATCATGCTCACGACGTCCCGGAAGCCACACGGTTCCGCACCCCTGACGAAACTCGCCACGCTGGCAGCGGTCGGCGCGGCGCTGCTGGCCTGGACTTCAGTCGACGCCACGGCGGCACGACGGCTCGACGCGCCGCGGCCGACAGAGGTTCGCGACACCCGGGTCCAGGACGCCGATCTCGAACGGCTCTTCTGGATCTGCGACCACGCCGCGGCGGTGCGAATGGTCAACGCGAATGAACATGCCGTCTGCAGCGCCATCACCGAGCAGTTGAAGAAAGAGAAGTTTGGTGGCGACTTCGAGTCGATGCTGAGCTGGTGGCGGACAAACAAGATCATTCAGCATCAGAGGCTCGATGCGGACGACGAGCCGGGCGCGGCGCAGTAAGCCAGCCGGCAGCCATGGCAGGTTGCGCCCGGGCCGCGCCGGGCCCGGGCGCCCGTTCGACGAGCGGCGCGCTACTTCTTCGGCTTTGCTTCTTCGAGCCGGTCGGTGGCGGGCGGCGGCGTGCGCGAGAGCGCTGAAATCTCCGCGCGCAGCTCGGGCGTCATCTCGAGCTTAACCGAGTCCAGCGACGCCTGCAGCTGGTCGACGTTGCGCGCGCCGATGATCGGCGCGGTGATCGCGGGGTGGCTTCCCGTCCATGCGACCGCCATGCTCATCGGGTGCACGCCGCTCTGCCTGCAGAACGCGGCGAAGCGCGCCGCCGTCTCGTGCATCCACTCCTCGCCGTAACGGACGTTGTACTGCTCCTTCTCGACGAGTCGCCCCGTCGCGGGCTTGTCCTTCTGCTCGTACTTGCCCGAGAGCAGGCCCCCGCCCGCGGGGCTGTAGGGCACGACCCCGATTCCGTTCGCCGCCGCCATCGGCAGGATCTCGACCTCGGCCTGGCGCTTGACGAGGTTGTACATCGGCTGGATGGCCTGCAGCCGCGCCCAGCCCTGCGCCTCCTGGAGGTCGACCGACTTCTGCGTCTGCCAGGCGGTGTGGTTGCTGAGCGCCGGATAGAGGATCTTGCCGGCGCGCACGAGGTCCTCGAGCGCGCGTAGCGACTCCTCGAGGGGCGTCGATGCGTCCTGCTGGTGCAGGTAATAGACCTCGACGCGGTCGGTCCGCAGCCGCTCCAGGCTCTCTTCCACGGCGCGCGTGATGTGGCGGCGGGAGAGGCCGCGCCCATTGATGTCGGGCCCGGTGGGATTGAAGCACTTGGTGGCGATCACCAGCTCGTCGCGGTGGCCCTGGATCAGCCCGCCGAGGATCGTCTCCGAGCGCCCGCCGCTGTACTGGTTGGCGGTGTCGAAGAAGTTGATGCCCGCGTCGCGGCACGCCTTGTACATCGCTGCCGACGCGCTCTCGTCGGCATCGCCGCCGAAGGACATCGTGCCTAAGCAGAGCTGCGAGACGTGGACGCCGGTGCGGCCAAGGAGCCGGAACTTCATGCGCGCACCCCGGGGTCAGCGCTTGCGGTTGATGACCAGCAGGATCGTGCCGGCGGCGATTGCCGCCACGCTGATCCAGACCGGAATCGCGACCGTTTCCTTCTCCTTGATGGAGAACTGGAACGGTCCCAGCTTCGTTTCGTGCGTCTCCTTCGTGTAGCTGAAGCTGCCATAGACGAGCCCCGCCACGCCGGCGACGATCAGCAGCACGCCGATTACCTTGGCTGCACCCATGACTCGATCCGTGCTGAACTATATCGCAGCCGGCGGGCTTGCTCATGCCCATCCCATCGTCTCCGGGCTGGCCCATCCGCGGACGCGTCCGTTCTGGTCTAATCCTCCGGCGCCCGCCTCAGCGCTCTTCGCCATGCGCTTCGACACCTATCTCCGGTACGACGACCTGACCCGCGCGCTCCACGCGCTGGCCGTAGCGCACGCGCAGCTCCTCCGCATCGAGAGCATCGGCAAGAGCTTCGAGGGGCGCGACATCTGGCTCGCGACCGCGACGCGCCTCGACACCGGCGACGATCGGGATAAGCCTGCGCTCTGGGTCGACGGCAACATCCACGCGACCGAGGTCGCCGGATCGATGGCGTGCCTCTACCTGCTGCATGAGCTCGTCACGCAGTACGGCAAGAACGAGGAGGTCACGCGCTGCCTCGACACGCGCGTGTTCTACGTCTGTCCGCGCCTCAACCCGGACGGCGCGGAATGGGCGCTCGCCGACGTCCCGAAGATCATCCGCTCCAGCACGCGGCCCTACCCCTACGACGAGGAGCCGGTCGCCGGGCTGCGCCGCGAGGACGTCGACGGCGACGGCCGCGTGCTCACGATGCGCGTGCCCGATCCCAACGGGCCGTGGAAAGTGTCCGAGCGCGATCGGCGTCTCATGGTCCGCCGCGATCCGGCCGAGACCGGCGGTCGCTACTACCGGCTGCTGCCGGAAGGGCTGATTGACGGCTGGGACGGAGTGACGCTCAAGCTGCAGCCGCGCAAGGAGCGGCTCGACCTGAATCGCAATTTCCCGGCGGGCTGGCGGCAGGAGCACGAGCAGCACGGTGCGGGACCCTTTCCGGCCTCCGAACCCGAGGTGCGGACTGCCGTGCAGTTCGTCACCACGCACGCGAACATCACCGGCGCGATCCTGTTCCACACCTACAGCGGCGTGTTGCTTCGTCCGTACTCGCACCAGGCCGACGACGCCCTGCCGATCGAGGATCTACGGACGTACCAGAAGCTCGGCGCGAAGGGCACCGAGCTGACCGGCTATCCGAACATCTCCGTGTTCCACGACTTCCGCTATCACCCGAAGGAGGTCATCACCGGATCCTTCGACGACTGGGCCTACGACCACCTCGGCGTGTTCGCCTGGACGATCGAGATCTGGAGCCCGCAGCGCGCGGCCGGCATCGCCGACTACAAGTTTATCGAGTGGTACCGCGAGCATCCGGTCGAAGACGACCTCAAGCTGCTCGAGTGGAACGACAAGACGCTGTCGGGTCACGGCTTCGTCGACTGGTATCCGTTCCGGCACCCGCAGCTCGGCGACGTGGAGATCGGCGGCTGGGACGCGCTCTACACCTGGAGCAATCCGCCGCGCGCGCTGCTCGAGAAGGAACTCGCCCTCTTCCCGAAGTGGCTCGTTTGGAGCCTCCTCGTGTCGCCGAAGCTCGAGCTCGTCGAGGCCGGCGCGACGCGCCTCGGCGCCGACACGTGGCGCGTGCGCCTCGTCGTCCACAACACGGGCTGGTTGCCGAGCTACGTCACGCAGCGCGCCCACAAGAACAAGACCGTGCGCGGGGTCGTCGCCGAGATCGAGCTGCCGAGGGACGCGCGGCTCGAGACCGGGATCGCACGCGAAGAGCTCGGCCAGCTCGAGGGCCGCGCGTACAAACCGACGGTGCCGAGCAGCTGGGCCGGGTGGGGCGGCGACGCGACCGACGACCGCGCGATGGCGGAATGGGTCGTACGCGCGCCGTCGGGCGGCGTCGTGAAACTGACCGCCCGCCATGAGCGGGCCGGAGTGGTGCGGGCGCACGTCCGACTCGATCCGCTGGGGCGATCGTAACCATCTGAATGCGGGCCACCGCTTTCTGCTCTAATCCCACCCTCCATGCAAACCGCCGCCGACATCTCGCGCTACCGCAAGCACTGGGCCGCCCGCTTCGGCACGGCTCCCTTGCTGCCCATGTCGCGCGAAGAGATGGACGAACTCGGGTGGGACAGCTGCGACGTGATCGTGGTGACCGGCGACGCGTACGTCGATCACCCGAGCTTCGGCATGGCGATCGTCGGGCGCGTCCTCGAGGCGCAGGGCTTTCGCGTCGGCATCATCGCGCAGCCCGACTGGCACAGCGCCGCGCCGTTCGGCGCACTCGGGCGGCCGAACCTGTTCTTCGGCATCACGGCCGGGAACATGGACTCGATGGTGAACCGCTACACGGCAGATCGACGCATCCGCAGCGACGACGCGTACACCCCGGGCGGCGAAGGCGGCAGGCGCCCGGACCGCTCGGTCATCGTGTACGCGCAGCGCGCGCGCGAGGCGTTCCACGACGTGCCGATCGTGATCGGCGGGATCGAGGCGTCGCTCCGCCGCATCGCGCACTTCGACTACTGGTCAGAGAAGGTGCGGCGCTCGATCCTTCTCGACGCAAAAGCCGACCTCCTCGTTTACGGCAACGCCGAGCGGCAGATCTGCGAGATCGCGCACCGACTCGCAGCCGGTGCGAGCATTCACGACGTCACCGACCTGCGCGGCACCGCATTCGCCCGGAAGGTCGTGCCGGCCGACTGGATCGAGATCGACTCGGCGCACCTCGACAAGCCCGGGCCGCTCAATCCCCCGGTCGACCCGTACGCGGTGGAGGACAACGCGGGAGCGCATCGCTCACAGGCGCTGCCGCCAGGGCACAACGTCGTACGCTTCGAGCGGCAAGTCAGGAACGCCGACCGCGAACGCAGCGTGATCCGGCTCCCGTCCTTCGAGCAGGTTGCAGTCGACCCGGTGCTCTACGCGCACGCTTCGCGCATCCTGCACCTCGAGTCCAACCCCGGCAACGCGCGCGCGCTCGTGCAGCGCCACGGGCACACCGACGTGTGGCTCAACCCGCCGCCCATTCCGCTCGCGACGAAGGAGATGGACTGGGTCTACGAGCTGCCGTACAAGCGGCAGCCGCATCCCGCCTACGGCGCCGCGCAGATTCCCGCGTACGAGATGATCCGGTTCTCGATCGCGATTCAGCGCGGCTGCTTCGGCGGGTGCACGTTCTGCTCGATCACCGAGCACGAGGGCCGCATCATCCAGAGCCGCTCGGAAGACTCGGTGATCCGCGAGATCGAGACGATCCGCGACACCGTGCCCGGATTCACCGGCGTGATCTCGGATCTCGGCGGGCCGACCGCCAACATGTACCGGCTCGCCTGCAAGAGCCGCGAGATCGAGAGCGCGTGCCGCCGGCCCTCGTGCGTGTATCCGGGCATCTGCCCGAATCTGAACACCGACCATGCGCCGCTCATCAAGCTCTATCGTCGGGCGCGTGAGCTGCCGGGCATAAGGAAGGTCCTGATCGCCTCGGGCGTGCGCTACGACCTCGCGATCGAATCGCCCGAGTATGTGAAGGAGCTCGCCCAGCACCACGTCGGCGGCTATCTCAAAATCGCCCCCGAGGCAATCTCCGAAGGCCCGCTCTCGAAGATGATGAAACCGGGCGTCGGCGCGTACGACCGCTTCAAGGCGCTCTTCGACCGCTACTCGAGGGAAGCGGGCAAGGAGCAGTACCTCATCCCGTACTTCATCGCCGCGCACCCCGGCACGATCGACGAGGACATGCTCGAGCTCGCACTATGGCTGAAGACGAACGGCTTCCGCGCCGACCAGGTGCAGGCGTTCCTGCCGTCGCCGATGGCCACGGCGACCGCGATGTACCACAGCGGCAAGAACCCGCTGCACCGCGTCTCGCGCACGAGCGAGGACGTGATCGTCCCGAAGGGTCTCAAGGTCCGCCGGCTGCACAAGGCTTTCCTGCGCTATCACGACGCGAACAACTGGCCGATGCTGCGCGAGGCGCTGCGGCGAATGGGCCGCACCGATCTCATCGGCAGCGCGCAGCACCAGCTCGTGCCGGCGTATCAGCCGCTGGGAACAGGAGACGCGCACGAGGGCAGGCGCGGCAGCGCGCTTCGGCCTTTCCGGACCCAGCACACGGGGCTGCCGACGACGCCCGCGGTACGTCAGGCTTCCGGCGCGGGGAAGCGTCGCAGGGGTTGAGGATCGCCGTCCGCGTTGTGCCGACCCGCGCCGCGGGGTAAGGTGCGATTCTGCGAGGAGGCACTTGCCCGTGATCTTCGAGCAGATCGCCACCGGCGGCTGCCAGTCCTACCTCATCGGCTGCGGCGACACCTGCGCCGCGGCCCTGATCGACCCGGAGTTGAGCCAGGTCGACCGCTACGCCGCGCTCGCGGCGCGCGCGAGCCTGCGCATCCGCTACCTCGTCGACACGCACACCCACGCCGACCACTTCTCCGGGACACGCGAGCTCGCCCGGCGGCTCGCGGTGCCGGTCGTGATGCACCGGGCGAGCCCCGCGCCCTTCGTCGACATGCGCCTCGACGACGGGGAGATGCTGGTCGTCGGCAAGCTGCGCCTGCGAGTGATGCACACGCCGGGCCACACGCGCGACTCCATGTGCCTGGTCGGCGCGGACCGCGTGTTCACCGGAGATACGCTGCTGATCGGCGGCACCGGCCGCACCGACTTGCCGACCGGCGACCCGCAGGCGCTACACGCCAGCCTGTTCGACCGCGTGCTGAAGCTCGACCCCGCGCTCGAGGTGTACCCCGCGCACGATTACAAGGGCCAGGGCCACTCGACGATCGGGCAGGAGCTTGCGGGCAACCCGCGCCTGCAGATGCGCGACCCGGGCGAGTTCGTCGCGATGATGCGCAGCCTCAATCTCACGATGCCGAAGCACCTCACCGAGGCGCTGCGCACCAACATGACCGGCGGGAAGACCGTGGCCCAGCTCCTCGCCGAAGCCGCGGCGACGGTGCCGTTCATGTCGCTCGAGGAGCTGAAGGCGCGGGTCGAGTCGGGTGAGCGCGACCTCGTCGTGCTCGACGTGCGTGAGCGCGACGCCTACGAGGCGGGGCACATTCCGGGTGCGCGCCTCCTGCCGCGCGGGCAGCTCGAGTTGCGCGTGAACCAGGACCTGCCTGACCCGACGCCGCGCATCCTCGCCTATTGCGAGTTCGGCCGCGTCTCGACGCTCGCCGCGGCGACGTTGCGCGAGATGGGTTTCCAGCGGGCGGTTGCGCTCGACGGCGGCATGAAGGCGTGGCGCGAGGCAGGGTTTCCGGTCAAGCCAGGGAACGAACCCTAGACCAACGGAGGGTGCATGCACGAGGCCCGGATAGCAGCGCTCCAGGGCATGCCGATCTTCGGCGGCCTGCGTTCCGACGTTCTGGCATCGCTCCTGGAGGTCTCCACGACGGTCGAGGTGCCGAAGGACGCGTACTTCTTCCACGAAGGGGACAAGGCCGAGTCCGTCTTCGTGCTCGAGCAAGGCGAGGTCGCGATACTGAAACGCTGGGCCGGACAGCAGTTCCTGCTCGGGCGGCTGCGCCAGGGGGACTGCTTCGGCGAGATGGCGCTTCTCGATCTCTTCCCGCGGAGCGCTTCGGTGCGCGCGGTGGAAGCGTGCACGGCGCTGGCGCTGTCGACGGCGAGCTTCCTCAAACTCTACGAGACGGACGTCGAGCAGTTCGCGATCGTGCAGATGAACATCGCGCGCGAGCTGAGCCGCAGGCTGCGCGAGGCGGACGAGCGCCTCTTCCGCGCGCACGTCGGTGCGCTGCGCCCCGAGCCGGAGTACTCGCTTCTCGTCATCTGAGCCACCGCGCGCAGAGGATCGGTAGGATCGCGGCGTCGCAACCAACCCCGGAGACGAGCCATGCTGCCACCCGTCCGCATCTGGTCCCGCGAGGAGATGTTGAAGCGCGCCGCGCGGTGGAAGGACCTCAAGGGCTTCAGCGAAGGCCTGCAGGACTCGCACCTGCCCGAGTGCCGGAAGACCACCTTCAACGTCATCGGCTTCCAGGTCCCCGAGGACGCCGGCAAGGGCGGCGTCAACTCGCCGGTCGGCCAGGAGGCGGCGATGAACGCCGCGATTCCGATCTCCGAGGGATTCAACCTCGGCTTCGTGAAGTGCAAGCCCGGCATGGGCGTGCTGATGCACAACCACGACACCAACGAGACGTTCGTCGTGATGACCGGGAAGTGGCGGGTGGAGTGGAACGACGCGCCCCACACCGAGTCGCTCGAGGTCGGGCCGCACGACATCATCTCCTTCCCCGCCGGATGCGCGCGCCGGTTCGAGAACGTCACCCGCGGCGAGCCCGACGTCGAGCACACGCTGCTCTTCGTGATCGGCGGCGACGCGCCGCAGAACGAGTTCACGCCCGCGTCGATGAGGCGCGTGGAGGAGTTCGAGCGGACCGGGCGGTAGCGCCGGCCGGCGCAGCTACCCAACGCGGCCCAGGAGCCGCGCAAGCTCGGCGCCCTGCGCGATGCGGATGTTGTTCTCGACCGCGAACTTGCGCGCGTTGTCGGTGATCTCGCCGGCAGCGACGTAGATGCACTCGTGCGCCTCCCGCGCGCGCTTTGCGGCGTAGAGCTCCCGCAGCGGCTCGATTCCGGTGCGCGCGACTTTCCAGCGCTTGCAGCTCACCAGCGCGACGCGCCCGCTCTTCGTCATCTCGAAGTCGGCGTCCGCACCGTTCAGCCGGCTCACCTTGTAGCCGTCGCGCCGGAACGCGTCCTCGAGCGCAGACGAGAAGTCGCCCCACTGCATTGCGCGCACCGCCTCGAGCGTGCCGGCGACCCGCCTGGGGCTGGGCGCGCGGAGCTGCTTCCATCCGGCGATGACACCGATCACCAGGAACGGCAGCCCGACGAAGACCGCGTAGATGTCCGGCACCACCAGTCTCGCCGCCACCGCGAGCCCCGCCGCGATCGCGACGCTGATCCACCACGGCGAGCGCAGCAGCACCGCGAACAGCGAGTTCTCGTGCATCCGGAGCTTCACGTCGCCCCCCTGCCTGCGATGCGGATGACTGCGTTCAGTACTTGACCGAACAGCCGTACGGCGACGTCGCCGACACGCTCACCGGCTTGCCGGCCATCGCGTCGCCGAGCGCGGCGCGGACGTGGTTGTTCGCGCTCTTCGTCTCCGCGGCGCTCGCCCAGCGCTTGTCGTCGATCGCGCCGGCGTACACGAGCCTGCCCTGCGGGTCGATCACGTACATGTGCGGCGTCGTGCGCGCGCCGTACAGCCGCCCGACCTTGCCGTCCTTGTCGATCAGCGTCGCCTTCGGCGCGGCATCCTTGGCGGCGAGCCACTTCGCCATGTTCTCCGGCGTCGTGAACTCTCCGCTCGACGGGCTGGACGAGTTCACCGCCAGCCACACCACGTCTTTCGCTGCGACCTCCTTCTGCAGCGACGGCATGTTGCCGCTGTCGTAGTGCCGGCGCACGTACGGGCACTCGGGATTCGTCCATTCGAGCACGACGAACTTGCCGCGGAAGTCCGACAGCTTCACCGGTTTTCCGCTCAGGTCGGGTGCGCTGAAGTCGGGTGCGGGCTGGCCGACGGTAGCGGCAATGGCAGGCGCTGCAACGACGGCAAGAGCGGTCGCGAGACTGAGTGCGAGATGCTTCATTGTTTGCTCCTAGCGAGGTCGGGAGGGAAGGGTCAACCGTCGAGCGCTTCGATCACGCGCTCGCGCGTGAGGATCTCCGGCAGCACGAGCGGCTCGCGGCCGGGCCTGTAGAGGACGTATGCGGGAACGCCGCTGCGCCCGATGCCCGCCAGCGCCTGCGCGATCTCGGGGTCGCGGCGCGTCCAGTCGGCGCGCACGAGCTGGACGCCGCGCACGCGGAACGCATCGAGCACTTCGTGGCGCGAGAGCACCAGCTTCTTGTTCACCTGGCAGGTCACGCACCATGCGGCGGTGAATTCGACGAACACCGGCTTTCCTGCGGCGGTGAGTGCGGTGAGCGTCTGCGCCGAGTACGGCTGCCACGCGCCGTCGCCGGCGAGGAGCGGCGCCGCGCCGTCGCGCGGGAACACCGCTACGGCCAGCGCCCCCGCAGCAAGCAGGCCGCTCACCCCGCGCGCGAGTGGACCGCGGTTGCCCGGCAGGCCCGCGAGCCATGCTGCGACGGCTACGATCACCGTAGCCGCGAGCAGCCATATCACCGCGTCGAGTCCCGCCTGGCGGCCGAGGACCCACGCGAGCCATACAACCGTCGCGTAGAGCGGGAACGCGAGTGCCTGCTTGAGCCGCACCATCCACGGGCCCGGTTTCGGCATGTGCGCAAACCACGCGGGGAACCAGGCGAGCGCGACGTAGGGCAGCGCCATCCCGATGCCGAGCGCGGTGAAAACGCTGAAGGCGGTGGCTGCGTCCGCGGTCAACGCGAAGCCGAGCGCCGCACCCATGAACGGTGCGGTGCACGGTGCGGCGATCAGCACCGCGAGCATGCCCGTGAGGAACCAGTCGAACGCAGGCCGCCGCGCGCTCCAAGCGGCAAGCCGCGAAGGCAACAGGCTGCCGAACTCGAAGACCCCGGACAGGTTCAGGGCGAGCGCGAAGAACAGCAGCGCGAGCGCCGCCACCGCGACCGGCGACTGGAGCTGGAATCCCCAGCCCAACTCGGCACCAGCGGAGCGCAGCGCCAGCAAGGCGCCTGCGAGCGCCCAGAAGGACACGAGCACGCCCGCGGCGTAGAACATTCCGTGGCGACGCCCGGTGCGAGCGTCAACGTGGCTTGCGAACCCGAGCACCTTGATCGCGAGCACCGGGAGCACGCACGGCATCAGGTTGAGGATCAATCCGCCGGCGAACGCGGCAACGAGCGCTGCGATCAGGCCGCGACTCGCGGCGGAGGGGGCCGGGGCGCTCGCTGCGACCGGAACGTCGATGGTGAACGCACGCGGCGCCGCGTCGCCTGACGATGAGAGGACCAGCACCCCCGCGACGCGGTCAAAGGTGCCGACCGGCTGCGCCGCGCGCGCAAGGGTCAGGCGGTAGCCTCCGTCTGCGGCAACGAATTGCTGCGGGTCCGCCGGCTCGATCTTCCCCTCGTCGAAGGGGAAGAATCGCGCTCCGGGAACGGCGACGCCGGACGGCGGCGAAATCCGCAGGGCAACTCCCTCCCGGGCGGTACCCGCCGTGAGCCTCCAGTCCGAGAGCGCGCTCGCGGGCGCGGGCAGATGTGCGCGGGCCGCCGCGATCGGTCCGGACCCGCGCGGATCTGCGTCCGACCGCGACGCGACCGGCAGGGTGATCGACAGCTCCGCGTCCTCGGGAATGCAATGCACTTCGCAGACGAGCCACCATGCCTTCGCGGACAGCGTAACCGGCGTTCCGATCGCGAGGTCCGGCGGCGCGTCGATCCGCACGAGATGCAGCGCCTCGCCCTTGTAACCGAAGTTCATCAGTGGCCCGACCGGGAGACGGTCGGGCACCGGCCATTCGATCTCGCCCGCCCGGAAGCCGGCGGGCAGGCGCCACTCGAGCCGCGTCGGCTCGCCGGAGTCGCCCGGATTGCGCCAGTACGTGTGCCACCCCGGGATGATCGAGAGCCGCAGCGCGACCGTCAGGGGTTCGCCGGGAACCACCGCGGTGCGTTCTGCGATCAACTCCGCCTCGACGTGGGGCGTGCGGACCGGCGCGGCGGCGGCCGGGGCCAGCGCGGTGCACAAAGCGAGCGTCGCAAGGGCGAGGAGGCGGGACATCAGGGGATTAGTGCGACGCGACGAAGGTGAGTTCCAGTAGGCGTGGAACTATAACGTTCAGTGCCGAGGGTGCGCGCGGTGACCACCGGCGGCCGGCTACCGGCTACCCTTTCCCTCGCCAGCGATCAACCGGAGGAGAACCCATGGCGCGCGCCAGGAAGCAGCACACCGTCAGCGACAGGCTGCATTCGCGAGTCTTCAACGGCAAGTCGATCTTCCCGCATGCGGTTTCGGTCGAGGGCAAGCGGATGATCTTCGTGTCCGGGCAACTCGCGTGGGACAAGGACGGCAACGTCGTCGGGAAGGGCGACATGCGCGCCCAGTTCCGCCAGGTGTGCGAGAACATCGCGGTGGCGCTCTCCGAGTCGGGCGCGAGCTGGGAGGACGTCGTCCAGACCAACACCTACGTCACCGACATGAACGCGTTCTTCAAGTGCACCGACATCCGGCACGAATACTTCGGCCCAGGCTGGCCGAGTAGCACGACGCTCGAGGTTAGCCGGCTCGCGCATCCGGCCATGATGGTGGAGATCGAGGCCGTGGCGGTGGTGGGATGAACGCCTGGACTTGCGGGAAACGCTTCACCCCGCAACAGGTCCCCGCATCGATCTCAACTCTGGTCGCGCGCACTATCATCCCTGTCGTTCTCTGACGACAGTCGAGAACTCGACGTTTCGCATCCGCCGCTCGCATGAAAAGTTCACGCCAGGCGACACACGCCACACTTGTGCGCGCACCGCCATCGCGGCTAAATTGATGCCATGCAAATCGCGAACCGCGCACTCGCGGGATGGCTGTTCCTCGTCGCAGCGACTGCGCTTACGAGCGGCTGTGCCGCCGTCGCCCTGACGGCTGGCGGGGTTGCTGCGGCCGTTGGGGTGAACCACACGCTGAACGGCATCGTCTACAAGACCTTCGCCGAGCCGCTGCCCAAGGTGAAGCGCGCGACGCTCACTGCGCTCAAGCAGATGGAGATTCCGGTGGAGACGGTCGAGACG
>DATIDG010000023.1:0-2093 GCA_035456405.1 Burkholderiales bacterium | reverse complement strand
TCCGGGCCGCTTCGATCGCCAGGTGGTCGTTCCTCTCCCCGACATCAGAGGAAGAGAGGAGATTCTCAAGGTGCATATGCGCAAGGTGCCGCTTGCGCCGGACGTGAAGCCCGATATCCTCGCGCGCGGCACGCCCGGGTTTTCGGGCGCGGACCTCGCCAACCTGGTGAACGAGGCCGCGCTCTTCGCCGCGCGCGGCAACAAGCGCCTGGTCGACATGGACGACTTCGAGCGCGCCAAGGACAAGATCATCATGGGCGCCGAGCGACGTTCGATGGTGATGCCTGAGGAGGAGCGGCGCAACACCGCATACCACGAGTCCGGGCACGCGATCGTTGCGCGCCTGCTTCCCAAGACCGACCCGGTGCACAAGGTGACGATCATTCCGCGCGGCCGGGCGCTCGGCGTGACCATGCAGCTCCCGGAGACCGACCGCTACAGCCAGGACCGCGACCGGCTCATGAACATGATCGCGGTGCTCTTCGGCGGCCGCATCGCCGAAGAGCTCTTCATGAACCAGATGACCACCGGGGCCTCGAACGACTTCGAGCGCGCGACCGAGATTGCGCGCCGCATGGTCACGCAGTGGGGCATGTCCGACGAGCTCGGCCCGATGGTCTACGGCGAGAACGAGGGCGAGATCTTCCTCGGCCGCTCGATCACCACGCACAAGAACGTGTCGGAAGCGACCATGCAGAAGGTGGACGCCGAGATCCGCCGCATCATCGACCAGCAGTACCGCCTTGCGCGCAAGCTCCTCGAGGACAACCGCGACAAGGTCGAGGCAATGGCGAAGGCGCTGCTCGAGCTCGAGACCATCGACGCCGACCAGATCGGCGACATAATGGCCGGCAAGCCGCCGCGGCCGCCGAAGCCTTCGGGCAGCGCGCAGTCGGCGCCCAAGCCGCCGGCGGGCGAGGGCGGTGCCGAAGGGGCCGCGGCGCCGACGCCTGCAGCGTAACGGAGTTCCCACGGAAAAATCTCCCGGCCTGCGGTGCGGGAGATTTTTCTTTGATCTGAAGAGCTCGCTGGTGATGGGCGTGGTGAACGTCACGCCCGATTCCTTTTCCGACGGCGGCCGCTTCCTCGATCGTGCGGCCGCGATCTCGCAGGCGCGGCGGCTCTCGGACGAGGGCGCCGATATCGTGGACATCGGCGGCGAATCGACCCGGCCGGGCGCCGATCGAGTCTCCGAAGAGGAGGAATTGCGCCGCGTCATCCCCGTCCTCGACAAGATTCCGGATCTGTGCGTCTCGGTCGACACGCGCCGTCCCCGGGTGATGCGCGAGGTGCTGCAGGCGGGCGCGTCCATGATCAACGACGTCGACGCGCTGCGCGCACCCGGCGCGCTGGAGGCCGTAGCCGGCAGCAGTTGCGGCGTGTGTCTCATGCACAAGAAAGGCGAGCCTGCGACGATGCAGCGGGAACCGCACTACGATGATGTCGTAGGCGAGGTGAAGGCTTTTCTTGGACAACGTCTTGATGCGGCGAGGCGCGGCGGTGTTGCGGCCGAGCGAATCGTCGTCGATCCCGGGTTCGGCTTCGGCAAGACGGCCGCGCACAACCTTGAACTGCTTCGTCGTCTGAACGCACTCGCGACGTTGAACGCGCCAATGCTCGTCGGCTTGTCCCGGAAGTCGACGCTGGGGAATATCACCGGCCGACCCGTCGAGCAGCGCCTTGCCGGGAGCCTCGCGATGGCTTTGCTCGCTTTACAGGGTGGCGCAGCGATACTGCGCGTGCACGACGTGAAGGAAACGAAGGACGTCGTGGCGGTCTGGCGGGCATACCAGAACGACGCGTAGCGATCGCACGCGCTTTGCTAGCCCCGCGTGGCGGCGCGACAATAGCAAAATGAAGCGGAAACATTTCGGTACCGACGGCGTTCGCGGCACGATAGGCGAGAGTCCCATGACGCCGGATTTCGTGCTGCGGCTGGGATATGCCGCCGGCAAGGTCATGTCCGCGCAAGGCGGGCATCCTGCTGTCCTCATAGGCAAGGACACGCGCATCTCCGGGTACATGGTCGAGTCTGCCCTCGAGGCCGGGTTCTCGGCGGCCGGCATCGACGTACACATGTGCGGCCCGATGCC
>DATIDG010000022.1:0-6437 GCA_035456405.1 Burkholderiales bacterium | reverse complement strand
CGCAGGGAACACGTCGACGATCCGGTCGATGGTCTTCGCCGCCGAGCTGGTGTGCAGCGTGCCGAAGACGAGGTGGCCGGTCTCGGCGCCGGTGAGCGCGAGGCGGATCGTCTCCAGGTCCCGCATCTCGCCGACGAGGATTACGTCCGGGTCCTCGCGCAGGGCCGAGCGCAGCGCGTTCGAGAACGAGAGCGTGTGCGGCCCGACCTCGCGCTGGTTGATGAGGCACTTCTTCGACTCGTGCACGAACTCGATCGGGTCCTCGATGGTGAGGATGTGGCCGTACTCGTTATCGTTGATGTGATTGACCATCCCCGCGAGCGTGGTCGACTTCCCGGACCCGGTCGGACCGGTCACGAGCACGATGCCGCGCGGCTGGTCGGCGATCTCGGTGAAGATCTTCGGCGCGTTGAGCTCCTCGAGGGTCAGCACCTTGGTCGGAATCGTCCGCATCACCGCCGCCGCGCCCCGCTGCTGAACGAACGCATTGACGCGGAAGCGCGCGAGCCCGGGGATGGCGAACGAGAAGTCGCACTCGAGGTTTTCCTCGTAGTGCTTCCGCTGCGCGTCGTTCATGATGTCGTAGATCATCCCGTGCACATCCTTGTGCTCAAGCGCGGGAAGATTGATGCGCCGGACGTCGCCGTGTACGCGGATCATCGGCGGCAGGCCGGCGGACAGGTGCAGGTCGGAGGCCTTGTTCTTGACGACGAAGGCAAGCAATTCGGAGATGTCCATATTATCCTTTGGTTTCTCTGGAAGACGTGCCGCCAACCCCTTGGTAAGCTTGGGAAATCCGGGCCATTATGGACACAATCGAAAAGCGGCTGCAAGCCGTAAAGTCCCGCATCGCACGCGCCTGCGCGGCCGCTGGCCGGGACCCTCGTGACATAGTTCTCGTCGCCGTCAGCAAGACGTTTCCACCCGCGGATGTCCGCGCGGCCCATGCGGCCGGTCAGCGCGATTTCGGGGAGAACCAGGCGCAGGAGGCGGTCGCGAAGATGGCGCGGCTCGCCGATCTCGACCTCGCCTGGCATTTCATCGGCCCGGTTCAGAGCAACAAGACCCGCCCGATCGCGGAGCGCTTCGCCTGGGTGCACTCCGTCGACCGCCTCAAGATCGCCGAACGGCTCTCGGCCCAGCGCCCGGAAGGGGCGCTGCCCCTGCAGGTGTGCATCCAAGTGAATGTGAGCGGCGAGGCGACCAAGAGCGGCGTCCCCTCGGAGGAGGTCCGCGCGCTCGCGCGCGCCGTCGCCGCGCTGCCGCGGCTGCGCCTGCGCGGGCTGATGGCGGTCCCCGAGCCGACCGACGACGTCGCGCTCCAGCGCCGCCGCTTCGAGACCCTGCGCGAGCTGAAGGAGCGGTTAGTCGCCGACGGTCTCGCGCTCGACTCCCTGTCGATGGGCATGTCCGACGACCTCGAGGCGGCGATCGCTGCCGGGGCAACGATGGTGCGAGTGGGAACGGCGATCTTCGGGGCGAGGTCGCGGGCTGCGACCGCGGAGGGCTGATCGAAGGGCCGCGGGCGCGTTATCCGCGATAATGCCGCGTATGAACATAACGTTCGTGGGTGGAGCCGCAGGAGTCACCGAGCAGGGGCTCCACACTTGCGAGGGGCGGCGAGCAAGACGAGTGCGGCTCGCCGCCGCTGAGATGGCGCACGCATGAATCTGACATTCGTAGGCGGCGGCAACATGGCCACTGCGCTGATCGGCGGCCTGGTGGCGAAGGGTTTCCAGCCGCAATCGATCGCGGTGGTCGAGGTCGTCGCCGAGGCCCGCAATCGCCTCACCGAGTCCTTCGGCGTGAAGTGCCTCGCGGCGCCCGCGGCGGCCGTACCGTTCGGCGACGTCGTCGTGCTGGCAGTAAAGCCGCAGCAGATGCGCCAGGTCGCGTGCGAGCTGGCGCCCACCCTCCGCGGCGAGCTCGTGCTGTCGATCGCCGCCGGGATCCGGCTCGCGGACATCGGGCGATGGCTCGGCGGTCACACGCGGCTCGCCCGCTGCATGCCGAACACGCCCGCGCTCATCGGCGCCGGCGTTACCGGGCTCTACGCGCGTCCGGAAGCCGGGCCCGACGGGCGACGCAACGCGCAGGCGATCGTGGAAGCCGTGAGCGAGGTGATCTGGGTCGACGACGAGGCGCTGCTCGACCCGGTGACGGCGGTGTCCGGCAGCGGTCCGGCGTACGTCTTCTACTTCATCGAGGCGCTGGAACGTGCAGCCCGCGAGCTCGGCATCGACGCTGCGGGCGCGCGGCGGCTCGCGATCGGCACGTTCCGCGGTGCGGCCGAGCTTGCGGCGCGGTCGTCGGACTCGCCCGCCGCGCTGCGCGAGCGCGTCACCTCCAGAGGCGGCACCACCGAGCGCGCGCTCGCGACGATGCAGGCCGACCGCATTGCCGACGCGATCGTCCGCGCGGTGCGCGCGGCGAACGAGCGGGCGCACGAGCTCGGCGACGAGCTCGGGAAGGACTGAAGGGCGCCGATGGTCGCGCAGATCCTCCAGTTCCTGATCCAGACGGCTTTCGGGCTGCTGATCTACCTCTTCCTGCTGCGCTTCTGGATGCAGGTCCTGCGCGCCCCGTTCCGCAACCCGATCGGCCAGTTCGTCATCGCGCTCACCGACTGGGCCGTGCTGCCGCTGCGGCGCGTGATTCCCTCGTTCCGCGGCCACGACCTGGCGACGCTGGCGCTCGCGTGGCTGCTGCAGCTCGCGATGATGGTGCTGCTCTACGCCGCGGCGGCCGGCGGGAAGGTCAACGCACCCGGTGTCGTGGTGCTGGTGCTCTCGATCGTCGAGCTCGTTCGGGCGAGCCTGCAGCTCCTCATCTTCGTGGTGATCATCCAGGTCGTGCTGAGCTGGGTGAGCCCCGGGCACCCGCGCAGCTTCGTCTTCGAGAGCCTGACGCGGCCGTTCTACGGCTTCTTCCGCCGCTTCGTTCCGCCGATCGGCAACATCGACCTCTCGCCCCTGTTCGTAATCGTCATCGCGCAGGTCCTGCTGATCGTCCTCGACGGCGCGCCGCGGGCCCTCCTCCTCGGTGGCGGCTGAGGCGAGCTGGGCCCGCCGGACTGCGGTCGGCTGGATCCTCGCGGTCCACGTGCAGCCGGGCGCGAAGCGCTCCGAGGTGGCCGGGCCGCATGGCGACCGCCTGAAGGTCCGCATCGCGGCGCCAGCGCTCGACAGCCGTGCGAACGAGGCGCTGGTCGCGTTCGTGGCGGAAGCGCTCGGCGTGCCGAAGCGCAGCGTCAGCGTCGCTGCGGGCGAGCGCTCACGCGACAAGATCGTCGCGGTGGGGGCGCACTGCGATCCGACCCGGCTGCTCGACGACGGGGATCGTTAGGGTTCCCCGCAGGGGCAGAGGGAAGAACACTTGGCGAAGCGTACCTGGTACATCGTCGCCTTCACGGCACTGAGCGCAGCGGCGGCGTTCCTGCTGCCGGCCATGCCGCAGCCCCTTGCCTATCACGCTTTCGGCGACCGCCGGACCATGTTGGGCGTCGCGAACTTTCTCGATGTCGCATCCAACGCGGGGTTCCTGCTGGCCGGCATTGCCGGCCTTGTCGTCGTCGCGCGACGGCGCACGCGCTTCGCGCTCGGAGCCGAGCGCTGGCCGTACGCCCTGTTCTTCGCCGGACTGCTGCTGACCGCGGCGGGCTCCGCGTACTACCACCTCGCGCCCGACAACGAGCGATTGTTCTGGGACCGGCTGCCGATAACGATTGCATTGATGTCGCTGATCGCGGCCCAGATCGTCGACCGCGTCAGCGTCAGGGCGGGGATTGCGCTCCTGGTGCCGATGCTGGTGGTGGGCGCCGCGTCGGTCGTCTACTGGCGAGCGACGGAACAGGCGGGTGCCGGCAACGTCATGCCCTACGGCGTCCTGCAGGGCTACGCGGTGGTGATCCTGCTCGTGATCGCTTTGCTGCACCCGTCACGCTACACGCGCGGAAGCGATATCTACTGGGTGTTCGCGTCGTACGTGCTCGCCAAGCTGACGGAGCTGTTTGACAGGGAAATCCTGGCGTTCGGCCACCTCGTCAGCGGGCACACCCTTAAGCATCTGGCGGCTGCCGCGGCCGGGTTCGTCGTATGTCGCATGTTGATCCTGCGGACCCCGCAAGACCCGGAAGCGCAGCGAGGAATGACCGGTGCCGGAGAGGCGGCCTGAAGGCCGCCGGCCGCGGCTCGGCCCAATGAGCTCAGCGGTTCTCGCCCTGCGCCTCGTACCGCACGTCCCCCCGCACCAGCGTGTAGCGCACGACACCGGGTAGCTCATAGCCGAGGTAGGGGGTGTTCTTGCCCTGGCTTCGCAGTGTGGCGGCCGCCACCTTGAAATGCGCGTCAGCGTCGAAGATACACACGTCCGCCGGCGCGCCGACCCCCAGGTGCCCGGCTTCGATGCCCAGCACGCGCGCCGGCGCGCTGGTCACGCTGGCGATCGTCCGGCCGAGCTGAAGGCGCGTCTCCTCGCCCCACTTGAGCGCTAGCGGCAACAGCAGCTCTAGCCCCGTCGCACCTGCCTCGGACTCCCCGAACGGCGTCTGCTTCGCGTCCTCGTCGACCGGCGTGTGATCGGAGCAGACCGCGTCAATCGTGCCGTCGGCGACGCCGGCGCGCAGCGCATCGCGATCGCGGCTCCCGCGGAACGGCGGCACGACGTGCGCGTGCGAATCGAAGTAGCCGATGTCCATGTCGGAGAGATGCAGGTGGTGGGCCGCCACGTCGCACGTGACGGGCAGCCCCTCGCCCTTCGCTGCGCGCACCATGGCCATGCCCTCGGCGGTCGACAGCCGGCACAGATGGACGCGCGTCCCGGTGGCGCGCATCAGCTGCAGGATCGTGCCGACCGCCACCGTCTCCGCGATCGTCGGGATGCCCGGCAGCCCGAGGCGCGTCGCGAAGTCGCCGTCGTGCGCGGCGCCGTTCTTCGCGAGGTACGGATCCTGCGGCCGGAGCCACACTGCGAACCCGAACGTAGCGGCGTATTGCAGCGCGCGCCACAGCACCTGCGTGTCGGTGATCGGTGCATCGGCCTGGGAGAAGGCCACGCAGCCGTGGTCGGAGAGCTCCGCCATCTCGGTGAGGCGCTCGCCCTCGAGCTTCGCCGTGAGCGCGCCGACCGGATAGACCTTCGCGAGATTGAGGCTGCGCGCGCGCCGGGTGAGCATCTCGACGAGACCCGGCTCGTCGAGGGGCGGGTCGGTGTCGGGCGGACACGCGAGGCTCGTGACGCCGCCGGCGACCGCGGCCAGCATCTCGGACTCGAGCGTCGCCTTGTACTCGAGGCCCGGTTCGCGCAGGCGCGCAGCGAGGTCCACGAGCCCCGGGGCGACGACGAGGCCGGTCGCATCGATCGTCCGGTCGGCGCGGAATCCGTCCGGCGCGGCGCCGGCGGCGACGACGCGCCCTTCGGCGCAGTAGAGGTCGTGCTGCGCGTCGACCTCGCTCTTCGGGTCGACGAACCGGCCGCCCCGGATGTGGATTCGCGGCGTCATCCTGCTACAACGCGAGGGGACACAGCCGCTCCGCGGCGCCCCCTCATGCTCCCTGAAGTCAGGGAAAGCGATGCCTTCGGCATCGGTTTCATCCCTCTTGGCTCAGCTCCCGCCCAGGATCGACATCACCGCCATCCGCACCGCGATCCCGAACGTCACCTGCGGCAGGATCACCGACTGCGCGCCGTCGGCCACCGACGAATCGATCTCGACCCCGCGGTTCATCGGGCCCGGGTGCATCACGATCGCGTCGCGCCGCGCGAGCGCGAGCTTTTCCGGCGTGAGGCCGTAGTACTTGTTGAACTCCTGCGCCGAGGGCAGGAGCGGCCCGCGCATGCGCTCGTTCTGGAGGCGCAGCATCACGATCACGTCGGCACCTGCGAGGCCCTTGCGCATGTCGTGAAACACCCGCACGCCGAGGCTCTCCACGCCGGTGGGCAACAGGGTCTGCGGACCGATCACGCGCACCTCGGGCGTGCCGAGGATGTTCAGCGCGTGAATCAGGGAGCGCGCGACGCGCGAGTGCAGAATGTCGCCGACGATCGCGACGGAAAGCGCCGTGAAGTCCTTCTTGTAGTGCCGGATCGTATAGGCGTCGAGCAGCCCCTGCGTGGGGTGCGCGTGGCGTCCGTCGCCCGCGTTGATCACGTGCTGGTGCGGGCCGGCGTGCCTCGCGATCAGGTGGGCCGCCCCGCTCTGCGCGTGGCGCACCACGAACATGTCGGCGTGCATCGCCGACAGATTGTCCACGGTGTCGAGCAGGCTCTCGCCCTTCGTCGTCGACGAGGTGCTGATGTTCAGGTTGATGACGTCGGCCGAAAGCCGCTTCGCCGCGATCTCGAAGGTGGTGCGGGTGCGCGTCGAGTTCTCGAAGAACAGGTTGAACACGCTGATCCCGCGCAGGAGCGGGACCTTCTTCACCTCACGCTCGGTCACG
>DATIDG010000021.1:0-73851 GCA_035456405.1 Burkholderiales bacterium | reverse complement strand
GTGCGTATTGCCGCGAATGCCTGCTTCAGGCAGGTGCACGACGGTAACGTCACCGCCTCGGCGATTCACGGCGTCCGCCCATAGCCTGGCCATTGCCAGGCGCACGCGCCACTGGTCCTGGCTCGGAACCACCATCGGCTGCTCGGGAATGTTGTCGCCGTAAAAAATGATGATCGGGATTCTCGTGAGCAGCATGAAATCCGACAGGGGCACGCCAACCGCCTCCAGGGTGCCACCGGAGCTTGGCATCGGAGATGGCACCTCGCCGCTTGGAAAGACAAAGCCGCTGCCAGGCTCATAGGAAACGACGGCACGGACGTTGCGATTCTTCATGGCGGTGACCCAGCCCGGCCCGCCACCTTGTGAATGGGTGACGAGAATCCCCGGCCCGATCCTGTTGAACAGCGCGGACACCGCGTCCGAGATCACCTCCACATCGAAGGGACCCGTGTTGGGCGTCATCTGGCGGAAGTACTGGTTCAGGGCCTGCGGGTCGCGCGAGAACTGCACGCCGGGGAAATGGTTCGGCCAGATACCGACGCGGAAGATGTTGAACCAGGTCTGCTCGTCGGGCGTCGGCGTGATCGTGATCGGCAGGGTGCTGCGTCCTGCATTGCCGCGTCGTGGCTGGTCGACCACGTAGACCCCGAAGCCGCGGCGCAGGAAGATGTTCTGGAAGCCCTCGCGCCCATCGGGCGTGGTTTCCCATGTCTTCGAGAATTGTCCGAAGCCGTGCCAGAGCACGAGCGGAAACTTGCGGGCGTTGACCGGGACTTGATAGAACACATAGGCGTGATCACCGTGAAAGGTCTGCCCGTCCGGGGCCTGCTGCTTCATGGGATCGTAGGTGCCGGGGGCGGTGATCACGGTTCCGCCGACCGCGAAACTGCCTTGTTCCTGAATGACCAGGGGCCCGGGCGTGTCCTTCCCGGGTGCTGTTGCGCATGCCGACGCAGTCAGGACAACCCAGGCCAGAAGGAATGCATTGAATAGTTTCGGATGCCTTGCGGTCACGGCGTTCTCCCAGAGGTCAGTCAGTGCATGTGCGATTCGAACATTCGCGCCCCCTGACGAAGGGCACGCTTCAGCACTTGCAGAGCTCATCGCTCACTGCTCCACACATCCCGTTGATGAGTCCTCCGGATCGTTGCCAGGGTGCAGACCAGGAAGGTGGCTACCGTGACTTTCAGGCGAACGCGCCGTTTCCTGCCTGGTTGCGTCGACGATCTGTTCATTGTCAAACGATATTGCTCCCGCTCGGTGATTCGCACCGAACGATCGCGCAGGTACCGGCAGTTTGCAGCGCCCGTGTCCGGCACTCCCTCTTCGGGACGGTGAACGGAATCACTTCGGCGCGAGCTCGCCGAACCAGTAGGACGCGGTGACACCACCGTCCATCAGGAAATCGCTGCCGGTGATGAATGCGCCATCCGGCCCCATGAGCATCGCGCCCACGGCTCCGACTTCATCCGGTGTGCCGGCACGCCCGACCGGGCACAGCTCAATCATGCGCCGATAGCCTTCGCCGCGCGGCCCGGTCAGTTCATCCTTGGCAAGCGGCGTAATGACGATGCCGGGGCTGATGGTGTTGACCCGCGCGCTGCGCTTGCCCCAGCGCACCGCCTCGGCCATGACCCGCAGCGAGTTGCCGCGCTTGGAAAGCTGGTAGGCGTGCAGCGAATCCTTCACCTGATCCGGCTGCAGGAAGGGAAGAGACAGCAGCTCGTCGGCGGGCGTCAATGCCAGGGCCTTGTTCTGCTCGGCCGTCAGCGCGCCCAGGCGGTGGCCCGACTGCGAAGCGATGACGACGCCGGAACCACCGGATGCGATGACGTTGCCGAATTCCTCCAGCACCAGCGCGGTGCCGTAGAGGTCGACGGCAAGGATCGTTTCCGGCGATGCCTGTGATGGCGAGACGCCGGCGGCATGGATGACGCCGGTGACGTTGCCGAGCGCCGTGGCCTTCCCGACCAGCGCATGGACCGACTCGCGCGAGGACACGTCGACGGTCGCGATGTTTGCTTCGTATCCGGCGTTGCTCAATACCTCGGCGGCCGCTTCGGCATTCTCCCCGCGCAGGTCGGCCAGCAGGACGCGCTTGCCCACGCCGACACGCCGCGCGATGGCCTGACCGATGGACCCGGGGCCGATGACGACGATGACGTTGATGAGCCGGGTGAGTTGTGGCATGGCGGAATCTCCTCAAACGAATGTGCGGCACCGGGTCGGGATAGCCCGCTCGATGCCGCAGCGGAGTTCAGCTGCGGCCGGTGAGGGCTCGCAGATCCTCGCGGACCCGCTCCGGCTCCCGATCCGGCGGCATGTTGGAGGTGTCGCGCGCGCCGTCCAGCGCCCGCGGCGCATCGGCCGCCAGTGGCGCGAACAGCGCATCGAAGTCCGCCGTCGCGGGGCCGCGCTCGGCGACCAGCTCGAAGGTCTTGTGGTCGGCGGCGACCGAGGACAGGCTGCGCATCAGCACCTCGGCGATCTGGCGGCGCGCCACCACGCCGTCGCGCGGCGTCCCGCTGTGACGGGTGTCGCCCTGCAGCGCGACCAGCCGCAGCTGGTCGTGGTCGTTGCGGTCGAACCAGCCGGGCCGCACGATGGTGTACGGCAGGCCGCAGGCGCGCACCAGCCGCTCGCCCCGGCGCTTCCAGTCGTGCGCCTCGGTGGCGCGGTTGTAGGCGCCATCGCGGTCGGTCGCGCCTATCGCGGTCATCAGCGCGATGCGCGCCTTACGCCCGGCCAGCGCCGTCAGCACGTTGCGCACGCCGCCGTAGTCGATGCGCTCGGCCCCGGCTTTGCCCTGCCCGTCCGAGCCGTGGGTGAAGACGATGGCATCCACGCCGTCCACCGCCGCCGCCAGGGTCTCCGGGCGAGTCAGGTCGCCGACCACCCGCTGCGCCTCGGCCGGCAGCCGTCGGGCGCCGGCCGGGTCGCGCACCAGCGCGCGCACTGCGTAGCCTTCGCGCAGCGCCTCGTCTACGACGTGCCGGCCGATGCTGCCGGTGGCGCCGACCACCAGCACGGTCGAAGGACGCGCGCTCATGCCTGGTTGCTTCCTTTCACTCGGCCCTGAGAGACGCCATGTCGATCGCGAAGGGTACTTGACGTCGGCCTTGAGGAGCCTCCGCCAGGCCTCGTTGACCTTCTGGATGGGGATGACCTCGACGTCGGCCGTGATGCCGTGCTGGCCGCAGAAGTCGAGCATCTCCTGCGTCTGGGGGATGCCGCCAATGTTCGAGCCCGAGACACTGCGGTTGCCGAAGATCAGCGCGAACGAAGAGAGCGCGAGCGGTTTCGGCGGCGCGCCGACGAGCGTGAGATTGCCTTCGAGCCGCAGCAGGTTCAGGTACTGGTTGATGTCGTGATCGGCCGCAACCGTGTCGAGGATGAAGTCGAACGACCCGGCGTGCTTCTTCATCTCGTCGGCGTTGCGCGAGATGACGACCTCGTGCGCGCCGAGGCGCATCGCGTCACCGGCCTTGCCCGGGGAGGTGGTGAATACGACCACGTGGGCGCGGCCGGGCGCGGCGGCGTGCGTAAGAAATGCGAAGGACTTTGGGTGGAGGCGCGGATGCTGCGGGGGAAGGCGCCGTATGGCCGCGTCATGCTGACGTGCTCTGCGATGGGTGGCTCAGTCGGCTCGGCCTTGCGCCTTGCGCCTTGCGCCGTGCGCCACGCCCTCGGCCGCAGCCGCCGGTGGATTATCCCCCTTTGCACGCTGGATCTTGTCGTTGTTCTAGCGCGTCCGGGTCATCCGCGGCGGCTTGAATCGCGTCAACTCGCCCCCAGCTTGCGCGTTGTGAAAGAGGCAGGTGCGGTCCCGAGTCGTACCATAGAGGCCGCCCAGGGCACCGGGGGAGGTAGCAAGCGTTGGCAGCATTCCTGCGTTTCATCCTACTGACATCGCTGGTGATCGGCGCGGTGATGCTCCTCGCGCGCCTGCTCGGCCAGATCGAGGGCGGCTTACAGCGCCAGCGGCGCAAGTGGGCGAGCGGCCGTGGCCCGGTGCGCTTCGACACGTCGGAGGACGCGACCGGCGGGGCCGCGCCGGACCTCTCCGGACAGACTGACGCGTTTACGGGCGAGCCGCTCGATGCGCGCCGCGGCCTTTATCGCTGCGACGACTGCCGGGCGACTTACCACGCCGACACTTTCGCGCTGCTCACCCGCGAGCACGGCGGGCGTTGCGTCGCTTGCCGCGGCCGTTCGCTCAGGCCGCTCGCGCACGCCGGTGGCCGGTGGAGCCCCGACTAGGATTTTGCGGCGAATGCAATCGCGTGAGCATCGCGGCGTACCGCGCTCCTGCCTGCCGTCCTCGCTCGTCCCGCTGCGTGCGCTGGCGTGAGCTTCACCCGCTGGACGCCTCCTCCACGGAAGCGCTCGCGAAGCGCCCGCCCGCGGAGATCCTGCGCGTGGCGCCGGACGCTTCTTGCGCCCAGATCAAGGCTGCGTACCGGCGGCTTGCGCGCGCCTATCACCCGGACGTCGCCGACCCGTTCGTGCGCCAGCGCAACCAGGAAATGCTGAAGCTCGTCAACCGCGCCTACGAGGCGCTCGCCCGCTGCCGTGGATGCTAGGGAACGCTACCTGCGGCACGAGATGGTCGAGTGGTTCGACCAGGAGTACGTGCGCGGCCTCGACGTTGTCGTGGTCGGTGCCGGTGCCGTCGGCAACGAGGTCGCGAAGAACCTGTGCCTGCTCGGCGTGGGTGCGCTGCACCTGGTCGACCTCGACCGGGTCGAGCCGCACAACCTGCCGAAGGCGGTGCTCTTCCGAGAGGCCGATGTCGGCCGGGGCAAGGCCGAAGTCGCCGCCGCGCGCTGCGCCGAGCTCGATCCCAACGTGGCCGTGACCCACGCCGACGGCGACTTCTGGGACGCGCTCGACCTCGAGCGCCTGCGCCGCGCGGCCGCCGTGGTCTGCTGCGTCGACAGCATCGAGGCACGGCTGCGGCTGAGCGGTCTGTGCCAGCTCGCTGGCGTGCCGCTCGTCAACACCGCAATCGACAACCGTAGCGTGGTGGTCGAGCACTACCCCTTCCGCGCGGCGCGGGCGTGCGCCTGCTACGCGTGCACCCTGCCCGCCTCGGCCTATGCGCGCATGCGCAGCCGCTACTCCTGCGGATGGCTGCGCAAGCGCGCGGCCGATGAGCGCAAGGTCCCGACGACGATCATCACCTCCGCGTTCGCCGGCGCCTTCGCCGCCGCCGAGCTGCTGCAGCGCCTGCAGCTGCCGGGCGAGGCGGCGCGGCGCGTGTTTCTCGACACGCGCACGCTCGCGATGAGCGAGGTGCGGCTCGCGTCCGATCCGGAGTGCGTGGCCTGCGCCGCGCGCCCGGCGCGCGCCGTGTTCGTCAGGGCGCCGCGTGCGGCGCGCCTCGCGCTCGGCCCGGCCGCCGCGCCCGGGGCGCCCGCCGAGGTGGCCTTCGGCGAGCCCATCGTGCTCGACGCAGTGTGCCAGGCCTGCGGGGCGCGGGCCGCGGTGAACGAGCCGGCGCGCCGCCACGACGATTCGCTCGCCTATTGCACCGACTGCAGGCAGCATTCGCGCCAAGTACACATCGTGGAGCGCATGGCGCTCGCCGATTTCCTCGACCGGTTCGGCGCCGTTCCGGTGCCGGGGAAGTACCTCCGGGCCGACCTGGAGGATCACGCAATCATCATCGAGCTGGAGTGAGGCAATGAGCGAAGTCAGCCTGATCGTCCGCACCGCCGACCAGTCCCGGAAGGCCGAGATCGCCGTGTCCGCCGAGAACACCGTGGGCGACATCGTGCACTCGGCGATCGAGAACTGGGCGCTGCCGCGCGACGCGGATTACACGGTGGTCAACGTGACGCGAGGCAAGTCGCTAAACCCGTCCGAGCCGATCGCGCGCGCCGGCGTCCAGCCGGGCGACGTGCTCGAGCTGCAGCCGGTGCTCGTCGCCGGCTGAGCGGACGCGCCCGGTGCATCCACGCGCGCGCCGCCGCGACGAGGACGTTCGCCGGCTGTACGCGCTGGAAGCGCAGTACCGCGGGATGCTCGACGTGCTCGAGGTCGACGGCCAGCCGCCGCGACGGGTCCGGCTGCGGCTCGCGATTCCGACTGCGCGCGGTGCGGTCTTCCCGCTCGACCGCCATGCGGTCTCCGAGCTCGTCGTCGAGCTGCCGGAGGCCTACCCCCTGCAGGAGCCGCGACTCACGATAACGACCCCGGTGCTCAACCCGAACGTGTACGCGAGCGGCGTCGTGTGCCATGGCATGACCTGGATGCCGACCGAGGGCCTCGATCTCCTCGTCGTGCGCGTCATGCGGCTCCTCGCCCTGGACCCCGCGATCGTCAACCTGCGCTCGGCCGCGAACGCGCTCGCCGCCGCGTGGTATCGGGTGGTGATCGCGCAGCACCCCGGCGCCTTCCCGTCCGTCGCGATCCAGGCACCGCGCCGCGCGGAGCGTCCGGCCGTCGCCTGGGGAACCGTCCCCGACGCCGCCGTCCCGGCAAAGCGGCTCGTCGAGTGCACGGGGTGCGACGCGAAGCTGCGAGTGGACGCCTTCAAGAGCGGCACGGTCGCCTGCCCGCGCTGCGGCGCGCGCGTGGAGGTGATCGCGTGATCCGCTGGTTGAGCGACCGGGTCGAGGACCGCGCGCGCGACTTCGCCGCGCTGGCGCGCAGCGTCGGCGCCGCGCCGGCCGTCCGGCTTCTCGCCCATGCGACCGCGGCGCCGCTTGTGCTGGTGGCGGCGCCGGTGGGCCGCGAGATCGCGGCGCACCTGTACTCGAGCGCCGATGAAATGGGTGGACTGCTCCTGGGTCACGCCTACGCCCTGCCCGTCGCGCCGCTCCACGGGTTCGGGTTCCTGGTCGCCGTGGAGGCGCATGTGCCGAGCGAGCGATTCGACAGCTCGCCGGTGTCGCTGCGCATGGAGTCGCAGCTCTGGCAGCGCGCGACGCCGCATCTCGACGCCGGACTGACCGTCGTCGGCTGGTACCACAGCCACCCTGGCCTCGGCGCCTTTTTCAGCGGCACCGACCGGGCGACGCAGCGCGCCTTTTTCCGGCAACCCTACTCGCTCGGCCTGGTCATCGACCCGGTGCGTGCGGAGCACGCGTGCTATGCCGGCCCCGACTCGGCCGAGCCGGGCTTCGACGTCCGCGTCGCGCCGTCCCTCGCGCCGCTGGACGCGCTCTTCCGCGCACGACGGGAGCGGCAAAGCTAGGGGAAGTTCCATGCTAAGCCTTGCGGCCGGTGAGCTCGAGGCGGATGTCGTCAGAGAAGTCGGCGACGTCCGGCTCTGCGTGCCTCACTCATGTGGGGTCGTGAACCGGGGTTAGACTGGCGCCGGTATCAGAAACAAAGGAGTAGCGACGGTGTGGTCAATACGCGTTCGGACGAGCGTGCGGGAGGGCGCGGCGGCCCCTCCCTGAGGGGCGAGACCGCGAACCGATCGGGATCTCGAGCCGGTCACTTCCTAATCCGTGCGCTGGTGGCCGCGCTCGCCATCGTTCTCCTCGTGGTGACGTTCACGATATCGCTCGTGGTTTTTTGCCTTCTCGTCGTTTTTGCATCGCTCGCCCTTGCCTACTCGCTCTGGCGCATCCGCTCGATACGAGCGCGCCTCGGCGATTCCGCCCGGCTACGACGGCATCAACCCCGGATCAACATCGAACACTTCCGCGTAAGTAAGGCCGCCCGGCGCCTCAGCTGCCGTAGGCGACGTTGATCCGGCGGAACCCGCACGCCGACGCGGGTGGCGCGTGCATGCGAAACATGGCTCGGCGAGCACTTCCGCGAGGCCGACGCACTGGAGCAGGTGGTGCGCCGAGCGAAAATTCCGGAGCGACCGCTCAAGCGACGCTTCAAGGCGGCGACCGCCTCCACGCTGATCGAGCATCTGCAGAACGTACGCATCGAGCACGCCAAGCGAGTTGGTGGAGAGCGGGTCATTGCCGGTCGACGAGATCAGCGCCGAGGCCGGCTACGAGGACGCCTCGTTCTTCCGGCGCCTGTTCAGGCGGCGGACCGGCCTCTTGCCGAGCCAGTACCGGCGGATGTTCCAGCCGGTGAGCCAGGCTTGACCTGCTCTGGCGACCGGGACTGCCATCGCCGTTCCTGTCGCCGGCTTTGGTGCCGTTGCTGTAGGTGTAGAGCGGCTTACCCTTGTACCGCCACTGCAGCGTGCCGTCGTCGCGCTTGAAGGTGGTGAAGTCGCCGCCGGTCCGATCGCCCGGGCTCGCCTTGTACGCCCGAGCCGTCAGGTTGACCGGCGCGGAATGGGCGTTTAATCTTCCTTTGCGCGCATCAAGCGCATGCGGCGCGCTCGGGTTTCGCGCGAACCGCCTGCGGAAGAATATTCGCCGCCCTGTGGTCGCCGACGCGCGGGAAGGGGATGGTGGCCATGTCCGGGTCGATCGCCAAGCCGCCCGTCGCCAAGCTCAACGCGCCGCTGCAAGTGGCGCTCGCCGAATGGCACGCCGATCGCGAGGCCGCGCGGTCCGGCGATGTGCGTTTCGGCACGCCCGCCGCGGTCGAGCGCCGGCGTGTCGCCATCCTCGTGCGCTTCGCCGGCGATGCGCAGGCGCTGCGTGACAACGGCATGGCGGTCAATTGGTTCGAGCGCGAGACCGCGCGCGGCAGCGCGGCGTTCGCGGATCTCGAGCGGCTCGCCGCGCTGCCGAACGTCGCCAGCGTCGTGCTCAGACCAACCCCGCATCTCGAGCTCGATCGCAGCGTGCCGGAGACGCGCGCGCCGCTGGTGTGGTCGGCACCGGTGCCGTTCAAGGGCAGCGGCGTGATCGTCGCCGTGATCGACACCGGCATCGACATCTTCCATGCCTCGTTCCAGAAGCCGATCCAGCCGCTGAGCCCGCCCAAGACGCGCATCCTGCGCCTGTGGGACCAGGGCCTGGTGATTCCCGGCCGCACGCCGCCGGTCGATGCCACCGGCACCGCCTACGGCACCGGCATCGATTTCACCGAGCAGCAGATCAACGACGCGCTGGCCGCCGATCCGAGCGAGTGGAAGCATAAGGACACCCACGGCCACGGCACTCATGTCGCCGGCATCGCCGCCGGCAACGGTCAGCAGCACGATGGCTGCACCGGTCCGGGCAAGTATATCGGTGTGGCGCCGGAGGCCGATCTGGTGGTCGTGCGCGCGCTGCGGCTCGGCGGCGTCGGCACCTCGGACACCGATGCCGCGCTGCGCTATGCGATCGATTTCGCGCGCTCGATTCCCAAGCCGATCGTGGTCAACAAGAGCTTCGGCTTTCACATCGGGCCGCATGACGGCACCGAGGCTTCGGAGCTGTTCATCAACAATCAGGTCTTCGACACCAGCACCAACGCGCAACGGCCCGGTATCGCGGTCGTCAAATCATCGGGCAACGAGGGCGCCGACGACCTCCACAACAGCGGCAACATCGCCGCCGGCGGCCCCCTCGCGATCACCTTCCACATCCATCCCGCCCCGCCGGCGGACCGCACCCGTGACCGCTTCAATATCTGGTACGACCTGCTCGCCTCGATCAATTTCCGGCTGCAGCTGCCCGATGGCAACATCTCCGGAACGGCCTCGCCGGGACCCACGCCGACCACGCTGCCCCCGGTCAGCGGCCACACTATCATCGTCTCCTCGCAAGTGTCGGCGGCCGGCAGCCTCAAGAACAACATCACCGTCTCGGTGACGCCGCCCGTCGGCGGCACGATGCAGGTCGGGCCGTGGCAGATCCTGCTGCAGGAGACCGGGGGCGTGGCGACAGCGGTCAATGTCTGGATCGAGACCGAGCGCGATGACGGCTACCCGACCTTCCGCGCGCCGGGCGTCGCGGCGGGCACCACGGCGGCGTTTCGCGTCCACTCGATGAGCATGCCCGGCTATGCGCGGCACGCGATCGTCGTCGGTGCCTATGACGACGCCGACGGCAGGCTGGCGCCAACCTCTTCCTGGGGACCGTTGCTGCCGGCCAATCCGACGGCGCCCGATGTGCGGCCGTCGCTCACCGCACCGGGGCGCGGCATCTACGCCGCCAAGAGCCGGCATCAAGGCAAGCAGCCCTGCTGCGTGTGCTGCCCCGACCATCACGTCAATAAGAGCGGCTCGAGCATGGCGGCGCCGCACGTGACCGGCGCGATCGCGCTGATGTTCGAGAAGAACCCCGGCCTCACCGCCGACCAGATCCGGCTGCATCTGATGGAGACCGCGCGCACCGACGGCATCCCGGTCGCCGAGCTGCCGCCGGTTATCGACGAGACGACCGATCTGCGCGGCAATCACATCTGGGGCGCGGGCAAGCTCGACGTCGCGGCGGCGGTGGCGGCGGTGCCGGCGCGTTCGGCGGCTCCGATCGGCGGTGGCGGTGGCGGCGGCAGGCCCACGATCAGCAGCGATGAACCGGCGCCGCGCGCGTCGCCCTTCGACCGTCTGCGCGCCTGGCAGGATGCGTTTGCGGAGCGGCCCGCCTTCCAGCTCTGCGCGGCTCTGGTCAGCACCCATGTCGACGAGGTGCGGCGGCTGATCGATACCAATCGCCGCGTCGCCACGATCTGGCACCGCAATGGCGGGCCGCTCCTGGTCCGTCATCTGCTGGGGCTCGAGCCGCTGGACGCGATGCTGCCGCGTGTCGTCGGCCGCCACGAGACGCGCACGCTGCTCGAGCGGCTGCTGGCGATCTGTGCGCGCTACGGCAGCGAGCGGTTGCGCGCCGACATCGCGCGTTATCGCGCGCTGGTGCTGGCACTGCCCGGCCGGCGCGTCGCCGAGCTCGACGCGCTGGTCGACGTCGAGGCCGCCGCATGAGTCGCGAAGCCGGCACGCTCGAGCAGCTCGCCCGCCTGCTCGGCGAGGCGCTGCAGCCGCTCGAGCAGCATCTCGCGGCCGAGCGCGCGCCGGGGCTGTTCGAGGCGCTCGGTATTCGCCTGCCAGCGGGTGCGATCGGCGACAGCGGACTCGCCGCTGCGCTCAACGCGACAGCGACCGCGGCCGGGCAGCTCGGCCCAGCCGTGGCGGCGCTGGCCGTGGCGCTCAACGGCAACGATCCGGTCGCCATCGTCCAGCGCGGCGTCGAGGCGATCCAGCGCATCGGCGCCGTGATCACCGGCATCGGTCAGATCCGCAGTGCCGTCGTGCACATCGCGGCTTCGCTGCCGCCCGATCAGCGCACGCACATCGAGGCGGCGATCACGAAACTGCCGACGCGGCTGGTCAATTTCCTGCTGGTGGAGTGGATCGAGAGCAAGGCACCGGCGCTGGTGCCGGCCTTCGCGCTCACGGGCGTGCTCGACGACGTGCCGGAGCCGGGCATTCCGAGCAATCCGGTCGCGCCGCCTTTCGCGCGCCGCGAGCTGCGGCTCGATCGATTCATCGCGCTTGTCAGCGATCCGCGCCAGCATCTCGCAGACCGGTTCGGCTGGGGTACGCCGGGCTTCGACGGCATCGAGCTGCTGACCCGGCTCAAGCGCTTCGTCGACCAGCCCGATCTCGAGGTGACGCTGATCACCGCGCCCGGCCTGCCGGCGATCCTCGAGGCCTGGGCCTTCCGCCTCGCTGTCGATCCGAGCCTCAGCCCGCCCGGCCTGGCGCTGCGCGTGCGCCAGGCGGCGACCATCGACACCGCGCATACGCTCGCGCTGCTGCCGCCCTGGTCGCTGCGGATGACCACCGCCGGCCGCTTCGAGGCCGGCATCGAGACCACGATCCGGCCCGATGGCCGCCTGGCGGTCAAGCCGCCATCGGGCGATGCCAGGCTCAATCTCGAGGCGGCGCTGCTCGCCGGCGACGGCGCCACGCCGATGGTGCTGCTCGGCCAGGCCGGCACCAGCCGCATCGAGATGACGCAGTTCAAGCTCGGCGTCGCGCTCGCCGCCGAGTGGGATCCGGCGGCGGGCGAGGCGCGCGGCGTGCCGGTGGTCTCGCTCTCGATCAAGGACGGCAAGGCGGCGATCGACACCTCCCAAGGCGATTCCTTCCTGCGCTTCCTGACCGGCGGGCTCAAGGGCGAGAGCCAGGTCAGCCTCGCCGCGACCTGGTCGCCGGAGAGCGGGCTCAAGCTCGACGGCAGCTCGGCGATCGAGATCGCGATCCCGACCCACGCGACCATCGGCCCGGTGACGCTCGAGACGGTCTATGTCCGCGCCGGAATCGCACCCGGCGGCAAGATCCCGGTCGAGCTCTCGGCCGCGATCGGCGGCCAGCTCGGGCCACTCGGCGTCAGCGTCGATCGCATCGGCGTGCTGCTCGAGGGCAGCTTCCCGGACGAGGGCGGCAATCTCGGGCCGCTCGACATCGATGTCGGGTTCAAGCCGCCCAACGGCGTCGGCCTGCGCGTCGATGGCGGCGGCTTCCGCGGCGGCGGCTTCCTCTATCTCGATCCCGCCAAGGGCGAGTACGCCGGCGCGCTCGAGCTGAGCTTCCAGGGCGTGATCGACCTCAAAGCGGTCGGCGTGCTCAACGCGCGGATGCCCGACGGCAGCGCGGGCTTCTCGCTGGTGATCGTCATCTCGGCGGAGTTCGCGCCGATCCAGCTCAGCTTCGGATTCACCTTGCTCGGCGTCGGCGGGCTGCTCGGGCTCAACCGCACCATCGTCCTCGACGTGCTGCGCGGCGGCATCCGCGACGGCTCGCTCAACTCGATTCTGTTCCCGCGCGATGTCGTCGCCAACGCGCCGCGAATCATCGACGATCTCAAGCGCGTCTTCCCGCCGCTCGGTGGCCGCTTCCTGATCGGGCCGATGGCCAAGCTCGGCTGGGGCACGCCGACGCTGGTCAGCCTCGAGCTCGGGCTGTTCCTCGAGATCCCGCGTCCGGCCTTCGCCATCGCCGGCGTGCTGCGGGTGACGGTGCCGACGCCGGAAGCCGCACTGATCCGCATCCAGGTCAACTTCCTGGGCGTGGTCGATTTCGACAAGCGCCAGCTTTCCTTCGATGCCGCGCTCTACGATTCGTACCTGGTGTTCATGCCGCTGACCGGCGACATGGCGGTCAGGCTTTACTGGGGCGAGAACGGCAACTTCCTGCTCACCGTCGGCGGCTTCCACCCGAGCTACACGCCGCCGTCGATGGGGCTCGGTCCGCTCGAGCGGATCAGCATCCAGGTCTTCCGCGGCCTGCCCGACATCCGCGCCCAGGTCTATGTCGCGGTGACCGCCAACACCATCCAGTTCGGCGGCAAGCTCGAGCTCAAGGCCGGCGCGCGCGCCTTCAATGTCTACGGCTTCCTCGCCGCCGACGTGCTGATCCAGCGCGACCCGTTCCACTTCATCGCCGATATCAGCGCCATGCTGGCGGTGCGCACCGGCTCGACGGTGCTGTTCAGCGTCCGTTTGCATCTCATGCTCGAGGGGCCCGCACCGCTGCACGCGCGCGGCCGCGCCTCGTTCGAAATCGGCTTCATCTTCACCATCACCATCTCGGTCAAGTTCGACGTCACCATCGGCGATCCGCTGTCGCTACTCCTGCTGCCGCTGCGCCTGCTGCCGCTGATCGCCGACGCGTTGCGCGACGACCGGGCATGGCAGGCGCTGTTGCCAGCGCTGCACGCGCCGCAAGTGGCGCTGCGCGACTTCACCGGCGAGGCCGGCATCATCTTCCATCCGGCCGGTGTGCTGGCGGCGCGGCAGCTGATCGCACCGATGAACCTGCCGCTCGCCCGCGTCGGCGCCCAGCGTCTCGAGGGCGGCAACCGCTTCGCGATCACCGAGGTCCGCGTCGGCGGCGAGATCGCCGAGACGACGAGCGTCCGCGAGCAGTTCGCGCCGGCGCAGTTCCTCGATATGAGCGACGGCGAGAAGCTGTCGAGCCAGTCCTTCGCCGGTTTCGACGCCGGCATGCAGATCAAGGGCGGCGGCGCGCCGAAGACCGATTTCGTGCGCAAGCTCGATGTCGTCTACGAGGTCATCTATCTTGATCGCAAGGCGCGCGGACTGGTCTTCAAGCTCGCGCGCTTCCTGCTCGATGCGCTGATCCTCGGCAGCGCCGCTGCCAAGTCGGGGCTCGGCGCGACCAAGAACGTGGCCACCGGGCTCGGCACGGCCAAGGTGGTGCTGGCGGGCGAGAGCTTCGCGGTGGTGACGACCAAGGACCTGACCCTCGCCGGCGGCAACGCGGTGTTCGCGACCCAGGCCGAGGCGCGCGCGGCGATGAATGCGATGGCCGCCAACGATCCCGGGGGCGCGGCGCGCCTCCAGGTGGTTCCCGGCTACGAGGTCGCCGCATGACCATCGCGCGCTACGCCTTCCTGCCCTGGTTGCGGCGCGGCGTCGCCAACCAGATCCAGACCCCGGCGGTGACGACCTCGCGCGCGCGGCTGCAGGTCGCGCTCACGGTCGGCGACGGCGCCGAGACCCGGGTCATCGACAAGGACATCCAGCTGGTCGGCCCCGGCGACGTGCTCGGCATCAACCCGCAGGAGATCATCCGCACCGAGCCGCGCGGCTGGGTCACCGATTTCGAGCCCAATTTCTTCGCCTTCGCCGAGTTCTACGACGAGGATTTTCCCTGGCGCTACACGCCCGACCGCGTCGACCTGGCGCGCCATCGCCTGACGCCGTGGCTGACGCTGCTGCTACTCAAGGAGAGCGAGTTCACCCCCAATCGCACACCGGGTCGGCCGCTATTCTCGATCAAGCTCGCGACCGCGACCAAGCTCGACGAGCTGATCGCGCCCGACGATCAGCTCTGGGCCTGGGCGCATGGCCAGATCGCCGACGCGCTCGGTGCCGGCGACGGCACGACGCCCGACCTCCCCGCGCTCGAGCAGGTGCTGCGCGAGAACGCGGATCGCGGCGTGTCGCGGCTGATGAGCCCGCGCCGCCTCGAGCCCGATACCGGCTACTACGCCTTCCTGATCCCGAGCTTCGAGGCCGGGCGCCGCGCCGGGCTCGGTCTCGACGTGCCGGCGACGCAAAGCGGTCTCGCGCTCGCCTGGACCACCGCGCGCGAGTTCCCCGTCTATTACGAATGGTTCTTCCGCACCGGCGAGCGCGGCGATTTCGAGGAGCTGGTGCGCCGCCTGGTGCCGCGCGACGCGCATCCCGATGTCGGCATCCGCGACCTGGATATCCGTCGCCCGGGCTTCGGCATCGGGCCGATCGTCAATCCGCCGGGCGATCGGGTCGGGCTCGAAGGCGCCTTGGTGGCGCCGACTGCGACCCCGCGCGGCCTCAACCTGGGCAATGATTTCGCGGCCAAGATCCAGACCATCGTCAACGCGCCCGCCGATCTGGTCGCGACCGGTGCGGTCGGCAGCGATGATCCGCTGATCGCGCCGCCGCTCTACGGCCGCTGGCACGCGCTGGTCGAGCGGCTCGACACCGCGCCGGCGGTGCGCAACTGGGTCAACGAGGCAAGCGGCGATCCGCGCTACCGCGCTGCTGCCGGCATGGGCACGCTGGTCGTGCAGACCAACCAGGAGGGCTACATGAAGCTCGCCTGGCAGCAGATCGGCGAGGTGCTCGCCGCCAATCGCAAGATCACGCTCGGCCAGACGGCGATGTTCGCGAGCTTCGCGCTGCACGCCAAGAGCTTCGCCATCATGCCGGCGGCGCAGTCGCTGCCGATCGCGGCACCGGTGTTCAAACGCGTGCTCGGCAGCGCGACCACGATCGCGCACCAGATCGGCGCGAGCCGCGTGCCGCCGGCCGCCTTCGCCACCGGCACGCGCAAGCTGGCGCGGCCGCGCGGCCTGGTCGCGCGCCGCTCGTTCGAGGCGCGCGCCGCAGTCGCGGGACGCATCGCGGCCGCGATCAATGACGGCGAGGCAACAGCGGCCCCGCCGGCGCCGCCGCCGGGCGAGCCGACCCTCGAAGGCGCGGCCAGCAGGGTCTCGAGCAGCCTGCCCGAGTGGCTGCGCGCGCTGATCCGCGATCCACGCCGGCTGCTCATGCTCCTGCTGCTGGTGCTGCTGGTGCTGGCGATGGTCGGCCTGTTCGGCGGTGCCGCCGCGCTGCCGGTCGTCATCGGCCTGGCTGCGGCTGCGGTGGTCGCAGCGTGGTCGCTGTGGCGGCAGCGCGAGCGGGTGCTGGCGAGCGAAGCCGTCGACCCGGCGAACATGACCGCGGCTGCCGCCGCCGCCGCGCCCGGCGCGACGCAATTCGCGCTGTATCGCCCGGGCGAGCTCACTCCGCCGCCGGGCAGCGTCGAGACGGCCGCCGGCGCCGAGGCGTTCCGCACCGCGCTGATCGGCTTCAACACCGCGTTCGAGAAGCGCCGCGCGCCGCCGCCCGAGCGCGAGGCGGCGGACCTCGGCAACGCGCATCTGAAGGTCGTGGCGGCGATCGATCCGCTCGTCGCCCATCCGCGGCGGCTGACACGCCAGGTGACGATCGGCGGGCTCACCCTCGGCGAGCATGTGCGCGACACCTATCGCGATCCGGCGGCGCGCGCCGACCCGCTGCGGCTGGCGACGGTGATGGCCTATCCCGACCTTCGCCAGGCGATGTACGAGCCGCTGCGCGACCTCTCGGCCGAGCTGCTGGTCCCCAATCTCGATCTGATTCCGACCAACACGCTGTCGCTGCTGATCGCCAATGAACGCTTCATCGAGGCCTACATGCTCGGCCTCAACCATGAATTCGCGCGCGAACTGTTGTGGCGCGAATACCCGACCGACCAGCGCGGCTCGAGCTTCCGCCAGTTCTGGGATGTGTCGGCGCATGTCGACCGCGTCGGGCTGCCGCCCAAGGCCCTCGCCGAGTCGCTCAAGGACATCACGCCGATCGACACCTGGGCGACGACCACGCGGCTCGGCAGCCACAACAATCGCGGCGCGACCAGCCCCGGCGATCGCGTCGTGCTGGTGATCCGCGGCGATCTGCTCAAGCGCTACCCCAACACCATGGTCTACGCGCAGCGCGCCAAATGGGGCAGCGGCGATCGCATCGACGAGCTGATCCTGTGGGACGAGACCGGCGAGATCGTCGACGCCGCGCCCGACGATCCGAATATCCGCTTCCCGCTGTTCAAGGCCGAGATCCGCCCCGATCTGCATTTCATCGGCTTCAACCTGTCCCTCGACGAGGTGCGCGGCGATCAGGCGTTGGCCGAGAGTGCCGAGGCGCGGGCGACGATCCCGGCCGATCGCCTCGGCTGGTTCTTCGTCATCCAGGAAGTGGTCGGCGAGCCGCGCTTCGGCCTCGATGAAAGCCTGCCGGCGGTTCCGGCGGAAGAGAAATGGGACAACCTGTCCTGGGCCAATCTCGGCGCGGTGAAGCGCGTCGATCTCGCCAAGCCCTTCGTGGTGCCGGTGGCCGGCACCCGGAACACCGCCGGCCTCGATTGGCACAGCAACGCCGCCGATCTCGCGGCCATCCTGTACCAGAAGCCGGTGATGGTCGGCGTGCATGGCCGCCGCATGCTGAAGAACCTGCAGCAGGCGAACACGCCATGGCCGGATTGAGCGAGCATCAGGCCGCCTTCGCGGCCACCCGTGCCGAGCGCGACGCCGCGCGCGCCGGCTTGCGCGCCGCATCGGGTGCGGTCGATGCGAGCGAGGCCGAGCTCGCCGCTTTGCGCCGCCAGCTCCCCGGCAATCCCGACCTTGCCGGGCGCATCGCCGCGCTCGATCGGGCGCTCGCCGATCGACGTCGCGCCGTGGACCAGGCCCGCGGCCGGCTCGGCGGTTTCGATGCCAAGCTCGGCGAGATGATCGGCGATGCGGGTCTCGCCGATCCGTCGCGCCTGATCGAGCAGCTCGACGATCGCACGCCGTTCCTGCTGCTGCCGGTGCGGCTCGAGACGCGCTTCTGGAACGAGGGCGAGCAGCACGAGTTGCGCGTGCGCATCTTCCCGGACACGATCGCGGTCACCGCACATGAGGACGCGCTGACGACCGGCGAAGTCGACGCGGCGCGCGGCTTCTGGCGCCGCCGCGCCGACGCGGCACGGCTCGGCGACGAGAACGCGCGACGGCTGGCCGAGGAAGGTGCGTGGACGACGCTGGTCCATCGCTACACCGAGGGCCGCGCCGCCTATCTCGTGCGACGGCAACGGCCGACCAATTGGGATGCTGAGCCGCGGCCGCTGCCCGAGGCGCTGATCTTCCCCGATCCCGGCGAACCGGCGCCGGAAAGCGCCGGCAGCGTGCCGCGCTCCTTCGTGATGCCCGATCGCTTCGCAATCATCACCATCGCCGGCGGGGCCGTGATCCATCAGGTCTTCGGCAAGCCGATCCCCGACGATCTGATCCTGGGACCCGATCCGGAGCAGCTCGAGGCGAAGCTGGATCGCGACGGCACCACCGGCCGCCTCGTCACCGACCCCAAGCTGCGCTGGCTGTTCGACTTCGACACCGCGGTCGAGGTCGGCCTGGCGCTGCGCATTCCGCTCGAGATGCCGTGGCCGCGCAGCGGCTTCGACCGCGTGGTCGCGCTCGGGCTGCGGCTGACCAGTGATGCCGACGAGGCCGCCGCGCGCGTCGCGCGGCTGATCGCGGCGCATCGCTTCACCGCCGGCTTCGATCTGGTCCCGCCCGGCACGCCCACCAACAACAACGAGGACACCAAGTCCGGATTCACCACCGCGCTCGCCGCCGGCGTCGAGGCGATGGGCGAGGCGCTCGACGAGGCGGTCGCGGTGCCGACCCTCGATCATCCGAACAAGAGCGACGTGCAACGCCTCGCCGAGGCGCTCGGGCTGGGCTTCGACAGCGTCAAGTCGCTGCCGAGCGCCAAGCGCATGGACATCGCCGAAGCGCTGGCGATGAACCGCGCGCTTTGGCCGGCGACGCTCGGCGCCTACGCGCGGAACTTCATCGCCTCGCTGCTGCCCGAAGCCTCGCGCGCCTCGCTCGAGCGCTTCGCGTTGACCTACGTCACCGGGCGCGGGCTGCTGCCTTCGATCCGCACCGCCAGTCAGCCATACGGCGTGCTGGTCACCAGCGCCCTGCCGCGCTTCGCGTGGAGCGAGGGCGAGCGCGGTCGCGACGCTGCCTTCCTCGGCGCGCTCGACGCCGCCAATGCACGTCTCACCGCCGATTGGCGCGCGCTCGCGGCGCAGGTCGCACGGGTCAGCCAGGGCGATCGCGGCTTTGCCGCGTTCATGAACGTGCTCGGGCTGCAGGCGGCATCGGCCGGCTACGGCAGCCGCAAGGCGGTCACCGACGAGCATGCGTGGAACCTGATCGTCTGGGGCGGCTTCGCGCGGTTCCTGCGCGACAATTGGTGGGACTACGTCACCGCCACCAAGCGCGCCAATCTGCTCAGCCTCGGCCTCAACCCCGACGATCCGAACCTGCGCATCGAGGAGCTCACCTTCCTGCGCAGCGCCGACATCCTCGACGGGCCGGTCGTCGATCGCGATCCGGCGGTCCCGCTCTCCGAGCGCGATCCGATCCTGCCCTTTGACGGCACGCGCAACTACATCCACTGGCTCACCACCGCCTCCTGGCAGGATATCGAGGCGCAGCGTTTCCTCGACGCCGGCGGCAAGGCCCTGCCGGCGCCGGCGGCGCTGCTCTATCTCTATCTGCGTCACGCCTGGCTCGCCGAGCTGCGGCATACCACGCTCAAGGTGCTCGCGATCAAGGACGCGACGCTGTTTGCGGCCATCGATCCCGAGCCGGCGATCGTCAATGTCGGTGCCGACCCGACGCTCGTCCATGGCCAGCTGCTCAATATCGACGCCGCCAAGATCAACGCCGCCGACCGGTCGAGCGCAGTCGGCGCCGTGGTCCTCGACCGGGCGCGCGCCAAGATCTTCCTGCCCGACGATCCGCCGGAGCTGCTGCAGCTGGCGAGCCTCGCCGACTCGCTGCGGCGCCTGGCGTCGCTGCCGACGGCGCGGCTCGAGCGGCTGTTCGCCGAGCACGTCGATGTCTGCGGCTACCGACTCGATGCCTGGCATCTCGGCATGTTTAACCGTCGCCTCGACTTCATGCGCCGCGACAACGAAGGCCGGACCCGCCGCGGCGTCTACCTCGGTGCCTATGGCGTGGTCGAGAATTTGCGCCCGAGCCGCGTCCAGCGCGTGGTCGTCGATCCGCAGACCCTACCCGAGAAGCTGCGCGACCCGGGCGTGACCGTGGTCGAGCGCCGCGACAATGGCGGCTATGTCCACGCGCCGTCGCTGACCCACGCGGTCTCGGCCGCCATCCTGCGCAACGGCTATCTCAGTCACGCCACACCCGAGCAGCCGCAGACCCTGGCGCTCAATCTGTCCTCGGCCAGGGTGCGCGAGGCGATGGGACTGATCGAGGGCTTGCGCAACGGCCAGGAGCTTGCTGCCCTGCTCGGCTACCAGCTCGAGCGCGGCCTGCACGAGAACCATCCCGGGATCGAGCTCGACGCGCTGATCTACACGCTGCGTGAGCGCTTCCCGTTCACCTCGCGCAAGCTGACGCCGGTGCCCGACGGTACTGCTGCCGAGGTGATCGAGGCGCGCAACGTGATCAACGGCGTCGACCTGCTCGAGTTCGTGCGCGGCAAAGCCTATCCCTACGGCCTCGCCGGCCTGCCGGCCGCGGGCTCGGCCGAGGCGAGCGCGGTGGTCGCCGAGTTCGACGCGCTGGCCGCAGCGCTCGACGCGCACTCCGACCTGATGCTGGCCGAGAGCGTGCACCAGATCGTGCAGGGCAATTACGATCGCGCGCGCGGCGTGCTGCAGGCGATGGGCGAGGCGGAGATGCCGCCGCTCCCCGACATCGTCGCGACGCCGCGCAGCGGTCGCAGCCTGCTGCAACGCGTCGCGATCTTCGCCGCCGGTGGCGCCGGCTGGACCGGCACACCGCCGACCAGCCCGCGCGCGGCTGCCAATGCACGGCTCAACCGCTGGCTGGTGACGATGCTGCCCGCGCCGAGCGCGATCGCGGTACGCGTCACGGCGGGCGGCTCGCCGTCGAGTTTCCTTACTCTGGCGGCGCTCAACCTCGATGCGCTCGAGACCGTGCTGATGATCGGCGAGACGCTTGGCGAGTCATCGAGCGAGCTCGAACGCTACATCGCCGATCATGTCCGCATGAGCCTCGGCATCGATGACGAACAGCCGGTGACCATCGATGCGACCGCCGCACCGGCGGTGGCCCAGGCACTGGCGACTCTGCTGCCGTTGCTGCGCGCGCTGCGCGAGCTCGTCACCAAGGCGCGACCGCTGGATGCCAGCGATTTGCGTCTCGCCGGCGAGAGCCATCGCGCCGACCCCGCCAATCCGCGCGGCCTCGATGCGCCGGCGGGGCCGCGGCACGATCTGCAGGACCTCGAGGCACGCGCGCTGGCCGCCATCGCCGCGGTCGATGCGCCGGTCAATTCGCTCAAGACCGTACTCGAGGCGCCAGCGCTGATCGCCGCCTTCACCGCCCTCGAGGCGGACCCGTCGACGTTCGACAGCGCGTTCTGGACACCACGTCTGGCGTCCTTGCGCGCCGCGCTGCGGGCGCTCGCCCGGCTCGGCATGGCCGAGGCGCTGCCGGCGAGCGCCTTCGGCACCACGGTCGCGGCGGTCAAGACGTTGGTGCCGCAGGCGCGCAACCTCGCCAGGCTCGGCGCCGAGCGCAGCGCGCTGGCGGTCAAGCTCGCGACGCCGCCGCCGGTCACGCCGCCGCCGGCTGATCCGGCCGAGGCGGCACGCGCCCGCGGCCGTGCGCTCACCAACCGCGCCGCGGCGCTCGGCGAGGCGATCAAGGCGGTGCTCGGCAACGCGATGGTGGCGCTGCCGCTGTTCGGGCTCGGCGACGATCATCGCGCCGAGGTGGTCGGCGCCTTCGCCAATCCGGCGAGCAGCGATGCGCTCGCCATTGAGACCTGGCTGCAATCGCTGTCGCGGGTGCGGGCGCCGCTCGCCGCCCTGGCGTGGCTCGGCTGCTATCGCGAGGCGATCGGCGCGCAACCCCTCTCGCTGACGCCGATCCAGCTGCCGCTGCGCGCCGGCGATCCGTGGATCGGCGGCGCCACCGGTAGCGCCGAACTGCCGAGCGAGGTGCTGTCGGTGGTCGCGATCGACGCACCCGCCGATCCCGGCGCCGATCTCGCCGGGCTGATGCTCGACGATTGGTCGGAGGTCGTGCCCACCGACAAGGAGACGACGGGCGTCGCCTTCCACTTCGACCGGCCCAACGCCGCGCCGCCGCAGGCGCTGCTGCTCGCCGTGCCGCCGGTGCTGCGCGGGGGGTGGCGCTGGGACGATCTCGTCGCGACGATCACCGACACCGTCGACCGCGCCCGGCTGCGCGCGGTCGAGCCCGACCAGTTGATGAACACGCCCTACGCGCAGTTGCTGCCGACGACGCTGGTCGAGTTCTCGACCGGCGGGCTGTTCCTGTCGACGCTGCTGGTCGAGAACGCGTTGGTCGCGAACGCTGCCGCGCCACCTGCCTGAGGCAAGACCGCGATGCCGCTCGATACCGCCAAGATCCTGCCGCTGCTGCTCGAGCAGCCGTTCTTCCTGCCGACGATCAAGGGCTGGAACCGGCTCGAGGGCCGGCCGCGCGTGCCCGAGTTCTCGCGCAGCCTGCGCGCCGAGGTGCGCGATCCGCTATGGCTCTTGACTCGCCAATGGCAGTTCGGAGAACTCGACGGCGAGGACGCCGGCTCGCCGGTCGAGGCGCGGCTGCTGACGCGTCGCGAGCGCATCGACCGCTTCCGGCTGCGCGAGGGACCGGTGCGCAGCTATGACGGCAGCGTTCCGCTCGAGACCATCGTCGAGCGCGAGCCGGTCGCCTTCGACCTCGTCACCCATCGCCAGATCACCCAGGCCTTCGCGCGCCTGACCGCCGGCCTCGCCGACCAGGCGGCGATCCGCGCCGCCTATCGCGACCGCTTCGCCCTCGCCGCCGGCGCGATCGACGGCTACGCCGCCGACGACGCGAGCCGGTCGATGCTGCCGCTCGCGCTCGCGCATCTGCTCGATGGTCGGCAGCTGCTCGAGGCGATCGGCAGCGGCGCGCATGACGGCTGGGTCGACACGCTCACGACCCTGCCGGCGGTGACGCGCGAGGCGCTCAAGGCCGCCGGGCGCGCGCTGGTCGACTGGTTCGCGGCGCTCTACGCCGTGCCGGCCGCGGGCGCCAGCGAGGCGTGGAACCCATCGCGGCTCGAATACGACTTCGCCTGCGCGACGCGGGAGAGCGTGCTGGTCGCCGACGCGTACCGCGATGGCCGCCTCGACTGGTTCGACTTCGATCTTGACCATCGCGAGGGCGCCGGCCTCGACATCGGCAACGGGGAGACGCCGCCGCCGATCGAGGAGGTGCTGTCCTTCCTGCCGGCGCCGGTCTCGTTCTCGGGCATGCCGGCACCGCGCTACTGGGAGATGGAAGACCGCAAGGTCAGCTTCGCCGACATCGACGCCCACACCACCGACATCGCCACCTTGCTGCTGACCGAGTTCGCGCTGGCGTTCGGCAATGATTGGTGCGTCGTGCCGCAAGAGGTCGAGATCGGCTCGCTGACCACGATCGGCGGCCTGATCGTCACCGACACCTTCGGCGAGCGGCTGCTGATCCGCGCCGCCGGGCGGGGTCGCGACGAGGACTGGCAGCGCTGGAGTCTGTTCGCGCTCACCACCCGCGCCGCCGTCGATGTCGTCGAGCCGCAGCTATGGCTGCCGCCCGCGGTCGGCGCGATGCTCGAGGCCGCGCCGGTCGAGAGGGTCGCCTGGCTGCGCGATGAGATGGCCAATCTGGTGTGGGCGGTCGAGTCGACGATCCCTGCCGCCTCCGGGATCGGCGTCGACGGGTACGCCACCGCCCGCGCGAGCGCGCCGCCGCCCGAGACGCCGCTGCCGCTGCCCGAGGGCGTGAAGGTGCGCTACGTGCTCGGCACCGATGTGCCCTACAACTGGCGGCCGTTCATCCCGGTGCACCTACCCGGGAGCACGCGCGCGGTTCGCCTGCAGCGCGCACAGCTGCCGGGAGGCGGCCCCGATCCGACGACCGGGCGACCGATCCGTGGCCGCGTGCTCGCGGTCCCGGCGCCGTATTACGTGTTCGAGGAGGAAGTGCCGCGCGCCGGGCGCCACGTGACGCGCGGCTTCCAGCGCGCGCGCTGGCAGGGCGCTGCGATCCAGCTCTGGGTCGGTCGGCGCACGACGACCGGCCGCGGCCAGGGCGCGAGCGGTCTCGCCTTCGATCAGGTCGAAGGCGCGTTGCCCGGACGCGGCGGCTGACGCGCGAAGGGTCGGCAGCCGGGTCGACCCGCGCACCCGCCGGTCAGCAGCTCATCCCTGCATCCGCGCGCACGATCTGCCGCTCGTCGGTTGGGTGCGCGACACGATGCTCTATGTCAACGCCCCGTTCGAAGGCCGCCCGATCTTCGAGCTGCCGCACTGGCAGGCGGAGCGGGAGGTCGCGATGCGGAAGCCGATGCTGGAGGGGTTCGAAGGGAGTGGCGAGCCGTATCCCACCCAGCCGTTTCATATCGAGGCGGGCGACTAGCTCGCGCGGATGCGCCAAGGCAAGAGGTGCCCCCCATCCATTTCATCGGGGGTGATACCCACCCGCTCCTTCACGACACGGCGCATGAACTCGGCCGGGAAGAAGCGATCGTGGCGACACAGGAGAAAGCGGGTGGGCACGGTGGGCCATGCGCGCAGCGGCCACGGCTTCTGAACGCCGCGGAGACCACCTCGCGCGGGACATCGTGGAAGAAGGTGGTCATTACGTCGAAGGGCGCATCCGGCGGACGGCCGGTGCAGCGGTCCTACTCACGCCTGGCCTCGGCGTGGCCGGTATTCGACCACCAGTCCTCGGGTGACTCGCCCGGCGATACGGGACCATCGCAGCCTGCATCACCAGCAGGTCGACCGTGGTCGAGTTCTCCTCTGTGCGTCACGATAGCAATTTGGCCATGGCATTTTTCTCTCCGCATTTATGTTGAAATCGTAGCTCGGTTCGTAGTTCGCCTTTTTCTGCGTCCTCTGCGGGGAGCGCCTTCTTCTTCGCGCCTGCGCGATGAATCGCCGCTAGATATTTGGCGTAATCGCTAACGGCCTTCGCCGGCGAGTCCTAGATCATTGCCGGGCGCGTCGTGGGCATCAGCGACGGCGACACGATCACGGTGCTCGACTCCGACAAGAAGCAGCACAAGATCCGCCTGTCGGGGATCAACGCGCCGGAAAAGGGACAGGCGTACGGCGAGCGTTCGCGCCAGCCACTGGACTGCCCGCGCTGCGGGAAAACGCTCGAGTTGGGCCTAGCGCAGATCAGCGTCGGACTAGCGTGGTGGTACAGGCGTTACGAGCCCGCGCACCGCTTCGGCATAGTCGTGTGGCCTCGTCCTCCTGGTACACACCTGTGACCTCGTCGGCAAGCTCCACGAGGGATGTTTCCAACGTACGCGCCCTCGACGAACGTGAGTCCGGTTCAGGACTCAACCCGTCTACCGAACGACCAGCATCGCCTTGCGTCCGCCAACGGCGCTCTCCTCTTCCATCCAGCGCTCCAGTTCCTGCGCGGGAATCGGCGGACTGACGTAATAGCCCTGCGCTGAGTCGCACTTCAACTGGCGCAGTGTTTTGAGGACGCCGCCGTTCTCCACTCCTTCCGCCGTTACCTTGAGTCCGAGGTGATGTGCAAGATCGATCGTCGCGCGCACGATCGCGGCATCGTCGGTGTCCACGCTAAGGCCCTTCACGAAGGATCGGTCTATCTTGAGTTCGTCGACGGGTAGCCGCTTGAGATAAGCGAGCGATGAGTACCCGGTACCGAAATCGTCGATCGACAGTTCGATTCCCATTGCATCGAGCCGTCGAAGGATCTCCAACGCGTACGTGGGGTCCTCCATGACGGCGCTCTCGGTAATCTCGAGGCAAAGCCACTCGAGCTTTGCGCCGTGCAAATCGGCCAATTCGGAAATGCTGCGAGGAAAGTCAGGGTTGTGCAGGTCGCGGGCCGAAATATTGACAGAGACCTTAATGTCTCGCCCGCGGGCGCGCCATGCGACGCACTGCCTGAATACTCTATTGAGTACGTATCGGGTGATGGCTTTGATGTACCCCGTCTGTTCCGCAAATGGAATGAAGCCGTCCGGCGATACGATTCCGCGCCGGGGATGCTCCCAGCGCAATAGCGCCTCCACGGCGTGAGTTCCGTTGCCCGCGAGGTCCATTTTTGGCTGATAAAGGACCGTCAGCTGATCGTGCTCCAGGGCCTGGCGGAGTTCCCCGAGCAGTGAAAGGTGCGCCGGCGTGTTTTGATCGTATCGACGGTCGTACACTTCGAACCCGCTCCTCGCACGCTTCGCCGAGTACATCGCCACATCGGCGTGACGCATTAAGGTATCCGCGTCCGAACCGTGCTCCGGAAATACAGCGATGCCGATACTCGCCCCGACATCGACGATATGTCCCTCGATCGTCAAAGGCTCGGAGAGCAGTTCCAAAATCCGACGGGCAACGTGCTTCGCATCGTCCAGCCCCTCGGTGGGCAGCAACACGGCGAACTCGTCCCCGCCGAGGCGGGCGATCGTGTCGCTTCGGCGTTGCAGCGTGCGATGCAAGCGATCGGCGACTTCGCGGAGCAGCATGTCGCCCATATGATGACCAAGTGTGTCGTTGACAAACTTGAACCGGTCCAAGTCGAGAATCACGATCGCCAGGCGGCCGCGGCTTCGTTCCGCGGCGACCACGGCCTGATTGATGCGATCATTGAACAGCGCGCGGTTCGGCAAATCAGTGAGCGCGTCTGTATACGCGAGCTGGCTGATCCGCTGTTCCCTCGCCGCGATCCCCTGGCACATATGGTTAAACGCGCACGCCAGATCTCCGATCTCGTCGTTCGTGTCCACGACCACACGCTGCCGGTAGTCTCCCTGCTCGATGTTTCGGGCAACGTCAACCAGCGAGCGAAGCGGGCCCGTTATACGGCGTGCCATGACCATGCTTCCGAGCGCTGACATTGCGAGGCCGATGGCGGTTAAGACGAGAAGCACAAATTGGAGAGGCGCGAACGGCGCAGTCGCCTCGGCAAACGGCCGCTCTAGAATCGCCGCAATGCTCGGCCCTTCGCGGCTGTCGAGTGGCACCCACAATCTCTGGGACTCTGGGTCGCTGAGCAGCCGCTCCCCGCTAGGGCTGCCTGGCGAGACTTGCACCACCGAAACCAGCGTTTGGCGTCTCTCGGTCGATAGTGTGGACGCGACTATGCGCGAAGCGTTTCGCGCCTCGGCGCGAACAATGGAAACGTCGAGGTTCGTAAGTTCAGCGAGGTCCCTGGCAAAGTTGTCGTCAAGCATCGATCCGAGCACTATCCAACCCATCGGCGCGGTCGGACGCACCGGCATGGCCACGAACTGATAGACCTGATCGCCGAGTATGCCGATGGCCGGCGCACGCGCTCCAGTCTTCGCCTCGAGGACATGCCGCGTCACGGCTTCCGGCGCCCAGCGCCATGACGCGTGGTCGCCGAGCACACGACCGTCAAGCCCTACGAGCATCACGAGGTCGCCCCTTGCCCGGTCGGCATGCCGACGAATTAGCGTTGCGACTGACGCCTGGTCCTTCGTCCCGAGGGCTTCCCGCAACGCAAAGTCGTTTGCGACGGTCTGTGCTGCTTGCTCTAATCGCTGGCCGTTTTGAGTGAGAAGCCGCTTGAACACCCGCTCTCCGATGGCGAGCTGATCCTGCGCGTGAAGCAGTGCATTGGTGCCAATAGCGCGGTGGATGACACCGTACCCGGCAACCTGAATCGCGAGGAGCAGACCCAGAAACACCATCACGATGCGCGCTTGAAGGCTTCTAAAGTGCATGAGTTACCCTATTAGGAGGCTTTCATTGCACTGCTAGATGCTGGCAAGCGCGTCGGCGTAGCGCTCTTAGGAGCGGAATCGCCTAGAACGCGACCACTGATGAATGGTGATCAACGATCAGCCACTTTCCGGTGCGTCTCACGTACACCATCGAGAAGCGCGTCGGTGTTGCGTTTGAGCCGGCGTCGTGCGAGACGCGGTGGATCGTCAATAGACCCGAATTCACTGCCGAATCCCCATACACGCGAATGTTCATCTCACGGACCGTGACTCGAGTTCCCGGAAAAGTCTTCAGGAGCCGCGCGTAATACCCGCGAATCGCGCTTGGGTCCTTTCGCATTCTCGACGACGCAATCCCCCAAATGACCGCGTCCTGGCTATACATGCTTGTCAGCGCGTCGAGATCGCCTTTGCTGAACGCCGTGGCCCACTGTTCGGTGACGGCGGCGACTTCCTGCTTGGAATCGATCCAAGGCGCGTTGAACGCCGCCGACCAGTGTGTACATCCCGACAGCGCCACGACAAGCACCGCGGTAAGTGCGGCTAGGCACCGTGCGATTGAAGACGTTCCCATGCGCTCCCCGCGTCGTAACCTTGCGGGGTAATGGGTAAGCAAAGAGCGCACCCATCGAGCCTGTGAAAAAGTTCACGGTGGTGTGGTGTGCCAAACTGTCGCAACGGACGCCGGCTTAGCTTCTCTTAAGCTGGGGCCAAGCGCTTGATCAAAGCGCGCTGTCCTGGGGAGCACGACAGGCGCCTTGAATATTCAATCCATTTCATGCGCCGGGCGCGAGATGGTGTTCACTCGGAGACGGATTCCTAGAGACGAAGCGCTGACGATGCTGGTGCGAGGGAAGTTTGCAAGGCACTTATGGAGCGGATCGCCGCGGCTCCGCTCGATGGGTTCAACGCGCTGAAGGGTGTCACCGCTTTCGCATGACCCAGATGATTCGTTTTGGCGGCCTATGCTTAGGGTTTCGATCTAGGAAAGTCGGCAGAAAGGATTCCGAGAAGAACCGTCGACAAATCGGCGAGCTTGGCCACGTCCTCGAGCGTGTGCTTGGCCCGGCGCAGCACCGCGTTAGGACGGATGCGTCCGCGTTGATCCGAACCTGGAACGGACCGAAGTTCCTCAAGCCGCGTGACGGTCCAGCCCGCGCTCTTTGGCGTACATGAACAGATCGAGCCGGCTGTGCACATCGAGCTTGCAGTAGATCGAGGCGAGGTGGTTGCGAACCGTACGGCTGCTGAGGCAAAGGGTGTCGGCAATCACCTTGATCGGCGCCCCCCTGTGCTGCACGACCGCGACGACGATGTCGCGCTCCTTGCGCGTGAGGGTGGCGATGGCGGCGTCCTCGGGGTCCTCCTGCTTGGCCTTGGCGGTGCCGGTCAGATCCGCGAGCAGCTTTGCCGTCGTTGCCCGATCAAGCCAGATCTCGCCGCAGGCGACGCGCTCGATCGCGGTCAGGATCAGTTCCGCGCGATCGGCCTTGTGTACCATGCCGCTCGCGCCCTGAAGGACGGCGCGCTCACGGACCTCCGGGTCGCGCGTGCCGGTGAGGATCAGCACCTTGGCGCCACAGTGTTCCAGCAGATCCGGCAACAGATCGAGGCCGCTGGCGCCGCCCAGGTCGAGATCGAGCAGCACCACGTCGGGCCGGTGCGCCGCGGCGGCAGTAAGCCCATCGTCAGAATTGGATGCGGTGCCGACGACCTGCATGCGCGGCCTCGCGCTGTCGATCAGCTTTTCGAGCCCCCACAGCACGGTTCGGTGGTCATCGATCAGCAGAACGCGGATGGGTCCGTCGTTGGCAGCGGACATTGCGCTCTTCCTACACTGGATTTTCGACCGCGACCATCGTACGGCCATCGCGGGTCTCGACGAGCTGGACGCTACAGGACTGGGATCGGCAGACTGTCATATGTCGTTACGACAAGGTGAACCGGTGTGATAGGTACGGCAAATTTCGCACAGTCTCGTCCCTCGGAGCGTCTATGACGTTGTCAATAATGTCATTGGCATAGGTTTGGGGCCTGCCTCGCATATACGGACTTGCCGGCACTCTGTCGGACGGCAAGCACCTCTCGGGGCTCATTGCCAGCGCTCTGGCATCGATTTGGGCGCTAACGGCCTGGTCCGCCAGCGAGAGCGGGCATGGCTCTGCCTATCGAGCGTGCTCGGCCCTCGCGAAGCGGTAGACCGCTTGCCGGTTCGTTAAACGTGAAAGCATCGGCATCGGAACGGCTGGAAGGATGCGAAGCCGATAGGCGACGCGGGTTCGTCGCGAATCAGGCCGACCGTTTGGTCAGTTCCCGCTTCGTTCCGTTCCCGTTCCCGTTGCCGTTCCCGTTTGCGTTGCCGTTACCGTTACCGTTTCCGCTGCCGTTCCCGTTACCGTGGCCGTTCCTGCGGCGGTTGCTCTTCCCATCCTCGGTTTCTGTCGCGACAGCACTCACTGAGCCGTCGAGACTCATACACATTACGCACACGTTCGTGCCGGTTTCATGATACCGGCCGTTCGCTACGGGCGCGGCTGAGTCATCCGGCGCACGGGAGAGTGCGCGCACAGTTCCCGAATCCGCGCGCTCATCGTCCAGTTGTCGCTCAAGCCCTGACGCAAGCCGCTCGGGGACTCCATCAATCCACATCACGAGGCCGGTGAAACCCATGTATCCGGCCTCCACGCCGACCCGGCCGACGGTCGAGTTCGTGGGCGCTGTTATGGCGCCCTGCCCCGAAGTCGCCCCAGGAATGAGGCCGGCCAGGCGCAGGTGCCACCAGAATAGACGCGTCTCCCCCGTCGTGGCATCGACACTCATGGTGGCGGGATCGGCGGGCGGAATGTCGTCGTACCGGCCGCTGATGATGCCGTCGCCCGTGCCATTCCTTGCGTTCGCCCAACGCCCGGCGGCGCGCGGATCGTCGCCGGGAAGCGCCGCGTAGCGATCCTGATACATCCGAATCGCCGCGGCCCCTCCCGCGTGATCGGTGACGAGGGTGCGGAGCCGCGCCTGCGATGCGATCGCCGTCCCGACGAGAACGCTCCCGAGTACCAGCACCACCGCGACGAGAACGATCACGAGCTCCAACAAGGTGAAGCCGGCCTCAGCGCGGGCCGAGATCGGCCGCTCGGAACTGGCTGCCATTCCTGCTGTTGTGCCCCGAGAGAGGGGTCGCTCTGTCATGGATGAGATAGAGCAATAGGAATGCTAGATCGATGGCAAGCCGCGACCAATCGTGCAAGGAAGCGGCAATTGTTGGCTGTCGCACCGCATCGCGGTTCTCGTAGCCGGCCTGGTGCAAGGCACGCCGCCGAGTCGTAGCGACCTCAGTGGTGCGTAGCGTGAGCCTGCTCAAGTGGTAACGCCTGACCGCCTGAGTGCCTTTAGTCACACGCAAGTGTCCGGAGCCGCGGAGATCCTTCACATTCGAGGGGAGGGGCTGGCATCCAAGTTGCTGCCCTCGTTGGCCGCGCGGCCCCAGAACTTTCTGGGCGCCATGGCGAGGAGCAATGCAAACGAAACTCAGGCAATCGGGCTTCACCCTGGTCGAGATCGCGATCGTGCTCGTGATCATCGGCCTGCTGCTGGGCGGCATTCTCAAAGGTCAGGAGATGATCACCCAAGCCCGAATCAAGAACGTCGTGAACGACTTCAACGGCATTACGGCCGCCTATTTCTCGTACCAGGACCGCTACAAGGCGGCGCCGGGAGACGACAGGCAGGCACGGACTCGTTGGGGACTGAACTTCGGCGGCGCGAACGGAAACCAGGACGGCGTCGTCGGCGCGGCCGGCGCAGGGTACAACGGCACCCCAATGACCCCGAAGGCAGTCCCGCACCATCCGGCAGCCCCCGTCACGGCGGCCGAGGAGAACACGAACTTCTGGCAGCACCTGCGCATCGCGGGTTTCGTCGCGGGTCCCAACCAGGGCGCTGGTTCCACGACGCAACCGCCGAATGCAGTCGGCGGCATCATCGGCGTTCAAACCGGCGGCATGGATCTGAATGGCCTGATCGTGTGCTCGTCGAACATCCCGGACAAGATCGCCACCGCAGTGGACACGCAGCTCGACGACCAGCGGCCCAGCGCCGGAATCCTCCGCGGCCAGTTACAGGCGAGCGCGAACCCGAACACGAGCACGGCGGCGACGGACTACGTCGAGGACGGTACGAGACAGTACCTTCTCTGCAAGAACCTCTAGCCGCACTAGACGAGCATCGTTCGGAGAGCGCGCCCACCGAGCGGGAAACGATGAATCGGATTCAGACGGCTCTTGAGCAGATGCTCAGTACCGGAAAAGTCACCTTAGCGGAGGTCTTGGCTGATGCGCCTCTCGACGCGCTTGACGAAGCGCTGACAATGTTGATGCGGCATCGGCCGGCGAAAGAGGCGAGTTCAATCAGCACGGGTAACAGACCGGGTAACGGTGATGATTCTGGGTCGATAAACCTGCAGTTATTGATGTTGAATCAGTCAATTACTAAACTGAGCGGCCCGACACATGGGTGACAGGGCGTACCGGACACATGGGTAACACTTCCCGCGTTGCAGCGGGAGGTATCCGTGATCGATATTCCTGCACGGCCGCTGAAGCACACTTCATCGAGCCCGATCAGGGCGTCCTGCTCCCCTCGCGGCGTGCGTTGAAGATCGAGAGGAAGACGGCGATGACCCCGTCGTCGGTGTCGCCCGACGAGCACGCGGCGACGGTGCTGGTGTCGAAGGCGGCGCCGCATCGGCTCCCGTCACCGCGATCCTTCAGCCATCCCTGAGCGACATATTGATTGTCGATCAGACGTATCCTGGACCTTCGATCACGGGGTGGCTCCGAATGAAGTCCTCATCAACCTCGATTCCGATGCCTGGGGCCTCCAGTGGGCGGACGCACCCGCCCTGGTCGACTTCATAGGGTCTGGACGTGAGTCTGTCTCGGAAAAGGTTCTCTCTTGACGCGTCCGCCTCGAAGTAGCCGCCGTTGTCGATCGACGCCAGGAAGTGAACTGTGGTCGCCATGTTCAATCCGGTTGCCGAGGTGTGAGGATTGACGCTCAGCTTCCAGGCCGAAGCCAGCGCCGCGATCCGCAACGCTTCGGTGACCCCACCAGTCTTAGAGAGATCTGGCTGGAGGATGGAGATCACGCGATCCTCGATCACGCGCTGAAACTCGAACCGCGTGTAGTGGTTCTCGCCGGCGGCAAGCGGCGTTATGCCGAACCGTGCGGCCATCCGGTAACTCCGATAGTCGTGCGGCGGGAACGGTTCTTCGAGCCACCCGACACGCAGCGCATCGTACGAGGCCATGACCTGGCGCGCGTCGGCCACACTATAGTTCGTGTTGGCGTCAACGAGGACCTCCACCTCTCCACCTAGCGCTTTGCGCACGGCCTCGACGCGTTCAACGTCGGCGCGCCAGGTATCCCCGACTCTGAGCTTCAGGGCGCGATAGCCTCTCCCCACGAGGCCCTCCGCCTCCGCGACGAGCTCGGAAGGCGGTTGAAACCCGAGCGAAATGCCGCCGGCGTATGCGGGGATCGCCTTGGAGTGCCCGCCGAGAAGGCGGTACAAGGGCCAGCCGGCTGCCTTGGCACGGATATCCCACAAGGCCATGTCGATACCGCTCATCCCGATGGCCGCCGCCGCGCCCATGCCGTGGCTCGAGAGCTGCATCTTGTAGATGCGCCCCCAGACGCCGACCACGTCCGCCGCATCCATGCCGGTGACCAGCTGGCCAAGCGTCGTGTTCACCAGGTGCGCGACCGCACCGGGCGCACGTCCGTGGTGTGACTCGCCCCAGCCGATCAGTCCGTCGTCCGTCCGCACTCTTACGACGACCGTGTCCCGCTTTACTGTGCGACCGATCCCCAGCCTGACCCCGCCCGCAGCGGAGACGGGGAAAGAAAGCGGGTAGGCCTTGATCTCTTCGATCTTCATCGTGTGGCTCCGCAGGGCGGCGCGCTAAGCGCCGAGATAGGATTCGCGCAGCGCTCGATCCGTTCTGAGCGCGGCCGCTCCTCCCGAGTAGGTGGCGCGTCCCGTCTCGAGCACGTACGCCCGATCGGCGATCTTGAGCGCGATGTGCGCGCTCTGCTCGGCGAGGAGGAGTGTCATGCCCCGCTTGCGAATCCGGGACAGTGTCTCGTAGATCACCTTGATCATCACGGGTGCGAGGCCGAGCGACGGTTCGTCCAGGAGCAGCACATCGGGCTCCCGGACGAGCGCGCGACCGATCGCCAGCATCTGTTGCTCACCGCCCGACAGGGTCGCCGCAAGCTGTCCCGTGCGCTCCTTGAGGCGGGGGAAGAGCTCGTAGACCTCGTCGAGGCTCTGCTTGATCTGCGTGCGGTCCCGGATCACGTACGCGCCCATCAGCAGATTCTCGTGCACGCTCAAGTCGCCGAACACCCGCCGGCCCTCAGGCACGTACGCGATTCCCAGCCTGACGCGCGCTTCGCTCGGCAGTGCTTCGATGCGCTGCCCGCGCAGCAGGATCGCTCCGCCGCCGACGGGCGTCAGCCCTACGAGTGACCGGATGATCGAACTCTTGCCGGCGCCGTTCGCGCCGAGGACCGCAACCGCTTCGCCGGGGTGCACCTCCAGCGACACGCCTTGAACCGCGTGGACCTTGCCGTAGTACACGTGCAAGTCCCGGGTGGCCAGGATAGGGTCGCGTGCGATCGCCTCAGACGGCATCACGCGCGTCCTCCTCAAGCTCTTCGCCACCAAAGTACGCCGCGAGGACGTGTGGGGACGTGACCACGGAGGTCGAGGCCCCGTCGGCAATCTTCTCGCCGTGGTCGAGCACCACCACTCGCGGGCAGAGCCCAGTGACCATCCGCACGTCGTGCTCGACGAGCGCGATGGTCACCCCTTGGCGATGGACGCCGCGGATCAACTCCTGCAGTTCCGAGCGCTCCGCAGGGTTCAATCCCGCTGCCGGCTCGTCGAGCAAGAGCAACCTCGGCTCCAGCGCGAGGGCACGCGCGATCTCCAGGCGGTTCTGCGCGCCGTAGGGGAGGTCCTTGGCCAGCGCATTGCTCCAGTCGGCGAGTCGCACCCGGTCTAGGCATTCCTCTGCGATGTCCTTGGCGGCCCTGATCGCGTTGCGCGAACGTCGAAGTGCGAACACGTCACCCAGAGCCGATCCTCCCCTTCCCTTCAATGCAGCGACGGTGACGTTCTCAAGCACGGTCATCGTCCCGAACAGCCGCTTGTTCTGGAACGTCCGGGCGATGCCGCGGCGAACGACCTGGGCCGGCCCGAGACCTTCGATTCGTTCGCCATTAAAGTGGATCGAGCCTCGATCCGCGCGGTAGATGCCCGAAAGGACGTTGAAGAGCGTGCTCTTGCCGGATCCGTTCGGACCGATGATCCCGAGCAGCTCGCCGTTATCGATCCACAGGTCGATATCCACCAGGGCGCGCACGCCTCGGAACGCCAGGGACACCTTCGAGGCTTCGAGCAGCCTCATCAAGCCTTCCCGTGCGCCGGGGAGGGGGCCGATCTTCGGGGAACGAGTGTCAGGATGCCCCGCGGAAAGAACATCATCCCCAGCAGGAGAAGCAGCCCGTAGACGATCATCCGGAACTCGCCGAACGGGCGCAGGTACTCGGTGGCTGACTCCAGCACCGCCGTCGCGACGATCATGCCCTCGATCGAGCGATAGCCGCCGAACATGCTCATCACGAGGAAGAGCACCGACGGCTCTAGCCCGAACATGTCCGGGTGAATGAATCTCACGTAATGCGCGTAGAGGAAGCCGCCGGCGCCCGCCCACGCGGCGGACAGGGCGAGCGCGGTCACCTTCGCCCGCCCCACCTCCACCGCCACCGACGACGCCGCGAGCTGGTCGTCGCTCAGCGCGCGCAGGAAAAGCCCCAGGCGACTAGCCACCACGCGCTTCGCCAGGCCGTATGACAGGAGCGCCATGGCGAGTGCCAGATAGTAGAACTGCTGCGGGGTTTCGAGCGCGTGGCCTCCGAGCCCGATCGGCGGGATCGAACGCACTCCTTGCGGTCCGTTGGTGAGCTCGATCCAGTTCATGAGCACGATCCATACGATCTGCTGAATGCCGATCGTGGCCATGACGAAGTACAGGCCGGCGAGACGTACCGCCGGCCCACCGAGCGCGACCGCGAGAACTACCGTGAAGAGGATGGACGGGACGAACGTCGCCAGCGGCGCCCATCCGAACTTCGTGGCGAGCAGCGCCGTAGTGTACGCCCCGGCCCCGAAGAGTGCACCTTGCGCGAGCGACACGCGACCGGTGAAGCCGGTAAGAAAACCGAGCCCGATCACGGGAAGCGTGTAGATCAGGACAAAATTGGCGACGTGGACGACGTACTGAGGTGCCACTGAGGGTATGGCGAGCAACGCGGCAAGGGCAGTGCCGAGTACCAGCCATCTGGCGGGTGCGCCACGCATTGTCAGACCTTGACCGGTGTCTCGCGCCCGAGCAGTCCCGTGGGGCGCCATACGAGCATCACCAGGAGGATGACGAACGCGACGAGATCCTTGTATGCGGACGAGATATACCCACCGGCGAGGTTCTCGAGCACGCCGATGACCACGCCGCCGAGAATGGTCCCCGGGATGCTGTTGATGCCTCCGAACACGGCCGCGCTGAACGCCTTCAGACCGACCATGTCGCCCATATCAAAGGAGACGAAGTAGAGCGGTCCGATCAGCACGCCGGCGATAGCCGCGACAGCGAAGCTCAGGCCGAACGTGAGCGCGATCGCACGTTTGACGTTGACCCCCACCGCCCCTGCGATCTCCGCGTCGGCGGCGACCGCACGCAGCCCACGTCCGACTCGCGTGTAGGTGAACATGACGTGCAACAACAGGACGAGGGCGATCGTGCAGGCCACGACCCACAGGTTCGCCTCCTGGATTCGAGCCGTCCCAATCTCCACCACGTTTGTGCCGAAGACTTTCGGAAACGGTACCGGCTCCGGAAACAGCACCCGGACACCGTTCATCAGCACGATCCCGAGACCGATCGACCCCACGATGAACACCTCGTGGTTGTGGTACAGGCGCCGGAACACCGCCCGCTCGAGAACCACCCCCACCCCGAAGGCGACCGCGCCGACCACCAGCAGCAGCGGCAGAGCGGGCAGATTCGCGCGCTCCGCGATCACGAGACCCAGGAACGTGCCGGCCATGAAGACGTGTCCCTGGGCGAAGTTCACCATCCGGAGCGTGCGGTAGACGAGCGTGAAGCCCAAGCCCACTACCGCGTAGATGCAGCCGGTGGCAAACCCGCCGATGACGATCTGCGCGAACACGGCCGGCAGCTACTGGGTCTACTTGCCCTTGAACGCCTGGAACGCCCCGTTGCCGACCTCGACGAGCACCGACTGCTGGATCAGCTGGCCGGTCTTGTCGAAGTGCGCCTCCCCGGGCACGCTGAACAGCCTGCCCTTCCAGCTGCCGATGCACTCGCGGAGCTTGTCCTTGTCGGTTCCGACGCGCTCGAGGCACGGGGCCGCGATGAATTTGATCGCGCGGTATTCCCAGGCGGCGAGCACCGGACGGGGCGGCTGCGAGCCCCCGCTGAACTCCTTCACGTAACGGTCCGCCCAGGCCCTTGCCTCGGCGTCCACGTCCTCGTGGAAGTAGGTCGTCAGCACCGTGCCATCCGAAGCCTTCGGCGCCAGGGTCATCAAGTTCTCGTTCGCCAGGCCCCCCGTGCCGATGAAGCGCGCCTTGATGCCGAGGTCGCGCGCCTGATTCATGATGGCGGGTGCGGCGGGCAGCGTACCGAACACCGCCAGCCCGTCAGGGTTGGCCTCCCTGATCCGGCTGAGCTGCGCGGTGAAGTCCTTGTCCGCGGTCTGATAGGAGACGACGGTCACGGGCTCCTGCCCGAGCTTCTTCAGGCTCGCGAGGAACACATCGCGATTGCCCACGCCATAGTCGTTGGCGTCGTGGATGACAGCGATCCGCTTCATCCCGAGGCGCTTCACCGCCGCATCGGCGATCTGCTCGGCCTGCACCGAATCCGTGAAGATCACCCGATAGGTCCACTTGTTCTTGTCGGTGGTGATCTTCGGGTTCGTCGCGCCGACCACGATGTACGGGATGCCGGCCCGTTCGGCGACTTCCATGTTGGCGAGGACCTGGGAGCTTCCCCATCCCCCGACGATCAGATCGACCCGGTCACTCGCCAGCCGCTGCATGGCGGTGACCGACTGGGCCGGATTGCTGGCATCGTCCACCACCACGAGCGCGATCTTCCGCCCCTTGATCCCTCCGGCGGCGTTGATCTCCTTCACCGCCATCTCCGCACCCTGGCGGATACCGATGCCGTACGAAGTGCCGGGTCCGGACATCCCGGCGACCACGCCCAGCTTGATGTCCTGCGCGTGGGCCGGCAGCGCGCCCATAAGCGCGCCCGCCATCGCAACCGCAGTGAACAGCTTCCCGATCCTCATGTTGCGCTCCTTTTCTGTCGCATTGGCAATTCCAAACGATCACTCCGTCGCTTTCGAACCAGCCTGCCCCGTGCTTCCATACAACCGCTCAGCTTCCGCCCGCGTCACGTACCCTTCCAGCAGATCCGACTCGATCGCATCACGCGGACGCTCGCGCGGATCTCCAAAACCACCCCCGCCGGGCAACTCGAGCGTGATGAGCTCCCCCGAATCAATCGTGACGCGCCCCTTGGAAGGAAGCACCCGCCCCGCCCCTCCAAGCACCGCACCGGGAGCGCCGCTGCGCCCGCCCTGAGTGCCTCGCGGTGCGAACCGGACACGGTCGTACATTCCCGACAGCGTGCACGCGCCGTGAGATCGAACTTCGAACCGAACGACCTGTCCGAGCCCGCCCCGATACCGCCCGCCCCCTCCCGAGTCCGGCCGGAGCTCGCGCTGCCGCATGACGACCGGCGAGGCGGACTCAATGACCTCCGTCGCGACGTTCTGGATCCCACTCGGGAACGACGTCACCGACAGCCCGTCTTTGTCGCGTCTCGCCCCCATCCCGCCGCAGGAGAAGAACGCGAAGGCGAACGGTTCGTCGGGACGCACGAAGCCCCAGAGCTGCGTCACCCACAGGCCGGCTGCGCTGTCGGCGGGTACCCGCTCGGGAAGCGCTTGCTCGAGCGCGCCGAACACGACGGTCGGCAGAAAGTGGCCGATGATGTGGCGCGCGGCGGTCGGGGCCGGATGGACCGGGTGGAGCAGTGAACCCCGCGGCGCGCGGATTTCGATCGGAAGAAAGCTGCCCTCGTTGTTCGGCACATCGGGCGCGATCACGCACTTGACCGCGTAGCACGAGTAGGCGGTCGTGTACGCAAGCGGCACGTTGATACCGCGGTCGACGCTGGGGTCCGTGCCATCGAAGTCGACGACGAGGCGATCGGCGTCCCGGAAGATCTCGACCTGGATGTGGAGCGGTTTCTCGAAGCCGTCGTTCTCGCAGCCGTACCGGAACCTGCCCTCCGGAAACGACTGGACCGCGGCGCGCACCGCGGCCTCGGATCGATTCACGATCTCATCGGAGAGCGACTCGATGTCGGGGAGGTCGAACTCCTCGAGGAGCTGTGCAAGGCGCCGCGCCCCGACCTCTCCGGCCGCGACCTGTGCGTAAAGATCCCCCATCACCTCTCGCGGGGTACGGACGTTGGCGCGGATGAAGTTGAACACGTCGCGGTTCTCGGCACCGCGGACGAGAAACTTGCAGAACGGAACGTGCAACCCCTCCTCGAACACGTTGCGCGCATCCGCGGTCAGCCCGACGCCACCGACATCCACCATGTGACAGCAGCTCGCGAAGAATCCGACGCACTGACCCTTGTGGAACGCCGGAGTCACGAGGCACATGTCGTTGAGTTGCCCGGCAAGCCTGTAGGGATCGTTCGAGAGCAGCACGTCGCCCGGATCGATGGAGTCCAGCGGGAACGCCTCGAGGAAGAACCGCATCCCCAGCGCCATCGTGTTGACATGCCCCGGCGTGCCCGTGCGCGCCTGGGCCACCATCCGCCCCCTGCGGTCGAAGATCGCCGCCGAGAGGTCACCGGCCTCGCGGACGATCGTCGAGAAAGCGGTTCGCATCAGAACCTGGCCTTGCTCCTCCGCGAGCGCAAGCAGCCGGTTCCACAGGATCTCGAGGAGATAGGGCGGAAAACTCGCTGCCATGTCCTGACCTCCGTTTTCCGTCAGCCGGCGAGGCTGACCACGACAAGCGCGTCCTCGCGCATCTGCGCCCGGGCACCCCGTCCCACCGTGATCGTCGCGTCCCCGAGCTCGATCAGCGCAGGACCGAGCACGATTTCCGCGGGCTTCAGCGACGCTCCCGGTACAACCAGGCTCTCGACGAACCCCTGCTTTTCGTCGAAGTACACGTTGCGCACCGAGCGGCCGCCTCCATGGCCCCGTGAGGCGTTCGCATTCAGCGGCAACTCGGGAATCGGTCCACGGGCGCTCGCGCGCCAGGTGATGAAGTCGACCGGTGCGTCGAGGCCCTTGACCGCATTTAGGCGCTCGTACTCGCCCCGAAAGCGCGCGAGCACCTCGTCGGCACGGACATCCGGCCAGGAGAGCCCCTCGAGGTCCACCTGAACCTCGTGACCCTGGCCGCGATAGCGCATGTCCGCCGAGCGCACCGTCACGATCTGATCGTCCGGCACGCCGGCCTCGGCGACCTTCCGGCGGCAGTCCCGGACCATCTCCTTTAGAACTGCCGCAATCTCCCGCCACGGCGCCGCATCCAGCGCAACGGTCCAGCTGCGCGCAAGATCGAAGGCCACCGGCGCACACAGCATGCCAAAGGCCGATCCGACACCCGCCTGCCAAGGCACCATGACCTCGCGCAGCCGCAGTGCCCGAGCCACGCCATACGCATGCGTGGGTCCCGCCCCGCCAAACGCGACCATGCTGTAGTCGTTCGGCGTGCGACCACGCTCCAGCAGATGCACCCGCGCCGCCGAAGCCATGTTCTCGTTCACAACCTGGTGGATGCCCCAGGCCGCCTCCTCGACGGAGAGCCCGAGCGGCCTGGCCAGATGGTCCGAGATCGCCCGCCGTGCCGCATCGACGTCCAGGCGCATCGTGCCGCTGAGGAAGGTCTCCGCGCCGATGTAGCCGAGGACCAGGTCCGCGTCGGTCACCGTCGGCAGGGTTCCTCCGAGCCCGTAGCAGGCGGGGCCGGGATCGGACTCGGCGCTTTGGGGGCCGACCTTCAGCAACCCGAGTCGATCGATGTGCGCGATGCTGCCGCCGCCCGCGCCGATCTCGATCATGTCCACGGCGGGAACCTGGACCGGGAGTCCGCTTCCCCGCTTGAAGCGGTAGACGTGCGCGACCTCGAGCTTGCGCGCGACGACGGGCGCGCCATCGTCGACGATGAAAGCTTTGGCGGTGGTCCCGCCCATGTCGAAGAAGAGGACCTTCGCTCGCTTGGTCGTTCGCGCGATGTATGCCGCGCCGATCGCTCCTGCGGCGGGGCCCGACTCGAGCAGCCGGACCGGGAACTGCGACGCGGTCTCGGGGATGGCCGTGCCGCCGTTCGACTGCATGACGAACAGCGCGCCGTTGACACCGTGGTCCGCCAGCCGCTCGCGGAGCGACCGAAGATACGGCCCCACGATGGGCGCGACGTAGGCATTGATCGAGGTCGTCGAGGCCCGCTCATATTCCCGGATCTCGGGGGCGACCTCCGACGAGAGCGAGACGTGGAGCGAGGGCGCGAGCTCGCGGATGAGGTCGCGCAGCGCTTGCTCGTGCGACGGATTCCGGAACGCGTGGAGCAGGCACACGGCGATCGCCTCGACGCCTTCGGACAGAAGCGCCGCGATCTCCGATCTCGCCTGTGACCGGTCGAGCGGGATCTCGACGGATCCGTCTGCGAGGACGCGCTCCCCGATCGGCCGACGCAGGTGCCGCGGAATGATGGGCCGGGGCTTCTCGATGTCCAGGTCGTACAGATCGAACCGGTGCTCGGTCCCGATCTCAACCGCGTCGCGGAACCCCTGGGTGACGAGCAGCGCCGCCTTCGCGCCGCGCCGCTGGATCACTGCGTTGGTCACGAGCGTCGTGCCGTGCAGCACCCGGACAATCGCCTCGGGGCGGAGGGCGCCCGAGGCGATCATCTGCGCGAGGCCCTTCGCGACGCTGCTCGTCGGGTCGTCATGATCAGTCAGTACCTTCGCGGTGACCGCGCGCCCCGACTCGAGCTCGATCGCGAAGAGGTCAGTGAAGGTACCCCCGATGTCGGTGCCGACGAGAAACATGGTTCGCCGCCTAAATGTCCGACCGCATGAGCGACGCGATCCGGGGGTGAACGGCGATGACGTCCATTTCGACGTCGATACCGCGCAGCTCCGCCTGGACAAGCGTTCGCGCAGGATGCGGCCGCGGCATCAAACCTTCGTAGAGGACGTTGAAGTCGGGCACGCGACCGATGTCGGTCAGATAGACGGTGACCTTCACGACGTGCTCAAGGCTCAACCCCGCGGCCCGGAGAATCGCTTTGACGTTCTCGAAGGTCTGCTGGACCTGCTCCGCGAATCCGCCCGCGATGGGCTGGTTCGTCTGCGGCGACAGCGGCCCCTGCCCGGACAGGAAAACGAGCGGCCCCACCTGGACCGCCTGCGGAAAGGGCCCGCGACCGGCGGGCGCGTCCCCCGTTGCAAGCGTGCGCTTGAACTCAGGCTGCATCGGCGGATCGATCCTGCCCGGCCGGAACTGCGCCGAAGGAGAGCGCGATGTTTCCAATGTGCTGGCGCATGGCCTCGGCGGCGCCCCTCGAGTCACGACGTTCCATTGCGCGCAGGACGCGATCCATTTCGTGCAGCGACTCCTCCACGCGCCCCGGGAGGCTGGCGTTGGTGATCCGCACCCAGTGAATCTGGTCCCTGAGGTTCTGCAGGATGTTGGTGACGAACGGGTTCCCGGCAACCCGATACACCATTCCGTGGAAGAGATCGTCGAGCGCCAGGAACTCGTTGAAGTTCCGCTCGACCCCCTTCGCTTTAAGGGCCTCAAACCGCTCGCGCAGTGCCGCGAGCTCCTCGTGCGACACCTTCGACGCGGCAACGCTCGCCGCGTGGGCCTCGAGGAGCAGCCGCAGCTCGCTCATCGCCGCGACCTCGGCCGGCGAAAACTCACGTACGAATGTGCCGTTCTGCGGCAAGACTCGGACCCAGCCATCACGTTCGAGACGGCTCAAGGCGCTCCGGACCGGGGAACGGCCAAGCTTCAGTTCCGCGGCCAGCTTCGCCTCCGAGAGCTTCTGGCCGGGCTGATAGCGCCGCTCGAGAATGCCTTCCTTAATCCTCTGATACGCATCGATAGGAGGCGTGGGTAGGTAGGTAGCCATCTGTGGTGCACTAGTCAACTAGTCTACTAATTATTAGTATGGAGGATGCCTGCCGTCAACTGTCGCTGATTGCAACCAGAGACCCAGAGCCGCGAATGCGCCCTATCCTATTGATTACGCATGCGATTCACCCGGCCGTCCACGCTCGACTCGCGCAGGACCTGGAAGTCCGCGTGCTGCAGGATCCATCGATCCCGAACCTGATGCGGGAAATCCTGGACGTCGATGCGCTGCTCGTGCGCATGCCGATCACCCCTGACGTGATTCGCGCGGGACGAAAGCTCCGGGTGGTGGCGCGTCACGGTGTGGGGCTCGACTACATCCCGGTCCAGACGTGCACTGAGCTGGGAATCCCCGTCGTCTTCACCCCCGACGCCAACACCGAGTCCGTCGCCGAGCACGTGCTGGGGGCCATGATCATGCTCGGCCATGAGATCGCACGTGCCGATCGCGCCGTGCGTGCCGGGCGGTGGAACGTGCGCGACAGCATGATGGGGATCGATATCCGTGGCCGGACGATCGGCATCGTCGGCCTAGGTCGGATCGGAGCGCGCGTGGCCGAGATCTGCCGCAGCGCGTTCTCGATGCGTGTCCTGGCGTTTGATGCGCACCTCGATCACGAAACGGTCCGCGCTCGCGGTGCGGAGCCTCGCTCCCTGGACGGCCTTCTGGCCGAGGCCGATTTCGTAACGCTTCATACGCCGCTCACCCAGGAGACGCACCACCTCCTTGACGCTCGGGCCTTCTCCCAAATGAGGCCAGGCGCCTGCCTCATCAATCATGCACGTGGCGCTCTCGTTGACACCGACGCGCTGACGCAGGCTCTTCAGTCCGGCCATCTGCGCGGGGCAGCCCTCGACGTTCTGGAACAGGAGCCGCCGCAAGGCGACCTTCAGCTCTTGCACCTCGAAAACGTCATCGTGACGCCGCATAGTGCGGCGCTGACCGATGAAGCCATGTTGAGGATGGCTACCGACGCCGGTGAGGACGTCCTCCGGGTGCTTCGCGGAGAGCGTCCCAAAGCGTGCGCGAATCCCGAGGTCCTGGGAATGGCGTGACCGACGTCCGCTTCTCGCTGGCTGCAGCGAGGATCACGGCATTCCGCGCCGTCGACTCGCCTCCCAGAACATTAATGATCGGGGGTGCGTACACCTCGCCTGCTTGACCGTCGGCCTCAGCGGCCGGGTCGAACTGCCCCCGCCTGCTCGGTCGGGCACACGATCGCCGCAGCGGCGACGGCGATGACGGTGGCCATCCGCAGCTCGGCGTGCTCGGGCGGTTGAGCGTTTGCTGCGAATTCGGGTTGGAGAGATTGGTCGCGCATGCCGGCAGTCTGCTCACCGGTATGGCTCACCGGATGAGCCCGACATCCGTGGATGGGCCGTGAACTGCAAACATTCGTGAACCGTCGTGATCGAGCTCGCCATGACGGACGCGGCTCGCGGAAACGAAGCAGGATGTGACGCACCTGCTCAAGCTGTTACCTGGCCGACCACCCACATGGGCTGACTTATACGATGTCATGGAGTTTTTCGGGCGCCAAAACGGAATTGTGAAGCGAGGTTGGGCAGACACCTCGGAGGTAAGTCGCCATATCGGTACGGCGGGGTACCACCGACATCCAGGTAGACAGAGTCCGGGCAAGCTACCGGATTCACCTACTACGATTGAAGAGACTCGCGCCTTTGTGATGAGCCTTGCGCGCCTGTGGTTAGAGGAAATGGTAAAGGTGTCTCCACCATAAGCGTTCACGAAACCGAACCTGTCGGCCGGATTCGCTTGCGGGGTTTCCTACAGTGCAAGCGGGCCTACTGCGTACGGCGGGGCGTGGAGGCGGCCGAGGTCGCGAAGAAGTTGCGCGAGCTGGGGGATCAGGACTGAATGAATAGCTACGGGTAAAGCAGGAAATTCGGACTGCTAATTCGTAGCTTTTTCATTCGTAATCGTGCGGCTGGTGAGGCGCGGGGATAGCCAGAGCTCGAGTTCAATCAGCACGGGTAACAGACCGGGTAATCGTGATGATTCTGGGTCGATAAACCTGCAGTTATTGATTTTGCATCAGTCACTTAATATACATTGACTGGCGGAGAGGGAGGGATTCGAACCCCCGGTACGGTAAACCGTACAACAGATTTCGAGTCTGCCGCATTCGACCACTCTGCCACCTCTCCGGGGGGCGCGCATTGTACCATCGGCCCCGCCCTCTTCCGCTCTCCGCATCGCGCCCCGATGACGAACGACCCCGCACAAACTGTCCGCGACTATCTCGCCGCGATGGAGCGCCGCGATCTCGCGGCTGCGAAGGCGATGCTGGCGCCGGGATTCTTCATGCTGTTCCCGGGCGGGAAGCGCTTCGAGACGCTCGAAGCGCTGGTCGACTGGGCGAAGCCGCGCTACAGGCGCGCGCTGAAGACCTACGACCGGTTCGACGTTGCGGCCCAGCCCGACGGCTCGGCGGTCGTCTACTGCTTCGGCGCGCTGCACGGCGAGTTGAACGACGGCTCGCCCTATTTCAGCATCCGCTTCATCGACCGTTTCACCGTCCGCGACGGCAAGCTCGTCGACCAGATGGTCTGGAACGACCTCGCTGAGACGCTCGGCAAGCTTGGCTAACGGGACAACTGCGGCAGCCAGGTCGCGATCGGTGGGAAGAAGATGATCAGCGCGATGAGGAGCATCACGCAGGCGATGAACGGCGCGCCGGCCAGATAGACGTCGCGCATCGTCGTGCCGGGCGGCGCGACCCCCTTCATCACGAACAGCAGCAGGCCGAACGGCGGCGTCGTGTAGCCGATCTCGAGCGCGAGCAACATGATCAACCCGAACCACGTCAGGTCGAAGCCGAGCGTCTTTGCGAGCGGGAAGAAGATCGGCGCGGTGAGCAGCATCATCGACAGCTGGTCCATGAAACAGCCCAGGAAGAAGAGGATGCCGATCATGACGAGCAGCATGCCGAGCGGCGCGAGCTCGAAGCCAAGGAAGTGCTGAATCAGTCCGCTCGAGGCGCCCGAGAAGGCGAGGAGCTGGGCGAACGTCGCCGACCCGAAGATGATAAGGAACGACATCACCGTCACGCGCAGCGCGCCGTCGACGGACTTCTTGAACGATTCCCAGGTGAGGCCGCGGTAAGCCGCGGCCAGCAGCACGATCGACATCGCGCCGAGTGCCGCCGCCTCGGTCGGCGTGGCCCAGCCGACGATCATGATGATCACCGAGAAGACGATCACGGCAACCATGGGCACGATGTCGAAGACGATCAGCCGCCAGCGCTCCGCACGGTCGGCGTGCTCGGCGACGTAGCCGGGGGCGGCGGTCGGGTCGAACACCGTCCATCCCCAGATCAGCACGCCGTACATGAGGGCGAGCACCAGCCCCGGAATCACGCCCGCAATAAGCAGGTCCCCGACGTCGGTCTGGCCGAGCGTGGCGAGCAGCACCGTCAGCGCCGAGGGCGGGATGATGACCGCGAGGCCGCCGACGCCCATGATCGGCCCCATCGACAGGTACTTGTTGTAGCCCCGCTTCATCATCTCCGGGACCATCAGCGAGCCGAGCAGCGCGCACGCGCCCATGCTGGATCCGGCCGGCGCGGCAAACGCGGTGCCGCCGACGAGCGTGACGTATGCGAGCCGCCCCGGCACGTTCCCCATCAGCCGGTCGACCGCATTGAAGAACCGCGTGGCGAGCCCGGTGTGATAGAAGAGCTCGCCCATCAGCAGGAACATCGGGATCGGCACCAGCGCGAAGGTCGTGATCGCGCCGAACCCGTTGTTGATCACCTGCCAGATGCCGCGCTCGCCGCCCATGAACACCACGGCGCCCACGAGGTTGGCGCCGAAGAACGCGATCGCGACCGGCAGCCCCAGGAACATGAGGAGCACCGACAGGCCGAAGAGCAGGACGGCCGCCCAGTACCACTCCACTGGCTAGCGCTCCTTCTCCTCGTCGTGGACGGACACGCCCAGGAACCCGAGGAAATTCTCGCCGCGCGCGAGGAAACGCAGGAATTCGATCGCCATCATCAGGAACGACAGCGGAATGCAGGCCACCAGCGCCCAGCGCGGCGCGTCGAACGAGCGAACGTCCTTGTCGTCGAGGCGGAAGTTGTTGGCGGTCACCTCGAACCCGTACCACGCCATCACTAGACAGACGGCGACGCAGGCCACGCCGATCAGGAACGTCGCCGCCTTGCGCCCGTCGCGCGACAGGTACATCAGGAGGATCTCGACAAACACGTGCCCCTTCTCGCGCACAAGCCACGGCGCGCCGAGACACGGGATGAGCAACAGCGCGTACTCGGTGAATGTGAAGAAGTGCGCCGAGCTCTGGTAGCCGAGATTGCGCACCACCACGTCGATGCAGGTGGTCAGCATCATGGCGACCATCAGGAGCCCGGCGATCCACGCCATGCCGAACAGCACGGCGTCGTAGGCCTTGGCGAGCGTGCGCATCCGGGTTCTCAAAACGCGCGCGCCGCCAGCGGCGGCGCGCGACGGCCCACTGTCGGGGGTATCAGCTTCCTGGGCCGAACAGCTTGATGAAGCGCTCGGCCTCCTGGCGGCCGCCCGCCTTCTCCATGCGCTCCTTCATGCGCTGGTAGCTCGCCTCGCGCGCCCCCTCGGCGAAGCGCTTGCCCGCGTCGGGCTTCATGCTCACGGCCTTGAGGCCGCGCTTGCCGAGCTCGGCGAACTCCTTGGTGCGCAACGCCTGCAGCTCCTTGACGCTGGAAACCTCGTGCTCGATCGCGACCCGGTTGAGGATCTCCTTGGTCTTGTCGGAGAGCGCGTTCCACTTGCGCACGTTGATGATGATCCCGAGGTCGGTGGAGAAGAACGGGGGCTCGAGGCGGTACTTGAGGAACTTGTCCCAGTTTGCGTCCATGATGCCGATCTGGGTCCACCCGGTCATGTCGATCGTCCCGCGCTCCAGCGCGGTGTAGACGTCGGTGGAAGGCATGTTCAGGACGGAGGCGCCGAGTACGTTGGTGAAGAACGCGTTGTAGATCGGATTGCCGCGAATCTTCACGCCCCTGATGTCGAGGTTGCCCTGGGCGTCGAACCTCGGCTCCTTGGTGCTCCACAGGTTGAAGCGAATGCCGCTGTCGAACCACCCGAGGTAGTACACGCCCATGCGACGGATGTGCGCCTCTTTCAGGGCGTCGTAGGCGCCGTTCCTGCGGGCGATCGGACCGTCGATCGTGCTCGCGCTGACCGCGTCGCACTCTGGAACCGACCCGGCATAAAAGGCGCAGGGCGTGTAGACCATGTCGACCACGCCGTCGCGCGCCGCGTTCGGCTGCTCGAACATCCCGATCGCCTCCGGGCCGCCGCGCACCTGGATCGCGAACACGCCCTTGCCGGCGTCGTTGGCCTTCTTGACGAACTGCAGGAAGCTCTTGGAGTAGACCCAGTTCGCCGGGAACGCGTGGACGGCGGTCAACCTGTCTTGCGCGAGCGCTGGGGTGGCGACGCCCGCCGCGGCGAGCGCCACGAGGGCGGCAATCCTGAAGGTCTTGGTCATCTCGGTCTCCGTGGATGCGGCAGCGCCGCAGGCCGTTTGGCAGATTTGGTCAGATCGTTGTTCGGACTGCCGGCGCGTATCTTAGCCGAGCCGCACGGCGCGGGTCGACATCGGAAAGTGCGTCACTTGCCCGGAGAACCGCGGGAGCGACCGGAAGTGGGCGCGCATCTCGTGCCGGGGGGGCGAGTCGAGCGCCGCCGTCAGCGCGGCCGGGCTGTCGAAGGCCACCTTGTTCCGCTGCATGCACTTCGCGCGCGGCCACGGCAGACGGCTGACGCAGTCGACGTGCGTGTAGACCTCGAGCTCCCGAATCCCCGGCAGCCGCGCCATCAGGGGCGTGTGATGGGCAAGGTACTCGTGAAGCCACGCTTCCGGATCCTCGGCCGGGCCCTCGTAGGCGACGAGATAGGTGCACCAGGGAGCGTCGGGGGGCGCGACGCTCGCGGGGTCCGGCACTGCGTACGCGCGCACCGCCATGACCTGGTGTTCGACCGACGCCGCCGCGAGGCTGGGAAGCGCGCCGGGCTGGCTGAGCGCGTGCAGGGAACCTTCGCGACCCGCGGCGACTTCCAGATCGAGGAGCCGGTCGAAGTAGAGTTGCAGCGCGAGCTGCGGCGGCGCGCCATGGTCGAGCAGCGGGTCGCGCGCTTCCACCGGCGTGTGCACCAGTACCCGCGCGAGTCCCGGCACGCTGCACAGCAGCGAGTCGAGACGCTTCTGCTCCGCGTTCGAGATTTGTGCCGCCGGATTCGCCCGATCGCGAAAGACGATGAACAGGCAGAAGCTCATCGGGCCCCGTCGGGCGCGCGCGGACTCAGCGGCGCGCGGGCAGGATCTGCTTTACGCCGCCCATGTAGGGCCACAGCGCCTCGGGGACGTCGATGCCCCCGTCGGCGCGCTGGCAGTTCTCCATGACGGCGACGAGCGTGCGCCCGACCGCGAGGCCCGAGCCGTTGAGGGTGTGGACGAGCTCCGGCTTGCCCTTCTCGTTGCGGAACCGTGCCTGCATTCGCCGCGCCTGGAACGCCTCGAAATTCGAGCACGAGGAGATCTCGCGGTAGGCGTTCTGCCCCGGGAGCCAGACCTCGATGTCGTAGGTCTTGGCCGCGGAGAAGCCCATGTCGCCGGTGCACAGGATCACGACGCGATAGGGCACGCCGAGGCGCTGCAGGATGACCTCTGCGTGGCTGGTGAGCGCCTCGAGGCCGTCGTAGGACTGTGACGGCTGGACGATCTGCACCAGCTCCACCTTGTCGAACTGGTGCTGGCGGATCATGCCGCGCGTGTCCTTGCCGTAGGAGCCGGCCTCGCTGCGGAAGCAAGGCGTGTGGCAGACGAAGCGCAGCGGCATCTTTCCGAGCGGGACGATCGCGTCGCGCACGATGTTCGTGACCGGGACTTCAGCGGTTGGAATCAGATAGAAGTCCCCGAGCTCGCCGCGCGGGACGGCGAACAGGTCCTCCTTGAACTTCGGCAGCTGTCCGGTGCCGTACATGCTCGCGGCGTTCACCATGTAGGGAACGCACACCTCTGTGTAGCCGTGCTCCCGCGTGTGCACGTCGAGCATGAACTGCGTGAGCGCCCGGTGAAGCCGTGCGATCGGCCCGGTCATCACGGCGAAACGCGCGCCGCTGATCTTCACCGCCGTCTCGAAATCGAGCCCGCCGCTCGCGGCGCCGAGATCGACGTGATCCTTCGGCGCGAAGTCGAGCTCCCGCGGCGTGCCGCTCCGCCGCACCTCGACGTTCTGGTCGGGGGAGGTGCCCGTCGGCACGCTCTCGTGCGGGACATTCGGAACCACGGCGAGGAAGTCCTGGGCGCGCTTCTGGACGTCCTCGAGCCGATTCTCGAGATCGCCCAGCTCGGCATTGACGGCATTCGCTTCTGCCATCAGCGGCGCCGCGTCTTCGCCCTTGCCTTTCGCCTGACCGATCTGCTTCGAGAGCGCGTTGCGCTTTGCCTGCAGCTCCTGTGTGCGCGTCTGCACGAGCTTGCGCTCGTCCTCCAGCGCGCGGAACGCCTGTCCGTCGAGTACGAAGGGGCGGTCGGCGAGGCGCTTCGCAACGCGTTCGAGATCGGTGCGCAGGAGCTGGACATCGAGCATGACGGTCAGGTCTCGGGGTTGGTCTTCTTCCGGGCGGCCGCGTCGAGCGCGCGGAAGTGCGCGAGCTTCTCCGCGATCTTCGACTCGAGCCCGCGGTCGGTCGGCCGGTACCACTCGACCGGCGGTACGCCTGTCGGCAGGTACGTCTCGCCCGCCGCGTACGCTTCGCTTTCGTCGTGGGCGTACCGGTAATCGCGACCGTAGCCGAGGTCCTTCATCAGGCGCGTCGGCGCGTTGCGCAGATGCAGCGGCACCGGCCGCGACTCGTCCTCGGCCACGAACGAGCGAGCCGCATTATAGGCAACGTAAACCGCATTCGATTTCGGCGCGCACGCCATGTAGATGACCGCCTCCGCGAGTGCGAGCTCGCCTTCCGGAGTTCCGAGGCGCTCGTAGGTCTCGGCGGCGTCCAGCGCGAGGCGCAACGCGCGCGGATCGGCGAGCCCAACGTCCTCGGTGGCCATGCGAATGATCCGGCGCGCCAGATACAGCGGATCGGCGCCGCCGTCGAGCATGCGCACGAGCCAGTACAGCGCGGCGTCGGGATCGGAGCCGCGCACCGCCTTGTGGAGCGCGGAGATCTGGTCGTAGAACGCCTCCCCGCCCTTGTCAAAGCGACGCAGGTTCCGCGCGACCGCATCCTGGACGAACGCACCGTCGACCGCCGTCACCCCGCGGCTGTGCGCCGCGGTCTGCAGCAGCTCGAGCACGTTGATGAGCCGCCGCGCATCACCGTCGGCCAGCCCGATCACGCGCTCCCGGGCCTGCGCGTCGAACGCGAGCTCGGGCATCGCGCGCGCGGCGGCGCGATCGAAGAGCTCGCCCAGCTCCGCTGCGGTGAGGCTCTCGAGGACGTACACCGCGGCGCGCGAGAGCAGCGCCGAGTTCACCTCGAACGAAGGGTTTTCCGTGGTCGCGCCGACGAAGGTGAAGAGGCCCTGCTCCACGTACGGCAGGAACGCGTCCTGCTGCGCCTTGTTGAAGCGGTGCACCTCGTCGACGAAGACGATGGTCGCGCGGCCGGAGGTGGCAAGCACGTCCTTCGCGCGCTGCACGGCGTCGCGAATGTCCTTCACGCCCGAGAGCACCGCCGAGAGCTGAATGAATTCGGCGTTGAAGCTCGCCGCCATCAGACGTGCGATCGTGGTCTTGCCGACGCCGGGCGGCCCCCAGAGCACCATCGAGTGCGGCTTGCCCGACTCGAACGCGAGGCGCAGCGGCCTGCCCGGCCCGAGCAGGTGCGCCTGGCCTACGACTTCGTCGAGCGTGCGCGGCCGCAGCACTTCGGCCAGCGGCGCGTGCGGCGACGTGCTGGCGCGGGGCGGGGAGGACTGCTCGAAGAGGTCGGCCATCGGCCGAATGGTACAGGCGGGGGAAGTTCCCCTACTTGTCGCCGATGACGTCTGCGCCCTTGGGGGGGACGAAGCGAAACAGCGCCGGGTCGACTCGGGCATTGCGCTCGAAGCCCGTGAAGCGCAGCTCGGTGGTCTGGCCGAAGGTGTCGGTCAGCTCCATGCGCTCCAGCCCAGAGAAGCCGAAGCCCATGCGGATGCGCTCGAAGTTCGACTCCTTCTCGCGCGGGATCGCCTCGACCCACTCTAGCCCGTCCTTCGTCCCGTCGTCCTTCAGCGCGAAGGCCTTGAGCGCGTCGTTCGAGCCCGCGAGGAGCGCTGCCGGCGTCGCACCGAGCGCCTGGTCGAGCTTGCGCACGGTGACCTGCCTGAGATCTTCGTCGTAAATCCACACGCGCGCGCCATCGCCGACGAGGAGTTGCGGGTACGGCTTGGAGTAGACCCACCTGAACTTGCCCGGGCGGGAGAACGCGAGCGTGCCGCGCGATTCCTGCACCACCTTCCCGTCCCGGCCGTAGATGCGCTGCTCGAACTCGCCCGCGGCCGACTGCGTGGAGGTCATGAACTGGTTGAGGCGCTCGATGCCCGACGCGCTCGCTGCGCCCGCAAAGACGACTAGGAGCGTTGCCACCGTACCGAGCAGGCGACTCACGACTCGACTCACGCTTCGCGCGACGGCACGAGCACCTCGCGGTTCCCGTTCGCCTGCATCGCCGACACGAGCCCCGCCTGCTCCATCTGCTCGATGAGCCGCGCAGCGCGGTTGTATCCGATCCGCAGGTGCCGCTGCACGAGCGAGATCGACGGCCGGCGCGTCTGGAGCACGATCTGGACGGCCTGGTCGTAGAGCGGGTCGGCTTCGCCGCCGCCTTCGCCCACACCGAGATCGCCAGCCGCTGCGCCGCCCTCCTCGGCGTCGAGCAGCCCCTCGACGTAATCGGGCTTGCCCTGCTGCTTGAGGTAGTCGACGACCTTGTGGACCTCCTGGTCGGCGACGAACGCGCCGTGCACGCGCTGCGGGACCCCGCTGCCGGGCGGCAGGTACAGCATGTCGCCCTGCCCGAGCAGCGCCTCGGCGCCCTGCTGGTCGAGGATCGTGCGCGAGTCGACGCGCGAGGAGACCTGGAACGCGATGCGCGTCGGGATGTTCGCCTTGATGAGCCCGGTGATCACGTCCACCGACGGCCGCTGCGTGGCGAGGATGAGGTGGATACCGGCCGCGCGCGCCTTCTGCGCGAGCCGCGCGATCAGCTCCTCCACCTTCTTGCCGACCACCATCATTAGGTCGGCCAGCTCGTCGATGACGACCACGATGTGCGGGAGCTTGGTGAGCGGGACCGGGTTCTCGGTCTCGATGGTCGTCGGATCCTGGAGCGGCTCGCCGCGCTTCTCGGCCTCGGCGACCTTGTGGTTGTAGCCGGACAGGTTCCGGACCCCGATCCACGACATCAGCTTGTAGCGCCGGTCCATCTCCCCGACGCACCAGTGCAGCGCGGAGGCTGCCTGCTTCATGTCGGTGACCACCGGCGCGAGGAGGTGCGGGATGTCCTGGTAAACCGAGAGCTCGAGCATCTTCGGGTCCACCATGATCAGCCGGATCTCGCGCGGCTCGGACTTGTACACGAGCGACAGGATCATCGCGTTGAGCGCGACCGACTTGCCCGAGCCGGTGGTCCCGGCGACGAGGAGGTGCGGCATCCGGGCGAGGTCGACGACCACCGGGTTGCCGCCGATGTCCTTTCCGAGGGCGAGGGCGAGCGGCGCGTGGAGGTCGTGATAGGCCTTCGATCCGAGGATCTCGGTGAGCCGCACCGTCTGCCGGCGTGGGTTTGGGAGCTCGAGCCCCATGCACGATTTGCCGGGGATCGTCTCGACGACCCGGATTGACACGACCGACAGCGCGCGGGCGAGGTCCTTCACCAGGTTGACGATCTGCGCGCCCTTCACGCCGACCGCCGGCTCGATCTCGTAGCGCGTGATCACGGGCCCGGGATAGGCCGCGAGCACCTTGACCTCGACGCCGAAGTCCCTGAGCTTCTTCTCGATCAGGCGCGAGGTGAACTCGAGCGTTTCCAGGCTCATCGCCTCCAGGTCCGCCGGCGGCTCGTCGAGCAGGGCGAGCGGCGGGAGCGGCGTGTCCGGCAGGTCCTGGAACAGCGGCACCTGCTTCTCCTTGATGACGCGCTCGGACTTCGGGATCTCGCGCACCGGCGCCTCGATGCGGATCGGCTCGTGGTGCTCGATGATCCGCTTGCGGTCCTCCTCGACCGCCGCTTCCCGCTCGACGGTGGCGATCGCGCCGACCTTGCGGTCTTCGCGCCGCTGCCAGAGCTCGATCACCTTGAGCCACCCCCACTCCAGGGCGCTGCCGACCCGCTCCATCAGGCCGATCCACGAGATGCCAGTGAAGAGCGACAGGCCGATCGCGCTCGCGGCGAGCAGGATGAGCGTCGCGCCGGTAAAGCCGAACGTCACGTTCGTGACTTCGCTCACCACCGCCCCGAGCATTCCGCCAGGCGCGAGCGGCAGGCTCGCCGTGAGCGTATGGAATCGCAGGGTCTCGAGACCGGTCGAGCCGACGAGCAGCACGGAGAAGCCCGCCAGCGCGATGATGAACGGCCGCCTGTCCGAGATCGAGCTGCCGTCGAGCCGCCGGTAACCCCAGATGACCGCGTAGACGAGCAGGACGACCCACCACCACGCCGACACACCGAAGAGGTAGAGCAGCAGATCGGCCAGGTACGCGCCCACGCGGCCGCCCGCGTTCTGAATGCGGTCCACGGCGACGCTGTGCGACCACCCCGGGTCGCCGCGCTCATACGTGGCGAGGATCAGGACGAGGTAGGCGGCGACGACGGCGATCGCGATCCAGCGCGACTCGCGCAGCAGACGGGCGACCTTCCCGGGGAGCGGAGGAGTCGCGGTTGCGGCGGATTTCAGAGTGGCCATTGCGGGAAGCGCGCTCGCCCGGCGGCGCCGGGCGAGCTGGGAGCAGAAGCCGGTCTGGACGGGCCAGCGCGGCTGGCCCGGGTGCACGCGCTGCGGCGAGGCCGTTGCGTGCCCGCGGGCACTACGCGCGTGCCTCCGACATCAACATGGCCTCGTGCAGGAAGATCGCTCCCGACTTGACCTCGATGTGGCCGCTCGTCTGCAGGTCCTTCATCACGCGGCTCACCATCTCGCGCGAGGCACCGATCATCTTGGCGATGTCCTGCTTCGGCAGCTTCTTCGTCACCACCCGCTGGCCGTCGACGGTCTCGGCCATCTCCATCAGCAGGCGGGCAACGCGGCCGTACACGTCCATGAGCGCGAGACTCCCGATCTTCTTGTCGGCCTCCCGCAGGCGCTTCACCAGCCCCTTCATCACGCCGACGGCGATCTCGAAGTTCTCCGCCAGGCACTTCTTGAAGTCCATCTTGTTGATGGTGAGCAGCTCGCAGGGCTCGATCGCGATCACCGTCGCCGAGCGCGGCGCCTCGTCGATCAACCCCATCTCGCCGAAGAACTCCCCCTGCCCGAGGATCGCGAGAATCACCTCGCGCCCTTCGTCGTCGCTCATCATGACCTTCAGCCGCCCCGAGATGACGATGTACAGCGCGTCAGTCGGATCGCCAGCATTGATGATGGTCGAGTTGCGCGGGTAGGACTTGCGTCCAACCACACGCGTCAGCAGCGCGAGCTGGCCCTCGGGCAACGTGGAGAACAACGGCACGTTGCGCAATAGAAGCGTGGAAACGCTGGCAGGACCGGCCATGTGATGTCCCCTCTTAACAATTACCTCTATACGATCGAATGGTAGCAGATCGGCCCCTCGGCGCGCCCGGGCGACACGACGACGATCTCACCGGTTGGCAAGCCAGATTCGGGCCAGTCACTTCCTTCCGATCTCCCCTCCCCGCCACGCGTCAGAACACCCACACGAGGCTGAAGTTTGCACGGCTCGTGTCGCTCGACTGCGGCACCCCGCGTTGAATCTGGAACCCGTAGTCGAACCGCAGGCTCAGGCTCGTCCCGTACGCGACGGCTCTCGTTCGCAAGCCGCAGCTCGCGCGCAAGCCGGGCCGTGTTGAGCGGCTCCCCGTCGACGAGCGCGGGCAGGCTGCGGCGGACGTTGGGCGCGTCGAAGTAGCGGTCTCCCTCGATGGTCGCGCCGGTCAGCCGCCCCTCGATCACGCGCAGCTGCACCACGCCGTCCTAGATCTCCTGCTCCGGCAGCGCGATCTGCGTCGCGCCGTAGCCGAGTCGCGCATACGCCGCCTCGAGCGCTGCGCGAGTGCGCTGGACATCGGCGAGCGTGCGCTCGGTGCCGGTGAACGGTTGCAGCATTCGGTCGACCTCGTCCCGCGCCATCAGCTTCGCCCCCCTCGACGCTGAAGCGAACGACTGCGAACTGCGGATCGGGCGCTGGACTCAGCGCGCAGCAAGCCCCTTGCCACCCCCAGAAGGACGGCAAGCGCGATGCGACGACGCAAGCTCGAGTCGGCAGACTTCGATCGAGTGCCTGGACACGTCAATAGTGGGCTCCGGCGACGAGTATAGGGGGAGATACAACAAGAAACAATCTGTTAGCGACGAAACCTCGACTCGAAATGAGGAATAGGCTGGAAGGAGGGAAGGGGCGCCCTTATATAATCCGGGCCTCCACAAACGCCCCGCCCGGATCTCCCCGCGATGCCTGCAAAGCCCACCAAGCACTGCCGCCTCCTCATTCTCGGGTCCGGCCCGGCCGGTTACTCGGCGGCGGTCTACGCCGCGCGTGCGAACCTGCGCCCGGTGCTGATCACCGGTCTCGCTCCCGGCGGCCAGCTGATGACCACCACCGACGTCGACAACTGGCCGGCCGATGCGGATGGCGTCCAGGGCCCCGACCTGATGGCGCGCTTCCAGAAGCACGCGGAGCGCTTCGAGACCGAGATCGTGTTCGACCAGATCGGCACGGCCGCATTGCGGGAGCGCCCGTTCCGGCTTCATGGCGACAGCGGCATCTACACCTGCGACGCCCTGATCATCGCCACCGGCGCATCGGCGAAGTATCTCGGCCTCGCCTCTGAGGAGAAGTTCATGGGCAAGGGGGTGTCCGCGTGCGCGACGTGCGACGGGTTCTTCTATCGCGGCCAGGACGTGGCGGTGGTCGGCGGCGGGAACACGGCGGTCGAGGAGGCCTTGTACCTCTCGAACATCGCGCGCCGCGTCACGGTGATCCATCGGCGCGACAAGTTCCGCGCGGAGAAGATCCTGCAGCAGAAGCTGCTCGAGAAGTCGAACGTCGCGATCAAGTGGCACCACACGCTGGACGAAGTGCTCGGCGACGCGAAGGGTGTGAACGGCATCCGCATCCGGCATGCGCAGAGCGGGGAGACCGAGAAGCTCGACGTTCAGGGTCTCTTCGTCGCAATCGGCCACACGCCGAACACGGCGATCTTCGAGGGCCAGCTCGAGATGGAAGGCGGTTACATCGTCACGCACGGCGGGCGGAACGGGAACGCTACCGCCACCAGCGTGCCCGGCGTATTCGCGGCAGGCGACGTGCAGGATCACGTCTACCGGCAGGCGGTCACGAGCGCGGGCTCGGGCTGCATGGCGGCGCTCGACGCCGAGAAGTACCTCGACAGCCTCGCCTGAACGGCGCGGACGTCGCGAGCCGCAGATGAAGCGCCCGCTCGATCCGCGCGTACCGGAGGACGACGCCGCGCTCTTCCGTGCGGCGGTGCGCGATGCCGTGCCGTTGCGTGCGCCGGGGCGCCGCGTGGCCGTGCAGCCCGCGCATCCGCCAGTGCCCGTGCAGTCCCTCCTCGACGAGCACGCAGCGCTCGAGGAGAGCCGCAACGCCGTGCTCGACGACGAAACCGCGCTCGAGACCGGCGAGGACGTCGCGTATGTGCGCGAGGGCGTGCCGCGGCAGGTGCTGCGCCGGCTGCGGCGCGGTCACTGGGTGGTGCAGGACCATCTCGATCTGCACGGCCTGACGCGCGCCGAGGCGCACGAGGCGCTCGGCGAGTTCCTGCGGTCCGCGGTCCGCCACGCGCGCCGGTGCGTGCGCATCGTCCACGGCAAGGGGCTCGGCTCGAAGAACCGCGAGCCGGTGCTCAAGGGCAAGGTGAAGGTGTGGCTCGCGCGCCGCGAGGAGGTGCTCGCGTTCTGCCAGGCGCCGCCGGCGCAGGGTGGAAGCGGAGCGGTGCTGGTGCTGTTGCGCGCGTAGCGAGGTGGCCGCCCTCAGCCGGCAGCCTCGGCGCCGGCGGCAGCCGCCAAGATCAGATTGCCGCCTCGTTGGTCTCGCCGGTGCGGATGCGGACGACCTGCTCGACGGTCGTGACGAAGATCTTGCCGTCGCCGATCTTCCCGGTGCGCGCAGCCTTGACGATCGCCTCGATCGCCTGATCGACCATCTTGTCCACGACGACGACGTCGACCTTCACCTTCGGCAGGAAGTCGACCACGTACTCGGCGCCGCGGTAGAGCTCGGTGTGGCCCTTCTGGCGCCCGAAGCCCTTCACCTCGGTGACGGTAAGACCGGTCACCCCGACCTCGGCGAGCGCCTCCCGCACCTCGTCGAGCTTGAATGGCTTGATGACGGCCTCGATCTTCTTCATGGCGCCTCTCCGCTGGTGGTCGCACGAATCGCGAGCGAGTATAGCAAAAGGCTCTCTGCCAGAGACCGTTGCCGCCGGGGCGGCGTTCGCGAATAATCGCCCGCCATGGACGGGTTCTTCGCGGCGCGCTCGCACTATTGGCGCGGTCACTTCTTCACCTTCTTGAAGCGGCACGGCCGCGCGATCCAGGAATTCGAGCGCGCCCTGGCGCTCGACTCGCAGATGCTCGAGGCCTGGCGCTGCATCGGTTTCCTGCACGCCCAGCAACAGCACAGCACGCAGGCGGTGGCGGCGCTCAAGGAGGCGGTGCGCCTCGCCCCCGACGACGCCGACACGCGTTTCAATCTCGGCTTCCTTCATCACGAGCGCCGCGAGCTCGACGAGGCGGTCGCGCAGTTCAAGGAGGCGATCCGGCTCAAGCCGATCCTGGACCGGGCTTGGTACGGGCTCGGTCTCATCCACCTCGACCGCGGCGAGCTCCCGGCGGCGATCGAGCACCTGCAGGAAGCGGCGAAGCAGCAGTACTTCAACCCGCACGCCGGGCATTACCTCGCGATCGCCTATCACCGCGCAGGCGAGCACGAGAAGGCCGTGGCGGAGCAGAGGCGCGTCGAATCGTACGACCCGAAGATGGGCGCGCAGATCGCGCGCGACATCGGAATGCGCTGACGATGGCGCTCGGCGGGATTCGGTGATCCGCCCAGGGGCCGCGCGCGTCCGATCGAGCAGTGGCTGACACCGAACGCCTGACCGTCCGGATCGTCGACGACCTCGGCGACGTGCCCGCAGGCGACTGGAACGCGCTCGCCGGCGGCAATCCCTTCCTGCGGCACGAGTTCTTCAGCGCGTTGCACCAGACCGGCTGCGCCTCGGACCGCACCGGCTGGTCGCCGCGCTTCGTCACCGTCTGGGCAGGCCGGAGGCTGCGCGCGGCGCTCCCGCTCTACCTGAAGTCGCACTCGTACGGCGAGTATGTCTTCGACTGGGCGTGGGCCGACGCCTACGGGCGGCACGGCATTGCCTACTATCCGAAGCTCCTGTCCGCGATTCCGTTCTCGCCCGTGAGCGGCCCGCGCCTGCTCGGCAACGACCGCGCGGCGCGCGCGCGACTCGTCGGCGCCGCGCTCGAGCTGGCGCGCGGCGTGTCCTCGCTGCACGTCCTTTTTCCGCCCGAGGACGAGGCACGCGAGCTCGAGGAGGCGGGCCTCATGCTCCGCCGCGGGGTGCAGTTCCACTGGACCAACGCCGGCTACGCGAGCTTCGACGAGTTTCTCGCCACGCTCACGCATGACAAGCGGAAGAAGATCCGACAGGAGCGGCGCCGGGTCCGGGAGGCGGGCGTCTCGTTCCGGCGCAAGACCGGGCGCGAGATCTCGCGCGAGGACTGGAAGCTGTTCGTGCGCTGCTACAACCTGACCTACCGCGCGCACATGTCGTCGCCGTACCTTAACCTGGCGTTCTTCACGCGCCTCGGCGAGACGCTGCCCGACCATCTGCTGCTCGTCGTCGCCGAGCGCGAGGGCAAGCCGATCGCCGCGGCGCTCGACGTCTTCACTGCCGACGCGCTATACGGCAGATATTGGGGCGCTCTGGAGGACGTGCCGTGCCTCCACTTCGAGGCGTGCTACTACCAGGGCATGGAGTTCTGCATCGAGCGCGGCATTCGCGCCTTCGAGGGCGGCGCGCAGGGCGAGCACAAGATCGCGCGCGGCTTCCTGCCCGCGCCGACGTGGTCGGCGCACTGGCTGCGCCATCCGCAGTTCGCCCACGCCGTGGAGAAGTTCCTGGCGCGCGAGTCGAAGGGCGTCGAACGCTACATCGACGAGCTGGCCGAACACAGCCCGTTCAGGGCTGGCGAAGGCCTCGAAGGACTCGACATGGCGTCGCGAGGCAGTGTTCGCGGCGGACAGAGCAGTTCCTGACGCCGCAGGCGTGAGGTACGACCCCGGAGCGTGCGACTGCGCGCCGGTGACCTAAGTCGAATGCTTATTGGCGCTTGCTCGGCGTGGTCGCGCTCGCCTCGCGTTCGCGCCGGGTTTGCTCGAGCTGAGCGTCGCGCGACTTGATCTGCTCCTCTAGCCGCCGCTGGTTCTCCTCCGCGCGCACCTTGCGTGCGTTTTCCTGCTCGATGCGCCCGGGCGAGCTGGAGTCGTATCCGGACCGGCCACCGGGCGGGTCCGACTGGAACGGCTTGATGATCGTACCGTCCGGACGATGCACGTCGCGTTCAGCGGGGCTCTGCGCCCGGACCACGGGGCCAGCCGCGAGAACCGCGACGATCACCACCCCGCCCGTCGTCACCACAAGCTTGTCCATATGCACTTCCTTCTGATCAGAACGCTGGCTTCTTCTTCGACTTCTTGTGCGACGAGACGCCGGCCAGGATCTCCTTCTTCGCCTCTTCCGGTCCGACCCATCCCACAACCTTGACCCACTTCCCGCGCTCGAGGTCCTTGTAGTGCTCGAAGAAGTGCGAGATCTGAGCGAGCGTGATTTCCGGGAGGTCGCGGGCGGTCTGCACTCCGCGGTAGAGCGGCGAAAGCTTGTCGATCGGCACCGCCAGCACCTTGGTGTCGTCGCCCGCCTCGTCCTCCATCCTGAGCATCCCGATCGGTCTGCACCGGACCACCCCGCCGGGGACGATCGGCAGCGGGCTCACGACCAGCACGTCCACCGGGTCGCCGTCTCCCGATAACGTGTGCGGGATGTAACCGTAGTTGCAAGGATAGAACATCGAGGTCGACAGGAACCGGTCGACGAACATCGCCCCGGTCGACTTGTCGACCTCGTACTTGATCGGCGGCGCGTGCATCGGGATCTCGATGATGACGTTGACGTCGTTGGGCACGTCGCGGCCGGAGCTGACGCGGTCGAGGTTCATGCGATCGCTGAGGGTTGGGCGCGGAGCGATTATAGGCTCCCACGCTCGGCGGTTTGACCCGAATCGTTAGCGGGCCGGATAATGGATCGGGGCGAAGCGAGACCCCATGCGACTGAAGGACAAGGTGGCCGTCGGCACGGAGGACGGATCCGGCTTTGGTTCCGGCCGCGCGGGCGACCGCCTCGCGCGCGCTTAACTCGTGCGACAAGTCGCACGAGTTGGCCTCCACCCAAGCCCGAGCCTCATTCCACGTGCCGTTAGACAGAGGAGTCCTGCATGCGACTGAAGAGTAAGGTAGCCATCGTCACGGGCGCCGGCTCGGGCTTTGGAGAGGGGATCGCCAAGCGCTTCGCCGAGGAGGGCGCGAAGGTGATGGTCAACGACATCCACGTGACCGGCGCCGAGCGCGTCGTCGCGGCGATCCGTAAGGCCGGCGGAACCGCGGAGCTCGTCAAGGCCGACGTGACGCTCTCCGCCGACTGGGCGGCGATGGTGAAGGCAACGCTCGGCGCGTTCGGAGGCATCGACGTCGTCGTGAACAACGCCGGTTGGACGCACCGGAACAAGCCCTTCCTGGAAGTGACCGAGGAGGAGTTCGAGAAGGTCTACGCGATCAACGTGCGCTCGATCTTCCTGTCGTCCAGGCACGTGATCCCCGTGTTCCAGAAGCAGGGCGGCGGCTGCTTCGTCAACATCGCGTCCACCGCGGGCGTGCGCCCGCGCCCCGGGTTGACGGTCTACAACAGCTCGAAGGGCGCGGTGATCACGTTCAGCCGCTCGCTCGCGGCCGAGATGGGGCCTCAGAAGATCCGCGTGAACGTCGTGAACCCGGTGTTCAGCCCGCTGACCGGGCTGTCTGCCGACTTCGCCGGAGGAGCGCTCACACCCGAGGTCCAGGCGAAGTTCATCGCGACGATCCCGCTCGGACGCCCGTCGACGCCGCTCGACATCGCGAACGCCTGCCTCTACCTCGCCTCCGACGATGCCGAGTTCATCACCGGCGTCTGCCTGGAAGTCGACGGCGGGCGCTGCGTCTGAACTCTAGCCGGCTTTCTTGAAGCCGCCCAGGAGGGCGGCGATCTGCGGGGTGCGCTTCTGCGGCTGCTGCGATGCCGGCTTGGCGGGGGTCGCCATTCCCGGCTCGTAGGGACGCGAGAAGATCGGGTCGGCGGCGGGTGCCGGCCGCGCCGCCGGCTCGCGCCTGTGATGGGCGGTAAGCCGATCCTCGTCCGCGCCGCGACGCCGCTCCCGGCGCGGCGGCTCCATGATCGGCGCCTCCGAGCCGTGCGGCCCGAATCCCAGCACCGTCTCGCGCGGAATGCGCAGCCGGATCGTCTTCTCGATCTCGGCGAGCTTTTCGGTCTCCTCGCCGCACACCAGCGACACCGCGGTGCCCGCCGCGCCGGCGCGTCCGGTCCGGCCGATGCGGTGAACGTAGTCCTCGGGCGAGTTCGGCAGCTCGAAGTTGACCACGAACGGAAGATGATCGATGTCGAGGCCGCGCGCCGCGACATCGGTCGCGACCAGGATGCCCACCTTCCCGGCCTTGAAGTCGTCGAGCGCCTGGAGGCGCTCGGCCTGGGACCGGTCGCCGTGGATCGCGGTGGCGTGCACGCCTTCGCGGTTGAGCTGGTAGGCGAGGCGGTTCGCGCCGATGCGCGTCGCGACGAACACGAGCACCTGTTTCATGTCGCGCGACTTGATGAGGTGCACCAGCAGCTCGCGCTTCTTTTCGCGCCGCACCGGGTGCGCGACGTGCGTCACCAGTTCCGCCATCGCCAGCTTCGGCGCGACCTGCACCACGACCGGGTCGCGCAGGAACGAGTCGGCAAGCTTGCGGATGTCCCCGGTCAGCGTCGCCGAGAAGAGCAGGCTCTGCTGGCGGTTCGGCAGCAGCGCAAGGATGCGCCGGACATCGGGGATGAACCCCATGTCGAGCATCCGGTCGGCTTCGTCGAGGACGAAGATCTCGACCTGCGCGAGGTTCAGCGTGCGCTGCTGCACGTGGTCGAGCAGCCGGCCGGGCGTGGCGACGAGGATCTCCACGCCGCGGCGGAGCGCCTCGGTCTGCGGCTCCATTGGCACGCCGCCGAAGATCTGGACGCTGCGCAGCGGCACGTACTTCCCGTAGGCCTTGACGCTCTCCTCCACCTGCGCCGCGAGCTCGCGCGTCGGCGTGAGGATGAGCGCGCGCACGGGATGCCGCGCCGGCGAGACGCTGGTGTTGGCGTGCTGCGCGAGCCGCTGGAGCAGGGGGAGCGTGAAGCCCGCGGTCTTGCCCGTGCCGGTCTGCGCGCCGCCCATGACGTCGCGGCCGGCGAGCACGTGCGGGATCGCCTGGACCTGGATCGGCGTGGGCGTGGTGTAACCCTGGTCGGCGACAGCCTTTAGCAGCTCAGGACTCAGGCCCAGGTCGGCGAAAGTGGTCAAACAGCGGAACTCCGGGAAGCGCGATCCGGCCGGAAGAGCGCGAGACGCGCGAGTCGACGGTCCGGGCGGGGCGGTAGAAGTAGGGTGGCTCGAGAGTGCAAAGTGCCTGAAATTATAGCAGACGACTCGCAGCGCCCTCCGCTACCATCCCGGCCCCGTGATCACACTCCGCAAAGTCTCGCTCCGGCGCGGCGCCAAACTGCTGCTCGAAGGCGTCGACGCCGCAATTCATCTCGGCGAGCGGGTCGGCCTCGTCGGGCCGAACGGGTGCGGAAAGTCGAGCCTGCTCGCGCTCGTCCGCGACGAGCTGCACGCGGACGCGGGCGAGCTCGAGATCCCGCCCGGCTGGGTGATCGCGCACGTCGCGCAGGAGGCGTTCGGGCTCGACCGGCCGGCGATCGAGTTCGTCATGGACGGCGACGCCGAGCTGCGACGGGTAGAGGCGGAGCTCGCGTCCGCCGAAGCTGACGGCGATGCTGAGCGCCTCGCCGCGGCGCACGACACGTACGCCCACATCGAAGGCTACGCGGCGCGCGCGCGGGCGGCGGCGCTGCTCGACGGGCTCGGCTTCGTGCAGGACGATTTCGCGCGCCGGGTGGGCGAGTTCTCCGGCGGGTGGCGCATGCGCCTGAATCTCGCGCGCACGCTGATGTGTCGCTCCGACCTGCTGCTCCTCGACGAGCCGACCAACCATCTCGACCTCGACGCGGTGGTCTGGCTCGAAGGGTGGCTCGCCGCCTATCGCGGCACGCTGATTGTGGTCTCGCACGACCGCGAGTTCCTCGATGCGGTCGCAGGCACGATTCTGCACATCGATGGGCGCAGACTGCGCCGCTACAGCGGCAACTATTCGGCGTTCGAGGCGCAGCGCGCCGCGCAGCTCGCGAACGAGCAGGCGATGTACGCCCGCCAGCAGCGCGAAGTCGCGCGCCTGGAGCGCTTCGTGGACCGCTTTCGCGCCAAGGCGACCAAGGCCCGCCAGGCGCAGAGCCGGATCAAGGCCCTCGAACGGATGGAGCTGATCGCGCCGGCGCACGTCGACTCGCCGTTCTCGTTCCACTTTCGCGAGTTCCCCGGCAGCCCCGACCCGGTCGTGGTGCTCGAGGATGCAGCGGTCGGTTACGACGGCAACCCGATACTTGAGGGTGTCACACTCACGATCCAGGCCGGCGCGCGCATCGGCCTGCTCGGCCGCAACGGCGCCGGCAAGACCACTCTCGTGAAGCTCCTTGCAGGCACGTTGCCGGCGCTCGCCGGCGACCGGCGCGAAGGCCGGAACCTCCGCGTCGGCTACTTCGCGCAGCACACCCTCGAGATCCTCCGGTCCGACGAGTCTCCTCTCGCGCAGCTCGCCCGCATCGACCCGCGCGCACGGGAGCAGACGCTGCGCGACTACCTTGGGGGCTTCGATTTCTCCGGCGACATGGCGACGGCGCCGGTCGAGGGCTTCTCCGGCGGCGAGAAGGCGCGGCTCGCGCTCGCGCTCATCGTGTGGCAGCAGCCGAACCTCCTGCTCCTCGACGAGCCGACGAATCACCTCGACCTCGACATGCGCGAGGCGCTAGCGCTCGCGCTGCAGGAGTTCGAAGGCGCGATGGTCCTGGTCTCGCACGACCGCCACCTCCTGCGCACCACGACCGATTCGCTCATGCTCGTTGCGGGCGGCCGGCTCGCGCCATTCGACGGCGACCTGGAGGACTACCGGGCCTGGCTCGAGGCACGCCGCGCCGGCGACAAGCCGAGATCGACCGCCGGCTCGCTCAGGCGGGAGCAGAAGCGCGCCGAGGCCGAGGCGCGCCAGGCGCTCGCCAGAACCCGCAGGCCGCTCGAGAAACGGCTCGCCGCCGTGGAGGCGGACATCGCGCGCTTCGAGCGCGAGAAGTCGCAGCTCGAAGCGAAGCTCGCATCCGCGTCGTTCTATCAGTCGGGCGACCAGGACGAGGTCGCGGCCGCCCTGCGAGAGCAGGCGAAGGTCGCGTCGGCGCTGGAGAAGGCCGAGGCGGAGTGGCTGGACTTGCAGGCGCGCCTGGAGGCGATCGGCTAGGCGGCGCGACCGGATCCTGGCGCGCCGCCGGGATGACGACGCATGCGGCGCTCCGAGCGTCGCTGCGCGACGTCAGTTGAGCGAGGGGCGGCCGCCCTCCTCGACCGGCACGGCAGCCATCCCGCTCGGCAGCTGCAGGTCGAGGTCCCACTCCGCGCGCGCGACGGCGTTCTGGATCAGCTTCACCATGCCGTGGAGCAGGTTCTCGTCGAGCGTGAGATGCACGCCCTGCCCGACCGTCGGCAGCAACCCGAGCACGTGGCGCCCCTGAAGGTCGCGGCGCGGCTGGATGCGCGTGACGAGCAGCGGCGCGGTGCCGAGCGGCCGCTCGCGCGCGGCTTCCTCGTAGGGTCGGGAGAAGTCCGCCTCCCGGACCGCCTTCTCGTGCTGGAAACCGAGCAGCGCGCGACGCGCCTCGGGGTTGGGCTGGACGACGATCTCCGGGGTGGCCTGCGCCATATTGACGAACAGCGGCCACAACCGCTTGACGCAGCGGCGCGTGAGCCAGAGCAGCACTTCCGCGCCGTTGTCGGTCGACAGGCGCATCATCAGCCGGTCGTGCTCGGGCACGAACTCGATCTTGAGCTGGTGGAGCCGCATCTCGCGAGCCAGTTTAACCCCAATGGGCGGCCACTTCCGTTTGCGATGACGCAGGGCGTGCGTTTTCCACGGTGGCCTCGCGTAAACTGCGGCGCCATGCACAGAAATGTGCCGGACGAGGACCTGATGCTCGCCTACCGCGCGGGCGACGCCGCCGCCTTCGACGCGCTGTATGCGCGCCACAAGGGCGGCGTGTTCCGCTACCTGCGCCGGCAGACCGGCAACGCGCCCGTCGCCGAGGAGCTCTTCCAGGACGTGTGGATGCGCGTGATCGACGCGCGCGCCCGGTATGAGCCGCAGGCGAAGTTCAGCACCTGGCTGTACACAATCGCGCACAATCGCCTCATGGATCATTTCCGGTCGGGCAAGCGCGCGGCGCTCGTGAGCTACGACGACGAGGACGATCCTCCGCCGGAGCCGGTGGCCGACACCCCGCAGCCAGAGGAGACGATCGCACGCAAGCAGGACGCGGCGCGGCTGCTGGCCGCGATCGATGCGCTGCCCGCGGCGCAGCGCGAAGCGTTCGTGCTGCAGCAGGAAGGCGACCTCAGCGTGGAGGAGATTGCCGCCGCCACCGGCGTCAACCGCGAGACCGCGAAGAGCCGGCTACGTTACGCGATGGCGAAGCTGCGCGCGCAGCTCGTTCGGGCAGTCGCGGCCAATGACGAGATGACGGACCGATGAGCCACACCGACAACCGCGACCCGCGCCTCGACGCGGCGTACCGGGCGACGCCGCGGGAGGAGCCGCCTGCCGAGCTCGACGAGCGCATCCGCGCCGCGGCGCGGCGCGCACCGTCGGCCGGCCCGCAGTCGGTCGACGCAACTGCCCAGGCCCGAGCCCAGCGATCCTGGGTGGTGCGCTGGCGCGTGCCGGTGTCGCTCGCGGCGACGGTGGTCATCGTCGTGACGCTCACGGTGATGATGCAGGACGAGGAGAGGCGCCGCGCGCGGCTGGAAGCGCAGGTGAACGGCGCGCCTCCCGCGGCCGAGGCGCCGAAGCGCGCAGCGCCCGCCGGCGAAGCCGCGCGCATTGGCGAGCGCACCGAATCGCCGCGCGCGCAACCGTTCAAGCCGCCACCGCCCGAGGAGCGGCGCGCGCCGGCCGAAACGCAGGCCCCTGCACCCGCATCGCAGGCGGCAGGGAAGCTCGAAAGTCCCGCGGCGAGCGGCGCACTGTCGAAGGAGCGCGAAAATCGTCAGGCGGATACGGCGGCCGCGGTGCCGCCACCCGCCCCTGCAGAGCGGGCAGCGCCATCGCCTGCGGCGCCCGCGTCGGCCACGCCTTCGGAGGTCACGATCCAGACCGCGCCCGCACCTCCCCCGCCACCGGAAGCCGCAGCTCGTGCGCCGGCGCCGCTTTCTGCGCCCGCCCCGCAGGCCAAGCCGGCGGCACCGCCACCCCCGCCACCGGCGATGCGCTCCGTCCCGTCGCGGGAGGACGCGGAAGCACTGACCCGCGATCGTTCAGTCGCCGATCGGCCGGGCCGAATGGAGCGCGGGGCAGCGCCGGCCGCCGCCGAGGCGAAGGCACGCACGCCCGAAGCGTGGCTCGAGGAGATTCGTCGCCTCAAAGCGCAGGGGCGCGACGCCGAAGCGGCCGCGGAGCTCGCGGAATTCCGCAAGCGCCATCCCGATTTCGCCCTCCCGCCCGACCTCGCGAAGTGAGCGTGACGCGCGTCACGCCGCGGTCCGACCGCTAACCCTTTTCGCGCCGGGCCGCCGTTCAAACCGGCGTCGCAACCCCCGGCGCGAAAGGAGTCCCCGATGAATCGCCTCGCCGCCGCGCTCGCAGTGAGCGCGCTCGTCACCGCCGCCACCCCGGCCATGGCCGGGCAGATGCTCGACGTCGCCGTCGTGAACCGGTCGACCGGCCAGCGGATGCCCGTGTACCACCACCATGGCCGCCTCTACGTGCCGGGGACGCTGGGCGAGCGGTACGCCGTGTACGTTGCGAACCGCACCGCCCGGCGCGTGCTCGCGGTCGTGTCGGTTGACGGAATCAACGTGGTGACCGGTGAGATAGCGAGTCCTGACCAGAACGGCTACGTCCTCGACGCGGGGCAGTCGTTCGAGATCAATGGCTGGCGCAAGAGCATGAACGAAGTGGCCGCGTTCCACTTCACGCGGCTCCCGGACAGCTTTGCCGCCCGCACCGACCGGCCGGACCACGTCGGCGTGATCGGCGTCGCGGCATTCCGGGAGTGGCAGCCGCCGCGGCCGCGCGCGCTGCCGCAGCCCACGCCCGCGCCGCTGTCGAAGCGCAGCGCCGATGGCGCCGAAGCCGAGTCGCGCGCGCAGGCCGATGCAGCGGGCGTGCCAAGTGCGGCGGCGCCTGCGGAAGCGCCGCTGACGCAGGAGACGGCCCGCGGCCGGAACGTGGAGCGGCAGGAGAGAATCGGCACCAGGCACGGCGAGCGCGAGCGGTCGGACGTCGTGTACACCAGCTTCCGCCGCGCGACGAGCCAGCCAAACGAAACGCTGACGATCTACTACGACACCCACGCGAACCTCGTCGCGCGCGGCGTCATTTCCCGGCCGACGCCGGTGGTCGAGCCGAACCCGTTCCCGGGCGGGCGGTTCGTCCCGGATCCGCGCAGCTAGCGCCGTCAGCGCGCGTGCCGCGCCAGCGCCCAGGCGACGTGCTCGCGCACGAGCGGTGACGGATCGTCCGCGCGAGCGCGCAAGGAATCGACCACGCGCTCGGACGTGGGTGCATTGCCCAGGCCCACCGCGAGATTGCGCGACCAGCGCTCGTAGCCGATGCGGAAGATCGCGCTGCCGGCGAGCCGCTCGCGGAATTCCGCTTCCGTCCAGGCGAACAACTTGACCAGCTCGACGTCGTCGAGCCCGTTGCGCACTCGGAAGTCGGGCTCCCGCGTCACCTGTGCGTACCGGTTCCACGGGCAGACGAGCTGGCAGTCGTCGCAGCCGTACACGCGGTTGCCGACGAGCGGGCGCAGTTCGACGGGGATCGACCCCTTCAGCTCGATCGTCAGGTAAGAGATGCAGCGGCGCGCGTCGAGGCGGTACGGCGCCACGATCGCGCCGGTCGGGCAGGCGTCGATGCACTTCGCGCACGTGCCGCAGTGCTCGCCCACCGGATCGTCCGGGGGCAGCGGGAGGTCGGTGTAGATCTCGCCGACGAAGAAGTACGACCCCGCGTCGCGCGTAAGCAGCAGCGTGTGCTTGCCGCGCCAGCCGAGGCCCGCCTGGGTCGCCAGCGCGACCTCCATCACCGGTGCCGAGTCGGTGAAAACGCGGTGGCCGAATTCGCCGACCTCGGCCGCGATGCGGTCGGCAAGCCGCTGCAGCCGGGTGCGCATGACCTTGTGGTAGTCGCGGCCGAGCGCGTAGCGTGAAACGAACGCCTTGGAGCCGTCGGCGAGGATCGCCGCGCAATCGGCGGCCGCGGGACGATAGTCCATCCGCGCGCTGATCACGCGCACCGTGCCGGGCACCAGCTCCGCCGGGCGGGCGCGCACCGCGCCGTGCCGCGCCATGTACTCCATTTCGCCGTGAAACCCGCCCGCGAGCCACTCGGCAAGGCGCGCTTCCGCTGCGCCGAGGTCGGCATCGGCGATGCCGATCGCCTGGAAGCCGAGCTCGCGACCCCAAGCCTTGATGGTCGCCGCAAGCGGGGCCAGGTCGCGCATCGCGGAAGTCGCGCCATGTACCATCGGTCGCATGGTAGCGCCGCTCCGCCTTCACCTCCCGGATGAGCGGGCGACGCGCGCACTCGGCGCGCAGCTCGCAGCCGTCGTTCGCCCGGGCATGTCCGTCCACCTTTCCGGCGATCTGGGCAGCGGCAAGACCACCTTCGCCCGCGGGCTGATCCAGGCGCTCGGATTTTCGGGCAGAGTGAAGAGTCCCAGCTACACGCTGGTTGAACCTTACGAAGATTCTAGGTTAAGCTTGTACCATTTTGATTTATTTAGGTTCAATGATTCAGAGGAGTGGCGAGACGCAGGCTTCCGCGAGTGCTTCAACGAGCGCTCGATCTGCCTCGTCGAGTGGCCGGAGCGCGCGGCCGGGCTGCTCCCGCCTGCCGACCTGCGCGTCGTCCTCACCACGCCCGACACGGGCGGCCGGGATGCCGCGATCCACGCAGACACCGAGCGGGGTCGTCAATGCGTGACCGCACTCGCACCTCGGCTCTCCACCGCCTGACGCGCGCGGCGGCAGCCACCGTCGCCGCGGCGCTGCTCACCCTGCCTGTTGCGGCCGACGAGGCGATCCGCGCGGTGCGGGTGTGGCCGGCGAAGGACTACACCCGCGTCACGATCGAGACCGCCCAGGAGCTGCGCTTTCAGATCTCGCTGGTCAAGGCACCCGAGCGCCTAGTGGTCGACATCGAGAACGCGGACTTCGGCACGCTCGCTGAGCAGATCGCCGCGAAGGTGCGCGCCGACGACCCCTACCTGGCCGGAATGCGCGTCGGTCGGCCCAAGCCGGGGACCGTGCGCCTCGTTCTGGACCTCCGCGGCGAGGTGAACCCGCAGGCCTTCTTGCTCCGGCCGATCGGCGAGTACGGCCACCGACTGGTGCTCGACCTCTACCCGCTGGTGCCGCCCGACCCGCTCGCGGCGCTGGTGCAGCGGCTGCAGTCGGGCGACGCGACGCCGGCGGAAGCGGCTCCGTCCACACGCGCCCCCGACTCGCCGCCCCGCGCGGAGGGCGAGCGCAGGGTCGCGCCCGCGAAGCCGCCCGTCAACCGCTTCTTCACGATCGTGATCGATGCGGGGCACGGCGGCGAGGATCCTGGCGCGCGCGGTCGCGGTGGCACCTATGAGAAGACCGTGACGCTCTCGATCGCTCGCAAGCTGAAGGAGAAGATCGACGCCGAGCCGAACATGCGCGCCGTGCTCACGCGCGACGGCGACTACTACGTCCCGCTTGCGAGCCGCGTGGACAAGGCGCGGCGCGTGCGCGCGGACCTCTTCGTGTCCGTGCACGCGGACGCGTTCATGCTGCCCCATGCGCGCGGTTCCTCGGTGTTCGCCCTGTCCGAGCGCGGCGCGACGAGCGCGGCAGCCCGCTGGCTGGCGAACCGCGAGAATGAGGCCGACCTGATCGGCGGCGTGAACCTCGACGGCAAGGACCGCCATCTCGCGCAGACTTTGCTCGACCTCTCGCAGACGGCGACGATCAACGACAGCCTCAAGCTCGGTCACGCGGTGCTCGGCGAGCTGGGCGGCATCAACACCCTGCACAAGCCGCACGTCGAGCAGGCGGGCTTCGCGGTCCTCAAGGCGCCCGACATCCCCTCGATTCTGGTCGAGACCGCGTTCATCTCGAACCCCGAGGAGGAGAAGCGGCTCGCGAGCGACGCGTACCAGGAGAAGATCGCGCGCGCCCTCCTCGCCGGGATCAAGCGCCACATCGCGAAGCACCCGCCGCCGATGCGACCCACCGTGGCGGAGCTGGACGAGCAACGGCAGCCACAAAGGCTGCAGGGGCTGCCTAAGAAGCCCCTGTAGCGACGAGGACCGCCTGTCCGCGGCGGTCAACTCGCCCTGGACGCGCGCAGTCTCAGCCGCAGGAACTCGATCGCCATCGGCGCGATCGACAGCACCACGATCGCGATGATCACGATGGTGAGGTTGTCCTTCACCAGCGGAACGTTGCCGAAGTAGTACCCCGCGGTCACCAGCGAGATCACCCAGAGCAGTGCGCCTGCCACGCTGAACGCCAGGAAGCGCAGATAGGGCATCGTCCCCACGCCCGCCACGAACGGGGCGAAGGTGCGGACCAGCGGGACGAACCGGGCGATGATGACCGTGCGCCCGCCGAAGCGCTCGTAGTAGGCGTGGGTCTTCTCGAGCGCCTTGCGGTTGAAGAGCCTCGAGCCCTCCCAGCGGAACACCTTCGGGCCGAGGAAGCGCCCCACCCAATAGTTGACGTTGTCGCCGCACAGCGCGGCGACGATCAGCGTCGCCGCGAGCAGTCGCGCGTCCATCCCGGCCGCTGCCCACAGGGCCCCCGCGACGAAGAGCAAGGAGTCGCCCGGTAGGAACGGCGTGACCACGAGCCCCGTCTCGCAGAACACGATTACGAAGAGGAGCGCGTAGATCCACGGGCCGTACTGCTGGAGCAGCGCCGCGAGATGCTTGTCGAGGTGGACGGCCAGGTCCCAGAGGAAAGCGAGCAGTTCCATTGGAGGCGTCGGAGGGCCGCGTATTGTACCGGCCCCCTGCTAGACTTCATGCCTCTTTGCGCCCCTCAGCCGTGCCCGAAGGAACCATCGAGAGCCATCCCGCAGTCGACCGCGTGCGCGCAGCGCTCAGCGCGGCCGGCGTGGAGACGACGATCGTCGCCCTGCCCGACGCCGCTCGCACCGCGCGGGCGGCGGCGGAGGCCATCGGCTGCGACGTCGCGCAGATCGCGAACTCCCTCGTGTTTCGCTGCGAGACCACAGGCGCGCCGCTCCTCGTGATGACGAGCGGCGCGAACCGCGTCGACACCGGGCGCGTCGCGGCGCTCGTCGGCGAGCCCATCGGCAAGGCGGACGCCGCATTCGTCCGCGCCGCCACCGGCTTCGTCATCGGCGGGGTCGCACCGGTCGGGCACGTCGCCCCGGTGCAGACGCTGATCGACCGGGATCTCTTCCGTCATGCCGAGATCTGGGCGGCGGCAGGCCATCCGCACACCGTGTTCCGCCTGACCCCGGACGCGCTCGTGCGCCTGACCGGCGGCACCGTTTCGGAGGTGACGTAGCGCCATGGCCGCGATCCGTCTCCTTTCCGACACGCTGGTGAGCCAGATCGCGGCGGGCGAAGTCGTCGAACGTCCCGCGTCCGTCGTGAAGGAGCTCCTCGAGAACGCCCTGGACGCCGGCGCGAGCGCGATCACCGTGGCGCTCGACGCAGGCGGCGTGAAGCGCATCCGGGTGACCGACGATGGGGGCGGCATCGCGCACGAGGATCTGCCGCTCGCACTGGCGCGCCATGCCACCAGCAAGATCGCGACGCTCGCCGACCTCGAGCGCGTCGCGACGCTCGGGTTTCGCGGCGAGGCGCTCGCCAGCATCGCGTCGGTGGCCCGCGTCGCAGTGATCGCGCGCACGGCCGGGGCCGAGCACGCGTGGCGCGTTGCAGCCGAGGGCGGGCCCGCAGGCGCGCCGGAGCCGGCGGCACATGCGGCGGGAACGACGGTCGAGGTGCTCGACCTCTACTTCAACACGCCGGCGCGGCGCAAGTTCCTCAAGAGCGAGACGACCGAGTTCGCGCACTGCGCAGAGGCGTTCGCCCGCGTTGCGCTCGCGCGGCCCGACCTGACCCTGACGCTGCGGCACAACGGGCGCGTGAGCCACCACCTGCCGGCCGCCGGCCGGCCGGCGCGCATCGCGGCAGTGC
>DATIDG010000020.1:0-69914 GCA_035456405.1 Burkholderiales bacterium | reverse complement strand
TTCCACTTCACCCCAACCGGCGCCTCCTGGCTCAACATGGTCGAAGCGTGGTTCGGCATCCTGACCCGCAAGTCGGTGCGCCGCGGCTCGTTCGCCTCGGTCAAAGAACTCGTGCGCCACATCGGCCACTACATCGAGCACTGGAACGAACACCCCACCCCGTTCGTGTGGACCAAGACACCCGCGCAGATCATCCGCAAGGCCGTCCGTCGTGGTCGTTAACATGACTTCGGCGACGCGACACTAGCCACCCCAGACTCGAACGAGAGGCCGCCCGGGCGGCCTTCCTTGTCTCGAATCACCCACGTAGCTCGCGCGCCGTCGCAACGAACACCAGCCCACTACCCGCCGAGGTTTCGAGCCAGGTCAGCGCGAGGCGCGGAAATACGCGCTCCACCACGCGGCGCCCCTCTCCAACCTCGACTACCAGCAGGCCATCGGCTGTTAGGTGAGCAAGGGCCTCCGCGAGCAGCCGCCGGATGAAGTCGAGCCCGTCACGCCCGCTCGCGAGCGCGAGGGCCGGTTCGTGACGGTACTCGGGCGGAAGTCGCCGCATGTCGCGCTCGGGCACGTAGGGCGGATTGCAGAGAATCAAATCATAGCGAGCTCGTCCGAGCGCCGCGAAGAGGTCTGACTGCACCAGACGGACGCGTCGGCAGAGCCGATAGCTCGCCACATTCCTGCGCGCGACCGCCAGGGCGGTCGCGGAGATGTCGGATGCATCAACACGAGAACGCGGAAAGGCGAGGGCGGCGAGAATCGCAATGCATCCCGATCCCGTGCAGAGATCCAGGATCCGGCGCGGCGATCTGCCGCGCAGCCAGGGAGCGAGGCTGTCCGGGAGTAGTTCTGCGATGTGCGACCGCGGCACGATGACGCGCCGATCGACGTAGAACCGGCGGTCCTGCAGCCACGCTTCCCGCACGAGATAGGCGAGCGGCGCGCGCGTCTCGATGCGTCGCGAAGCGAGCGCGTCGATGCGCCGCGCGGCTGACGCCCCGACGATTTGGTCGAGGGTACAGGCAAGGTCGTCGAAGGGAATTCTCAGGACGTTGCAGACGAGCCACGCGGCCTCGTCGTGGGCGTTCGAGGTGCCGTGCCCGAAGACCAGGCGTGTCCGTTGGAACCGCCGCGAAATTTCGTGCCACCATTCGCCGGCCGTCCGCGGCGTTGCGGCCGCGTTCAAGCGAGCAGCTTCTCGAGCACGCGCTGGTAGACCGCACGCAGCGGCTCGATGGCGTCGAGCGCGACGTGCTCGTTCAGCTTGTGGATCGACATGTTCACCGGGCCGAACTCGACGATCTGGGGGCAGATCCGCGCGATGAAGCGGCCGTCGGAGGTTCCGCCCGTCGTCGACACTTCGGCTTCCACGCCGGCGACTTCGCGGATAGCCGCCAGCATGCTGTCGACGAGATAGCCGCGCGGCGTCAGGAACGGACTAGCGGACAGCGACCATTCGAGCTCGTACTCGAGCCCGTGGCGGTCGAGAAGCTCCTGCACGCGCGCCTTGAGTCCGTCGGCGGTACTTGCAGTCGAGAACCGGAAGTTGAACAGGACCTCGACTTCGCCGGGAATCACGTTCGCCGCGCCGGTGCCGGCGTGAATGTTCGACACCTGCCAGGTCGTGGGCGGGAAGTCCTCGTTGCCGCGGTCCCATTCGACGACCGACAGTTCCGCGAGCGCGGGCGCGAGGAGGTGGACGGGATTGCGCGCCAGATGCGGATACGCGACGTGCCCCTGAAGGCCCTTCACCACCAGCTTCCCGCCGAGGGATCCGCGGCGGCCGTTCTTGACCGTGTCGCCCAGACGATCGACGCTGGTCGGCTCGCCGACAATGCAGTAGTCGATGCGCTCGCCGCGTACCTCGAGGCGGTCGACGAGCTTCACGGTGCCATCGGTCGCCACGCCTTCTTCGTCGGAAGTGACGAGCAGCGCTATCGAACCACGCGGCTCCGGGTGGCTCGCGAGAAACCCTTCGATTGCGGTGACGAACGCCGCGAGCGAGGTCTTCATGTCCGCAGCGCCGCGCCCGTAGAGATGCCCGTCGCGCTCGGTCGGGACGAACGGGTCGGACAGCCACTGGCCGAGCGGACCGGCGGGCACGACGTCGGTGTGTCCCGCGAAGCAGACGAGCGGCCGCCCGGTGCCGCGTCGGGCCCAGAGGTTCGTGACCCCGTTGCTCTCCAGGGGTTCGAGAACGAAGCCGATGCGCGTCAGCCGCTCGCCGAGCAGGGACTGGCAACCGCCGTCGTCCGGGGTTACGGAGCGCCGTGCGATCAGCGCGCGCGCAAGTTCGAGGGTGTCACCCATCGGGGGTTTTGGGGAGGGCGCCGTTCGTCGACGGCGCGCAGTTTACCCGCTCGGCAGCGGGACCTTGGCGGGCAGCGGATCAGGCCGCCTTCTCGTCCCCGAGCGTCAGCTTGAATTCACGGAACGAGGCGCCGCTCGCCGCCTGCTCGACCTCTTGCTGGAGCGCCGGCTTCGGCGCCGGCGCAGCGCCCGCGGCGGGCTTGGTGGCGTCGGTGTTGTTCATCAGCCACAGCAGGTTCGTGGCCGAGTCGGCGTTGGCAAGCGCCTCTTCCTGCGAGATGACGCCGTCGCGGTACATCTGGAACAGCGCTTGCTCGAAGGTCTGGGAGCCGGGCGCAAGGCTCTTTTCCATCGCCTCTTTGATGCCGTTGACCTCGCCCTTTTCGATCAGGTCGGCGACGTGGCGCGTGTTCAGCATCACCTCGACGCCCGCGGAACGCCCGCCCTTCAGATTGCGGACGAGGCGCTGGGAGACGACACACTTGAGCGACGACGAAAGGTCCTGGAGCAGCGCGGGCCGATTCTCCAGCGGGTAGAAGCTGATGATCCGGTTGAGCGCGTGGTAGCTGTTGTTGGCATGGAGCGTGGCGAGGCAGAGGTGGCCCGATTGCGCGTAGGCGATGGCCATCGTCATGGTCTCGCGGTCGCGCACCTCGCCGATCAGGATCGCGTCCGGTGCCTGCCGCAGCGCGTTCTTCAGCGCGACGTGGTACGACTTGGCGTCGGTGCCCAGCTCGCGCTGGTTGACGATCGACCGCTTGTGCTTGAACAGGAACTCGATCGGATCCTCGATCGTGATGATGTGGCCGGACTGCAGCGCGTTGCGATGATCGATCATCGCTGCGAGAGACGTTGACTTGCCCGAACCGGTCGCGCCGACCATCAGCACGAGCCCGCGCTTCTCGAGCACGATCTCCTTGAGCACCTGCGGGAGACCGAGGGTATCGAATCCGGGAATGTCGCCTGGAATGAACCGCACGACGATCGCAGGCGTCGTCCGCTGCATGAATGCGCTGATCCGGAAGCTTCCGAGACCGCGCATCGGGTACGAAGTATTGAGCTCGAAGTTCTCCTCGAAGTCGGCGAGCTGGCGTTCGGTCAGGATCTCCTTCATCAACGCCCGCACGGTGTCCGGCGAGACGATCTGCTGGTTGATCGGCATCGTCACGCCGTTGATCTTGATGGAGATCGGCGCGCCGCAAGAGATGAAGATGTCCGAGGCCTTCTTCTCGGCCATCAGTTCGAGAAGCCGCTTCATCGCCATTGCTGATTCCCCTTCGGCGCCGTTCACGGGAGGTCAATCTCCCCGCAGCAGCTCGTTTATGCTCGTCTTTGCGCGCGTCTTGGCGTCGACCTGCTTGACGATGATGGCGCAGTAAAGGGCGTATTTTCCGTCCGGTGAGGGGAGCGTTCCAGGAACTACTACCGATCCCGCTGGCACGCGGCCGTAGAGGACCTCCCCGGTCGCCCGGTTGTAGATGCGCGTGCTCGCCCCGACGAACACGCCCATCGAGAGCACCGAGTTCTCCTCGACGATCACGCCCTCCACGACCTCCGAGCGCGCGCCGATGAAGCAGTTGTCCTCGATGATCGTTGGATTCGCCTGCAGCGGCTCGAGCACGCCACCGATGCCGACGCCGCCTGACAGGTGGACGTTCCTGCCGATCTGGGCGCAGCTCCCGACCGTCGCCCAGGTATCGACCATGGTCCCCTCGTCCACGTACGCCCCGATGTTGACGTACGACGGCATCAGCACGACATTGCGCGCGACGAAAGCGCCCCGGCGTGCGACGGCCGGCGGAACGACGCGGAAGCCGCCGGCGGCGAACTCGGACTCGGTGTAGCCGCCGAACTTCGTCGGTACCTTGTCGTAGTACTGGGTCGCGGCGCCGGGCATCACCCGGTTGTCCTGGAGCCGGAACGAAAGCAACACCGCCTTCTTGATCCACTGATGGGTGTGCCACTGCGCGCCGATCTTCTCCGCAACGCGGAGCTCGCCGCGATCGAGCCGCGCGATGACGGCCTCGACCGCTGCGCGGACTGCCGCGTCGGCCGAGGACGGGGACAGATTCGCGCGGTTCTCCCACGCCTGGTCGATGGTCTGCTGGAGTCCGGCTTGCATTTTCTCTCTCAGATCGAGCGGGCGAACTCGGCGATGCGCCGGACGCCCTCAATGCACTCGTCGAACTGCGCGACGAGCGCGGCGCGGATGTGGTTGCGGCCCGGATTCTCGCCGCCCGCCTCGCGGGCGAGGTAGCTGCCGGGTAGGACGGCGACATTATATTGTCGGTAGAGTTCGCGGGCGAACTCGGCGTCGTCGATGGGCGTTCGAATCCAGAGATAGAAGCCGCCGTCGGGGATTGCGGTCTCGAGCGGCGCCTTCACGAGCGGGAGTGCGGCGGCGAACTTCTCGCGATAGAGACGGCGGTTTTCCCTGACATGGCCCTCGTCGCGCCAGGCCGCCTCACTCGCCGCCTGCACTGCGGGGCTCATCGCGCCGCCGTGATATGTGCGGTACAGCAGGAATCGCCTGAGCACTGTCGCGTCACCGGCGGCAAACCCGGAACGCATGCCGGGCACGTTCGAGCGCTTGGACAGGCTCGAGAACACGACGATGCGCCGGAAGTCACCGCGTCCGAGCCGGTGTGCAGCCTCGAGCGCGCCGAGCGGCGGCCGCGCTTCTTCGAAGTACAGCTCCGAGTAGCATTCGTCCGAGGCGATGACGAATCCATGCCGGTCGGCGAGATCGAATAGCCGACCCCATTCCTCCAGGGTCATCACGTGTCCGGTCGGATTCGCGGGCGAACACGCGTACAGGAGCTGGACGCGCGGCCACACGCCTGCGGGCACGGCGTCGTAGTCCACCGCGAACCCGCGATCGGCCACCGCGTGCGCGTAGTTCGGGACGGCGCCCGCAAGGAGGGCCGCGCCCTCGTAGATCTGATAGAACGGATTGGGACACACGACCACCGCGTTGCGCGTGCGATCGATCACCGTCTGTGCGATCGCGAACAGCGCTTCGCGCGAGCCGTTGACTGGCAGCACCTGCGTCGCGGGGTCGACCGCGGGCAAGCTGTAGCGGTGTGCGAGCCAGGCAGCGATCGCTTCCCGCAGCGCCGGCGACCCGGCGGTGAGCGGATAGCGGGCGAGCCCGGAGAGTTGTGCTGTCAGCGCCTCCTTGATGAACTCCGGCGTCGCGTGCTTGGGCTCCCCGATCGACAGGCTTATCGGCGCATGCGCCGCGCTCGGTGCGACGCCCGCGAAGAGCGCCCTGAGCTTTTCGAACGGGTACGGCTGGAGCTTGTCCAGATCCGGGTTCATTGCAGCGGAGCCCGCGTCGTCCTAACGCGTGCTTGGCTGCGGGTCAGACGCCGGCAGCGTAACGGGCGGCACAGGCGTCCAGCCCTTCCTGCGGTGCTCGGCCACGACGGTCGTGAAGATGCCGCCGCGCACGTAGAACTTCGCGGTGAGGCGCATGAACCGCGGCGCGAGGAGCTTCGCGAGGTCGCCGAGAATGCGATTGGTCACTGCCTCGTGGTAGGCGCCCTGGTCGCGGTACGACCAGATGTAGAGCTTCAGGCTCTTCAGCTCCACGCACTTGCGGTCGGGAACATAGTCGAGCAGGAGCGTCGCGAAGTCCGGCTGACCGGTCATCGGGCACAGGCAGGTGAACTCCGGGATCTCCATACGGATCAGGTAGTCACGCTCCGGCGCGGGATTCGGGAAGCTCTTCAGGGATTGCGAGGGACTTGCTGACATCCGTGTCGGCCGCGGCGGCAAAGTTGGTATTATATCGGCCGAAAAATCGCCCCCGAGCCGTTCCAAGAAATCGCGGCGCGTCGCGCCGCCCATCTCCAGGCCGTAAATTGCGTCTCACACACATCAAGCTGGCGGGCTTCAAGTCGTTCGTCGACCCGACGGCGATCGAAGTCCCGAGCCGGCTCGTCGGCGTCGTCGGCCCCAACGGCTGCGGCAAGTCCAATATCATCGACGCGGTCCGCTGGGTGCTCGGCGAGACGCGCGCCAGCGCGCTGCGCGGCGACTCGATGCAGGACGTCATCTTCAACGGCTCGGCGCTGCGCAAGCCGGTGGCGCGGGCGAGCGTGGAGCTCGCTTTCGACAACAGCCTCGGCAAGGCGGCCGGACAGTGGTCGCAGTACGCCGAGATCGCGGTCAAGCGCGTCCTGCAGCGCGACGGCGAGTCCTTGTACTACATCAACAACACCCAGGTCCGGCGCCGCGACGTGCAGGACATCTTCCTCGGCACCGGGGTGGGGCCGCGCGCGTACGCGATCATCGAGCAGGGGATGATCTCGCGCGTCATCGAGGCGAAGCCGGAGGAGTTGCGCGTCTTCCTCGAAGAGGCGGCGGGAGTATCGAAGTACAAGGAGCGGCGCCGCGAGACCGAGCACCGGCTCGACGACACGCGTGAGAACCTGGCGCGCGTGGACGACATCCGCGCCGAGCTCGAGACGCAGATCGAGAAACTGACCCGCCAGGCCGAGGTGGCGCGGCAGTACAAATCGCTCCAGGCGGAGGCCACCCACAAGCAGAACCTCCTCTGGTGGCTGCGCAAGCGCGACGCCGAGAACGAGGCGGGCCGGGCGCAACGCGACGTCGAGCGGGCCGCGAACGAGCTCGAGTCGGAGACGGCCCGGTTGCGCGAAATCGAACGGCGGGTGGAACAGGCGCGGGTCGAGCACTATGCGGCCGGCGACGCGGTAAACGCTGCGCAGGGCGCGCTGTACGAGGTCAACACCGAGGCATCGCGCCTCGAGGCGGAGCTTCGGTTCGTCGCGGAGACGCGCCACCGTCTGGAGGCGCAGCTCGCGCACCTTGCGCTCCAGATCGAGCAATGGGAGCGCCAGCGGTCGGAGCTCGCCGAAGCCGCAGCGCTGTGGCGACAGCGGCGCGGCGAGGCGGCGGACCGCATCGCGGCGGCGGAGGCGCAGCACGCCGCGGAAGAGGCGCTGCTGCCCGAGCGCGACGAAGCGTACCGCGCCGCGCAGGTTGCGCTCGAGGAGGCACGCGACAGCGCCGCGCGCGGCGAGCAGGCGCTCCAGGTCGGGCAAGCGCATCTCGCGCACGCCGACCGGGTGCTCGAGCAGCTTCGCGCGCGGGAAGAGCGGCTGATTGCCGAACGCGAGCAGCTGATCGTGCCGGAACCTGCGCGGCTTGCGGACCTTGCCCGGGACATTGCCGCGGCGGGGACCGACGCGGACGCCGCGGCCGCGCGCATCCGGGAGCTGCAACAGGACTTGCCGGTGCTCGAGGCGGCCCGGGCGGCGGCGCTGGCACGGCTGCAGGAGATCGAGCGCGAGGCGAACACCCGCGAGGGGCGACTCGCGACCCTCAAGCGCATCCAGGAGCAGGTCGAAGAGGGCGGGGAGATCAACGACTGGCTGAGCAGGCACGGCCTGCAGGGGCTGCCCCGGCTCTGGCAGAAGATGACGGTCGAGCTGGGCTGGGAAACCGGCGTGGAGTCGGTCCTCCGCGAGCGGCTGCGCGCGCTCCAGCTCGCCGATCCCGAGCACATTGCCCGCCTGCTCGCGGACCCGCCGCCGGCGAAGATCAGCGTGTTCACGCCGAGCACTGCAAGCGCGCCAGCCGCAGGCGGGGGCGCGCTCCGCCCCCTTGCGTCCCTCGTGCGTTACTCCGATGCGGCGGTCCGGCCGCTGGTCGAGGAATGGCTCGCCGGCTGTTATGCCCACGAGGGTGTCCCGTCGCTGACCGCCCGTCTCGCCCTGGCATCCGGCGCCGTGCTCGTGAATCGCGACGGCCATCAGTTCACCCGCTATGGCGTCAGCTTCCACGGCCCCGACTCGGGCGACGCCGGGATCCTCGCGCGGCAGCGGGAGATCGAGGCGCTCGACATCGAGCTGGAGGGCCTCGTCCGCGCGGTCGGCGAGGCGCGGGATGTCCATGCGGCCGCGGAGCGGGCCCTGACGCTGCGCCGGGAGCAGATTACGGTGCTGCAGGAGCAGGAGGCCGACCGCCAGGCAGCGAGGCACGAGCTCCGGCTCGAGGAGCTGCGCGTCAACGAGAACATCGCCCGCGTGCGCGAGCGGACCGGGCAGATCGACGCCGAGTTGGCCGCGATCGGACAGGATCGACAGTCCGAGGCGGCCGCCAGGCTGACAGCGGCGGGAGAAATAGGCCGGCACCACGCTGAGATCCAGACGGTACTGACCCAGCTGGACGACGCTCGCAGCGCCTTTGACGCGGCTGGCGAGGCCCTCACCGCTCAGCGCAACGCCATTCAAGCGGCCGCGCGCGGAGTTCAGGAAGCGATGTTTGCAGAAAGAGAATGTCTCGGAAAGATCAGCGAGATAGAGCGATCAGTTAATGTTTTATCTGAGCAACTAATGCAAGCTCTCACTGACCGGTCGGCGACGCAAAACGAGCTCACCGCCCTCCGGGACGAAGGGCTCAGGGAGGAACTGCAGGCGTGTCTGGCCATTCGGCTCGACCGCGAGCAGAAGCTCACCGCGGCGCGGGCTCACCTCGAGGAGATCGGCGAGACCCTGCGCAGCGCGGACGAGGAGCGGCTCGGGGCGGAGCAGAAGCTCCCACCGCTGCGCGAACGGATCGGCGAATTGCGCCTGAAGGAGCAGGCGGCACGGCTGGGCGTCGAGCAGTTCGCGCAGCAGCTCGCGGAGGCAGGTGCGGACGAGGCCATCCTTACCCAGGCATTCGAGGCGAACAAGGTCCGACCGGGCGCGCTCCAAGCCGAGATCCAGCGCCTCCACCAGGCAATGACCAACCTCGGGGCCATCAACATGGCAGCCCTCGAGGAACTCGGCATCGCGACCGACCGGAAGGCCTTCCTCGATGCGCAGTCGACCGACCTGCGCGAGGCGCTCGACACGCTGGAGAGCGCGATCCGCCGCATCGACCGCGAAACGCGCGAGATGCTGCAGCAGACTTTCGACGAAGCCAACCGGCACTTCGGCGAGCTCTTCCCGCGGCTCTTCGGCGGCGGCGAGGCGAAGCTCGTGATGACCGGCGAGGAGATCCTCGACGCGGGCATCGAGGTGCGTGCCCAGCCGCCAGGGAAACGCAACTCGACGATCCACCTCCTTTCTGGAGGGGAGAAGGCGCTGACCGCGATCGCGCTGATCTTTGCCCTGTTCCAGCTCAACCCCGCGCCGTTCTGTCTGCTCGACGAGGTGGACGCGCCGCTCGACGACACCAACACCGAGCGCTTCTGCAACCTCGTGAGGCAGATGTCAGAGCAGACGCAGTTCATGTTCATCAGCCACAACAAGATCACGATGGAGATCGCGGCGCAGCTCGTGGGCGTCACCATGCCGGAGCAGGGCGTCTCGCGCGTGGTGGCGGTGGACATCGAGGAAGCGCTGCGGCTGAAGGAAGCCGCAGCCGCGTAGCGAGCGCGCGTGTGAGCGACCTGCAGCTCGGCCTGCTCGGAATCGGGGTCATCGTCGTGGTGGGCGTGATTGCCTACAACAAGTGGCAGGAAGTGAAGCTGCGGCGCCGTGCCGAAACGGCGTTCGCCTCCAGTCACCACGACGTCCTGTTCGGCGGTCGGGCCGAGAACCGGGAGGGCCCGCAGGCAGACGTTGCCAGGACGCCGACCGGCACGCCCGGCGCCGGCGAGCGGGTCGAGCACACCCTGGGCGATGCAGTGGCCGAAGCGGGCTCATCGCAACCGGAGGACGTACAAGCCGTTTCGGGTCCGCGTCTCGATGCCGCAGTCGACTTCATCATCGGGCTCAATTGCGCCCGGCCGGTCGCCGGTTCGGAGCTGCTGCACCACGCGCGCAGGCTGGTAGACGAAGCGCTCGTCAAGCCGGTGCACTGGGAGGCGCAGGACGAGACTCGCGAAGCGTGGCGGCCGATCGCCGCCCAGGGGCGGCATCGGCGGCTGCGCGCCGGCATGCAACTCGCCGACCGGTCCGGCGCAGTGAGCGAAGAGGATCTCGTGTCCTTCTGCGGCGCGGTACAGGAGGTGGCACTTGCCGTGGGTGCAACCGCCGAGCTGCCGGACATCGACGCGGCGCTCGCGCAGGCGCGCGAGCTCGATCGTTTTTGCGCCGACGTGGACGTCCTGATCGGGCTGAGCGTGATCGGCAGCGAGAGCCACACCTTTCCCGGCACGAAGATCCGCGCGCTCGCCGAGAGCGCGGGCCTCGCGATGGGCAGAGATGGCCGGTTCCATCGCATCGGCGAGGACGGCATCGAGCAGTTCTCGCTCATGAACATCGAGCCGATGCCGTTCCATCCCGAGACCGTGAGGACCCTGCAGACGCGCGGTGTGACGGCGCTGTTCGACGTCCCGCGCGTGCCGCCGAGCGACACCGCCTTCCGGCGATTCATCGACTTCGCGCACGAACTGGAGCAAGCGCTCGGGGGCGTGCTGGTGGACGACAACCGCAAGCCGATCGGCCAGGCGGCGCTCGAGTCGATCTTCCAGCAGCTGGAGCGCATCCACGCAACCATGGACGCGCGGGGGATCCCGGCCGGCGGCCCGGTCGCGCTGCGGCTCTTTTCCTGAGATGAGAAGCGCCCGTGGGGCCGCGGCACGCGTCCGGGAGCTGCGTGCGGCGATCGAGGAGGCCAACCATCGGTACTACGTGCTCGACGCGCCCACGATCAGCGACGCCGAGTACGACAGGCTGTTCCGTGAGCTGCAGGACCTCGAAGCGCAGGATCCTGAGCTCGCCACCCCCGACTCGCCGACGCGGCGCGTAGGCGCGGCACCGCTCGAGGTGTTCGGCACGGTGCGCCATCGCGTGCCGATGCTTTCGCTCAACAACGCGTTCGAAGACGAGGAGATCGAGGCGTTCGACCGGCGCGTGCGCGAGGGGCTCGACGCCGCGGTGGTCGAGTATGCGTGCGAGCCGAAGTTCGACGGCCTCGCGATCAGCCTGGCGTACGAGCGGGGCGTCTTCGCGCAGGGCGCGACGCGGGGCGACGGCTACGAGGGCGAGGATGTCTCGCCCAACCTCCGCACCGTGAAAAGCATTCCCCTCCGGCTGCGCTCGGACCACCCACCCCGACTGCTCGAGGTGCGCGGGGAGGTCGTCATCTATCGCCGCGACTTCGAGCGGCTCAACGCCCGGCAGCGCGACGCTGGCGCGAAGGAGTTCGCCAACCCACGCAACGCAGCGGCCGGAAGCCTGCGCCAGCTCGACTCGAGGGTCACGGCGAGCCGGCCACTGCGGTTCTTCGCATATGGAATCGGCGAGACCGAGGGGCTGCACGTCCCTGGGACCCAAGCCGGTCTGCTGGACATCCTGGGTAACCTCGGCCTCCCCGTTTGTGCGGAGCGCCGCACCGCCCGGGGTGCTGCAGGGGTGCTCGGCTATTACCGGGACCTCGAGGCCAAGCGCACGAAGCTGCCGTACGACATTGACGGCGTCGTGTACAAGGTGAACCGACTCGCCGATCAGGAGCGTCTCGGGTTCGTCGCGCGCGCGCCCCGGTTCGCCGTCGCCCACAAATTTCCAGCCGAGGAGGCCGCGACCGAGCTCCTCGCGATCGAGGTGCAGGTCGGCCGCACCGGGGCAATCACGCCGGTCGCGCGGCTGAAGCCGGTATTCGTCGGCGGGGTGACGGTGACCAACGCCACGTTGCACAACGAAGATGAGCTGCACCGCAAGGACATCCGCGTCGGCGATACCGTGGTTGTGCGCCGCGCGGGCGACGTGATCCCCGAGGTGGTGCGTGCGGTGCCCGGCACGCGTAAGGCCCACGCGCCGCTGTTTCATGTTCCCCCCAGATGTCCCGTATGCGGCTCGGACGTTGTCCGGCTCCCGGACGAGGCGATCGCACGCTGCACCGGCGGTCTGTTCTGCCCGGCGCAGCGCAAGCAGGCGCTGCTGCACTTCGCGTCGCGGCGTGCGCTGGACATCGAGGGGCTGGGCGAGAAGCTCGTGGACCAGCTCGTCGACGCGGAAATGGTCAAGACCCCGGCGGACCTTTACGCGCTCGATGTGGAGCGGCTGGCGGGGCTGGAGCGCATGGGAGAGAAGTCGGCGCAGAATGTGGTTGCGGCGCTCGAACGGTCCAAGCGCACGACGCTTGCCCGCTTCATCTACGCGCTCGGCATTCGTAACGTCGGCGAGGCGACGGCGCGGGACCTCGCCGCGCACTTCGGCGCCCTCGATCCGTTGCTGAAGGCGGACGAGGACGCGCTGCAGGAAGTGCCGGACGTGGGGCCGATCGTCGCGATGTCGATCGCGCGGTTCTTCGCGGAGCGGCACAATCGCGACGTGATCGCCGCGCTGCGGCGGCGCGGCGTCCACTGGGAGGAGGGAACGCCCCGTCGCGCCCCGTCGGCCGGGCGGCTCGCCGGCAAGACCTTCGTCCTCACCGGAACGCTCCCGGGCATGACGCGTGAGGACGCCGCGGCGCTGATCGAGTCGCATGGCGGCAGGGTGACCGGCTCCGTGTCGAAGAGGACCGACTACGTGGTCGTCGGGGCGGATGCAGGCAGCAAGCTGGCGAAGGCCGAGGCGCTCGGCATCACGCTGCTCGACGAGGGCGGATTGAAGAAGCTCGTGAAAGGTTGAGGTGGACGCAGCATGCGCGCGATGACCAAAGCGGTGTTCCCGGTGGCGGGGTTCGGCAGCCGGTTTCTCCCGGCGACCAAGGCGAGTCCGAAGGAGATGATGCCGATCGTCGACAAGCCGCTCATCCAGTACGCGGTGGAGGAGGCGGTCGCGGCCGGCCTCACCGAGATGATCTTCATCACCGGCCGGAACAAACGCGCGATCGAAGATCATTTCGACAAGGCCTACGAGATCGAGAGCGAGCTCGCGAGCCGCGGCAAGAAGGATCTGCTCGAGCTGGTGCAGGGGATCCTGCCGCCGGACGTGAGCTGCATCTACATCCGCCAGCCGGAGCAGCTCGGCCTGGGCCACGCGGTGCTCTGCGCCAGGCCGGTGATCAACGACGAGCCGTTCGCGGTGATTCTCGCCGATGACCTGATCGACGGCGACCCGCCGGTCGTGAAGCAGATGGTGGACGTCTTCGCGCGCGAGGGGCGGTCGGTGCTCGGCGTCCAGGAGGTGCCCAGGAGCCAGACCGCGAGCTACGGGATCGTGCGCGCGACACGGGTCGACGACCGGCTCGAGTCGGTCGAAGCGATCGTCGAGAAGCCGCTGCCGGAGGCGGCCCCGTCGACCCTCGCCGTGATCGGGCGCTACGTGCTCACGCCGCGCATCTTTCACCACCTCGAGCGTGCGCGCCCCGGCGCCGGCGGCGAGATCCAGCTCACGGACGGGATCGCGTCGCTGCTCCGCGAGGAGCGCATCCTCGCGTACCGGTTCCAGGGCACGCGGTACGACTGCGGGTCGAAGCTCGGATATCTGCAGGCGACGGTCGCGCTCGGCCGGAAGCATCCGGAGGTCGGCGGGGCGTTCACTGCGTGGCTGGCGGGTGGCGGCCGGTGATTGCGTGCCTTGCCGGTGCGGGCTTCGGCTATACTCGAAAGCGTTAGCAATCGCTAATATTCCGGAGGGGATATGGCCGACAAGCTGATGATCGTGATGGTGAACACCGATCCGCGGAACGGCTCGGAGCTCGGCGCGCCGTTTTTTCAGGCGACCGTGGCGGCGGCGATGGAATACGAGGTCGAGGTCATCATGACCGGCCGCGCGGGCGAGCTGGCGATCAAGGGCGTCGCCGAGAAGCTGAAGATCAAGGAGGACTCGCCGAAGAACGTCTACGACTTCATCAAGGACGCGCACGAGGCCGGCGTGAAGTTCAAGGTGTGCACGCCGACGCTCGACCTGTGGGGCAAGGAGCTGATCCCCGAGATCGAGGAGACGGTCGGCGGCGCCTACGTGATCTCCCAGGCGATGGACGACGACGTCGTCACCTTCACGTACTGAGCCGGCGCTGCCGGATGCTCACAGCGGAGCAGGCGTGGAAGATGCTCGACGAGGCCGAGCTCGTCTGCCCGGCGGAAGAGGTCGACCGCGCGATCGAGCGCCTGGCCGCGGAGATCACGGCACGCTTCTGTGATGCGTACCCCCTCGTGCTTTGCGTCATGAACGGCGCACTGTTCTTTTGCGGCAAGCTGCTCCCGCTTCTGCGGTTCCCGCTCCACCTCGACTACGTCCACGCGTCTCGCTACGGCGCCGAGATCGACGGCCGCAGTGTCCGCTGGAAGGTGGAGCCGGGCGACATGGTGAAAGGCCGTGCGGTGCTGGTCGTGGACGACATCCTCGACGCCGGCGACACGCTCGCGGCCATCAAGGCAAAGGTGCTGGGGCGCGGCGCTACGTCGTGCCACGTAGCGGTCCTCACCGACAAGCTCACCGGTCGCCCGAAGCCGATCGAACCCGACTTCGTCGGCCTGCGCATTCCCGATCGCTTCGTGTTCGGCTGCGGCCTCGACGCGTATGGGTCGTGGCGCAACCTGCCGGCCATTTATGCGCTGAAAGAATAATGCTGGCCATCATAGGCGGGAGCGGGCTGACACAGCTCGCGAGCCTGGACGTGACCCATCGCAAGGCGGTCCGGACGCCTTACGGCGAGCCGTCCGGCGCGCTCACCTTCGGTCGGCTCAGGGACCGGGAAGTGCTCTTCCTCGCGCGCCACGGATACGGGCACACGATTCCGCCGCACGAGGTCAACTACCGCGCGAACGTCTGGGCGTTGCGCGAAGGCGGTGCGACGGAGATTGTGTCGGTCGCGTCCGTCGGCGGGATCCGCGCTGCCCTCGGCCCCGGCATGCTGGTGGTTCCGCACCAGATCATCGACTACACTTGGGGGCGCCGCTCGACCTTCTTCGAAGGCGGCGACGTGCCGGTGACGCACGTCGACTTCACGCGGCCGTACGCCGAGCCGGTGCGGCAGAAGATCCTGGCGGCCGCGCGCGCCTGCGGCGAGAACGTGCTGGAGGGGGCCGTCTACGCCGCCACGCAGGGGCCGCGCCTCGAGACGTCTGCCGAGATCGACCGGCTCGAGCGCGACGGCGCCGAAGTGGTGGGCATGACGGGGATGCCCGAGGCGGCGCTCGCGCGCGAAATCGACCTCGCCTACGCCACGATCGCGGTCGTCGTCAACCACGCCGCCGGTCGCGGCGAAAGCGCGACCGGAATCCGGCTGGAAGGCATCGAGCAGATGCTGCACCAGACCATCGCGCGGGCGCGGCGCATCATCGAAGAGCTGGTCACGCTCGAATGATTCGCGACATCCTGCGCATGGGCGATCCGAGGCTGCTCGAGCGCGCGCGGCCGGTGAGCGAGTTCGATACGCCCGAACTGCACGCGCTGGTCGCGGACATGCGCGACACGATGGCGCACCGGAACGGGGCAGGGCTCGCGGCGCCCCAGATCGGGGTCGGGTTGCGGGTCGTCATCTTCGGCGTGCACGCGAACCCGCGCTATCCCGACGCCGAAGAGGTGCCCGACACGGTCTTGATCAATCCGGTCCTCGAACCGATCGGCGGCGAGCTGGTGGAAGGCTGGGAAGGCTGCCTCTCGGTCCCCGGGATGCGCGGGCTGGTGCCGCGCTACCGGCAGCTACGCTACCGCGGGTCCGACGAGCAAGGACGGCCGATCGACCGGACCGTGGCCGACTTCCACGCCCGCGTCGTGCAGCACGAGGTCGACCACCTCGACGGCATCCTCTATCCGACGCGGATCCGCGACCTCACGAAGTTCGGCTTTATCGACGCCCTGTTTCCCGGCCAGGATCTCGGCGAGGACTGATTCGCGCTACTGCAGCGCTTCGAGCAGCTCCTGCTCGAGCTGCAGCATCGTGCGAGAGTTGCCGAGCGCCTCGCCGCTCACCACGAACACGTCCTCGGCGCGCTCGCCGAGCGTCACGATCTTCGCGGTGTGCAGGTCGAGGCGGTACTTGCTGAAGACGCGCGCGATCGCGTACAGCAGGCCGGGGCGGTCTCCAGCGGTGATCGAGAGCGAGTAGTAGGAGCCCCTCTCGTCGGGGCGGACGTGCACCTCAGGCGTGATCGGAAAGTGCTTGAGCTGCCGCGAGACGCGCCCGCGCGTCGGCGGTCCGAGCGGCGCCTCCCGGACGAGGCGCTCGGCGAGGTCGTGCTCGATGAGGCTAATCATCTCGCGATAGTGCGGCGACGGGCCGGTGCCGAGCACCAGGAACGTGTCGAGCGCATAGCCGTGCCGCGTCGTGTGGATCTTGGCGTCGGCGATCGAGAATCCGATCGACTCGAAGTAGCCGCAGATGCGCGCGAACAGCTCGGGCTGGTCCTTCGTGTAGATCATCACCTGCAGCCCCTCGCCGATCGGCGACAGGCGCGCCTTCACCACCGGCTGATCGGCGTCCACTCGGAAATGGAGGTTGCGGGTCTGCCAGGCGATCTCCTGCGGGTCGTGGCGCAGGAAGTACGCGACGTCCAGCTCGCTCCACAGCCGCTCGCCGACGCGGTCCGACAGCGCATACAGGCGCAGGAGACGCAGGGCCTCCGCCTGCTTGGCCTGCACGTCCCGGTCATAGCCGACGACATCGCCGCGCAGCACCCGCCGGGTCAGCCGGAAGAGATCCTCGAGGAGCTTGCCTTTCCATGCGTTCCAGACCTTTGGGCTGGTGCCGCGGATGTCGGCGACGGTGAGGAGGTACAGGGCGGTCAGATTGCGCTCGGTCTGCATGATCCCTGCGAAGTCGCGGATCACTTCGGGGTCCGAGAGATCCTTCTTCTGGGCCACCGCCGACATGGTGAGGTGATGCTCGACGAGGAACTCGACCAGCTGGCGGTCCTCCCGCTGCAACCCGTGCACGCGGCAGAAGCGGCGCGCATCGAGCATGCCGAGGTGCGAGTGGTCGCCGCTGCGGCCCTTCGCGATGTCGTGAAACATCGCAGCGACGTACAAGAGCCAGTGACGCTCGAAGTTGGCGATCAGGCGGCTGCACAAGGGGTACTCGTGCGCGAACTCGACCATCGTGAAGCGACGCACGTTGCGGATGACCTGCAGGATGTGCTGGTCCACGGTGTAGACGTGGAAGAGATCGTGCTGCATCTGGCCGACGATGCGGCCCCAGGCAGGCAGGTAGCGCCCGAGGATCGAGTACTGGTTCATGCGCCGCAGCTCGTGCACGATCCCGCGCGGCTGCTGGAGGATCTCGAGGAACAGCGAGCGGTTGGCGGGATCGCGCCGGAAGCGGCTGTCGATCCGCATGCGCGCGCGCCACAGCGCGCGCAGAGTCGGCGCGGTCATCCCCTTTAGCTCGGAGTGCTGCTGCAGCAGCATGAATCCTTCCAGGATCGCGCGCGGCTCACGCTCGAAGAGCTGCGGATCGCGCGCGTCGAGCAGCTCGCGCACCGCCTGGAAGCGCTCGTTGAGCGGCTCCGGCGCCGCGGCAAAGGCCGGAAAGATCGCGGCGCCGAGGTTCTGCAACAGGATGGTGTTCAGTTGCGTGACCGCTTTCGCCGTACGGAAGTAGCGCTGCATGAACGTCTCGCTCGGGCGGCGCGCTGCGGTGGCGACCGCCTGGAAGTCCTCGGCGAGCGCGTTCTGGTAATCGAAGAGTATCCGGTCCTCGCGGCGCCCCGTCAGGAAGTGGAGCCGGATCCGGATCTCGGCGAGGAATTCGGCGTGGCGCCGCAGCTGGGACGCCTCCTGGCGGGTGACGAGGCCCCTTGCCGCGAGCGCCCGCCAGTCGGCACCGAGGCCGCTTGCCCGACTGACCCACAGGATCACCTGCAGGTCGCGCAGGCCGCCGGGCGCTTCCTTTAGGTTCGGCTCCAGGCTATAGGGACTGTCCTGGAACTTCTCGTGCCGCTGCTCCTGCTCCAGCCGCTTCGCCTTGAAGAACGCCTGCGGATCGAACCCGGCGTGCAGCACGTCCCGGAAGGCGCGGAACAGCGCGCGGCTGCCGCCGAGCTGGCGCGCCTCGAGCATCGCGGTCTGCACGGTGATGTCCTTGGCGGCTTCATCGACGCACTGGTCGACGGTGCGCACGCTGTGGCCGAGTTCCAGCCCGACGTCCCACATCTGCCCGACGAAGCGTTCCACCGCCTGCGCGTCGGGCGCCGCGAGCGCGCCGGGGAGGAGTATTAGGACATCGACGTCGGAGTGCGGATAGAGCTCGCCGCGGCCATACCCCCCGACTGCCACCAGCGCGAGAGCCTTTGGAACTCCGGCGCCGTGCCACAGGTCACGAAGCGTCGCGTCGACCGCGCGTCGGTGGCCACGCAGATACCGCGCCGCGTCGCGCCCGCTGTCATACTCGGCCCGCAGCCGGGCGCGCTCCTGCGCGAGGCGCTGCCGGCAGAAGGCGACGCCGCTGTGCGCCTCCAGTCGGCGAGCCGGCATCGAGCCCATCGGGTGCCCCGTCAGGCCGCGAGCAGCGACTGAGGCATCGGCGGCGCGCCCGCCGAGAGCGTCAGCACCTCATGGCCCGACTCGGTGACGAGCACGGTGTGCTCCCATTGCGCCGAAAGGCTGTGGTCCTTGGTGACGATCGTCCACCCGTCGGCCAACTCGCGGATAGCCGGGCGCCCGGCGTTGATCATGGGTTCGACCGTGAAGATCATGCCGGGCTCCAGCTTCAGACCGGTGCCGGGACGGCCGTAGTGAAGAACTTGGGGCTCCTCGTGGAACTTGCGGCCGATGCCATGGCCGCAGAACTCGCGCACGACGCTGTAGCCGTGGCTTTCGGCGTGGCGCTGGATCGCCGCACCGATGTCGCCGAGATAGGCTCCGGGGCGCACGGCGAGGATGCCGAGCCACATGCATTCGCACGTGACGTCGCAGAGGCGCCGCGCCTGGATCGACGGCTCGCCCACGTGGAACATCCGGCTGGTGTCGCCGTGATAGCCGTCCTTGATGACGGTGATGTCGACGTTCAGGATGTCGCCGTTCTTGAGCACCTTGTCGCCCGGCACGCCGTGGCACACCTGATGGTTCACCGACGTGCAGATCGACTTCGGAAACGGCGGATAGCCCGGCGGCGCGTAGTTGAGCGGCGCGGGCACGGTGCCCTGGACGGCGACCATGTACTCGTGGCAGAGCCGGTCGAGCCCGGCGGTCGTGATGCCGGCCTTCACGTGCGGCGCGATGTAGTCGAGCACTTCCGATGCGAGCCGGCCAGCGACCCGCATCTTCTCGATTTCATCGGCGGTTTTCAGGACGACGGCCATGCGCGTGGTGCGCCGAAAAAAGCGGGAAGAATAGTGGATCGATCCGGGTGAAGCAAACCGGCCGTCAACGTGCCGTTGCGTTCCGCGCTGGCGCAGAGTAATCCGCTGTTTGACAAGGGGAATCTTGAGCCGGTTCTACCTGCCGTGCTACAATTTCCGGCTGTTTCGATTCGCTGGCCTTGCGCACCCGCGCGGCGCGGATCGAGACCCGGGCGCGCCGAGCGGCGTGCCCCAGTCCGGCCTCCGCCCCTTAGGGTGCCCCGCGTGCGGGGTCAATCGCGGGCGGCAGGCTCTTTCGAACCCTAAGACGGAGCGAATGCATGTCGACGACGATGCGTCAGATGCTGGAAGCGGGCGTCCATTTCGGACATCAGACTCGCTACTGGAACCCGCGGATGGCCCCCTTCATTTTCGGCCACCGCAACAAGATTCACATCATCAACCTCGAGAAGACAATGGTGATGTACAACGAGGCGCTGAAGTTTGCGCGCCAGCTCTCGGGAAACAAGGGGACGATCCTCTTCGTCGGCACCAAGCGCCAGGCCCGCGAGATCATCCGCGAGGAGGCCATCCGGTGCGGCATGCCCTTCGTGGACTACCGCTGGCTGGGTGGCATGCTCACCAACTTCAAGACGGTCAAGCAGTCGATCAAGCGCCTCAAGGAAATGGAGGCGGCGGTCGAGGACGGCAGCGTCGACCGCATGTCAAAGAAGGAAGGCCTGCACTTCCAGCGCGAGCTGGCAAAGCTGCAGCGCGGCCTCGGCGGCATCAAGACCCTCGATGGCATCCCCGACGCGCTGTTCATCGTCGACACCGGATATCAGAAGGGCGCAGTGTTCGAGGCGCGCAAGCTGGGCGTTCCGGTGATCGGCGTAGTGGACTCGAACAATTCGCCCGAGGGAATCGCGCACGTGATCCCGGGCAACGACGACTCGAGCCGCGCCATCCGCCTGTATGCGCGCGGGATCGCCGACGCCGTCCTCGAGGGGCGGTCCCAGTCGATCCAGGAGATCGTGTCGGGCGGGTCGGACGAGTTCGTTGAGGTGGACGACTCCGACGAGCGCGGGGGCTGAGGCGGGCGCCCGCAGTCGGTTCCGGGCAGGGGCGAGCAGCCCCTTTTTTTCAGGTGTTGATGGTTGGGGAGTAGCGAGAGATGGCGGAGATCACCGCTGGCCTGGTAAAGGAGCTGCGCGAGCTCACCGGGCTCGGCATGATGGAGTGCAAGCGCGCGCTTGAAGAGGCGGGCGGCGACCTCCGGAAGGCCGAGGACCTGCTGCGCGTGAGGAGTGGCGCCAAGGCGAGCAAGGCGGCCGGCCGGATCGCCTCGGAAGGCGTGATCGGTGCCTGGCTCGCCCCCGATCGGAAGCTCGGCGCGCTGATCGAGGTCAACTGCGAGACCGACTTCGTGGCGAAGAACGCCGACTTCCTTGCGTTTGCCCGCGCTCTGGCGGAGCTGGTGGCGAAGGAGAACCCGGCCGACGTCGAAGCGCTCGTGAAGCTGAGCGTAGCGGGCGAGAACGTCGAGACCAAGCGGCAGGCGCTCGTGCAGAAGATCGGCGAGAATCTGGCGATCCGTCGTTTCGTGCGCATGCAGGGCGAAGGCAAGCTCCTGCAGTACCTGCACGGCGTGAAGATCGGAGTGATGGTCGACTACGAAGGCGACGACGAGATGGGCAAGGGCGTCGCGATGCACATCGCGTTTGCCAAACCGCAGTTCATGTCGAAGGCGGACGTTGCAGCGGACGTCGTGGCGCGCGAGCGCGCGGTCCAGGAAGCGCGTGCCAAGGAATCGGGGAAGCCCGCCGAGATCGCCGCCAAGATGGTCGAGGGTGCGCTCGGCAAGTTCCTCTCCGAGATCACCCTGCTCGGACAGAACTTCGTGATGAACGACAAGCAGACCGTCGAGAAGGCGCTGGCGGAGAAGAAGACGAAGCTGCGCGGTTACCGCTTCCTGGTGGTGGGCGAGGGCCTCGAGAAGAAGTCGAGCGACTTCGCCGCCGAGGTGATGGCGCAGGCCGGGGCGGCGCGCTAGGGATCGAGAGGAGAGCGCGGACGATGCCCGAGCCGAAGTACAAGCGCATCCTCCTCAAGTTGTCGGGCGAAGCGCTGATGGGGGAGGACCTCTTCGGCATCAACCGCCAGACGATCGAGATGATCGTCGACGAGGTGTCCGGCATCGCCAGCCTGGGCGTCGAGATCGGGTGCGTGATCGGCGGCGGAAACATATTCCGCGGCGTCGCGCTCGGGGCTGCCGGCATGGATCGCGCGACCGCCGACTACATGGGCATGCTGGCGACGATCATGAATGCGCTCGCGCTGGCCGACGTGATGCGGCAGAAGGGCCTGAATGCGCGCGTGCAGTCGGCGATCAACATCGAGCAGATCGTCGAACCGTACATTCGGCCGAAATCGATCCGCTACCTCGAGGAGGGCAGGATCGTCATCTTCGCCGCCGGCACGGGCAATCCGTTTTTCACGACCGATACTGCTGCGGCGCTGCGCGGGAGCGAGATCGGGGCGGAAGTCGTGCTCAAGGCGACCAAGGTCGATGGCGTCTACACCGCCGACCCCAATACCGACCCGGATGCGCGACGCTACCAGAAGGTCACGTTCGATGAGGCGATCACCAAGCACCTGCGGGTGATGGATGCGACCGCGCTCGCCCTGTGCCGCGACCAGAAGCTGCCGATCATCGTATTCAGCCTCTATAAGCGCGGGGCGCTCAAGCGCGTAGTGATGGGAGAGGACGAGGGAACGCTCGTCCACTTGTAGGAGGGGAGAGTTCATGGACGTCGCTCAGATCAAGAAAACGACCGAGGACAAGATGAAGAAGTCGGTCGAGGCGCTGAAAGCGGACCTCGCCAAGGTGCGCACCGGCCGCGCCCACACGGGGCTTCTCGACCACATCAAGGTCGACTACTACGGGAACGAGACGCCGCTCAACCAGGTCGCCAACATCACGCTGATCGACTCGCGCACGATCGGCGTGCAGCCCTGGGAGAAGAAGCTGGCGCCGGCGATCGAGAAGGCGATACGGGACTCCGACCTCGGGCTGAATCCGGCCACCCAGGGAGACATCGTGCGCGTTCCGATGCCGGCACTGACGGAGGAACGGCGCAAGGAACTGATCAAGGTCGTGAGGCACGAGGGCGAGAACGCGAAGGTGGCAGTCCGCAACCTGCGGCGCGACGCGATCCACCACCTGAAGGAATTGCTGAAGAACAAGGCGATTCCGGAGGACCAGGAGCGCCGCGCGCAAGACGAAGTACAGAAGCTCACCGACCGCTTTGTCGCCGACGTGGATAAGCTCCTGCAGCAGAAGGAAGCGGACTTGATGCAAGTCTAGCGGAAGCGCACTCGAATGTTCACGAGCTCGACCTTGACAATTCCCGAGACCGGGGTAGTACCGCGGCACGTCGCCATCGTCATGGATGGCAACGGCCGCTGGGCAAAGAACCGGTTCCTGCCGCGCGTAGCCGGTCATCGGCGGGGCGTCGAAGCGGTGCGCGGGGTCGTGCGCGCGTGCGCGGAGCGCGGCGTCGAATATTTGACGTTGTTCGCCTTCAGTTCGGAGAACTGGCGCCGCCCGGAAGAAGAAGTCTCGGTGCTGAAGCAGCTTTTCCGCATGGCGCTCGAGCAGGAAGTCGAGAAGCTCCACGAGGCCGGGATCCGTCTGCGCGTGATCGGGCATGTCGCGTCGTTCGGCGAGACGATCGAGGGCCTGGTCCGGCGCGCCGAGGCGCGTACATCCGAGAACCGGCGCCTGACGCTCACCATCGCCGCCAACTACGGGGGGCGGTGGGACCTCCTTCAGGCCGTGAACGCGATGACGCGCGCCGATCCCGCGCGGGCCGGCGGCTACACGGAGGCGGAGCTCGCTTCGCATCTCGCGATGAGCTATGCACCCGAGCCTGACCTCTTCATCCGCACTGGTGGCGAGCAGCGGATCAGCAATTTCCTTGTATGGCAACTCGCTTACACGGAGCTCTATTTCACTGAACTGCTGTGGCCGGATTTCGATGCCGCCGCCCTCGATGCCGCGATCGCCTGGTACCGCCAGCGCGAGCGCCGCTTCGGCCGGACGAGCGAGCAGCTTCCCCAGAGCGCCGCGCCCGCCGCCACGCCGGAGGAGGCCACGGTCGTCACGACGGGGCATGAGCCCCGGCGACGCGTGCGGGGTGCGTGAGATTCGCGACGGCGGCGCGACGGACCGGCGGTGGAGCGCACGGTCTCGCCGCGCGCACATCCGACTTCCTTCCTGAGTGGCCGGCGCCCCACGCGATGCTCCGTCAGCGCGTCATCACGGCGATCGTTCTCGCCGCGATCTTCCTCGGCGCACTGTTCGGCCTTCCGCCGGCGGGCTGGACGCTTTTCGCGGGGGGCATCCTGGCTGCGGGAGCCTGGGAGTGGGGCGGGTTCGCACGGCAGAGGCACCCGGCCCGTTTCGCCTATGCGGCGGGAACGGCGGCGGTGGGGCTGGGGCTCGCCTGGCTGCTCGGGCTCGCGGGCGGACGACCGGGGGCCCTGGCGCTGATCCCGCTCTACGGCGCGGCCGTTGCGTTCTGGGTGCTGGGCGCGCCCTGGTGGCTCGCGCGATTCCCCGCGGCGCCTTCCAGATGGCTCGTTCTCGCGGCAGGCTGGTTGGTGCTCGTCTCCACCTTCCTTGCGCTGGTGCATCTGCGTAACATCCATCCGGTCACGCTGCTCGTCTTCATGATGCTCGTCTGGATCGCAGACATCGCTGCGTACTTTGCCGGCCGGCGGTTCGGCCGCACCAAGCTCGCCCCGCTCATCAGCCCCGGCAAGACACGCGAGGGCCTGTACGGGGCGCTCGCGGCCACCAGTTTGTACGCGATCGCGTGGATATTTTTCCTGCGGGTCCATGCGCCGGCACTGGTCCGCGACCTCCCGGGAAGCCTCGCGTGGATGATCCTGCTGGTGGCGGCCCTGACGCTGCTGTCGGTCATCGGCGATCTCTTCGAGTCGGCGCTGAAGCGTCAGGCGGGCCTCAAGGACAGCGGCAGCCTCCTGCCAGGCCATGGCGGGGTGCTCGACCGCATCGACGCGCTGACGCCCGTCCTGCCCGCCGCGGCGCTGGTGTGCATGGTATGAATCGACTGGCGAACGTCGCGATCCTCGGCGCGACCGGGTCGATCGGCCGCAGCACGCTCGACGTGATCGCGCGGCATCCCGCCCGATTCCGCGCGTTCGCGCTGACAGCGCACACGCAGACCGACGAACTGTTCGAACTCTGCCTCGTTCACCGGCCGCGCGTGGCGGTGCTCGCCGCGGAAGGCAGCGCGGCCACTCTCCGCGACCGTCTCGCGGCGGCCGGCATTGCCACGGAGGTGCTCGGCGGGGAGGCCGGGCTGGTGACCGCCGCCCAGCATCCAGAGGTCGATGCCGTGATGGCGGCGATCGTCGGCGCGGCGGGGCTCGCGCCGACGCTGGCGGCGGCGCGTGCGGGCAAGAAGATCCTACTCGCCAACAAGGAAGCGCTCGTCATGGCTGGCCCTATCTTCATGGGCGCAGTGCGCGAGTGGGGCGCACAGCTGCTGCCGATCGACAGCGAGCACAACGCGATCTTCCAGTGCCTCCCGCCGGGGGCTGCTTTGGGACTTGCGGCGTGCGGAGTGCGCCGCATCCTCCTCACCGGGTCGGGCGGCCCCTTCCGCACGCGCGCGCTCGCGGACCTTGCGCACGTCACGCCGGCAGAGGCGTGCGCGCACCCGACGTGGAACATGGGCCGCAAGATCTCGGTGGACTCCGCCACGATGATGAACAAGGCGCTCGAGATCATCGAGGCGCACTGGCTGTTTGCGGCGCCGGCGTCGCGGATCGAGGTCGTGGTGCATCCGCAGAGCGTCGTGCACTCCATGGTGGAGTACGCCGACGGGTCGGTCATCGCGCAGCTCGGCCACCCGGACATGCGCACGCCGATTGCGCAGGCACTCGCGTACCCCAACCGCATCGAAGCGGGCGTGGCCTCGCTCGAACTCGCGCGGCTCGGCGCGCTGACCTTCGAGGCGCCGGACTTCGAGCGTTTTCGCGCGCTCCCGCTCGCATACGAGGTGCTCGCCGCGGGTGGCACCGCGCCAACCATCTTCAACGCCGCCAACGAGGTCGCCGTGGCCGCCTTTCTGCAGGGCGAGCTGCCGTTCGTGCGGATCACCGATGTCATCGAGTCGACGCTCGCGCGCGTGCCGGTCGCGGCGGTGACGGCCATCGACCACGTGCTCGACGCGGACCGGCGCGCCCGCTCCGCCGCCGCGGCTTCCGTCGCGCAGCCGCTCGCGAGGTGGGCATGAGCCTGCTACACACTGTCCTTTCCTTCCTCGTGGCCCTCGGCGTGCTGATCGTCGTGCACGAGCTCGGCCACTATCTGGTCGCGCGCTGGTGCGGCGTCAAGGTGCTGCGGTTCTCGGTCGGCTTCGGGCGCGCGCTCGCGTCGCGCCGCGTCGGTCCGGATCAGACCGAATGGGTGATCGCCGCGATTCCGCTGGGCGGCTACGTGAAGATGGTGGACGAACGCGAAGGCACGGTCGCTCCCGAGGACCTGCCGCGCGCCTTCAACCGTCAGGGCGTGTGGCGGCGGATCGCGATCGTTCTGGCGGGGCCGGTCGCCAACTTCCTGCTGGCGATTGCGCTGTACTGGGGACTGTTCATTGGCGGCGTCCAGGAGGCGAAGCCGATTCTCGCCGCGCCGGAGGCGGGAACAGTCGCGGCACAGGCCGGGCTCGCCCGCGGGGACACGATCCGCGCGATCAACGGCGAGCCGGTGACGAGCTGGCAGGAGGTGCGCTGGCGCGTGCTCCAGCTTGCGCTCGATCGCGAGGAGGCGCGCCTGGAGGTCGAGAGCGCGGCGCACGCGATCGACTGGCGCACCCTCGATCTCGCGCGAGTGAAGGCCGACGAAGTGGAGGGGGATCTGCTGGCGCGGCTCGGCCTGCGCCTTTACCGCCCCGACGTCGCGCCGGTCATCGGTCAGGTGGTCGCCGGCGGGATGGCGGAGCGCGCCGGGCTCGCGTCCCGCGACCGGGTGATTGCGGTGGACGGGCAGGCGATCCCGACGTGGGACGCGCTGGTCGCGAAGGTGCGCAGCAGCCCGGCCCGCCCGATCGCGCTCGAAGTCGAGCGCGGCGGAAAGCGCCTGCGGGTCGACGTGACGCCGGAACCGGTGATGCAGGGCGCCGAGACGATCGGCCGGATTGGTGCCGGCCCGTACGTCGAGCCCGGCGCGATGAAGGCATTCCTCGTCGAGGTCCGCTACGGCCCGCTGGAATCGCTGTCGCGCGCGCTCGCGAAGACGTGGGAGATGTCGGTGTTCTCGCTGCGCATGCTCGGCAAGATGATCGTCGGCGAGGTCTCGTGGCGCAACCTCTCCGGCCCCGTTACGATCGCCGACTATGCCGGCCAGTCGGCGCAGCTCGGGCTCGTGCCCTACCTCGCGTTCCTCGCGCTGATCAGCATCAGCCTCGGTGTCCTCAACCTGCTGCCGATCCCGTTACTTGATGGCGGACACCTGTTGTACTATACGATCGAGGTTCTGAAGGGGAGCCCAGTGTCGGAGCGCGTGATGGAGCTAGGGCAGCGCGCCGGACTGGTGGTGCTTTTGTTCCTCATGGCGTTCGCTTTTTATAACGATATAAATCGCCTGATTTCGGGCTGAGCCGCTCGCCCTTGATGACCAAGCGATTCGTCGCGGCTCTGCTTGGAGTGCTGCTCGCTCGGTGCGCATTCGCGTTCGAGCCCTTCGTCGTCCGCGACATCCGCCTCGAGGGAATCCAGCGTGTAGAGGCCGGCACGGTCTTCAGCTATCTTCCGGTCAAGGTCGGCGAGACCATGACCGACGAGAAGGCCGCGCAGGCGATCCGTTCGCTCTTCGCGACGGGCCTTTTTCGCGACGTGCGCATCGAAGTCGAGGGCAACGTCCTCGTCGTCGTAGTCGAGGAGCGCCCCGCGATTGCGCAGATCGACTTCGTCGGCATGAAGGAGTTTCCCGCCGACCAGGTCCGGAAGGCGCTGCGCGAGAACGGCATCGCCGAGGGACGGACCTTCGACAAGGCCGTCATCGACCAGGCCGAGCAGGAGATCAAGCGCCAATACCTCACCCGCGGCCGCTACGGCGTGACCGTAACGACGACCGTCACGCCGCTCGACCGCAATCGGGTGTCCATCAACTTCACGGTCGACGAAGGTGAGGTCGCGAAGATCCGCAGCATCAATATCGTCGGCAACCGCGCGTTTACCGAGAAAGAGCTGCTCGATCTGATGACGCTGCAGACGCCGGGCTGGCTCACCTGGTACACGAAGAACGACCAGTACTCGCGGCAGAAGCTCTCCGGCGACCTCGAATCGATCCGGTCCTGGTACCTGAATCGCGGTTACCTCGACTTCAACATCGAGTCCACGCAGGTGTCCATCACGCCCGACAAGCGCGACATCTACATCACGATCAACGTCACCGAAGGCGAGAAGTACACGGTCCGGGACGTGAAGCTCGGCGGCCAGCTGCTGTTGCCCGAGGCCGAGCTCGCCCGGCTGGTGACGGTCAAGCCGGGCGAGCCGTTCTCGCGCGAGAGGCTGGCCGAATCGACGAAGAGGATCTCCGAGCGCCTCGGCGACGAGGGATACGCGTTCGCCAATGCGAACGCTGTCCCTGACGTCAACAAGGACGACCGCACCGTAGCGTTCACCATCATGGTGGATCCCGGGCGGCGAGTGTACGTGCGACGGATCAACGTGGTGGGCAACACCCGCACCCGAGACGAGGTCATCCGGCGCGAGCTTCGGCAGCTCGAGGGCTCCTTCTACGACGCGCAGAGGCTGCAGCAGTCGAAACGCCGGATCGACCGGCTCAATTACTTCTCGGAAGTCGATGTCGATACCGAGCCGGTGGCCGGCACGACCGACCAGGTCGACGTTACCGTGAAGGTGAAGGAGAAACCGACCGGGAACCTGCTGTTCGGGGTCGGGTTCTCGAGTTCGGACGGCCTCGTCCTCCAGGCCTCCGCGAACCAGCAGAACATCTTCGGCTCGGGCAAGGCGGTCGGGATAGCGGCGAACACCAGCAGTGTGAACCGGAACCTCGGCTTGTCGTACACCGACCCGTACTTCACGATCGACGGTCTGAGCGCCGGCTTCGACATCTACGACCGGCGGTTCGACGCGGACGCGCTGAACCTGGGGAACTACACGACCGAGACTCTGGGTGCCGGCGCTCGCATCGGTTTTCCGGTCACGGAGCTCGATCGAATCAATCTCGGCCTGACTGTCGAGCAGACGAAGATCGAGACGTTCGCCGACAGTCCGCAACGGTTCATTGACTTTGTCAATCAGAACGGCAGCGAACCGACGGCACTGATTACCATCGCGTCCTGGGTGCGCGATCGCCGGGACAGCGCGATCTGGACGACCAGCGGCACGTTGCAGCGCGCAACCGTGGAAGTGACGCTTCCGGCGCTCGACCTCCGGTACTACAAGCTCGGCTACCAGATCGGGTGGTACTACCCCCTGACGACCGATTTCACCCTGTTCCTGAATGGCGAGATCGGCTACGGCGGCGGCTACGATGGCCAGCAACTCCCGTTCTACAAGGCCTTCTACACGGGCGGCGCGACGAGCGTCCGCGGCTACGAGCAAAGCTCGCTCGGGCCGCGGGACGTGAACGGCGTGCTGGGGGGGACCCGCAAGGTCGTGGGCAACGCCGAGATCCTCTTCCCGGTCCCCGGTCTCGGTCAGGACCGCTCGGCGCGCCTGGGCGTGTTCTTCGACGCTGGCCAGGTATGGACGGACCAGTCGCCCTATACGCTTTCAGACCTCCAGTTGCGATATTCTACGGGGGTGCTCTTCTCCTGGAACTCGCCGTTCGGGCCGCTGAAGCTGAGCATCGCGCAGCCGATCAACGACAAACCGGGCGACCAAATCCAGAGATTCCAGTTCGTGTTCGGCCAGACGTTCTGACCGCAGTCGCGGGCGGGGCGGGTGCGCGCGAGGTGCGCCCCCCTCCGGACCCAGCAGGAGATGAAGTTGAAGAAGCTGCAGCTGTTGGCATTCATGTCGCTGCTCGCGTTCGCGGGCGGCGGTGCGGCCCAGGCGGAGGGCAAGATCGGGTTCGTGAACCTCGACCGCATCCTGCGCGACGCAGCACCGGCACAGCGCGCGCAGAAGAAGATCGAGGGCGAGTTCACCAAGCGCGAGCAGGAGCTCACGAAGATGGCGGAGCAGCTCAAGCGGATGCAGGAGACTCTCGAGAAGAACAGCATGACGATGTCCGAGAGCGAACGCCGCAACCGCGAGCGCGAATTCGGCGAGATGAACCGGGAGTTCCAGCGCAAGCAGCGCGAGTTTCGCGAGGATCTCAACCAGCGGCGCAACGAGGAGCTGTCGGGGATCCTCGAGCGCGCCAACCGCGTCGTGCGCCAGATCGCCGAGGCCGAGAAGTTCGACGTCATCTTCCAGGAGGCCGTGTACGCGAGCCCGCGCATCGACATCACCGACAAGGTGATCCGCGCGCTCGACGACACTTCGCCCGGCAAGAAGTAGCGGCCGTGCCGATGGTGTCCGGCCCGGTCAGGCTTGGCGACATCGCGGCGAAGTTCGGCGGCGATGTGATCGGCGACCCGCAGGTCTCCGTTTCGCAGGTCGCAAACCTGCGCGGCGCCCGCCCCGGCCAGATCGCCTTCCTTGCGCATTCCAAATACCGTTCCGACCTCGCGCGCACGCAGGCGTCGGCGGTGATCGTCGGCGCTGCGGACCGGGACGCCACCACACTGCCCCGGATCGTCTGCAAGGATCCCTATGCCTACTTCGCGCGCGTCTCTGCGCTCTTCAACCCGCCTGCACCGGTCGCCCCGGGCGTTCATCCGTCGGCCGTGATCGCGCCGGACGCCAGCGTCGCGCCGACCTCCCAGGTGGGGGCCGGCTGCGTGATCGGCGGCCGGGCGCACCTCGGTCACGGCGCGTCGCTCGGGGCCGGCTGCATCGTGGGCGAGGGCGCAAGAATCGGCCCGGACGCCCGCCTGCATCCGCGGGTGACCGTCTACCCGGATTGCGAGATCGGTTCACGGTCGATCGTCCATTCCGGCGCCGTGATCGGGGCCGACGGCTTCGGGTTCGCGCCGGAGGGAGGGGCGTGGCTGAAGATCCCGCAAATCGGCCGGGTGCTGGTGGGCGCCGATGTCGAGATCGGGGCCAACACCACGATCGACCGAGGGGCGATCGAGGACACCGTGATCGAGGATGGCGTCAAGCTCGACAACCTGGTCCAGATCGGCCACAACTGCCGCATCGGCGCGCATACCGCGATTGCCGGCTGCGTGGGCATTGCAGGCAGCACGACGATCGGGCGCCACTGCATGATCGGCGGTGCGGCGATGATCGGCGGACATCTCACGATAGCGGACCGGGTGATCGTTGCCGGCAGCACCGTCGTGACGAAATCCATCGACGCGGCGGGCACCTATCTCAGCGTCATTCCCGCCGAGGAGGCGCGCGAATGGCGGCGCATCGTCGCGCACCTGCGCGGCCTCGCGCGCGTGACGGAACGGCTGCGCGCGCTCGACCGCCGAGTGCGAGACCTGGAGCGAGAAGAATGAATGCGATGGACATCAAGGCGGTGCTCGAGCACCTGCCTCACCGCTACCCGTTCCTGCTGGTGGACCGCGTGCTCGAGATGGAGCCGGGCAAGAGCATCGTCGCGCTCAAGAACGTCACGATCAACGAGCCGTTCTTTCCGGGCCACTTCCCGCACCACCCGGTCATGCCGGGCGTGATGGTGATCGAGGCGATGGCGCAGGCAGCCGCAATCCTGGCGTTCAAGTCCGGCGAGCGGCTCCCCGACGAGCATTCGGTCGTCTACTTCGTGGGCATCGACGAGGCGCGCTTCAAGAGCCCCGTGATGCCCGGCGACCAGGTGACGCTGCATGCGCGCATCGACCGGCACCTCAAGGGGATCTGGAAGTTCTCGACCGAAGCGCGCGTGGGCGAGCGGCTTGCGGCGGAGGCCAAGATGATGTGTGCCCTGCGCGCTGCGTGACAGGCATGCCGAGCATCCACGCGACCGCGATCGTCCACCCCGGCGCGCGGCTGGGCGCGAGCGTCGCGATCGGTCCGTACTCGATCGTCGGCGAGCACGTCGAGATCGGAGAGGGCACGCAGGTCGGTTCGCACACGATCATCGAGGGGCACACGCGCATCGGCCGCGACAACCGCATCGGATCGTTCACCGCGCTCGGCGGACCGCCGCAGGACAAGTCGCACGCCGGCGACCCGACGCGCCTGGAGATCGGCGACCGCAATACGATCCGGGAGTTCTGCACGTTCAACACCGGCACCAGGAAGGATGCCGGCGTTACGCGCGTCGGCGACGACAACTGGATCATGTCGTACGTCCACCTTGCTCACGACTGCCAGATCGGCAACCGGACTGTGCTCGCGAACAACACCCAGCTTGCCGGCCATTGCCACATTGGGGACTGGGCGATCCTCGGCGGGTTCTCCGGCGTGCATCAGTTTGTCCGCATCGGCGCGCACGTGATGCTCGGCGGCGGCACGATGCTGCGGCAGGACGTGCCGCCGTACGTCACCGTGGCGGGCAGCCCGCCGAAGGCGCTCGGACTGAATGTCGAGGGCTTGCGCCGGCGCAGCTTCACCGCGGAAGCGATAGCGGCGCTCACTGAGGCTTACCGGACGCTCTACCGGCGCGGACTCTCGCTCGCGCAGGCGCAGTCCGTTCTTGCCGAGCAGGCGGCCTCGAGCCCGGAGGTGGCGGCGCTTGCCGACTTCCTGCGCACGGCTACCCGCGGCATCGTTCGCTGAGCGGGAAAGCGTGGCCGAGCCCGTCCGGATCGCGCTGGTCGCGGGCGAGGCCTCAGGGGATCTGCTCGGCAGCCGGCTGATCGAGGCGCTGCGCCGGAGGCTTCCCGAAGCGGAGTTCTGCGGCGTCGGCGGACCGAGGATGGTCGCCGCCGGCTTCGATTCCTGGTTTCCGCAGGAGAAGCTCGCGGTGCGCGGCTTCGTGGAGGTGGTGCGGCACCTGCGCGAGCTGCTCGCGATCCGCGGCGAGATCTTCCGCCGGGTGCGGGCGCTGCGAGCGCAGCTCTTCGTCGGCATCGATTCGCCCGAGTTCAATCTTGGGCTGGAACGCAAGCTCAAGCGCGCGGGTTTGCGCACCGCGCACCTAGTGAGCCCGCAGGTCTGGGCGTGGCGGCGCGGCCGCATCCGCCGGATGAAGAGCTACGTGTCGCACCTCCTCGTCCTGTTTCCGTTCGAGGAACCGCTCTACCGGAAATCCGGCGTCGATGTGACGTACGTCGGGCACCCCCTGGCGGACGAGATTCCCACGTACGCCGACCGCGAGGGGGTGCGCGAGCAGCTGCGCCTGCCCGCGCACGTCCCGGTGGTCGCGATCCTGCCCGGCAGCCGGCAGTCGGAGCTGGAGATGATGTCCGGGCCGTTCATCGAGACCGCGAAGCTCCTGCACGCGCGGCTGCCCGCCGCGCGCTTCGTCGTGCCGCTCGTCACGCGCGAGACGCGCGAGCTCTTTGAGACTGAGCTCTATCGCCGCGATGCGCGCGAGCTGCCTATGGCGCTGCTCTTCGGGCACGCCCGGGACGCGCTCGCGGCGTGCGACGTGGCCCTCGCGACGAGCGGGACGGTGACGCTCGAAGGCGCGCTGACCGGGCGCGCAATGGTGATCGCGTACCGGGTCGCGCCGGTTTCCTACCTGATCGCGAAGCGCCTCATCCGTGTGCCTCACGTCGGCCTGCCGAACATCCTCTGCGGCGAGGCCGTCGTGCCCGAGTTCATGCAGCACGATGCGACGCCGGAGAATCTCGCTCAGGCGGTGGGGAACATGCTCGCCGACGCCCCGTTCCGGTGGGCGATCGAGGAGCGCTTCCTGCGCCTGCACGCGGAGTTGCGGCGCGACTCGGCGGAGCGAGCTGCCGACGCGCTGCTCCCGCTGGTGCGCGACGCCACGGGGTGAAGGCACGTGACACGCACCCGTCTGGTGGTGTGCGGCGTGGACGAAGCGGGCAGGGGCCCGCTCGCGGGGCCGGTCTACGCCGCTGCGGTGATCCTTGACGCCGGCCGGCCGATCCGGGGCCTAGACGACTCTAAGAAGCTCGCCGCGTCGACGCGGCTCGAGCTCGCGGACCGGATTCGCGCGCGCTCGCTCGCCTGGGCGGTTGCGTGGGCCTCGGTAGCGGAAATCGACGCGCTCAACATCCTGCGCGCGAGCCTGCTGGCGATGAAGCGGGCGATCGAGACGCTTCCGGTCCGACCCGAACGGGTGCTGGTCGACGGGCTGCACTGTCCGGAAGTGGCCATCCCCGCGGCAGCAGTGGTCGGGGGAGACACTGCCGTGAGGGCAATCTCGGCGGCGTCGATCCTGGCGAAGACCGAGCGCGATGCGGAGATGGTCCGCCTGCACGCGCGCTTTCCGCGCTACGGCTTCGATCGACACAAGGGCTATCCGACTCCCGACCATCTCGAGGCACTTCGGCAAGTCGGACCCTGCGTCGCACACCGCGCCAACTTCGGTCCGGTAAAGGAGTTGCTGGCGACAGGCCGGACGCCCGTGCAGTCTGCGCTGTTCGAGGGCGAGATCGGCTAACGCCGCGCGCGCACTGCTTCGTGGACGACGGCGAGCAGGCCGCGGCGTTCGGATGCCGGCGTGAACAGTCCGCGTCGTGCCGCAACGCCTGCCTTCAGGCGCGTGTAAAAACGCGCATCGGCGCTCGCCCGGGCAATGAGCCGCGCGAGCGCGCGGTCGTCCTCGAGCGGGTAGTAGCCCGGGTAGCCGCGGCCGAGCATGCCCACGTTCCCGGGCACACGGGACGCGACCACCGGCACGCCCGCACGCGCGGCTTCGCAAATGACATTGGCGCCGCCTTCCATGCGCGAGCTTACGACCAGCAGATGGCTGCGCGCGAGCCACGCGAGGGCCCTGGAGTGCGGCACGCCCCCCACCCAGCGGTAGCGCGAATCGGCGCGCATCAGGCCTCGCGCCTCGTCCGCCATTGCCGGCGTGAGCGCATCGCCGACGTGCACGACCTCGACAGCGGGTGCCTCGGGCAGATGCGTCAGTGCGAGCGCGGCCCGGAACGGATCCTTCTCATCGCGCAGGTGACCAAGCACGCAGACGCGGAAGCGCCGCCGCGGCGGCGTCGCCCGGCGCGAGACGCGCGCCGACTGATAGATCACGCGGACCTTCGCTCGCAGGCGGCGGGCCAACTCGAGCCGACCCATTTCCTGCAGCGAGACGAGAAGACTCGCCATCTCGAGCGACGCCTGCGCGGAGGGGTCGGTGCGGATGTCGCGGTACAGGTCCGTGCCGGTCAGCACGACGAGGAGCGGATGCCAGGGATGGTGCGCGCGGAAGCGCGCTATCGAGTCGTGACTCTTGCGCGCATGGAGGGCGATCATGAGATCGCACGCGGCGCCGTCCCAGGCCGAGGCCACGCGCACGCGGTGCCCGGCCGCGCGCAGGAACGCCGCATAGCGCTGCGCCGTGTGGCGGTTGCCGGTGCGCGTGCTGGCGGCCGACGGCGTTACGATCGCGATGCGCATTCTTGGTCTGCTAGACTCCTCGCGGCGCGATGACCGAAGTTTCATTCAAGCGTATCAGTTCGCGCGACAACGCACTTTTCAAGCGCATCGCGCGTCTCGCTTCGTCGGCGCGGGAGCGCCGGGAGCAGGGCGCGACCCTACTCGACGGACCTCACCTTCTGGCGTCGTATCGCGACGCCGGCGGCGTCGCCGAGGCCGTTGTGGCGAGCGAGTCGGCGCATGCGCGCGCGGAAATCCGCCGGCTCTTCGAGTCGGCCCCAGCGCGCGCCCGGGTGCTTGTCTCCGACCGGCTGTTCGCGGAAATCGCGCAAGTGGTCGAGCCCGTCGGTCTCCTTGCTGTCATCGGCACGCCGGGCCCCCCCGCGCCGCCGGCGCGCGCCGAGACCTGCCTGCTTCTCGACGGCATCCAGGACCCCGGGAATCTCGGTTCGATGCTGCGGACGGCTGCAGCCGCCGGTGCCCGGCACGTGTTCCTGTCGAAGGGTTGCGTGTTCGCCTGGTCGCCCAAGGTGCTGCGCGCCGGGCAGGGCGCGCACTTCTTCCTTGCGATCCACGAGCGCGCGACGCTGACCGAGGTGGCCGCGGGCCATCGGGGCACAGTAGCGACCACGGACGTGCAGTCCGGAATCGCGGTGTTCGAAGCCGACCTGCGGGGACCGGTTGCCTGGATCTTCGGGTCGGAGGGCTCCGGCGTGTCGCGCGAGCTTGCCGGCGCGGCGAGCCTGCGCGTGCGTATCCCCATGCCGGGCCGACTCGAGTCCCTCAACGTCGCCGCCGCCGCGGCAATCTGCCTGTTCGAGCAGGTGCGCCAGCAGCGGCGTTCCTGAAGGATGCTCAGTACGCGCGCCGCTCGAGCTTCACGGCTTGCAGGATCTTGGTGGCAATCTCCTCGATCGAGCGCGTCGTCGAATTGAGCCACTGGATGCCGTGGCGACGCATGAGCTTCTCCCCTTCCTCGACCTCGTAGCGGCAGTTGTCCAGACGCGCATAGCGGCTGTCGGGGCGCCGCTCTCGCCGGATCTCGCTCAGGCGGTCGGGCGCGATGGTGAGGCCGAACAGCTTGCCGAGATGGGGCGCGACCGAGGCCGGGAGCTCGCCGCGCTCGAAATCGTCAGGCGTCAGCGGATAGTTGGCCGCCTTTATGCCGAACTGGAGGGCCATGTAGAGGCAGGTCGGCGTCTTCCCGCTGCGCGAGACGCCGACCAGGATCACGTCGGCCCGCCCCAGGTCGCGGCTGCCCAGGCCGTCGTCATGGGCGAGCGCGTAGTTCACCGCTTCGATCCGGTCGTGGTATTCCTTGTTGTGCGCGGCGCTGTGCGAGCGCCCGACGGCGTGCGATGAGCGCGTGTTGAACTCCGCCTCGAGCGGGTTGAGGAACCCCTCGAAGAAATCGAGGACGAGCGCGTCGGCGCGGCGCAGCGTGGCCCGCACCGCGTCGTCAATGAGCGTGCAGAAGACGATCGGCCGCGCCTCCGAGCGCGCTTTCGCCTCCGCGATGCGCTGCAGGCACTCCTCGGCCTTCTCTACGCTGTCGACGAACGGGATCACCGCCTGGGTGAACTGAATGCCCTCGAACTGCGTGAGCAGGCCGTGCCCGAGCATCTCGGCGGTGATCCCGGTGCCGTCGGACACGAAGAACACGGTGCGGCTGCGTTGGGGCATGTCTGTGACGATACGGGCGAAGGGGCGCGCCGGTAAAATATCGGCTTTCGCCTGCAGCGGCAACCGAACGGAGTGGAAATGGCGGCAAAAGACTACGTGGTGCGGTTCCAGGATCTCCGGATGAGCGATCTCGCGCGCGTCGGCGGGAAGAATGCGTCGCTCGGCGAGATGATCGGCCACCTCGCGGCGCGCGGAATCCGGGTCCCCGGCGGGTTCGCGACCACTGCGGCCGCCTACCGCGAGTTTCTCGACGGTGCGGGCCTGGCGAAGCGCATCGACGCCCGCCTCGCGGCGCTCGATCCCGACGACGTCGAGGCGCTGGCACGCTGCGGGGCCGACATCCGGAAGTGGATCGTGGAAGCACCGCTGCCCCCGCGGCTCGAGGCCGCGGTCACGGCCGAGTATAGGGCGCTGATGCAGGACGGCGAGTTCCCGGTGGCGGTGCGCTCGAGCGCGACTGCGGAGGACCTGCCGGACGCCTCCTTCGCCGGACAGCAGGAGACGTTCCTGAACGTGGGCGGCGTCGCGAGCGTGCTCGACGCGATCAGGCACGTGTTTGCGTCGCTCTACAACGACCGCGCCATTTCCTACCGGGTGCACAAAGGCTTCGCGCACGCGGAGGTCGCCCTGTCGGCCGGGGTGCAGCGCATGGTGCGGAGCGACCTCGGCGCGAGTGGCGTCATGTTCACGCTCGACACCGAATCGGGCTTCCGGGACGTCGTGTTCATCACCGCGTCGTACGGGCTCGGCGAAACGGTGGTGCAGGGCACGGTCAACCCGGACGAGTTCTACGTGCACAAGCCGATGCTGGCGGCCGGCAAGCAAGCGGTCATCCGGCGCGGCCTCGGCTCCAAGCTCACCAAGATGGTGTTCGCGGACGGCGGCCGTAGCGGGCCGACAACACGCACCGTCGACGTGCCGCCCGCCGACCGGCACCGGTTCTGCATCGATGACGCCGACGCGACCGAGCTCGCGCGCTTCGCGGTGGAGATCGAACGCCACTATGGGCGTCCGATGGACATCGAGTGGGGCAAAGACGGGCTCGACGGGCGGATCTACATCCTTCAGGCGCGGCCCGAGACGGTGAAGTCGCAGGCGAACAGGGAGAGGCAGGAGCAGTACCGCCTCGCGTCGAAGTCGAGCGTGCTGGTCACCGGCCGCGCTATCGGGCAGAAGATCGGCGCCGGCCGCGTCCGCATCGTGAAGGACGCGACCGAGATGGTCCGTGTCCAGCCGGGCGACGTGCTCGTCACCGACATGACTGACCCTAACTGGGAGCCGGTCATGAAGCGGGCGGCCGCCATCGTCACCAACCGCGGCGGGCGCACGTGTCACGCCGCAATCATCGCCCGCGAGCTCGGCATCCCCGCGATCGTCGGCAGCGGCGACGCCACCGCGCGCCTGCGCGATGGCGACGAGGTGACCGTCTCCTGCGCCGAAGGCGACACCGGCAACGTGTACGCCGGCCGGCTGCCGTTCGAGGTCACCACACAGGCCGTCGGCGAGCTGCCGCGAATCCCGGTGAAGATCAGCATGAACGTTGGCAACCCGCAGCTCGCCTTCGATCACGCGGCGCTTCCGAACGCCGGCGTCGGCCTCGCCCGCCTCGAGTTCGTGATCAACAACATGATCGGAGTGCACCCGAAGGCGGTGCTTGACTACCCGGACTTGCCGGGCGACCTTAAGCGGCAGGTCGAGGAGGCGGCGCGCGGATATGCGGACCCGCGCACGTTCTTCGTGGAAAAGCTCGCCGAGGGCGTCGCCACCATCGCCGCCGCGTTCTGGCCCAAGCAGGTGATCGTCCGCCTGTCCGACTTCAAGTCGAACGAGTATCGCAAGCTCGTCGGCGGCGCGCGGTACGAGCCGGAGGAGGAGAACCCGATGCTCGGGTTCAGAGGAGCGTCGCGGTACATCGCGCCGGCGTTCCGCGACTGCTTCACGCTGGAGTGCGAGGCAATGCGTCGGGTGCGCAACGACATGGGGCTCACGAACGTCGAACTAATGGTCCCGTTCGTGCGGACGCTCGCCGAAGCGCGGCGCGTGATCGAGCTCCTCGCGAGCCAGGGACTGCGGCGCGGCCAGAACGGGCTGCGCATCGTGATGATGTGCGAGCTTCCCTCGAACGCCATACTGGCGGACCAGTTTCTCGAGCACTTCGACGGCTTCTCGATCGGCTCGAACGACCTCACGCAGCTCACGCTCGGGCTCGATCGCGACTCGGAGCTCGTTGCAGGAAGCTTCGACGAGCGCGACCCGGCGGTGCAGGTGCTGTTGCGGATGGCGATCCAGGCGTGCCGGCGCCAGGGAAAGTACGTCGGGATCTGCGGCCAGGGGCCATCCGATCACCCCGATCTCGCGCGCTGGCTCGCGGCGGAAGGCATCGAGAGCCTCTCGCTCAACCCGGACACGGTCGTGTCGACCTGGCTCCAGCTCGCCAAGGTGGCGTGAGTCACTCTCAGATCTTCGCGCGCAGCAGGCGCTGCTTCTCCCGGTTCCACTCGCGCTCCTTCTCGGCCGCGCGCTTGTCGTATTGCTTCTTGCCCTTCGCGAGGCCGATCTCGGCCTTGACGCGGCCCTTGGCGTAGTGAAGGTTCAGCGGGACGAGCGTGTAGCCCGCCTGCTCCACCTTCCCGATGAGGCGCCTGATCTCCTCGGCGTGGAGCAGCAGCTTGCGCGACCGCGTCGGGTCGGGCTGGATGTGCGTCGACGCGGTCGGAAGCGGGCTGATGTGCGCGCCGATCAGGAACACCTCGCCGCCCTTCAGGACGACATAGGCTTCCTTGAGCTGCGCGCGGCCGGCGCGGATCGCCTTCACCTCCCAGCCCTCGAGCGCGATCCCCGCCTCGTAGCGCTCCTCGATGAAGTAGTCGTGGAAGGCCTTCTTGTTCTCGACGATGCTCATGGCGGGTTGTCGCTAAACTAATCCGATTCTATCCGCCGCATCGTCGCGGCGTGCTTCCGGAAGGATTCCTCCCCGCATGATCACCGTCTCACGCCAGGCGCTCGTCCCGTACGGCGCGGCCGAGATGTACGAGCTCGTCGATGACGTCGAGTCCTACCCGCGATTCCTGCCCTGGTGCAAGGCGGTGGAGGTCGCGCTGCGCGAGCCCGATCGGACCGTGGCGACCCTGCACGTCGATTTCCGCGGCGTGCGCCAGTCGTTCACGACCGAGAATACGCAGCGTCACGCAGAGCGGATCTCCATGCGGCTCCTGTGCGGTCCGTTCCGGCACCTCGAGGGCGAATGGCGGTTCGCCCAGCTCGGCGAGGCAGGATGCCGGATCGACTTCCAGCTTGTCTACCAGCTCGCGAGCCCGGTGCTGGCAAGGCTCGCCGGGCCGGTGTTCGATCACATCGCCAACACCTTTGTCGATGCGTTCGTGCGCCGTGCGGACGCCCTTCACTTGCGGGCATAGCGATGCTTCGGGTCGAGGTCGTCTATGCGACGCCGGCCGCGCAGGGGCAGTACGCGGTCGACATCCGGGAGGGCGCGACCGTGCGCGACGCGGTGGAGCGGAGCGGCGTGCTGCGCGACTTCCCGCAGATCGATCTCGCGTGCGACCGGGTGGGCATCCATGGCCGGCTAGTCGCGCTCGAGGATCCGTTGCGGGATGGCGATCGGGTCGAAATCCTCCGGCCGCTCGTGGCCGACCCGAACACGGCACGCAGTCGGCGCGCGCGGGCCGCGCGGCGCCCGCGCTAAGCTACTTGCAGAATCGCGCGATGTCGCTCTGGAGCCGCGCGATGTCGGACTGAACCTGGTTGTCCTCGAGAAAGATGATCTCGCCCTTCTCGCTGATGCGCGAGACCCGTGCGCCCGATTGCATGCCGGAAAGCTGACGCCGCATGGCGTTGCATCGCTCGTCCTGCTCGCGGGTCTCCTGCGCGATCTTCTCGTCCTTCTTCGTCTTCTCCTCGGCCTCTGCGCGACGCTGCCGGAACGCCTGCTCTCTTTCGGCAGCGGTCTTCGGAGCGTCCTTGGCCGCCTCCCCTCCACGCGCAGCCGCCGCGGCCGAGGGCCCGACCGTGCTCACCCGTCCGCCCGTGACCTTTTCCACGTTCTGGACGCCTGCGGGCGGCCGGTCGGTGTATTGCACGCGGCCATCCGGGCCCGTGTACTTGTAGAGCTGCTGCGCTCCCGCCGGCGCGGCGAGGAGCGGAGCGACCGCAAGCGCGAGCAGGCAGCGGGCGAGCGGAATCATGACGTTGTCCTTGGCAGGAGCATTGATCGACCTTAAAGGCTTTCAGCGACCCAGTCAATTGGCGGGATGGCGCGACGCAGGCCGTTTTACCGCGGGGATGGGCGCACGTATAATGCGTCTTTGCGTCGCCACATACCGCCATGCGACCCATCACCAAGGCGCTGACGTTCGACGACGTCCTGCTCGTTCCGGCGCACTCCACGGTCCTGCCTCGAGAGGCCTCGCTCCGAACCCACGTCACGCGCGGCATCTCCATCAACATTCCGCTCGTCTCGGCCGCGATGGACACGGTCACCGAGTCGCGCCTCGCGATCGCGATCGCCCAGGAGGGCGGCATCGGCATCGTGCACAAGAACCTCGCGCCGAAGGCGCAGGCTGCGGAAGTGCTCAAGGTCAAGCGCTACGAGTCGGGAGTCGTCCGCGACCCGATCACGATCCCGCCCGGGATGACGGTGCGCGAGGTTAAGGCGCTCACCGAATCGCACCGCATCTCGGGTCTGCCGGTGGTGGAGGGCAGGAGGGTCGTCGGCATCGTCACCAACCGCGACCTGCGGTTCGAGACCGAGCTCGATCAGCCGGTGCGCGCGATCATGACGCCCCGCGAACGGCTGGTGACGGTTCGCGAGGGCGCGACGCTCGAGGAGGCGAAGACGCTGATGCACAAGCACCGCCTCGAGCGCGTGCTGGTCGTGAACGCCGCTTTCGAGCTGCGCGGGCTCATGACCGTGAAGGACATCCTCAAGTCGAGCGAGCATCCGAACGCGTGCAAGGACGACCTCGGCAAGCTCCGCGTCGGCGCCGCGGTCGGCGTGGGCGAGGGGACGGAAGAACGCGTCGCTGCGCTGGTCGAGGCAGGCGTGGATCTCCTCGTGGTGGATACCGCCCACGGGCACGCGCAAGGCGTGCTCGACCGCGTGAAGTGGATCAAGACGAACTTCCCGCGCATCGAGGTGGTCGGCGGCAATATCGCCACCGCGTCGGGCGCGCGTGCGCTGGTCGATCACGGCGCCGACGGGGTGAAGGTGGGCATCGGTCCGGGCTCGATCTGCACGACCCGCGTGGTCGCCGGCGTCGGGGTCCCGCAAGTGACCGCGATCGCCAGCGTTGCGGAGGGTCTTGCCGGGACGAACGTGCCGATCATCGCCGACGGTGGTATCCGCTACTCCGGCGACATCCCCAAAGCCCTCGCCGCGGGTGCGAATGCGGTGATGATCGGCGGGCTGTTCGCCGGCACCGAGGAATCGCCGGGGGAGATCGAGCTCTTCCAGGGCCGCTCCTACAAGGCCTATCGCGGCATGGGCTCGCTCAGCGCGATGCAGCAGGGCGCCGCCGACCGCTACTTCCAGGACCCCGCGATACATGCGGACAAGCTCGTGCCGGAAGGCGTCGAGGGCCGCGTGCCGTACAAGGGCTCCGTGGTTGGGGTCATCGGGCAGTTGCTCGGAGGCTTGCGCGCCAGCATGGGCTACATCGGCTGCGGAACGATCGACGAGGTGCGGAGCCGAGCGGAGTTCGTCGAGATCTCCAGCGCCGGCATGCGCGAGTCGCATGTCCACGATGTGCAGATCGTGAAGGAAGCGCCCAACTACCGCGTCGAGTGATCCGTGACGCACGAGCGGATCCTCATCCTCGATTTCGGCGCCCAGTACTCGCAGCTCATCGCCCGGCGGGTGCGCGAGGCGCACGTTTACTGCGAGCTGCATCCGCATGACGTCTCCGACGCATTCGTGCGCGAGTTCAAGCCGCGCGGAGTGATCCTGTCCGGAGGGCCCGCATCGGTCTACGAGGCCGAGACGCCGCGTGCGCCCGGGGCGGTCTGGGACCTGGGCGTACCGATCCTCGGGATCTGCTATGGCATGCAGACGATGGCCGCACAGCTCGGCGGAAAGGTCGAGGGCGCGAAGGTGCGCGAGTTCGGCTATGCCGAGGTGCGCGCCCGCGGGCACTCGAAGCTTCTCGAAGGCATCCAGGATCGCGCGAACACGGAAGGGCACGGCCTGCTCGACGTGTGGATGAGTCACGGCGATAAAGTGATCGAGGTCCCTGCGGGCTTCAAGCCGATCGCGAGCAATCCTTCCTGCGCGATCGCCGGCATGGCGGACGAGTCGCGCGGGTTCTATGGCGTGCAGTTCCACCCCGAAGTCACGCACACGCGGCAGGGCGCGGCGATCCTGCGGCGCTTCGTCTACGACATCTGCGGCTGTCGCGGCGACTGGAACATGGGCGACTACATCGCCGAGGCGGTCGAGCGCATCCGCACCCAGGTCGGCCAGGAGGAGGTGATCCTCGGGCTCTCCGGCGGAGTCGACTCCTCCGTGGCTGCCGCGCTGATCCATCGCGCGATCGGGGGCCGGCTTACCTGCATCTTCGTCGACACCGGCCTGTTGCGGAAGAACGAGGCGCAGCAGGTGATGGGGACCTTCGCACGCCACCTCGGCGTCAAGGTCGACATGGTCGACGCGTCCGAGCGCTTCATGCGCGCCCTCGCGGGAATCGAGGATCCGGAGGAGAAACGCAAGATCATCGGGCGCGAGTTTGTCCACGTGTTCCAGGACAAGGCAGCGGATCTCCCGAATGCCAAGTGGCTCGCGCAAGGCACGATCTACCCCGACGTGATCGAGTCCGCCGGCGCGAAGACCAAGAAGGCGCATACGATCAAGTCGCACCACAACGTTGGCGGGCTGCCAGAGACGCTGCACCTCAAGCTGCTCGAGCCGCTGCGCGAGCTTTTCAAGGACGAGGTGCGCGAGCTCGGGCTCGTGCTCGGGCTCCCGCGCGAGATGGTCTTCCGGCACCCGTTCCCCGGTCCGGGCCTCGGCGTGCGCATCCTCGGCGAGGTCAAGCGCGAATACGCCGACCTGCTGCGGGAGGCCGACGCCATCTTCATCGACGAGCTCCGCGCGGCGGGCTGGTACGACACGACCGCTCAGGCGTTCGCCGTCTTTCTCCCGGTGCGATCGGTCGGCGTGATGGGCGATGGGCGCACCTATGAGCACGTCGTGGCGCTGCGCGCCGTCCAGACCACCGACTTCATGACCGCGCACGTCGCTCCGCTGCCGCAGGAGCTGCTCGCGCGGGTGGCGAACCGCATCATCAACGAGGTTCGCGGCGTGAACCGCGTCGTCTACGACGTTTCGAGCAAGCCGCCGGCAACGATCGAATGGGAGTGAGCGGCGCTTCTCCGCGCGATCTCGAGTTCATGCGCGCCGCCCTCGCCCTGGCGGAGGAGGCGCGGCGGGTCGGCGAGGTCCCGGTCGGGGCGGTGATCGTCGCCGACGGCGCGATCATCGGACGGGGATTCAACGCTCCAATCGCACGGAGCGATCCGACCGGGCACGCCGAGATTGCCGCATTGCGCGACGCGGCACGGGCGCTCGGCAACTATCGCCTCCCCGCCTGCGATCTTTTCGTCACGCTGGAGCCGTGTGCCATGTGCGCCGGTGCGATCATGCACGCCCGGATTCGGCGGGTCGTGTTCGGCGCGCGCGACGCGAAGATGGGCGCTTGCGGGAGCGTCGTCGATCTCTTCGCCGAGCCGCGGCTCAATCACCACGCGGTCGTGACAGACGGGATACTCGCCGAGGAATGCGGCGCGCTGCTGTCGGACTTCTTCGCGGAGAAGCGCCGCGCGGGGGCGAACGGCCGCAGATGATGCCTAGCATCCGGATCTCGATCCCCGCCCAGACGCTTGCACTGCTCGACGACGGCGGCCGGACCCTGCGCAGCTATGCCGTCTCGACGGCGCGGAACGGGCCCGGCGAACTGCGCGGCAGCCATTGCACGCCGCGCGGCCGTCACATCGTGCGCGCCAAGATCGGCGCGGGCGCGGCGCCGAACACCGTGTTCGTCGGGCGTCGCCCGACCGGTGAACTCTGGTCGCCGGAACTGGCCGCGGAGCATCCCGGACGCGACTGGATCCTGACCCGCATCCTTTGGCTGTCCGGGTGCGAGCCGGGATTCAACCGCCTGGGCGACGTCGACACGATGCGGCGGTACATCTACATCCACGGCAGCCCCGACGCGCTGCCGATGGGCGTCCCGGGCTCGATCGGCTGCGTGCGGATGCGCAATGCGGACATCATCGAGCTCTTCGACCTCGTTCCGCCGCGCACGCCAGTCGAGATCGTCGCAGTCTGACAGCTACCGGCGCTCGAGTACCTCGATCCGCGTCCGGCCGATCCAGGCGGCGAGCGGCGCGATATCCGCGATGTTCTCTCCGTAGACGATCCTCAGGTGCGTAGGGTCGGTGCCCAGCTGCCCAAGCGTTGCGTCGACTCCGATCCATGCTCCGTCGAGCAGGCTCTCGTTCCATGCGTGGAAGGCGAAACCCTGCAGCTCGGGCGAATACACGAGGCCGTTGGCGATGCGCGTGGGGATTCCGAGCGCACGGGCGAGCGCAGCGTAGAGATACGAGTGCCCTTGGCACTCCGCGCGGCGGTCCCTCAGGACATCCAGTGCCGAGAACGCGTCGGGCGGTTCCTTGCGGATGTTCGCCTGCATCCAGGCGAGGATCGCGCGGACCTGCGCTGGCGCCTCGCTGTGCCCGGCCGCGAGCTGGGTGGCGAGGGCGCGGATCTCTGCATCCCGGCTCGGCACGGCGAGCGAGGGCTCAAGGAAGGCACCGCCGGCGGACGGCTGGCTGTCCGGCGGCTCCGCGCGCTGAACGGGGCCGGAATGCAGCTGGCACTCGAGCCTGTCTCCTTTGTCGTCGCAATGCTGGGAGAGTCCGGCGGGCGGTGCCGGCGTGCCGGCCGGAACGCCGATCGCGAGCTTGAGATAGTTGAGGGCGCGCGGATCGCCGAGCGGCTCGGGCAGCCGAATCACCGCGAGGTCGAGGAGCGCTTCGTTCCGGTTCAGCGCGCCTGCGGTCAGGTCGCGCTTCGCGCGGGCCTCGTCCTCGAGGCCGGCGATGATCACTCCGCCAAGGCCGATGTCGAGCAACGGTCGCGCACGGGCGTCGATCCATGTCGTGGTGCTCAGGCCGAACAGTTCCGTGGCCACTTTCCACGCCGGGCCGTCGAACAGCGAGCTGCGCTCATAGCCCTCGATGCGCTGCGTGACCGGTGCAATCCGGTGCGCCGTCCCGCTGAACACGGCGTACGCGTACTCGGCACCCACCTTCAGGCCGCGCAGCGCAGGCACCATCGCGATCGCACTCACCGGGAACACGGGCTCGGCAGAGCGCAGGGCGAGTTCCGTCGTCCGGCCTGCGTTCGTGACGAGGGCGCGCAGGGTGTCGCCTTCGACCCGGCCGGCAAGCATCAGGCGCGCGCCGTCGATGTCGTACTCATAGTCGAAATCCGCGAGGGTGAGGTCGCTGCGAACACGGTCGCGCGACCGCAGCGTCATGCGCTTGTCCAAGCCGAGAAAGCGCAGCCTCAACGCGCTCCCGGCGCGGATCTCGTGCAGCTCGCCCCGATGCGCCGCGGGCGTCACCTGAACGTGCGCACAGCCGATCTTGCTGCCGTTGAAGACGACCCCCGTCCAGTACTCCCTGTACGGCCAGGTGGCGAGGTCGAGCTGCGGCGGGCCCGGCGGCGCGCCGGCGTCCTGGAAGTAGCGGCCCGCGCAGCCGGAGAGCGCGAGGAGCAGGGCTGCGAGCACGCAGCCCTGCCACGCGCGCCGCACGTCCTTAGTCCCCGAACAGGCGCCGGAGACCGGGCGCGTCGAGCGGCGCGACGACGCCGCGCTCGGTGATCAGGCCGGTCACGAGCGCGGCGGGCGTCACGTCGAACGCCGGGTTCGCGACCGCAACGCCATCCGGGGCCCAGCGCTCGGCGCGGAAGCCGGTGACCTCCGCGGCGGCGCGCTCCTCGATCGGGATCGATGCACCGTCGGGCACGTCGCGATCGATCGTCGAGAGCGGCGCCGCGACGTAGAACGGTAGGCCGTGGCGCCCGGCGAGCACTGCCAGCGTATACGTGCCGATCTTGTTCGCCACGTCGCCGTTCGCCGCAATCCGGTCGGCGCCGACGACGATCAGGTCCACCTGGCCGCGCTGCATCAGGTGCCCGGCCATGCTGTCAGTGATCAGCGTCACCGGGATCTCCTCCTGCACCATCTCCCAGGCGGTGAGCCGGGCGCCCTGGAGGAACGGCCGTGTCTCGTTCGCGATCACCGACACGCGCTTGCCCTGGTCGCGGGCCGAGCGCACGACCCCGAGAGCCGTTCCATGGCCCGCCGTCGCCAATGCCCCGGCGTTGCAGTGAGTCATGATCCGTGCCCCGTCGCCCACCAGCGCCGCGCCGTTGCGGCCGATTGCATGGTTCACGTCGAGGTCCTCGCGGTGGATCGCAACCGCCTCTGCGACGAGCCGCGCCGAGATTCGCTCGGGCGGCTGCGTCCGGGTCTCCTCGTAGGCCCGACGCATGCGGTCGAGCGCCCAGAACAGGTTGACGGCTGTCGGTCGGCTCGCGCCCAGCTCCGCGATCGCGACCTCCAGCGCTGCATGAAACTCGCCGATCGATGCGAAGGTCGGTCTGCCGGACTCGACCGCGACCCCGTAGGCCGCCGCGCAGCCGATCGCCGGCGCACCGCGCACCACCATGTCGCGGATCGCGGCAGCCACCTCCGCCGCAGTCTCGCAGGCGACGTACTCGACGCGCTGCGGCAGGAGCCGCTGGTCGATCAGCTCGAGGCGGTCGCCGGCCCAGCGCAGCGTCTCGACCGGGCGCCCCATCAGATCACCCGCTCGTTGCCGCCGTCGACGGGCAGCTGCGCGCCGGTCGTCTTTGCGAACAGCGGGCCGCACATCTCGGCCGCGAGCTCGGCGACGTCGCGGCTCGTCACCTCGGTGCGCAGTATGTTGTTCGTCTTGTACTGCTGGACGGTTAGGCCGTAGCGCTTTGCGCGCTCGGCGAGTACCTCGTCGGTCCAGATGCCGGTGTCGAAGACCGCATTCGGATGCAGCGTATTGATGCGGATACCGTCGGCGCCCCATTCGAGCGCCGCGACCCTCGCGAGCTGACTGAGCGCCGCTTTCGACGCCGAGTAGGCGGCGGCCCCCGGTCCCGGCGCCGGGACGTTCTTCGAGCCGATCACGACGACGCGGCCGCCGCGCGGGGCGCGCTTGAGGAACGGATGGCACGCGCGCATCAGCGCGAGATTCGCGTCGAGATTGACCGACATCACCCGGCGCCACTCGTCGTTCGGGAGGTCCCGGATGCTCCGGCTCGCGCCGAAGATGCCCGCGTTGAGGATGAGCATGTCCAGCCCACCGAATGCCCGGGCCATCCGGTCGAGCGCCGCAGCGATCGCCGCCTCGTCGGTCACGTCGCAGGGAATGCCGAGATAGTCGTCGCGCCAATGCAGGGCCTCGACCGCCGGGTCGAGATCCAGGCCGACCACCGCAGCGCCGCGCGCGAGGAGCGACGCCACGGCAGCCTTGCCGATCCCCGATGCGGCACCCGTGACCCATGCGACCTCGCCCGAGAAGAGCGGCGGCTTGCCGCCCTTCGCGAGCTTCGCCTGCTCGAGGTCCCAGTATTCGACGTCGAAGATGGCCTGCGCCGGCAGCGCCTCGTAGCGCTCGAGCGCGTCGGCCCGCAGGATTACGTCGATGGTGTGCTCGTACAGCTCTTCCACAATGCGCGCGTCCTTCGCCGTACGCCCGAGGCTGGCGAGCCCGAAGCGCGGGTCGAGCACCATGCGCGGGGCAGGATCCAGCATCACCTTCCGCTCCCTGGCGCGCGGCTCGTGACGGGCGAAGTACTCGCGATACGCCGCGGCGAAGCCGTCGAGATCCTCGCCGAGCATCGGGGTGCGCTTGGTCCGGATCACGTGATCGGGCGTTGCCGGGCCCTGCTGCGAGATGCGCGCAACCTCGGGGTGGCGCGCAAATGCGAGCGTCTGGCCGGTGGTGCGCACCCGCATGATCAGCGGCGTGCCTGCGCACGCGCAGATGCGCCGGCGCAGCTCCGCCAGCGCCACGCCGTCGATCTCGGGCGTTACCGGCGTCTGCGGAACGACGACGCTCCATGCCCGCTGCGCCTCGAGATAGCGCTCGGCGCGCCGCACGAGCTCGATCATCCGGTCGTAGGACTCGCGGGCGGTGTTTCCGAACGAGAACACGCCGTGCTTCATCAACACAACGCCGATGGTGCGCGGCGTCGCCCCGCGCTCGAACTCCCTGGCGACGACCTGCGCGAGGTCGAACCCCGGCATGAAGTACGGGATCACGAGCACCGTGTCGCCGTAGAGCTCGCAAATTCGCCGCTCGCCGCCGGGCGTGTTCGTGATCGCGAGGACCGCGTCGGCGTGCGTGTGATCGACGTACCGGAACGGCATGCAGCCGTGCAGGATGGTCTCGATCGACGGCACGGGGGTGGACGCGCGGAGCATGTGCGTCATCAGCTCGTTGACCATCTCGGCATCGGACAGGCGTTCGAGCGCGGCGAGCTTCCGCACGTGCGCGAGCCGCACCGGCGAGAAGCCCTCCGGCTCGATGTGCTCCAGGTCCCAGCCGCTGCCCTTGACGTAGAGGACCGTCTCGGCCTCGCCGAAGCGGTTGCGCTCATCGATCTTCACCGAGGTGTTGCCGCCGCCGTGCAGGACGAGCGACTTGTCGCGACCCAGTAGCCGAGAGGTGTAGACGCGCTTGCCGAGCTCGCCCTGGAAGGCGTCGGCCTCGGCATCGCGCCAGAGACTTTCCATGTGATCGGTATCCCGCGGAGGATCTTCGTATTATATCGGCGCAACGCAGGCGAACCTGATATGGACGATGCTCTCCGCATTCGCATCATGCCGTGGTCCGAGGCACGCACCGAGGCGCAACTCATCCGCGAGGCGGTCTTCGTCGCAGAGCAGGGCGTGCCGCCCGAGATCGAGCTCGACGACTGGGACGAGCGCTCCGAGCATGCGGTTGCCTACGACGTCGCCGGCCGGCCGGTGGGCACGGGCCGGCTGCTTCCCGACGGTCACATCGGACGGATGGCCGTGCTGCGCGAATCGCGCGGAAAGGGCGTCGGAGGGCGCCTGCTCGAAGCGCTGATCGCGCGGGCACGCGTCCGCGGCATGCAGCGCGTCGCGCTCAACGCGCAAACACACGCGGCGCCGTTCTACGCGCGGTTCGGGTTCGTGGTCGCCGGGGAAGAGTTCATGGAGGCCGGCATTCCGCATCTCGCCATGGCGCGCGAGCTCTAGGGCGCGGCCCGAAAGCGCTTGCGCACCGTTCCCGACTGCTCGCCGGACGCGCCGAAGCTGCGCTCCACGAACGACGCCTCCCCGTCCGACGATACCAGCAGGACGGTCGAGGACCGCGTGCCGTACTCGCCCGCACAAATGCGGAGCGGCGAGAGCTGCCGTTCCCATTCCAGGCCGACCCCGGTGCTGGGGAGCATCTCATCGGGGGCCGCATGCGTGTCGTCCAGGACCTCGAGCAGGCTCTCCGCGTTCACGTTCCCGTTCAGATTCGCCTCGAGGCGCGCTTTGCCGATGCGCACCTTCGGCCACGGGACGTCGAGGAGGTGATTGGAGAGCCCGTATACGCCGGCCGGGAGCTCGCGCACTTCTCCCTCGCGGTTGGAGAAGTAGAGGAGCGACGTCGCGTCGCCTACGAGCAGGCTGAACCCGTTGTAGCGCGCCGCGCTGGGCCGCAGCGACTCGAGGTACCTGGATGGCGCGACGTCAGAGGTCAGAAATGCGCTGACGAGCGTGCCCCGCGAAGGCGCGCCGGTGCGGTTGCTGTCCGGGTCCCGGTAATTGGTCAGTGCGGCGAACCGGCCAGTGCGAGTGATGCCGAGCCAGGTTCCGTTCGCCTCGAGATCGCGGCCGGCGAAGACGTCCGGTGCTTCGGACCAGAAGCCGGCCGGCGCAGTCGGGCGCCCAAACCACTCGTCGCGATTCGCGGCCACCACGAGCCGGTACTCGGCATGCGCGCGGTGCGCGAAGAGGATCAGGCACACGACGCTGCGACGAAGCGTTCGACGTGCCGGCGGCCGTCGCCGGCCAGCAACCGCGCCAGGTCGAATTTCGCGACCGCGTTTTCGAGACTGCACTCGAAGCGCGCAGCGTCGGGCACCGCCTCGTAAACCTCCATCCATGTGGTCGGATCGTCCGCGCGACACATCAGGCGCCCCGCGATGCCCGTTTCCCGCGCGAGCGCACGCTGCATCTCGCAGACGGCCGACCGGACGTCCTCAGCGCCGGCGGAGGTGCGGTAGTAGATGAAGTAGCTGCAGGTCACGGCACGTGGTAGGGCAGGGGCCGGAACCGAAGCGGCGCACCGTCGGGCGAGCCGAGGTGCACCGTGCTGTCCGCAGCGCTCAGCGTGTGGACCACTGCGAGGACGTCGAACCCACCCCCCGGTGCGGGCGCCGCGTTGACGATCGCGCCGCTCGCCTGGTCGTCGAGATCCTCGCTATAGAGCGGGTCGCCGGGCGCCGGCGCCGCGCCCTGGACGCGGGCCAGGAACATCCGACGCTTCGTTTTGCCGCGAAATTGCGTTCGCGCCACCACCTCTTGGCCGGGGTAGCACCCTTTCTCGAAGCTCACCCCGCCGATGAGCTCGAGGTTCGCCATCTGCGGCACGAGCTCGTCCTGGGTGCGCGCCGTCACGAGCGGCATCCCGGCAGTGATGTCGAGCCATTCCCAGCAGGGTGTTCCCACCGGCCGGAGCGTCGCGGATAGGGCCGCCCAGACCGCCTCCGCCCGCTCCGGCGCGGCCGTGACCAGGAAGCGGTTCGCGGGAACTCGAACGACGGTCACGCCGTCGCTGCGGGCGACGCGGTGAGCCTTTTGCGGCACGATACCGACGGTTGCGCGCAGCGCCGACTCCGCAGCGTCGCCGGCCGCGCCGATGAGGACGCGTTCCGCGCTCCGGTCCGCGACGGTGGCCTTCGACCGCAATACGAACATGCGCAGCCGCCTTTCGATCCCGACGACGAGCGTCCGGGAGAGCACAATGGCGAAGCCGTCCGCCTCCCGCCACAGGAGGAAGCTGGCCAGCATTCGCCCCTTCGGGGAGCAGTACGAACCGAACGTGGAGCCGTCGACCTCGAGCCCGCCGACGTCGCAGCTCAACTGGCCATGCAGGAACGCCTCCGCATCCGCGCCCGTCACGCCTAGCAAGCCGAGATGGGAGAGGTCCGCCATCACGCCGCCCGCTGCGGTCGCGTCCAGCTCGGCAGCGGCGTCACCAAAGTCACGTACGACGCCGTTGTCGAGCGTCGCACCGCGGGCGGATAGGAAATTGGACCAATCGGATGTCATGGCGCGACGTTCGCGGGCAGCGGGCTATTATATCGGCGGACCGGCGCCCGCCGGTCTCCCGCCGCAATGTTCAAGCTCATCAAGTATCTGATCCTGTTCGTTATTGTCGCGGCCCTAGGCGCCGCCGCCTGGCTGTACCAGTTCGCCCATGCGCCGCTGCGGCTTAGCAGTGATCCGGTCGAGTTCACGGTCGCGCCGGGCAGCTCCTTGCGTGGGGCGACGCGCGAAATCAGGCGGGCAGGGGTCGACATGCCCGGCTGGGCCTTCGAGGCACTCGTGAGGGTGGTGTCGAAGCCGACCGACATCAAGGCCGGGAGCTACGAGTTGCGCGCCGGTGCGACGCCCCTCGACCTGCTCGGCAAGCTGGTCCGGGGCGACTTCGCCCTGGCGGACGTGAAGCTGATCGAAGGCTGGACCTTCCGGCAGGTCCGCGCCGCCCTCGACGCCCACCCCCGCATCCGGCACGACACGGCGGGTTTGTCGGACGCAGACGTGCTGCGTCGCCTCGAACTGCCGATTGCGCACCCGGAGGGATGGTTCTTCCCGGACACCTACGTCTTCGCGCGGGGCGCGAGCGACGTCGAGATACTCCGGCAGGCATACCGCGCGATGGAGAAGCGTCTGACTGCCGCCTGGGCGCAGCGGCAACCGCAGGTCCCGCTGGGCTCGCCGTACGACGCCCTTATCCTCGCCTCGATCGTGGAAAAGGAAACCGGACGCGGCGACGACCGACTGATGGTGGCGGCCGTGCTGACGAACCGCCTCCGGTCCGGGATGAAGCTGCAGGCCGACCCAACCGTGATCTACGGTCTCGGTGCGCGCTTCGACGGCAACCTGCGCAAGCAGGACCTGGTAACGGACACCCCCTATAACACTTACATGCGCGAAGGCCTCCCGCCGACACCGATCGCCATGCCAGGTCTCGCGTCGATCGAGGCGACGCTGCGGCCCGCCGAGTCGGACGCCCTCTACTTTGTCGCACGGGGCGACGGCTCCAGCGAGTTTTCGCGCACGCTCGAGGAGCACAATCGCGCCGTGACAAAATACCAGCGCGGGGGCCGACCCTAGCCCGCCGACGCGATCTCCGATGCGGGGAAAGTTCATCACACTGGAAGGCATCGACGGCGCGGGGAAGAGCACCCACGTCGCGTGGCTCGCGGACCGGCTACAGCGCGGCGGTCGCGAGGTCGTCGTCACGCGGGAACCCGGCGGGACGCCGCTCGGCGAGAAGCTCCGCGCGCTCCTGCTGAACGAGGCGATGGAGATCGGAACCGAGACGCTGCTCATGTTCGCGGCCCGCCAGGAACACGTTGCGAAGGTGATCCGACCCGCTCTCGACCGCGGCGCATGGGTGCTTTCGGACCGCTTCACCGACGCCACGTTCGCCTATCAAGGCGCCGGCCGAGGGTTCCCCGCCGCGCGGCTCGAGGCCCTGGAGTCATGGGTGCAGGACGGGCTCCAGCCCGACCGGACCTTCTTCTTCGACGTCCCGGTTGACGTCGGGCAGAACCGTCTCAAATCCGCTCAGGCAGGGCTGGATCGGTTCGAGGGCGAGGCAAGGGCGTTTCACGAGCGTGTGCGCGCGGCGTACCTGGAGCGGGCTGCTCGCTACCCAGCGCGATTCCTGGTCGTGGATTCGACCCAGCCGATCGAGGGTATTCGTAAAGCACTCGAAGACGCGATTGCAAGCATATGATAAAAATGAATTTTTATCTTGGCGGTACGTGTCTCTCTAGAACACTCGAAGTATTTTTTGTATCAAATTGAATAATAAAATATTTACGTGGCTTTCAAAGCCGTGGCAGGAGCTGGTCGGAAGACGAGGCGCGCTGCCGCACGCTTTGCTCATTCACGGCCGTTCCGGGCTCGGCAAGACGGCGCTGGCGCGGATATTCGCTCAAGCGCTGCTCTGCGAGGCCCCCCGGACGGACGGCCTGCCTTGCGGGACGTGCCAAGCCTGCCACTGGTTCGATCAAGGCAACCATCCGGATTTCAGGATCATCGAGCCCGACGCGCTCGCCGAGGCTTCAGAGGGAGAACGGGAAGGGCAGAGCAAAGGAACCGGGAGCCCCAGCCGCCAGATCAAGATCGACCAGATCCGCGAGCTTCAAGAATCGCTCGGGATCGGGACCCATCGCGGCGGGGTGCGCGTGATCCTGGTGCGGCCGGCTGAGGCGATGAATGCAGCAACGGCAAACGCCCTGCTCAAGAGCCTTGAGGAACCGCCTGCCGGCACGGTCTTTCTGCTCGTCTCGAGCGCGCCCGACCGGCTCCTCCCGACCGTGCGGAGCCGATGCCAGCGGATTGGCGTGCCATCGGCAGCGCCGGAGGATGCGTTGCCATGGCTCAGGGCGCAAGGCCTCAAGGACCCCGAGGTCGGTCTGCTGCATGCGGGCAACGCGCCGCTCGCGGCGCTCGAGCAAGCCGGGGAGAGCGCGCGGACGCGCGAGGCCTTGATCGCACGGCTGGGGCGGCCGGACGCGTCCGCGCTCGATCTTGCGGATGCCTGCCAGGGGGTCGCGCCGGATGCGGTCGTCGGCTGGCTCCAGAAATGGGCGTACGACCTGGTGGCGATGAAAATGTGCGGCACGATCCGCTACAACGTGCGGCAGGAGTCCGCGTTGCGCGCGATTGCCGGCGCGCTCTCCGCCCCCGCGCTGCTAAGATTCGAGCGGTCGCTGTCGGCGGCGCGGGCGATTGCTTTGCATCCGCTGAACCCGCGCCTCTTCCTCGAGGAGATCTTCCTGCGCTACACGCAGCTTCGGGAGTCGCCGCATGAATGAGGACACCAACGGGAAGGGCGGGATCCGTCCGAGCGTCCTGTCGCTGACGATCTCCCAGAAATCGGCGCTCTACGCGGCCTATATCCCGCACCTCAGGCGTGGCGGCATCTTCATCCCGACGACCAAGCGCTACCGCCTCGGCGACGAGGTGTTCATGCTCCTCACCATCATGGACGACCCCAACAAGATCCCGGTCGCCGGGACGGTGGTCTGGGTCACGCCACCGAACTGCCAGGGGAACAAGGCCCAGGGAATCGGCGTTCATTTCTCCGACGACGAGAGCGGGCATTTCGCGAAGCGCCGGATCGAGAGCCTTCTGGGCGGTCTGCTGCAATCGACCCGCTCGACCCACACGTATTGAATGCTGGTCGATTCGCACTGCCATCTCGACTTCGATGATTTCCGCGACCGAATCCCGGAAGTGCTGGCCGAGATGGCCGGGGCAGGGGTCTCGCACGCGCTCTGCATCAGCGTCACGCTGACCGAGTTTCCCCGGGTCCGGGCGCTCGCGGAGGCCCACGGGAACCTGTTCGCCACCGTCGGCGTCCATCCGGACTACCCGGATGCCGGGGCCGTCTCCGTCGAGGAGCTCATCAGACTGGCCGATCACCCGAAGATCCTGGCGATCGGCGAGACCGGCCTGGACTACTACCGCGTGAGCGGCGATCTCGAGTGGCAGCGGGAGCGGTTCCGGATCCACATTCGCGCCGCGCGCGCGTGCGGAAAGCCGCTCGTCGTCCACACGCGCGCAGCGGCCGACGACACGCTCCGCATCATGCGCGAGGAGCACGCCGCCGAGGTGGGTGGCGTCATGCACTGCTTCACGGAAACGCTGGAGGTGGCCCGCGCGGCGGTCGACATGGGGTTCCTCATCTCGTTCTCCGGGATCGTCACGTTCAAGAACGCGGCTGAACTGCGCGCGACGGCGAAGGCCCTGCCGCTCGGCCGGATTCTGGTCGAGACGGACGCTCCCTACCTCGCTCCGGTCCCACACCGCGGCAAACTAAACCAGCCCGCCTACGTCCGCTTCGTGGCGGAAGAAGTCGCCCGGGTCCGCGAGATGGATCTGGCCAAGATCAGCGCGGCGACGACGGCCAATTTTGCCGCGCTCTTCAAGCCACCAGAATTTAATGTAGCATAATAGATATGAGACGTTATATTTTGTTTTTATTAGTGTTCTCTGTCGGGCTAACGGGATTGGCGCGAGCGCAAGGGACCTTGGACGACCTGTTCAAGGCCGCGAAGGCCAATGACATTGCGGAGGTGCGGCAGTTTCTCGACCGCGGGATGGATCCGAGCTCCACGGATCGGGAAGGCTATACCTTGCTCATGTATGGCGCGCGGGAGGGGCATATAGAGCTCGTTCGGCTCCTGCTAGACCGTAAGGCGAACGTGAATGCGCGGACCCCTTCGAACGAGACAGCGGTCATGTTCGCCGCTTACAAGGGCCACGCGTCGACCGTGAAGCTGCTCCATACTCGCGGCGCCCAGTTGAACAAGGACGGCTGGACGCCGCTGCATTACGCCGCGTTCGAGGGCCATCCCGAGGTTGTTCGATACCTTCTCGAGAATGGCGCGGAGATCGAGGCCAAGGCGCCCAACGGTGCGACGGCGCTGATGTTCGCCGCCCGCCAGGGCCACATCGACGTCGTGAGGCTGCTCCTCGCACGGTCGGCCAGCCCGACCGTCCGGACGGAATCGGGCGCGACGGCCCTGAGTTGGGCGCTGAAGGCTCAGAACACGGACATCGCGGAACTGCTGCGGAAAGCGGGAGCGACCGAGTAACCGTAAGCGAGCGATCGAAGATCACATCACGCGGCGCAGGGAAGAGGAGCTCGGCTGATGGATGCGAGGTCTTGCTGAGGAAGCCGCGCGGCGAGGGAGTGCATTTAACATAATACACATTCACGGACTCCCGCCCGACGTGAACTGCAGACGCGCGCGCTTAGTGCACGTCCCCTGGCGACGGCATCGGAAAGGAAACGACGGGGATGCCTTCGTCCGTGAGCTCACGCGCTTCTTCGCGCGTCGCGACGCCACGAATCGGCCTGCGCGGGGCCTCTTCGTAATGGATCTTCCGGGCTTCCTCCGGGAAGGACCGGCCCACATCTTCCGTATTGGCCAGGATGTGCTCGAGAAAGGATGCGACGGTCACTTCCTTCGCTTTATCCTGGGCGGGCTGCGGCGGAGCGCTTCCATCGCCAGGAGCCTTTGCCTCGACAGAGGCCACGGTTCGAACTTTGGCGCTCGGCAGCTTCCGAATCCCCGAGCTCGCGCAAACCGGGCACGACAGCAGGCCGCCGGCTTCCTGCCGGGCGTATGCCTCCGCCGAGGCAAACCAGCCCTCGAACCGATGGTCTTCGGGGCAGATCAGCTCGAATACGATCATTTGCTTGCATTCTACGCCCCCGGTCACTCCACCCGGCGCGGCTCCGGCCGGGACGGGTAAAGTGGCGAGGGGCATTTGTCCTTTACGGTCAAATGTTTCCCGCGGAGAATTGCGCGCCAACCTGAACTCCACAAATGACCTTCGTACCGCCGATGCCGCGACCCACCGTCCGTGCGCTGCTAATCGCGCTCCTGCTTGCCGCGGCACCCGTCGCGGCAAACGATTTCGACTGCATCATCGAGGCTCGCCAGATGGTCGACATCCGGAGCCCGGTCGAGGGACTCATCTCGAACGTCGCCGTCGAGCGCGGCGAGCCGGTCAAGCGCGGCCAGGTCGTGGTGACACTCGAGTCCGGTCCGGAGCGCGCCGCGCTTGCCGTCGCGAGGCAGAAGGCGGACTCGTCCGGGCCGCTCAAGTCAGCGGAAGCGAAGCTGGACCTCGCGGTCAAGAAGGAGCAGCGCGCCGAAGAGCTCGCCAGGCAAAAATTCATATCCAACAATGCACTCGAGGAGGCGCGCACGGAGCGCTCGCTCGCGGAGTCGGAGCTCAGGGTCGCGCGCGAGAACCAGAAGATGGCCGAGCTGGAGGTCGCTCGCGCGAGCGAAGTGCTAAATATGCGCACGCTCAAGAGTCCGGTGAACGGTGTCGTCGTCGATCGATATCTGAAGCCCGGCGAGATCGCGACGGCGAGCGTGAAGGACCCGATCCTGAGGATCGCCGAGATCGACCCGCTCAACGTCGAGGTGATCCTGCCGGCGAGCCTCTATGGGCACGTGCAGCGCGGTGACCGCGCCGAAGTCCTTCCCGAAACACCGAAGCAGAAGTTCACTGCACGGGTCGCGGTGGTCGACCGCGTCATCAACGCCGCCAGCGGCACCTTCGGCGTCCGCCTCGAGCTCGCGAACGAGAAGCAGCTAGTCCCCGCCGGCGCGAGGTGCAAGGTGAAATTCCAGAAGCTGGGCCCCGACGTCTCTCCGGCTCCGACGATTCCCGCCAGGCCGGGCAGCTGAGGAATCGGCTGGCCCGAAGCGGCACGCTCGCCCGCTGCTCCCCGGGGAGGTCGGTCATTCTCCCTTCCCCGCGAATGCGAGCAGATCCCCCAGCTGTTCGTCTATCGTGAGCAACTCACGCCGGATGGCGGCATTGCCGCGCTCGGCGCGCCACTGCGCATAGCGCACGAGCCGGCGCGCGAGTCTGGATCCGGGGCCGGAAATCAGCGCCCGCTGCGCCAGCGTTCCGGGGAGGCCGCCCAGATACAAGCGGCAGAGCTCGTCCTCGAGCGACACGAGCACTTCGTAGGACCCCGGATCACCTTGACGCCCGCAACGGCCGTAGAGCTGGCGGTCGATGCGTCGCGACTCGTGCAGCTCGGTCGCGAAGACGTGCAGCCCGCTGAGCTTGTCGATGCCCTTGCCAAGCCGGATGTCGGTTCCCCTCCCCGCCATGTTGGTCGCGACCGTGATTCGCCCGCGCTGGCCCGCCTGCGCGACAATCTCGGCCTCCTGCTTGTCCTGACGCGCGTTGAGGAGCTGGTGCTCGAGGCTCCTCTCGGTCAACAGCTTGCTGAGCTCCTCCGAGGCGCCCACGGACCGGGTGCCGATGAGGACCGGTCGACCGGTCGCGGTGACCTCCCTTGCGCGGGCGACGACGGCCTGCCACTTCTCGGCTGCGGTCGGGTAGACGCGCGTGCCGAGACTTTTGCGCAGCACTGGCCGATTGGGTTCGACCCGTGCGACCGGAAGCCGGTAGACCGACCACAGCTCCGAGGCGATCTCCTGCGCGGTTCCCGTCATTCCCGCCAGCCGCAGGTAGCGGCGGAAGAAGCGCTGGTAGGTCATCCGCGCCACCGACATCTGCTGGGTCGTGAGCGGTACGCCCTCCTTCGCCTCGACCATCTGGTGCAGCCCCTGCTCCCACGAGCGGTCGGGAAGGATCCGGCCGGTGGACTCGTCGATGATCTGCACCTTCTCGTCGCGAACGATGTACTGCGTGTCGCGCTTGAAGACGTGCGTCGCAACCAGCGCCTGCGACACGAGCTCCTCCCGTCGGCGCGCACCGCGGAAGGCGACCGGAAGGGTGCCGGCCACCGCGGCGAGTGTTTCGCGGCCTTGCGGGGTGACCCGGACGTGGCGTTCGCCGCCCTCGATCACGTAATGCTGTCCTGCCACCATCCGCCCGGCCAGCGTGAGCGCGGTCTCGTACATTTCCCGCTCCGGCCCCTGGTCCGAGCGTGCGGAGATGATGAGCGGCGTGCGCGCCTCGTCCACCAGGACGCTGTCCGCCTCGTCGACGATCGCGAAGAAAAGCCCGCGCAGCACGGGCTGCCCGGAGCGCCCGCGGCCGCCCGCGACGCGCGCGATCGAGAGCTGGATGCGGTTCACCTGAGATCCCAGCGCAATCCGGTCGCGCAGGTAATCGAAGGTGAGCTCCTTGTTCGTGCAGTACGTGACGTCGGCGCCGTATGCGGCGCGACGCGCGGCCGGCTCCATGCCGTTCACCACCGCGCCTACCGTCAGGCCGAGCGCCTTGTACACCGGGCCCATCGTCTCGGCGTCCCGTGCGGTGAGGTAGTCGTTCACGCTGATGATGTGCACCGGCAGGCCGGCGAGCGCCGCGGTGCACGCCGGCAGCGTCGCGGCGAGCGTCTTGCCCTCGCCGGTGTCCATCTCGGCGATCATTCCGTTCAGCATGATCCAGCCGCCGCGCAGCTGCGAGTCGAAGTGGCGCATCCCGACGGTGCGGCTCGCGACCTCGCGCACCAGCGCGAAGCTCTGCGCCACCAGCGGCTCGCGGAAACCTTCGCGTCGCAATGCGACTCCGAGCGCCCTGGCGGCCGGAACGATGTCGCGGTCGGCGAGCTTCTCGGCTTCGCCGGCAAAGTTTCGGACAGCCGCTGCGATGTCGGTCCTGGCGACCCGCCGCGCGGCGATTCGGCGCGCGAGCGGCGCCGCCAAGCCGTCGGCGATCCGGTCGAGCAGGCCCGGGCGATCGACCGCCTGCTCGGGATAGGCGGCGGTCGGCGCGAGCGGCGGAAGCGCGAGCTCAGACATTGAATCGCGCGAGGAAGAGCTGGCGCGCGCGCCTGAACCACTGCAGCCCGAGCGGCTCCCAGCCGTGGTCGAACCGCACATAGGCGCGACCGCCGACGCGCAATGCGCTGCGACTGTCCGGCGACAGCCCCACGTCCACCTGGAAGAACCGCTGGACCGCCTTCCGGCCCTCGCGGTCGGTCGGATCGACGGCCATCACGCCCCCGCCCTGCGTCCCCAGGGCCGCGGTCGGCAGCTGGTCCGTCGCTGAGGGCACCACGCGCTTCACCGACGCGCGGATCGATCCGGGGATGTGCTCGGCGAGTCGTACGTCGACCCCGCGCGTCGCGTTCCGGACGAGATCGATGTCCTGCTGGGACACGACGGCGCGCACGATGATCGCGTCCGTGTTCACCACGTGCGCGAGCAGCTCGCCCTTCTTCAGGAACCGCCCCGGCGCGTCGGGCGCGCGCGGGTACACGAACTCGCCTTCCAACTTCGCCTTGATCACCAGCTCGCCCGCACGCTCGCGCGCACGCTCGAGGTTCTGGGCGGCGAAGCGTTGTTCCTCGCCGATGATCTCGGCGCGCACCCGGTCGCTCACGAGCTGTTCCCGGTACTTCGCGTCCAGCTCCCGAACCCGGGCTTCCAGCACCTTCAGCTCGGTGGCTAGCAGAACGTCGGACATCTCGACCAGTACCTCGCCCGACTTCACCCATCTGCCCTGCTTGACCACCACGCGCTCGACGAAGCCGTCCGCCCCGGCCCGCACGAAGCCCTCGTCCGGCAGCCAAACGACGCCCTGCGCCGTTGTCCGCATCGGGATCGGCACCACGAGCACCGCCGCGAGCAACCCGAGCGCGACGACCGCGCTCGCCGTCAGCGCCCGGCGCCGCACGCGCCGGATCCGGGGGCTGTTGAGAAGGTAGTTGACGATCTTGGTGCCCGGAACGACGAACCACGTCGCCGCCGTGAACGCGGCGAAGACCACGCCGAGCAGCAGCGACTGCTCGCCCAGGAACACGAGGATCGCAATGACGATGAAGATCCGGTAGAAGAACGATGCGACCGACCAGCCGACGAACCACGCGCGCTCGCCGCGTGTCGCGAGCGGCGACTCCGCCTCGCGCCGCCCGAAGAGGTAGCGCTCGGCGAGATACGCCCAGTACTGTGTGCTGCGGCTCCGCAGGTTGGGAACCTCGAGCCAGTCCATCAGTATGTAGTACCCGTCGAACCGCAGCAGCGGATTCGCATTGAAGAGCACCGTCGAGATTCCCGCGATGAGGATCACGTTGTACAGCACGCCGCGGAACACGCCCGGTTCGACCGAGAGCCACAGGAACAGCGCGATCGACGCGAGGAAGAGCTCCACCATCATCCCCGCGGCGCCGATCATGATCCGTTGCCATTTGCCGCGCAGCGCCCAGGCTGAAGAGGCGTCCACGTACGGAACCGGCGTGAGGACCATGATCATCACGCCCATCTCGTGCACCTCCCCGCCGCGCGTCTTGACCGCGAACGCATGGCCGAGTTCGTGCGCGAGCTTCAGCACCGGGAACACGAGCCACATCACGAGCAGGTTCTCGGGCACGAGGATGCGGTCGAGCATGTTCTCGCTCAGCTCGCGCCAGTGCGCGCTCGCCGTGGCGAGGCCGGCGCCGACGATGGCGCACCAGAGCAGGAAGCCGAACCAGCCGGCGAACGGCCGGACGAGCGGAAGCAGGCGATCGAGCAGCCGGTCGGGGTCGTACAGCGGGATCTGCCAGGCGAAAACGCTGAGCGCGCGTTTCACCGTCTTCTGCTGCTCCTGCTTCTCGCGCCGGCGGAAGAGCTCCGCAGTGTCCGGCGGCACGTCGCACTGCATGACGTCGGCAGCGTGCAGTTGGCCGAGGAGCTGGATGACTTCGTCCTGCGTCACCGCGTCGTCGCCAAGCTGGGCGAGCGCGCGGTCCCAGATCTTCTGGACCGGCGTCTTCCCGTCCATCAGCCCGATGATGAAGTACGCCGCCGGGGAAAAGCGGTGGAAGCGCCCCGACGACAGGTCCTGCAGCACGTACCACGTCTCGCCGCGATACTGGTGCCGGTGGATCTGCGCATGGGCGCGCAGTTTCGGGGTAAGGCCCGCGACCCGGTACCAGGACGCGCTGAACAGCGGCTGCGCCATCGGCTCAGGCGGCCCGGCGGGTCAAGGCAGCCACGACCACGCGAGCAGCCGCAGCGCGTCGACCGCCTGGTGGGTCCAGATCCAGATGTAGCGGCGGCGGTCGATGTTGACCTTGCCGACGCCCTCCATGTTCGGACGCATGCGCGGGTCGGTGCGGTCGAGCTTCGCTTCGACGCGGAAGTAGTTACGGCCGTCGCGCGGCGTCGAGACCGGCGTGACCTGCATGACCTCGAATCCGAGCGTGGTGTCGGCGAATGCGGCGAGGAGCAGCGTGCCGCGCTGCCCGGGCTGGAGATGGGCGATGTCGCGCTCGTCGGCCTTCAGGACGAGCCGGAACTCGCTGAGCGGCGCGATCTCGAAGAGCACGGTGCCCCGCTCCACCGGCGCGCCGAGCTGCTGGCTCAGGTCGCCGGACACGACCACGCCATCGAAGGGCGCGGCGAGCGCGGTGCGCTGCAGCTGCTCCTCGACGCGCGCGACCTGCGCCTTCGCCTGTTCGAGCTGCGCGCCCAGGATCTGCACCTGGGCGTGGTTGCGGTCGGCGAATGCCGAGCGCATCTGCTTCGCGAACTCCTCTTCCTGCGACAAGTACTTCAGCCGCTCGAGCTTGAGCTCGCGGTCGTCCAGTCGCGCGAGGAGCGCGCCCCGTTTCACCAGATCGCCCGCGCGGACCGGCGCCTCGCGGATATAGCCGTTGAACGGCGCGGTCGCGGCCTGCTGGAGCTGCGGCTCGAGGACCGTGGGGGCCGAGACCCGGAAGTCCCCTTTCGCGATCGAGAGGAAGGCGACCAGCGCGACGAGAGCGAGCGCCGCGAGCTTGAGCCCGCCATGCCGCGGCCCGAAGAGGTGCGCGAGCTTCTCGCGCCACCAGGCGGCGAGGCGCGCGCCGAACCAGCGGTCCTCGCGGCGGTGCACGTCGAGCATCGGACCCGCGAGCCCGGCGACGGCCTCGCAGAGCTCGACCGTCGCCGCGTCGAACCCGTGCTCCGCTGGACCCTCGAGCGTCAGCGCGCCCGCCGGTTTGCCCGACACCAGCATTGGCACCGTGCAAACCGCGCCCGTGCCATGCTCGGTGACGAGCTCCGCGTTCGCGCGCCGCACCACCGGTGCGCTGCCGGCCGGGGGAGGCACCAGGATGGTTGCGTTCTGATCGACCGCCTCGTCCATTGCCGCAGCCACCGCGCGCAATAGGTTCGTGCGCTCCCTGAATTGCGCGCTGTGCGAGACGGCTTCGATCTTGATCTGGCCGCCGTGCACGAAGCCGATGCTCACGCGATCGCACTTGAGCCGCGTCGCAAGGTCGGTCACGAAGGCGGTTGCGGCGCCGGCATACCGCTCGTGGGCGGCGGCCGAGGCGACGACCTCGAGCACCGTCTGCAGCCGGTCGCGCGTCTCGCCGACGCGAACGACCTCCTGCTGGCACAACATGAGCTCGAGCCCCGCCGCACCCCAGTGAAGCTGCCGCAATCCGGCCTGCAGCTCGGCCTCGGGACGCGGTGCAACGTCGAGGACCACGACGCCGTGCAGGACGCCCATTGCCCCGACCGGATAACCGATGAAGATGCTCGCCGCCGCGGCGTCGGACGCAACCTTGCGCGGCACGACAACGCCGCGCCGCTCCATGAGCGCCTGCTGCGCGGTGGGCGTGAGGTAGCTCATGTCGCGCCGGACGTCGGGCCACACCGCGATCGCGGAGTAGCTTTCGGCGCCCGGCAGGCGCAGCAGGACCACGCCGCCGAGCACGCCGGGAATCAAGCGGCACTGGATCGCGAGCCAGCTCTGGCAGTACTCGCGCGCATCGGCGGCACTCGCCAGCACCGCCCACAGGGCGGCATCCTGCCCTGCCGTGTGCGCGCCACCCCGGGCGGGGTCGGCAACGCCGGGACCGGAGCCTGCGGTCGACATGCGCGCGCTCATCGGGGCGCCGCGGTCAAGAGCTGTGCGTGCAGTCCCGGGTCACTTGAGCTCGCCGTATCGGCTGTCGTGTTCGCCGATCGGCTTGTCGAAGATCCCGGAGAGGCGCTTCGCCGCGAAGGGCGAGAGCACGATGCGGTGCGCGAGCTCGGTCTCCGTGTCCTTGGGCGTCCGCTCCCAGTTGTTGCTCACGCCGAAGTTGAGGACGACCTCCTCGCGGGTGCTGGTGCCTTTGCAGAAGTTCGCGTACGAGCTATTGAGGCTTTGCGTGTTCCAGCACACCTTTGCGTGTGCCGGCTGGTCGCCGGGCGGGGTTCGCTTGTCCCCCGCCGATGTCTTGGTCGCCATGCGGCCTCTCCTTGTATTCGGCGACAAGCGGCTGGCCCGCGCCGGCAAAGCGGGATCGTACGGGCCCGCATGCAATTTCTGCAACGGAAATAAGTGTTTGCGGCGTGAATTTGAGACGCAACGCAGGAACGTGGTGGAAACTCGTTGGGCGTGGAAAATGACCTGGTGCCCGGGCCCGGACTCGAACCGGGACGGCTTGCGCCGAGGGATTTCTAAGTCGGCCTCGGTCAACAATCGGCAATGCTTGCCAACACGCAGCAGCTTTCGCGTCAACGGGTTACGTGTTGCGTGTTACGGTGGACTGCCTCCATGTGTTGCCCCGACTGTGCCAGGAGTGTGCCGAGGCGATACCAAACAGCTACCCCTGGATCGCTTCCCTAGCCACTGTTGGCGGGGCGTTGGGCGGCGTCGCGGTTAACGACCTACCGCGAGCACACGACGCACCAGCGAAAGATCAGGGCCCAGTGAGCTGCGTCGGACACAGAGATCTCCATGTGCGGCAACGAGGCAGCAGAGGGTTCTGAAACACGTCAGACAGGACTTCCGAGGAGACACCACTTGAGGTCCATAAGCAAAGCACAACATCGCAAGAAACGCATCCGCCGGCAAGCATCGCGCAAGGCCGCTCGGCGAGCAGACCGCGCACCGCGGCGTCGGTCGTTGCGCTCTCCACCTGCTTGAGCAGCGCGAAGGGGAGGAGGCTCAGCGTTTCCGCTCCGGCGCCCCTTCCGCGCCATCGCACCCCGCACGACCCGCGCTCGAGTGCGCGGGTGAGGACCACCTGATGAAGCGGGCGGGATACCTGCGATCGATAGTCGAATTACGGAGTCACCGCAAAAGCATTGCGCAGGACCCCGCCGGTACCGACACGGAGATCCCACACCGGATCCTTGCCAGGGCGTCTCTTGAATGGCACCGTGACCGTCGCCGTGATCGTATCCACCGTATCGGTGTCCTCCGTCAAGTCCACATTATTCGCGACTGGACGGGGACCGTTGCCGCCCTCGAAGCTGACCGCCATGCCCTCGGTAAATCCAAAGCCGGTGATGGTGACCTGAACGCTCGTGCCCATTTGCGCCGAGTTCGGCGTAATCGACTGCACGACCGAGCAACTGCCGCTACTATCCAGCACCGTGACGGTGCTCGGCTTCTTGATACTAAGCAGGACGCACGACTCGTTGTCGTTCTTGTTGTTCTCCACAAGGTTCTTGTTCGGATCGATTCCGATCTTCAGTTGGTAGAGGCCGTCGGCGTTGCCCGTAAAGTCGAGTTCCTGACCGGGGAGGTGACTCCCGTAGGTGTCGCCCCAGCCTACCGACATGCCCTGGATCTGGTTGCCGCACGTGCTATAGACGGCCTGTTGCGGGGCCCCCGGTAGACTCGTGTTGATCTTGGTCGTATCCATCACGCAGAAGGTCGTCTTGCTGCCGGTCAACTGATATCCGCCCGGGGCGTTCACGGGCTGCAGCGTGTACAGCGCGTAATCGTCAAAGTGGAAATGATTATGGGTGGGATGCCATTCGAACCAACCCGCAAAGAAAAGCGCCGATGTACCGTCGTTATTGAAGACGCGCTGTAACACCTGCTGCTTGCCTGACCCCGTATCGACGGGACCCGCCTCGAGTTGCAACGGCCCGGTGCCGCTATTCCAGCTTGTCGTGCTGAAGCGAAGCGTGGAGCCGCCGGTCGTGTCTGCGACCAGCGAAAAATTGGAGGCCGGCAGGGGCTTCAGGTTCGGCGGTTGAGCAATCACCGTCTGCGCGGGCGTGCCGGTGGTGAACGAAACGGCACCGGCAATCACTGCGGCAAGTGCGATCTTGCGAACATAACACTGGGTCTTGTTCATCGGTGCACCTCTCCGGATCCTTGGTACTACGCGCTCAACATCTTTTCCATTTCTCGCGCGCTGGGTTGCAACGCCTCTCGATGGCGGATTTCGGGCGCTCGATTACGAGAGAGGCCTTTCGGCCCCTCTCGTTCGTCGCGCACGCCGTCGAGCAAGACTCGAGTTACTTACAAATCTCCCTCTTGGGGTCGCACGGGGGCGGCTCTTTGGTCTCGCAGCTGAAGTCGGACAAGACGAGCCTGCCGGGCAGATTTGTAGAAGCACCTGTAAGCTCGCCAGACGCCGTGCAGTAGAAGTGCTGGGTACTCTTGAGCACCGTGTCGGCGACCTTTGTGCAACTGTCTCCCGACGACCAGGTTGCCGTAAGGGTGCCTGCAGCAGCGCCTCCGGTCTGGTTGTTGACGAAGTGCCAAGTACCGGTCTGGCTACCGCACGACTGCCCGCTCAAGTTGTCGATAGTCACGGCCAGCGCCGCGCTGGACACACCGATCGCCATTGCGACGGCCGTCACCCAATACCGCGTTTTCATACTTACCCCTCCTAGTGTGATCTCGATCATGTCAGTGTCGCCGAGTAGTCGCGATGGGTAGCGGCGCGAGACTTTCACGACCGACGGATACGACAGCGAGCGCTGCTGTCAAGCGTGCTACAGAAAATCGATGCCGGGAAATCTGGCGCAGTACAAACGAGCGAGTCGATCGACGCCTCGTCAAGCGAGAGCAACTTCCCCAGTCGGTCCTCGAGGAGGAGGCGCGCGAGGTCTGTAATCACTCGACGCACGGTTTTGCCGGGATTCAGAGAACTTGACCGACGAACAGGACCGCCGGGGCCCTGAGAGAAAGTCGTTCCAACACCTGGCGCCTCCTCATCTTTGAGTGCTTGTGAAGTCCCGCACTTTGGTCGTTCCCGCAACACAAGAGTAGTGCGAGTCCCTACGACGAACTGTCAACTTTGGTGAAAAGCGTGGACGAGAGCACGGCCCTAAACCCATCCGGGCGGAGGACGCCATAGTTCCCGGCTGCGCGGGTCCTTCGGACGAGGAAAGCGCCCGCCGCCCGACCGCCGCTGCAGGTGCCGACCACGCGGGCGGGGGGCGCTTCCCCACGGCCGCTGTCGGCTCTCGGGGAGGAGAGGATGACCCCAAGGAGACGCGACGCGCCGAAAGAGGCCGGTACGGGCAAGCGTTCTACTGCAACGTCTCGACGGTGCGCCTGTCGTTGAAGTCCTCGACGAGCTTTCCGAGGTTGCGCGCGTTGATCTCGTCGAGATGCGCTTTCAACTTCTCAAGGGCGATCGCGCGCTCCGGCTCGTTGAAGCCTTGCGCGACCAAGTGCTGGTCGCACTGGTCGAGAGCGCCGTCGCGGCTATTCTGCTGCTCGCCCGCCCACCAGCGCGCCAACTGATCGATATGTTTTTGCGTATTGCCTGGGCCCGGACTCGAACCGGGACGGCTTGCACCGAGGGATTTTAAGCATCTCGCAGACACGAGCGGGGATGAGTCGGCATGACCTCACACGAATGAAAACAAGGGGGTTGCGCGGTGCGAGGTCGTCCCAGATCACGCCGATTCGGAGCGTGTTGGTAGCTGGCGGTGCGGTCGCGCTCGCTGCCTTCCTTCAAGCGATCTGGAAAGATGCTCCGGTCGAGCCCCTGCGAAGTGCCATCGCGACGGGAATCACGTGGCTTTGTCGTTGGGACAGCGGTCGCTGCGACCATCCCCTTCATGCGTTACGTGAACGTCTTCAGCAAGAACCCTAAGGATCCCGTCAGAAACCCGTTCTGGTGGGTCTGGGCCGGCGCACAGGCTCGCGCGGTGCTGTGTTTCGTCATCGGGATGATGACTGCCGTCTGGGGGGTTGCGAACGCTTGGAAACCCTGAGGGGGCGGGGCGTGCGCCGAGAGCGGCGTAGCGGCCACCGAAGGCGCAGCTAGGCGGGGATGGGAAAGCGGACCCCTACGACAATAGAGCGCGCGCTGAGCCAGTACGAGAAGAGGAGCACGAGCGCGTTGAGAATTAGAAATCGGTTGAAGCTGGTCCGATCTTCTGCCCAGCGCTTCCACTGCGCGACGCCCTTGAAACCTAGCCACGCGCCGATGTAAGCCTGCGTGCCCGTCGCGATCAGTACCGGAAAGACTAGGAGTTGCAGAAGCCCGACGAAGAAGCCGTGGAAGTAGTCGCTGACACGGGGATCCGATGATGAGCAGAACGTCTCCCGGAACGCGTACCGGAATCGCTTGGACCAAACGCGGAAGGTAGATGAGAGCTGAGTCGCCTTGAGGAACGCAGAGGCCACCCGCATCACGAACGCAAGCGCCACCACGGCTCCGATATATGAGAGACTCGACCACCTTTCTGCGAATTGCCACTGTCCGAGCGGGTCAGTGCCGGGCATGCTTTCCCCTTTTCGCGCGCAGTGTAGCGCGCGCACCTATCTAGCAGCGTCCCGACGCGCTCGTCGCAGATGTACCGGACCATCCGACTTCTGAGGGCTCTGGCGCGATCCGGTCAGCTCACGTCGACGACGCGCTCGGTCCAGCGTCCCGCCGAGTTCTTGCGCCAGCCCACCACGAGCTGTCGCAAGCCGGCTGCCCGCAAGCGTGGCATCGACTCGTGCTCGGCGAGCTTCGCCACACGGGCGGCGACTTTCGCACGGCTCGTCGCCTGCACGCCGACGGTCTCGCCCTCGCAGACCGCGACCCGATCGAGCACGCCGAACAGGTGTTGCCGAATCCCCGTGTGCGGGTTCCAGCATTCAACGACCGCAGCAAGGTAGTCCTGCGCGCGCAGCCAAGCGAGTGTGCGCTGCGGCGGGCTCATCTCACGGCGAAAAGGTGGCGCGCCTCTTCTTCATGAGGGAAAGAAGGGGCTTCGTGCAGCGTCACGGTGCTGGGCGTAGCAGCGCGTGCTAGGCGATCCCGAGCGTCGAGCGTGGCGGTACAACCCTACAGGCCGGGCTCGTGACGGGCCTCACAGCGCGTCGCGCTCGGGGATCGTGACGATCTACTCCGGGAACGATCTCGCGTCCCGCGCTCGGCATAGTGCGCGATGAGCCAACATCTTCGGCCCCGCGCGCACGACGTGACTTTAATCACACGCGAGTGTCCGGAGCCGCAGGGATCCTTCACATTCAAGGGGAAAGACCTGGCATACCTGGTATCGAAGTTGCTCCCCTCTTTGGCTGTGCGGCCCATAGAGCTTTCGGGCGTCATGGCGAAGAGCAATGCAAACGAAACTCAGGCAATCGGGCTTCACTGAACCGCCCCGGGATTCCCGGAGACTCCATTTCTTGAGAGGATGGGGTCATGAGCACATCGAAGAGGTATTCCCCGGAAGTCCGGGAACGCGCGGTGCGGCTGGTGTTCGAGCACGAGGGCGAGCACGACTCGCAGTGGG
>DATIDG010000019.1:0-4189 GCA_035456405.1 Burkholderiales bacterium | reverse complement strand
CGAGGCGAAGAAGATGCTGGCGCAGTTGCGGCTGCCTTTGCCTCTGATCAGAACCCGAAGAAGAAGAATCTCTCCGAAGGGAAAAGCTATCGATCTTCGTGCGACTTTGCGGGAGAGCCTGCGCGAAGGCGGCGAGGTGATTGCGCTGGTGCGCGCGGCGCCGAGAACGCTGCACCCGCCGCTCGTCGTGCTGTGCGACATCTCGGGCTCGATGAATCCGTACTCGCGCATGTTCCTGCATTTCCTGCACGCCATCACCAACGACCGCGATCGGGTCTCGGTGTTCGTGTTCGGCACGCGCCTCACCAACATCACGCGCCAGCTGCGCCACCGCGACGTCGATGTCGCGATGAGCAGGGTGGCCGAAGCGATCAAGGACTGGTCGGGCGGCACGCGCATCGGCGCGAGCCTGCGCGAGTTCAACTTCAAGTGGGGCCGACGGGTGCTCGCGCAGAACGCCTGCGTGCTGCTCGTCTCCGACGGCCTGGACCGCGAGGCGGGCGAGGGCCTCGCGGAGGAGATGGAGCGCCTCGCCAAGTCCTGCCGGCAGCTCGTGTGGCTGAACCCGCTCCTGCGCTACGAGAAGTTCGAGGCCCGGCCGGCCGGCGTGCGCGCCATGCTGCCGCACGTGGATCTTTTCCTGCCGGTGCATAATCTCAAGAGCCTGGTCGATCTGGCGAGAACACTGAGCACCCCCATAAAGGAGCGACCCCTGTGGAAATGACCGGCGAGCAGCGGATCGCGGCATCGCAGCAGGACACGTGGAAGGCGTTGAACGACCCCGAGGTGCTCAAGGCCTGCGTCCCGGGCTGCGAGTCGATCGCCCGGGTGAATGACAACGAGTACCAGGTGCAGATGACCGCCCGGGTCGGGCCGGTGAGCGCGAAGTTCCGCGGCCGCCTGTCGATCTTCGACGTGAACGCGCCGAACTCGTACTCGCTCGCCTTCGAGGGCCAGGGCGGCGCTGCCGGCTTTGCCAAGGGGGCGGCGCAGGTCAAGCTCTCCCCGGAAGGAAACGACCAAACGCGGCTCGCCTATGAAGTCAAGGCCAATGTCGGCGGAAAGCTGGCGCAGATCGGCTCGCGTCTGGTCGACGCGGCGGCCAAGAAAGTGGCCGATGAGTTCTTCCGCAACTTCAACGAGAAGATGAGCACGCCCGCCGAAGAAGCCGGGCTCGCGCGGGGCGAGCCCGAGCACCACGGCACCGAGGTGGCCGCCGACCCGGCGATGCCGTCGGTCTCGAACACGACCCTCATGTTCTTTGCCGCGGGCGCGCTGGTCGTTTTCATCGTCGCCCTGGTCGCGTTTCTCGGCTGAGCTCCGTGGCTGAGCTCCTTTTCCGCGATGATCCGTACCTCGCCGCATGCGAGGCGAGCGTCGTTTCGCTGCACGAGAACGCCGTCGAGCTCGACCGCACGGTGTTCTATCCGCTCGGCGGCGGCCAGGCCGGCGACACCGGACGCATCGGCGAGTGGCGCGTACTCGACACCCGGAAAGGAGGAGATTCCATCCTTCACCTTCTCGAGCCCGGCGCGAGGCCTGAGCCCGGCATGAAGCTGCCGATCGAGATCGACTGGGAGAGGCGCTATCGGCTGATGCGCTTGCACACCGCGCTGCACCTCCTCGGCGCGGTAGTGAAGGCGCCGGTGACCGGCGGGCGGATCGGCGACGACAAGGCGCATCTCGATTTCGACATCGAGATGGACAAGCTGGTGAAGGAGCACATCGAGGCGCAGCTGAATGAGTTGACCCAAGCCCGCCACGCGACTTCGTCGTATTGGATTACCGATGCCGAACTGGACGCGCGGCCCGAGCTGGTGAAGACGATGTCGGTCGCGCCCCCGCGCGGCGAAGGGCGCGTGCGCCTGCTCGAGATCCCGGGCGTCGATCTGCAGGCCTGCGGCGGCACGCACGTGCGCAACACTGCCGAGATCGGCCGCCTCGTGGTCGCGCGCATCCGCTCCGAAGGCAAGCGGAACAAGCGGATTACACTTATTCTCGCAGACCATGGCGCAAGAGCCTGAACGCCGACCTGCCGCCATCCTTTTCGCCGAGTTGCGCAACTTCACACGTCTTTCCGAGGTGCTGCAGCCCGAGACGGTGCTCGAGCTCGTGAACGAGTTCTTCTCGCTCGCGGCGCGCGCGATCGAGAATAACTCCGGCAAGGTCCTGTCCGTGCACAACGACGGTCTGGTGTCGGCGTTCGTGGACGGGGAGCCGGCGCAGTTCAACCGCGCCGCGATCCAGACGGCGCAGGTGATCCAGACCGAATTTGCGCCGGTCGGTGAGCGCTGGCAGAAGGAGTACGGCTTGCCCGCCGCCGCCTCGTCGGGCGTGCACACGGGCGAAACGCTCTTCGGCTATGCCGGCCCCGAAGGCCAGCAGCAGTTCGTGGGCTTCGGCGACAGCGTGAGCATCGCCGAGCGCCTGGTGCACCGCGCACGCGCGGGCGAGATCGTGATCTCCCTCGACGTGATGAAGGCGCTTCGCGCAGCGGTGAGGACCCTCGGCGCCAAGGAGCTGTCGCCGCTCGAGCTCGGCGGCAAGCGCCCGCCGCTGCCGATCTACGGCATGATCCTGGAGACGCGCCTCGACTTTACCTGACCGGCTCCCCGGCAGCGTCGCGGATCGCCTGCGCCAGCGTCTGGGCCGGATAAGCGCCCGAGATCCCGGACTTGCGGTCGAAAATGAACGTCGGCACCGCCGAGATGCCCATTGCGCGCACTTCATCCTCGAGCGCCGACACATCGGGCGCCCGCTCGGGCCAGCCCTTCACCCCGCATTGCGCTGCGATGTCGGCAAGCACCGCCGGGTCGCCGATGTCCGTCGCGTCCTCGAAGTAGGCACGAAAGAGCGCATCCACGACCGCGTTCTGGTTTTCAGCGAGAGCAATCAATCGGTGGGCTTCCGTCGTATTGGGGGTACGTTGAATCCTGTCGAAGGCGAAGTCGATGCCCTCGCTCTTGCCCTCGGCGCTCACGCGCGCATCGAGCTGGCGCGAGCGCTCGAGCGAGCCGAACTTGGCCCTGCGGTATTCGGCGCGCGGCACGCCCTCCTTGGGCATGCCGGGGTTGAGTTGAAACGGAAGCCAGCGGATCTGGGGGCTTAATTCATTCTTCAGCAAACTCAACGCTCTTTCCAGCCGCCGCTTGCCGATGTAGCACCACGGGCAGATAACGTCGGATGCAACCTCGAGCTTCATTATTTCTTCGCAGGAATCGTCCAGAAATAGACCACGCGCCCGTTCGACTCGAGGCGCTTTTCGGGCTTCCAGGTTCCCATGTCGAACTGGTGCGAGACGATGCGCGTGCCGGGCTTGAGCTCGTCCAGGAGCCGCGGCCGGAGCTTCACGTTGAGGTCTGGCAGGAGGTAGAGCGTAATCACGGTCGCCTCGCGGAAGTCGGCCTTGAACAAGTCCTCCTGCCGGAACTCGACGAGGTGGGTAACCCCGGCGCGGCGCGCGTTCTCGTTCGCCTCGCGGATGCGCTCAGGATCGATGTCGATGCCCACCGCCCGGATGCCGAACTTCTTCGCCGCGGCGATCGCGATGCGGCCGTCGCCCGAGCCGAGGTCGTAGAGGATGTCGCTCTTGCCCACGTTGGCGAGCCGCAGCATGTCGTCGACCACCTCGTGCGGTGTGGGCACATAGATGACGTCGGGCTGCTGCGCGGGCTTGCGCGGCTGCGCCTGGGCCAGGAACCGGTACGGGGAGCTGGAATCGAGGGCGGCTGCCGGGGCCGCGGCAAAGACGGCCGCGGCGACGGCTAACAGGATTCGCATCCGCGAAATTATGCCCTAGGGAGAGAACCCGGTCGCGAAACGGCTCGACGTGACGGCAGCGTCGAGCTCGCGTTCGTCGTCGGGCTTGAGGTCGGGCTTCGGCGCAACCGGCAGGTCGCCCTGCGCGGGCGGCTCGGTCAGCGCGGCCTCCAGGTCATCGGTGCCGTGGATCTCCAGGCGCGCCCATGCGATCAGCAGCATCGCGGCGACGATAGCGATGATCGCGATCCACGCGATCACAGGATGCTCGTGCGGATCCGGATGCTCGTGGTGGCTGAAAACATGGACCATCCGGGTTAGACGTTACTCCCGCCCGCAGGTTCGGGCGAGCGAACTATTCACCCGCGATCGTCATGCTCTCCACCAGGATCGAGCCCGTCGAGCGGCCGCTGCGGACTACCACGTCGCT
>DATIDG010000018.1:0-35222 GCA_035456405.1 Burkholderiales bacterium | reverse complement strand
TCTACCGCTTCTATTACGAAGCTTTCGAGAAGCGGGGCGCGGACGCCGGGGTGCGCGGCCTCGCGTTCTTCTTCGGCTTCGCCTTCATCATCGAGGTCGGGCTGATCCTCGTCTTCGGCGTCGACCAGCGCCTGGTGCAGGCCGGGTACATCGGCTCGAGCCTCGAGCTGCCCGGCGACTACCGGGTGCCCTACCGGATGCTCGTCGCGTTCGGCGTGGCGCTGCTCCTCACCTTCGCGCTGAGCGTCTACCTGTCGAAGACCTTCACCGGCCGCGCGATCAAGGCCGTCGCCCAAGACGAGCCCGCGCTGCGCCTGATGGGGGCGAACCCGGTGCGCATCAAGCAGTGGGCGTTCGGCATCGCCACCGGGGCGAGCGCGCTCGCCGGAGCGATGCTCATCATCGTCGGTCCGGTCGAGCCGGCGATGGACCGGCTCTACATCGGGCGCACCTTCTGCGTGGTGGTGCTCGCCGGCCTGGGCAGCATGACCGGCACGCTCGCCGCCGGGCTGATCCTCGGCATCGCTGAATCGATCGTGCTGACGCTGTTCGGCGCCTCCTGGGCGCCGGCGGTTGCCTTCGGCCTCCTTCTGGTGGTGCTCGGAATACGCCCCCAGGGGCTGTTCGGAAGATGAGCGACCGGTGAAGTACTGGATCGTCTCCGGCGCGCTTCTCGTCGCCGCCATGGGCCTCGCACTGAGCGGGATCAACGAGTACGTCTTCTTTGCCGGCTTCGTCGTTCTCACTTTCGTCGTGCTGGCCACCGCCTGGAACATCCTCGGGGGGTACGCCGGCTACGTGAACTTCGGCACCCCGGCGTTCTTCGGGCTGGGCGCGTACTCGGCAGCCGTCCTATTCAAGGCGCTTGGAGCGCCGCTCGTGCTGCAGATCGTCGCCGGTGCGGTGATGGGCGGGCTGCTCGGCTTCGGGGTCGGGCTGCTGACGCTGCGCCTGCGCGGCATCTTCTTCGCCATCGCCACCGTCGCGGTGATCTTCATCATGGAGACGCTGATGGTGAACTGGCGCTACGTCGGCGGCGCGACCGGCCTGCAGCTCCTCCGCCCGCCGGTCCCCGAGCTCTTCGGCACCTACACGCGGATGCTCTTCGTCGTGATGGCGCTGATGGCGGTCGTCGCGGTCTCGATCGCGCGCTACGTCCAGACGTCCTGGATCGGCAGGGGCCTGCGCGCCATCCGCGACAGCGAGGAAGCGGCCGAATGCTCGGGTGTGCCGACGCTGCGGCTGAAGCTCTTCGCCTGCGTCGTGTCGGGGGCGCTGATGGGCGCCGCCGGTGCGCCGATGCCGATGTACCTGAGCTTCATCGAGCCGGCGTCGACGTTCAACCTGAGCTACACGATCGGTGCCCTCGGCGGCGCGATCATCGGCGGCATGTCGCACTGGCTGGGCCCGATCATCGGTGCCATCCTGCTCGGCTCGATGCAGCAGATCGTCACCGTCACCGTCTCGGGCGAAGTCAACGTGCTGGTGGTCGGCGTGCTGCTGGTCCTGTTCGTGGTCGCTGCGCCCGAGGGCATATTGGGACTTCTCAGAAGACTCACTTCGGCGAAAAGAAGATGAGTCCGATTCTGAAGATCGAGCGCGTGTCGAAGCATTTCGGCGGCTTTACGGCGCTTTCGGACGTGAACATCGAGATCGCCCAGGGCGAGCGCTTCGGCCTGATCGGCCCCAACGGCTCGGGCAAGACGACCCTCATCAACTGCATTTCGGGGTCGCTCAGGAACGACGGCGGTTCGATCGTGTTCGACGGCGAGGAGATCTCCCGCCTGCCGGCCTTTCAGCGGACCCGGCGCGGCATTGCGCGCAGCTTCCAGGTGCCGCGGCCGTTCTCGAGCATGTCGGTGCTCGAGAACCTCGTCGTGCCGCTCGAATACGTCGTCCACCGCGCGTCGCTGCACACCGCCGACTCGCAGGGGGAGGCAATGGAGCTCCTGCGGCGCATCGGGCTCGCGGACAAGGCGGAGACGCCCTCGAACCAGCTCACGCAGGTGGACCTCAGGAAGCTCGAGCTCGCGCGCGCGATGGCCGCGCGGCCGCGTCTGCTGATCTCGGACGAGGCGATGGCGGGCCTGTCGGGGTCGGAGGTGGACGAGATTCTCGACATCCTCATCAAGCTGAACGAGACCGGGATTACGATCATCATGATCGAGCACATCATGCACGCGGTGATGCGCTTCTCGGAGCGCGTCGTCTGCCTGGACGCCGGCAGGAAGATCGCCGACGGCCGGCCGCAGGAGGTGATCACCATCCCCGAAGTGCGGAAGGCGTACCTTGGCGAATAGCATCGCAGTAGAGGGCTTGCGCGCCGGCTACGGGTCGGTGCAGGTGCTCGAGAACCTCTCGCTCCGGGTCGACGACGGCGAGACGGTGACCCTGCTCGGGACCAACGGCAACGGCAAGAGCACGCTGATGAAAGCGGTGATGGGCTTCGTCAAGCCGAGTGCCGGCCGCATCGTCGCCGAGGTCGACGGCGTGAAGCACGACCTGGTCGGCCTCGAGCCGGAGCGGGTCGTCGACCTCGGCATCGCGCTCGTGCCCGAGGGGCGCCGGCTCTTCCCGAAGCTGACGGTCGAGGAGAACCTGCTGCTCGGCGCGTTTCGCCCGACGGCGCGCGGCAAGATCGCCGAGAACCTGCTGTTCTGCTACGAGGCGTTCCCGCGCCTGGCCGAACGCCGCAAGCAGCTGGCCGGCAGCATGTCGGGCGGCGAACAGCAGATGGTAGCGCTCGCGCGGGCTCTCATGACCGCGCCGAAGATCCTGCTGATCGACGAGCCCTCGGTCGGCCTCGCGCCGATCCTCGTCGCGCGCACGATCGAGAAGATCGCGGAGCTGAAGAAGATGTTCCGCCTCACGGTGCTGATGGCGGAGCAGAACTTCAACCAGGCGATCCGCATCTCCGACCGCGGCTACGTGATCGTCCACGGCCGCATCGAGTTCGAGGGCAGGTCGCGCCAGGAGCTCAGCAACAACGAGACGATCCGCAAGCTGTACCTCGGCCTGTAGCGGCGCGCGCCGCCGCGAGGAGATCCGCCATGACCGCTCACCCCCCGCTTCCGCGCGAGCGCGTGCCCTACTCCGCGATCGTCGATCGCCCACCGCTGAAGCTGCCCGACGGCGCGCGCATGGCCGTCTGGACGATCGTCAACGTCGAGGACTGGGGCATCGAGCGCGCGATGCCGCGCATGGTGCTGCCGCCGCCGATGGGCCAGCCGCTCCTGCCTGATCTCCCGAACTGGGCGTGGCACGAGTACGGGATGCGCGTCGGGTTCTGGCGGCTCTACGAGTGCATGCGCAAGTACGGCATCACGCCGACGCTCGCGATCAACGGCATCGTGTGCAAGACTTATCCGCGCGTCGCGCAGGCGGCGAAGGACGCCGGCTGGGAGTTCATGGGCCACGGCTACCTGCAGGGCCCGATGCACAAGGTGGAGGACCAGCGCGCCGCGATCCGCGACACGATCGCCGCGATCCGTGAGTTCACCGGAAAGGCGCCGCGCGGCTGGGAGAGCCCGGGCCTCACCGAGACTTACGAGACGATCGACTTCCTCGCCGAGGAAGGCATCGAGTACGTCGCGGACTGGGTGCTCGACGACCAGCCCGTATACATCAGGACGCGGAAAGGTCCAGTCGTGTCCGTGCCCTACACGGTCGAGACGAACGACATCCCGATCATGGTCATCCAGCACAACAGCGCCGAGGAGATGCTGAAGCGCGGCGTCGACCACTTCGAGCGCCTGTACGCCGAGAGCGCGACCATCACGCGCGTCATGGCAATCAGCGTGCACCCGTACATCTCGGGCGTGCCGCACCGCATCGGCTACCTCGAACGGCTCTACGAGCACATCCGCGCGCGCCCGGGCGTCGTCCTGTGGCCGGGCGAGCGCATCCTCGACTGGTACCGGACCCAGGTCCCGCCGCCGCAGTGACGAGCGGAAGGACCGCGAAACCCGGCGCGGGCAAGCCGCGGCGCACGCGCCTCTCGCCCGCAACACGCGAGCGCCTCATCGTGGAGGAGGCGATCCGCTTCTTTGCCGAGGCCGGCTTCGGTGGGCAGACGCGCGAGCTCTCCCGGCGTCTCGGCATCACGCAGCCGCTGCTCTATCGCTACTTCCCGTCGAAGCAGGCGCTGATCGAGCGTGTCTACCGCGAGGTGTTCCTCGCGCGCTGGGACCCGACCTGGGAGACGCTGCTCGAGGATCGCGGTCAGAGCCTGCGGGACCGGCTGGTCGAGTTCTACCGGCGCTACAGCGCGGTGATCTTCCGGCCCGAGTGGATCCGGCTTTACATGTACTCCGGCCTGGCAGGCATGGATCTCAACCGGCGCTACATCGAGCTGCTCGAACGGCTGCTGCTGCGGCGGATCTGCGTGGAGCTGCGCGCCGAGCTCGGCCTGCCCGGCGAGGACGAGGTGCCGATCAAGCCCGAGGAGCTCGAGCTCGTGTGGGTGCTGCACGCCGGCATCTTCTACTACGGCGTGCGCAAGTTCATCTACAAGGCCAAGACGCGCCAGGAGCCGGAACAGATGATCGAGCACGCCGTCGACAGCATGCTCGGCGGCGCGCCGAAGGTGCTGCGGGCGTTGCTGGCTGCCCGCAAGCAACCGCTGCGCGGCGCGAGTGCATAGGAACGAAAACGGGCGCCGCAGCGCCCCTTTCCCGGAGTCCGACGACGGTCAGAAGTTGTGCAGGATGCCGAGCGCCCACACTTCGGGGTCGGCGCCGTACGGGAAGGGCGCGCCGTTCACGCTCGTGTATCCGGCGTTGGTGTAGTCGGCGAACTGGTTCGACTTGTTCGAGGTGAGGTTGTAGGAGGCGTAGACCCAGGTGCGCTTCGACATGAAGTAGCGCAGCCCGACCATGTATCCGCGCGCGCTGGAGTCGCCGCACGACACGTTGCCCGGAGTCGCGTCCGAGTCGCAGTCCTTCAGGTTCCCGATCTCGCCATACTGCGCCATTACCTGGAAGTTGCCGAAGGTGTGCTCCCAGTTGATCGTCCAGCCCCACTGCTCGACCTCGTCGCCAAGCGCGAGCCCGGTGGCGTTGTTGTCGTTGGCGAAGGTGCCGATCAGGCCGATGCGGGCACCCGGCATGTAGCCCCAGCTCGCGCCAAGCTTGTACGCGCTTACATCGGTGCGCACTCCGGTAGCGGGGCTGTTGCCTTTGTTCGAGACGTAGTCGAATTGACCGTAGAACGGGCCCCAGGTGCCGCGCGCGGTCGCGCCCCAGATCTGGCCGTCGGTGTCCGAGGTCGAGGCGGCTTGCACGGCCTCTTGCGCATTGGGCGAGTAGTACAGCGACGCGTTCAGGCCCGCGAAGGTCGGGGTCGTGTAGAGCACGACGTTGCTCTGGCGGCTCGCGGGAACGCGCACGCGGCCGAATGCGCGCCCATCGGTCCACGGCACCTCGGCGTTGATGTAGTTCGCGGCGAACTGCGCGTTCACCCCGTTGGAGTAATAGATCGACTGGCGGCCGAACGTCAGCCGGCCGAAGGTCGAGTCGAGGCCCACGTACGAGTCGCGCGAGGCCCAGAAGCCGGTCGAGCCGTTGCCCTGCCCGCCCTGGCCGGTGTTGGAGCCGTTGTCGACGTTGACGCCGGTCTCGATCTGGAAGATCGCCTTGAGCCCGTTGCCCAGATCCTCGGTGCCGCGCAGCCCGACGCGCGAGGAGTTGTCGAACACGCGGACGCGACTGTCGCGGTCGGCGCCCGCGACGTTCGAGCCGCTGGCCTCATAGATGTCGATGCCGAGGTTCGCGCGGCCATAGAGCTGGACGTTGCTGGTCTGGGCGACCGCGGTGGAAGCGATGCAAAGGCCGCATGCGACCGCAATGGGGGCGAGCTTGAAGTTCATGGCGTCATGAAGGCCGAACGAAAACATTTGCATAATACACTCGCAGAACGTGAATTATTGTTGACAAATGTCAACTCAGCCGACCGGCACGATCGAACCGCGGCGCGCCGACTCGACGATCGCCTCAAGCACCGACACCGTGGCGATCATCTGCTCGTGCGGCACGGGGTAAGTCGCGCGGCCTTCGATCGCGGCCGCAAATGCCTCGAGGTTCGCGAGCACCGCCGGCGCGGGCGGATAGTCGACGCTGCGCTTGGGCTCGCCGCGCAGCGATGTCGTGAGGGTCCAGCCCTGCGGCGACTCGGGGTGCGCCTTGTCGCGCACCTCGACCCAGCCCTTCGAGCCGTACACCGCAACCCGTCCGTCGAACGGCGTGGCGAGAACGGCGCTGATCAGCGCGTGTCCACCGCCCTTGAAGCTCGCGAGGATCGCGAGCGTGTCGCCGTTCGCGAGTTGGCTGCCGAGCTGCTTCACGCTCGCGTACACGCGCTCGGCCGGGCCCATCAGGGCGACCGACAGGTCGACGAGATGAATGCCGGTGGCGGTGAGCGGACCCGCCGGCGCCTCCTTGGTCGAGAGCCGCCAGTTGTCGGCCGTGAGCGTGAGGAACTTGTCCTGGCTGAAGTTCGCCTCGATCTGCAGGAGGTTGCCGAGCGCGCCGCTCTGCGCAAGACGCACGACCTCCATGAGCGGGGGCTCGAAGCGCTTCTCGTGGCCGACGCCGAGCACGCGTCCCTTCGCCTGCACTGCATCGACCGCGCGCAACACCGCCTCGCGCGACAGCGACAACGGCTTCTCGCAGAACACGTGCTTGCCCGCATTCGCTGCCGCGACGATCTGGTCGGTGTGCAGCGAGTGCGGCGTGCACAGCACCACCGCATCGACGTCCGGATCGGACAGAGCGCCGTTCAAGTCGGGGACGAGCGGCAAGCCCTGCTCGCGCGCGAACGGCGCGGCGAGCGGGCTCGGGTCGACGGCCTTGACGGCGCGCAGCTGCGTGCTGCCCTTCAGGAGCTGCACGATGATGCGGCCCCACCAGCCGAGACCGACGACTGCGGCGCGAACCATGGTTGTCCCCTTCAGTGGAGGCCGTCGATCTCGCTCGGGCTGACCGCCGTCTCGCGCAGCACCGCCTCGACGGTCCGATAACGCTCGGCCATCTCGCGCTCGGCGCCCGAGCGGATCTGCGCTTGCAAGTATGCCCCGAGGTGGCGCGCGCGCGCGATGACCTTCATGCCGTAGGGCTGGCGGTTGCGCTCGTAGGCGGCGACCGCCGCCGCGACGTCATCGCCGTGTGCGGCGAGCCGGTCGGCGAGCGCGATCGCGTCGTCGCCCGCCTTCAGCACGCCTATCCCGACATGCGGCCGCGCGACGAAGGCGGCGTCGCCGAGCGTCGCGATGCGCCCGAACGCGAGGCGCGGCGACTCGAGGTCGTAGATCGGCTGGATGAACGGCGCCTCGGTGAGCTCGATCACCGTTGCGATCTGCGGCGCGAGGATCGCGCCCGCGTCGCGGCGCATGGCCACAATCACTTCGGGGCGGATCAGGTGCGGCGGGATCTGTCCCTCGTGCTGCACGCCGTTCACGTCGGTGAGCAGCCACGGCAGCCGGTCGTCCTCGCCGGCCGGCCGGTACCAGACGAAGTTGTAGCGGCGCTCGCCTGGGCGCGTCGTGTTGTCCTTCCCCGCGACCGGGTAGGTAACGATCTGCTCGCCCGGCGGCAGGCCGAAGACGAAGTCCTCGAAGATCTCGTCGCGGATCGCCGGCGGGAACGCGCGCTCCTCGATCAGGCCGCGCCAGGCGACGTAGCCGGCGTACTGCGGGCGAACGTCGGGCGCGAGCTGCATGCGCACCGTCGAGCGGATGCCGTCCGCCGCGACGAGCAGGTCGCCCTCCTCCCGCCCGCCGTCTTCGAACGTCGCGACGACCCGGTCGCCGCGGCTCTCGACCCGCGCGACCCCGCGTCCGAAGTGGTAGCGGTCCGCGGGAAAGACGTCCTTGAGGAGCCGGTAGACCCTGCTCCACGCCGTCATTACCTGCGGGAGATCGCGGGTGCCTGCGACGCTGCCGTCGCGCGCCAGCGCGACGCGCCGCCGGACGCGCACGCCGATCGACTCGTCGAGGGTCGCGCCCGCCCGCTCGAGGGCGCGCATCAGCTCGGGGTGTGTCGCGAGCCCGGCGCCGCGCGCCGCAAGGGCCGCGCCGGTCTTTTCGTAGACGTCCACCCGCCAGCCGGCGCGCGCGAGGAGGTTGGCCGCGAAGAGCCCGCCGAGGGAACCGCCGATCACCAGCGCGCGCCGCGTCATACCAGTTTCCGCTCCAGTTTATCGGCTGATAATCTAGGCGCCGGCGGCGGGGCGCGTCAACTGCGCGCTGTACGATTGACGCTGCATGGCCCGGCGCCTAGATTGCGGCCACCACCGCGCACCAGGAGGAGAACGTAATGGCATATCAGGAGGCCTTGCCGCGCATCCGCGTCTCGCGCAAGGACATGATGAAGCGCGTCGCGCGCTTCTCGAAGCTGAAGGGGTTCGACGGCGGACTGCCGGACAGCAAGATGCCCGGCTGCGAGCGCATTCTCTACAACGTCATCGGGTTCCAGCCGCCGCCCGGCGAGGGCGAAGGCATGCAGTCGCCGGTGGGCGACCAGGCGTCGCGGCTTGCGGCGATCAAGATTTCCGAAGGCTTCAACCTCGGTTATTGCCGCGCACTACCCGGGCACGGGCCGATGCTGCACAACCACGACACGAACGAGACGTTTATCGCCATGACCGGCACCTGGCGGGCGAGCTGGGAGAACGAGAAGGGCAAGATCGAGCACGTCGACCTGAAGCCGCTCGACGTGATCTCGTTCCCGGCGGGCGCGAACCGCCGCTTCATGAACGTGACCAAGGGGCCGAAGAACAAGTACTCGATCCTGATGTTCGTGATCGGCGGCAACGAGCCGCGCGCGGAGTTCACCAGCGAGTCGATGGCGGAGCTGGAGCGCGCCGGGGTATGGCCGGAGAAACCCGTGCGCGCCAAGAAGCAACGCTCCGGTTAGCGTGGCGTCGTCGCGCGGCGCCTCTTTCGTTCTCCGGCTTGCTCGACCACTTTGAATAGCCGAGCGTCGAAGGGGTAACGGTTCCTTGCCGTCACACGGATGCCCGTACCCCGCAATAGTCGCGGATTCAGCAGGACGTTGAACGCATGCGGGGATACGGCGCTTGGCACGCGTAGCGCCGCGCTTCTTCCGGCAGCAAGCCAGGCATCGCCGATACTGCGCGTGAACAGCGTCCTTCGCTTCCAGTCAGCCGGCAGGGAAGCCAGCGGGACCTCCTCGAGCGGGACTTGATCCGGGAACAGGATGCGCAGAAGTTGGTAGCTCCTGGGCAGCGCATCCACCGAGTCGACCTCGAGATGCACCAGGGCCTCGAGCAGCGCCCCGGTCGGGGCCTCGGCGCAATAGACCACTGCGCGCCCTCTTGTATGCCAGCGCGCCGATGCACGCAGGCCGCCGATGCCCTTCAAGTCAGGGTGATTGCTGATGCGCCAGAGATGGCGTTGCCGCTCAGGCAACGTAGCCTTCGTCGATCGAGACGAGCTCTTCCTCGACCAGCTGACCGCCTTCGGCGGTCGCAAGCAGCTGGAACGGCGTCCGGCCGTCGAACTTGCGCTTCGGCGCGTGCAGCCATGCGAGCGCGCTCGCCTTGTCGCCGAAGACTTGCTCGGCGAGCACGATCGCCTTACCGATGCGCGCGAGTCGCTCGGATTCGTCGGGCCGCAGGCGCTCGCCCTTGGCGCGGCGATGCGACAGCGTGCGCGGGGGAGCGACCACCGCGAGCTCCGCGGTCTTGAGATAGCCCTGCCGAACCAGCGAATCGAGCGCGGAGAGCGCCAGCCCCCGGTCGAGCGCACGCAGCAGATCGAGGGGCTCGCGCAGCGGCTCCTTCAGGGCGAGGAGCGCGGACAATCGCTTCCAATAGTTCGTACGCCGCTCGTACAGTGGCATTGACTCGCGCACGACGTTGGTCATGTGGTGTGCTGGCATTTGCCGGTTAGACACCGGCATTTTGCCAGCTCCCCGGTTCGCCTGCAATTCCGGAGCCGCGCAGTCCCTATTCCGGCAGCCCCGCCCTTCGCAAGCCGTCCGACCACTTGGCGAAATCCTCCGGGCGGCGAATCGGGAACCAATCCGTGAGATTGGACATGCGCAGTCCGGTGTCGATCTGGCGCCAGAGTCTCATTGCCTGGCGCGCTTCCTCCAGACGCCCGGCAAGGGCGTTACTTGCCGCCGTGACGCTCACCGCCGTGATGTAAGTCGGTAGATCCCTAAACGCCTTATCTGCCCAAAGCAATGCTTCCTCATAGCGGCCCGAGAGAAAGTGAGCGAACGCCGTCCCGGCCTGCATGTGATACAGGGTCGGGTCGAGTGGGCCAGGCGCATGGCGCGCGCCAGGTGCTCGAGCGCAACTTTCGGCTCGCCGCGGCTGGCTTTCAACCAGCCGCTGATGTACCAGGCTGTCGCCAGGTTTGGATTGAGCACCAGCGCCCGGTCGCGGACGAGTACGAAAATCTGCCCCCTGGCCGGACATGGCGCTCAACCCCAGTGACACGGCAAATACGACGCGCGCTCAGGCAAGTGCAAATCGTACGCAATGAGAGGATTGGTCTGCGGTGGGCATGTAGCCGGCAGATCGGTTTGACCGAAACCGGCACCACTAGCGAGGGGCTCCCTTCGGGGAGCCTTCTTTCCGTCGTGCAAGTGACGTCGATGCGAAGGGTGCGCCCCTGGTTGAGAGCCGCCAAGTAGCGCAGTCGAAAACTCAGCCTGGACCGGCTAAGTCAATTCCGCCAGCACCGCGGTCCACGCGGTCGCGAGATTGCGCAACTCGTAGCCGCCGCCGCCGAACGCCATCAGCCGCCCGCCGCACATCTCGTCGGCGAGCCTGCGGAGGTCGCGCGTCACGCGCGTGTGGACGGCCGGCGTATAGCGCAGGTCGGCGAGCGGGTCGCCGGCGAGACCGTCCGCACCGCACTGGAGGATCAGGAACTGCGGCTTGAGGTTGCGCAGGTGCGTGAGGCCCCGCTCCCAGGCGGCGAAGAACTCGCGGTCGCCGGAGCCCGGCTTGAGCGGCAGGTTGAGTTTCGTGCCCTCGGCCGCGTTCCGGCCGGTCTCGTAGGCGTGACCGGTGCCGGGATAGAGGAAGTTACCGTCCTCGTGAATGTCCACGACGATGAGGTCGGGATCGGCTTCGTAGGGGTAGTAGATCCCGTCGCCGTGATGCACGTCGATGTCGACGTACCCGATGCGTGCGATCCCGAAGCGCGACCGCAGGCTGTCGATGACGACGCCGAGGTCGTTGAAAACACAAAAGCCGGCGGAGCGGCTGCGGCGCGCGTGATGCAGGCCGCCGATCGGCTGGAAGCTCCGCACCGCCCTTCCCGCCATGATCCGGTCGAGCCCCTCCACCGCGGTCCCGGCGACGGCGGACGCAATCTCGTAGCAGCCGGGAAACGCCGGGGTGTCGCCGTAGTCCAGGTAGCCCTCGCCGATCCGCGACCGGATCTCCACCCAGTCCACGTGGTCGGCGCTGTGGAACTGCTCGATCTCCGCGCGGGTGGCAAGCCGTGGGGGGACGATCTCGACCCGCCGGTCGAGCCCCCGCGCCGACGCCGCGGCGAGAAACACGCCCTGTCGATCGACGCCCAGCGGGTGGCCCTCGGGGAACCCGTACTTGCCGAGAGCCTCGCCGACCAGGAGCAGGGTGTCGCGTGCCATTGCCGAATCGTAGACCTTCCGTCCGCAGCGCAACAGGTGGCACACTACGCCCCACAACAACGTCATCGACGGCGCGTACGCGCCGATCCACCGGAGGAGGTTCGTCGTGAAAGCCCCGTCTTTCGCGTACGCGAAGCCGCGCTCGCTCGATGAAGTCTTCGCGCTCGCCGAGGAGCATGGCGCGGACGCCAAGCTCCTCGCCGGCGGGCAGACGCTGCTCGCCACCCTCAACATGCGGCTCTCGTCGCCTGCGCTCCTGATCGACATCACCGGCGTGCCCGGGCTCTCCGGCATCGCGGTCAAGGGCAATGTGCTCCGCATCGGCGCGCTGACGAAGCACCGCGAGATCGAGCGTTCGCCCGACGTCGCCAGGCACCTGCCGCTCCTCGCGCAGGCGGCGCCGCACATCGCGCACGTCGCGATCCGCAACGTCGGCACGCTCGGCGGCAGCCTGGCGCATGCCGATCCGGCGGCGGAGTGGCCGGCGTGCTGCATCGCGCTCGACGCGGAGATCGTGATCGCGGCCCGCGGCGGCGAGCGGCGCGTGAAGGCCCGCCAGTTCTACCGCGGCCTCTTCGAGACCGCGCTCGACGCAGGCGAGGTGATTACCGCAGTCGAGTTCCCGATTCCCGGCGCCGGCTATCGCAGCGCGTTCCTCGAGCTCGCGCGGCGGCGGGGCGACTACGCCATCGTCGGCGTGGCCGCGCTTGCGAAAGCGAGCGGCGGCAAGCTGTCGGATGTCCGGCTCGCGTTCATCGGCGGCGGCGCGACGCCGATCCTGGCGAAGACCGCGATGGCCGCGATCGAGGGGAAGCAGCTCACGCCCGACACGGCGGCGGCCGCACAGATGGCGCTCGCGAAAGACCTCGCGCCGACGGGGGACCTCAACGGCTCGCCGGCCACGAAGATGCATCTCGCGCGCGTCCTCTGCGGGCGCGCGCTCACTGCGCTCGCCGCGTGAGGGACACGATGGACACGACGATCGAAGCCACAGTCACCGTGAACGGCACGCCGGTCACGCGCCACGTGCCCGCGCGCCAGCATCTGATCGACTTCCTGCGCGACGCGGTCGGCCTGACCGGCTCGCACATCGGCTGCGAGCAGGGCGTGTGCGGCGCATGCACGGTCCGCGTCGACGGGGAAATCGTGCGCGGCTGCCTCATGCTCGCGGTGCAGGCAGACGGGCGCAATGTCGACACCATCGAGGGCCTGTCCGACTCCGGCGAGCTGGCCGAGTTGCAGAAGGCCTTCCACGAGCACAACGCGCTCCAGTGCGGGTTCTGCACGCCGGGGATGCTGATGGCGGCGCAGGACCTCGTCCGGACGAAACCGGAGGCCTCGCGCGAGAAGATCCGCGAGCACATCTCCGGGAACTACTGTCGCTGCACCGGCTACCACGCGATCGTAGACGCCGTGCAGGAGGTCATCGAGAAGAGGCAAGGAGGCCGTCGATGAACGCCCGCGCCGAGCTTCCGCTCCACGCGCCAGGCACGCAGACCGACAAGGGCTACATCGGGCAGAGCGTCCCGCGTCCGAATGCGAAGCGGCTCCTGCAGGGCCGCGGCGCCTTCGTCGACGACCTGCGCTTTCCGCGGCTCGCGCACGTCGTTTTCTTCCGCAGTCCCTACGCCCATGCCAAGGTGAAGAAGCTCGATCTCACCAAGGCCGTACGCCAACCCGGCGTGATCGCCTGCTTCGACGGCCGCGCGGTGGCCGAGTACTGCACGCCCTGGGTCGCCGTCCTTGCGCACCTGAAAGGCATCAAGTCACCGCCGCAGTACGCGATCGCGATCGAGCGCGCGTGCTGGCAGGGCGAGGCCATCGCGGCGATCGTCGCCGACACACGCGAGCAGGGGGAGGACGCGCTGGCCCACGTGGAGGCGGAGTGGGAGGAGCTGCCGGTCGTCACCGAGATGGAGGACGCGCTGTCCAACCGCTATGTGATCCATCCGGACCTCGGGGACAACATCTGCTTCAAGCGCGAGCTCGACACCGGGGCCGTCGACGACGCGTTCAAGCAGGCCGACGTGGTGGTCGAGGAGACGTTCGGCTTCGGGCGCCACACCGGCGTGTGCATGGAGACGCGCTCGATCCTGGCCGACTACAACGCGGCGGACCACTCGCTGACCGTCTATCACGCGACGCAGGCGCCGCACATGATGCAGGACATCTTCTCGCGCCATCTCGGCATCCCCGAGGCGAACGTGCGGGTGATCTGCAAGGACGTGGGTGGCTCGTACGGCATCAAGGTGCACGTCTATCCCGACGAGATGGCGACCGCGGCGATCTCTGTCATCCTCCGCCGTCCGGTCAAGTTCGTCGCCGACCGGCTCGAGTCGTTCCTCACCGACATCCACGCGCGCGAGCACCGCGCGAAGGTGCGGCTCGCGTGCCGGAAGGACGGCCAGATTCTCGCCTTCGATCTCGATGACCTGACGGCGATCGGACCCTACTCGGTCTACCCGCGCACGAGCGGCATCGAGGGCAACCAGGTCGTCAACCTCACCGGCGGACCGTACACGCACCAGCAGTACCGGGCGAAGATGCACGTCGTTTTCACGAACAAGAACGTGACCTGCCAGTACCGCGCGGTCGGGCATCCGATCGCCGCCGCGCTCACCGAGGGCATCGTGGATCTCGCCGCCGCGAAGCTCGGCATGGACCCGGCCGAGTTCCGGCGCAGGAACCTCATCGCGGACGACGCGTATCCGTACACGTTCCCGTCGGGCATCAAGTTCGAGCGCCTCTCCCACCACAAGACGCTCGACAAGCTGCTCGCGCTGATGGACTACAAGAAGCTGCGCGCGGAGCAGGCGGCGCTGCGGAAGAAGAACGTGTACCGCGGCATCGGCCTCGCCGCGATCATCGAGGTGACCGGCCCCTCGCCCGCGTTCTACGGCGTCGGGGGCGCGCGCATCTCCGCTCAGGACGGCGCGACGCTGCGCCTCGAGCCCACCGGCATGGTGACGTGCATCGGCAGCGTCACCGAGCAGGGCCAGGGGACCGAAGGCATCTTCGCCCAGATTGCGGCGAGCGCGGTCGGCGTGACGATGGACAAGGTGCGGGTCATAACCGGCGACACCGGCGTGACACCCTACGGCGGCGGCACCTGGGCGTCGCGCGGCGCGGCGATCGGCGGCGAGGCGGTGCTGCAGGCCGGGCGCACGCTGCGCTCGAACATCCTCGACGTCGCCGCGGTGATCCTCAACATGGACAAGGGCGAGCTCGACATCGTCAACAACGAGGTCGTCAACAAGCTCACGCTCGAATCCAAGCTCCCGCTGGTGGAGCTGGGCCGCATCGCGTACTTCCGCCCCGACACGCTACCGCCGAAGTTTCAGTCCGAGCTGACCGTGACGCGGCACTACACGCCGCGCGAGTACGGCTTCTCCTTCACCAACGGCATCCACGCCTCGTACCTCGAGGTCGACGTCGACACCGGGTTCGTGAAATTGCTCAAGCACTGGGCGGTCGACGACTCCGGCACGGTCATCAACCCGATGCTGGTGGACGAGCAGGTGCGCGGCGGCGTCGTGCAGGGTATCGGCGCGGCGCTGTTCGAGGAATGCGTCTACGACGAGACCGGCCAGCTCCTGAACGGCAACATGGCCGACTACCTCGTGCCGATGTCGGGCGAGATGCCCGACATCATCGTCGGCCACGTGGAGACGCCGACGAAGCAGTCGCAGCTCGGAGCGAAGGGCGCCGGCGAGGCGGGGACTGCCGGCGCGCCGGCGGCGGTGATGAACGCGATCAACGACGCGCTCGCGCCGCTCGGCGCGCGCGTGACCGTGCAGCCGTTCACGCCCGAGCGGATCCTCAAGGCGCTCGGCAAGGCCTGACCGACCGGCTTCGGCGAGCCGCGTCACCTTTTCCCCCGGCGTGCACGCGGCACGGCGCATCGATGGCGGTTCGCGGCGGTTCGGCGCGCGCATCGAGCAGGCATGCGTCGAGCGCCTCGTGGAAATCTACGCGGGCGGACTGCGGCCGCAGATAGCCTGACGGCCCGCGCCGCTCCCGGCGCGCTCAGCGACCGGTGCGGCCCGAGGCCGTACCCCGCGCGCGGCCCTTCACCTTGCTTCCCGAACGTTCGGCCGGCGACCGCGCCGCATCGGCCTCGCGCAAGGTGGCTTCGAGAAAGGACAGATGGAGGTGCGCCGCCTCCCGCGCCGTTTCGGGCGCGCCCTTCATCACTGCCTCGAAGATCGCCCGATGCTGATCGTGCAGCAGCCGGTCGGAGCCGTCGCGCATCGAGAAGATCAGCTCGCGGAACCGGTACGTGCTCGTGCGCAGCAGGTTGAAGAGGCCGCGCATGACGTGCATCAGCGCCACGTTATGGGATGCGTCGGCGACCGCGAGGTGGAACTCGAGGTCCGTCTCGGCGTTTGCCAGGGACTCCCCCTTGCCCTTGTCTGCCTGCACTAGAGCGGCGTAGCGCTCTTTGAGCACGTCGCGGTCGTGTGCGGTCGCGCGCTGGGCGGCGAGGTACGCGGCCATCTCTTCCAGCCCGTGCCGCAGCTCCAGGATGTCGAATGACGCCGGCGGATGTTGTTGCAGCAGGTGCACCAGCGGGTCGGTCAGCGTCGGGGCAGTCACGTCGGCGACCGAGTAGCCGCCGCCGCGGCGAACGTGCACCAGCCCGCGCGCCTCCAGCTTCAGCAGCGCCTCGCGGAGCGACGGCCGCGACACGGCGAGGTGCTCCGCGAACTCCCGCTCGGGCGGCAGCGGATCGCCCGGCTTGAGCGTTCCCTTCATGATGAGCCGTTCGATCTGCAACACGATGGAGTCGGAGAGCCGCACCCGGGCCGGGGGCTTGATCGCTTCGAAAGGCATCCTGCGCGCGTCCCGTCCCACCCCAGTCTCCTGTAACGCATGCCGTAACTGCGGCGACCGCGGATCGTAGTGGGTCGCGCGCCTCTTGACTATGGTCGCGCACGCGTATACGGTCAAGTGGTCAGACCGGCAAGATCAACAGACCGGATGACGCACCGTCGCCGCCGCCGGGCGGACGACCGCGGTGCACCAGGAAAACGCGGCGGCGCATGCGCCGCCGTTGTCGCTCGGATCCGTTGCCGATCGAACTGGAGGGGTTCATGAACCAAGTCTTCCGCGTCGCCGCGTCCATCGCCATTGCGGCGCTCGCCCTTGCCATCACGGCGTCACAAGCCGCCGAGAAGGTCCGCTGGAAGGTGCCCATCGCGTTCAGCTCGGACCTGCCCGGCCTGGGCGACACGATCCTGTACGTGACGAAGCAGCTCGACGAGATGTCGGGCGGGGACATCCAGCTCAAGGTGTTCGAGCCCGGCAAGCTCGTTCCGGCGTTCCAGATCATGGATGCCGTGAAGGACAAGAAGGTCGAGGCCGGCTACACCTGGGTCGGCTACGACCAGGGCAAGATCGCCGCTTCGCCGCTCTTCGCCGCGGTGCCGTTCGGCCTCGAGCCGTGGGAGTTCACGGCATGGTGGTACGAGGGCGGGGGCCGCCAGCTGGGCGAGGAGATCTTCGCCAAGCACAACGTCCACATCATCCTGTGCTCGATCATCGGGCCGGAGGCCGCCGGCTGGTTCCGCAAGGAGGTGAAGAGCCTGGCCGACGTCAAGGGGCTCAAGATCCGCTTCGCCGGCCTCGGCGGGAAGGTCATGCAGAAGATCGGCGCCTCCGTCACCGTGCTTCCGGCGGGCGAGATCTTCCCCGCGCTGGAGAAGGGCGCGATCGATGCGACCGAGTTCTCGATGCCGGCGATCGACGAGAAGCTCGGCTTCGACAAGGTGGCCAAGAACTACTACTTCCCCGGCTGGCACCAGGTGTACACCGCGGAGCACCTGCTGGTGAACCTCGATCTCTGGAACAAGGCGAGCAAACAGACCAAGGCGGCAATCGACACGGCCTGCACCGCCGGCGTGATGCGAGGCTTGGCCAAGGGCGAGTTCGCGCAGATCGCCGCCCTCAAGAACTTCAAGGCGAAGGGCGTGCAGCAGCGGCAGTTCCCCGAGGCCGTGTTGCGCGAGTTGCACAAGGTGACCGAGCAGGTCATGCAGGAGGAGTCGGCCGCCAACGCGGACTTCAAGCGCGTCTATGACTCGCAGCGCGCCTTCAGCGCGGCATACAAGGACTGGAAGCAGAACGCTTATCTGCCGCGCAACTGGTAGTAGCTGAGCGCAGCGCAGTCGAAGCAGCCGGGGCCGCTAGGGACCCCGGCGCACCGCCCTACACCGGAGGAGATCCCCACCATGGCTCAGCCTGACGCGCCGGGTGCGCAGCTCGACGCACTCTTGTCCAGCAGGGACCACATCCCGCGGTTGCCCGAGACGCCCTTCTCGCGCGCCGTCGACCCCTTGATCGAGTGGCTCGGCAGGGTGTCGTCGGTCCTCTGGCCGATCCTCGTCGCGGTCATCACGGTCAACGTGCTGATGCGCTATGTCCTCGGCCGCGGGCTGGTCGAGTTCGAGGAGATCCAGTGGCACCTCTACGCCGTCGGGTTCCTGATCGCGCAGGCCTGGTGCGTGCAGAACGACGGCCACGTGCGCATCGACGTGTTCGCCGAGCACTTCCGCACCCGCACGAAGTGCTGGGTCGAGCTCTTCGGGATGCTCGTCTGGCTGTTGCCCTTCGTGCTGCTGGTGGTGTGGTTCTCGGTGCCCTTCGTGGCCTATTCCTTCCGGATCGGCGAGATTTCCGAGGCGCCCGGCGGACTGCCCTACCGATTTGCGGTCAAGGCGTTCCTGTTCGTCGGTTTCGTCCTGCTCGCGATTGCGACGGTCTCACGCCTCACGCGCGTGCTGGCCGCGCTGTTCGACCGTAGCGGCCGATAGGGGCGCGCGCCATGGAATACGGCCAGATCCTCGCGATCCTGATGTTCCTCTCGTTCATCGCGCTGCTGTTCCTCGGCTATCCGGTGGCGTGGACCCTGGGCGGGCTCGCGATCTCGTTCACCGCGATCGCGTGGATAAGCGACACGCTGTTCGACACCTTTGTCGGTGTCGACTGGGCGTTCACGAGCGGCATCGTGGACCGCATCTGGGACACGATGAAGAACTGGGTGCTGGTCGCCCTGCCCATGTTCATCTACATGGGGATCATGCTCGACAAGTCGGGCATGGCCGAGCAGATGATGGAGAGCTTCGTCAAGCTCTACGGCCGGCTGCGGGGCGGCATGGCGCTCGTCGTCTGCAACATCGGCGTCCTGCTCGCCGCGTCCACCGGGGTCGTCGCCGCGTCGGTCACCCTGCTCGCCGTGCTCGCGTTGCCCGCCATGCTCAACCTCAAGTACGACAAGGGGTTTGCAGCGGGCACGGTGGGCGCGGTCGGCACGCTCGGCATCCTGATTCCGCCGTCGATCATGCTCGTGCTCATGGCCGACCGGCTGTCGCTCTCGGCGGGCGACCTCTTCATGGGCGCGTTCATTCCGGGCATGCTGCTCGGCGCCCTGTACATCGTCTTTATCGTCATCTACGCCTGGCTCAAGCCGGAAGTGGGCCCGGTACCGCCCAACCGCGAGCCGATTACGTTCAAGGTGATCTGGGGCGTCGTGCGCGCCGCGGTGCCGGCGTTCCTGCTCATCCTCGCCGTGCTGGGCAGCATCTTCTTCGGCATCGCCACGCCCACCGAGGCGTCCGGCATCGGTGCACTCGGCGCGGTGCTGCTCGCCGCAATCAACGGACGGCTGAGCTGGAAGGTCCTCAAGGACACGGGATACGAGACGACCAAGACCACGGGGATGATCTTCGGCATCTTCTTGGGGGCGACCGCCTTCTCGCTGGTGCTGCGCGGGCTGGGCGGCGACGACGTCGTGGAGAAGGGCCTCAAGGCATTGCCATTCGGGCCGGACGGCATCGTGATCGCGGTCCTCTTCTTCGTGTTCATCCTCGGGTTCTTCCTCGACTGGATCGAGATCACGTTGATCATCCTCCCGCTGATCGGACCGGTGGTGAAGGACTTGGGCTTCGATCTCGTCTGGTTCTGCGTCGTGATGGCGGTGGTGCTGCAGTCCTCCTTCCTCACGCCGCCGGTGGGCTTCACCCTGTTCTACCTGAAGGGCGTCGCACCGCCGGAGGTCACCACGCGCGACATCTACCGCGGCATCATGCCTTTCGTCGCGATCATCGCAGCTACCACCGTGGTCGTGTTCCTCTGGAAGGACCTGGTGCTCTGGCTGCCGAGCGTCGCCTACAAGTAGCGGCGCACGAGCGGGGCGCCATGGCCGATGAGGGTGCGAGGCAAGGCCGGCCGGCTCGACCGCGAGTCGGACTGTTCGTCACGTGCCTGGCGAACCTGTTCCGGCCTTCGGTCGCCTTCGCGGCGGTCAAGCTGCTCGAGAACGCCGGCTGCGCGGTGGAGGTGCCCGAGGCGCAGGTCTGCTGCGGGCAGCCGGCGCTCAACAATGGCGACTTCGCGGACACGCGCGCGATCGCCCGGCAGGTCATCGCCGCGTTCGCAGGCTTCGACTACGTCGTCGCGCCGTCCGGTTCGTGCATCGGCACCATCCGCAACGATTACCCCGAGCTTTTCGCCGATGACCCGGAGTGGGGGCCGCGCGCACAGGCGCTCGCCGCGCGCGCGTACGAGCTCACGAGCTTCCTCACCGACGTGCTGGGACTGGACGCGGTCGTTGCGCGCTTTGACGCGACAGTGACCTATCACGACAGCTGCTCCGGGCTGCGCGATCTGGGCGTGAACCAGCAGCCGCGCAGGCTGCTCGCGTCAGTGAGCGGCCTGCGCCTCAGCGAGATGCGCGACGGGGAAACCTGCTGCGGGTTCGGCGGCACGTTCTGCATCAAGTACCCCGAGATCTCCGCCAAGATGGTGAGCGACAAGGTCGGCAACATCGAGGCAAGCGGCGCCGATGTGCTGCTGGGTGGCGATCTCGGCTGCCTGCTGAACATGGCCGGCCGGCTGAAGCGCCTCGGCAAGCCGACGCGCGTGTATCACGTGGCCGAGGTGCTAGCCGGCATGGCCAGCGCGCCCGGCATTGGCGAGCGCGACTGATGCAGCTCCGCAGCGGTTCGTTCAAGCAGCGCGCGTCGGCCGCGCTCAACGACGCCACGCTCCAGAAGGCGCTCGGAAAGCTGACGCGCGAAGGCTTCGTGGTCAAGCGCGCGAAGGTCGTGGCGGAGCTTCCCGAATTCGAGCGGCTGCGCGACGAGGCGAAGCGGATCAAGGACGACGTCCTGCAGCACCTCGATCACTACCTGGCCCGTTACGAGGAAGCGGTCACCCGCGCGGGCGGTCGGGTGCACTGGGCGCGCGACGCTGCCGAAGCCTGCGAGATCGTCGTGGAGCTCTGCCGCACCGCCGGCGCGAAGGTCGTGGCGCGCGGCAAGTCCATGGTCGGCGAGGAGATCGGCGTCTCGGCCGCGCTCGAGGCGGCCGGCATGCATGTCCAGGAGACCGATCTGGGCGAGTACATCATCCAGCTCGCCCACGAGCCGCCGAGCCACATCATCGTTCCGGCCGTGCACAAGACGAAGGCGCAGGTGGCGGAGCTCTTCGCGGCCGCGCACCGCAAGCTCGGTTTCGACGGGGCGCGCACCGAGGTCGCCGACCTCGTGAACGAGGCGCGCCAGGTGCTGCGCGAGCAGTTCTTTCGCGCCGACGTCGGGATCACCGGCGCGAACTTCCTGATCGCCGAGACCGGCTCGCACATCATCGTGACCAACGAGGGCAACGGCGACCTGAGCAGCACGCTCCCCAAGGTGCACATCGTGACCGCGGGGATCGAGCGCGTCGTGCCGACACTCGACGACGCGTCGACGCTGCTGCGCCTGCTCGCGCGCAGCGCGACCGGCCAGGCGACCGAGACGTACACCACGGTGACGACCGGACCGCGCCGGCCGGCCGACCTCGATGGCCCGGCGGAGTACCACGTGGTGCTGGTCGACAACGGCCGATCGCGCATGCTCGGCGGCGCGTTTCGGGAGATGCTCCGCTGTATCCGCTGCGGCGCCTGCATGAATCACTGTCCGGTCTACAACTCGATCGGCGGCCATGCATACGGCTGGGTCTATCCCGGGCCGATGGGCGCGGTGCTCACGCCGCTTTTCATCGGACTCGACAAGGCGAAGGATCTGCCGAACGCCTGCACTTTGAACGGGCACTGCGCCGATGTGTGCCCGGTTAGGATCCCGCTGCCGGACCTGCTGCGCAAGCTCCGCAACCTCCAGTTCGAGCGCGGGATCGCGCCACCCGCGCTGCGCTGGGGCCTCAAGGCATGGGCCTTCGTCGCCACGCGACCGCGGCTCTACCACGCTTTGACCGGACCCGCCGTCCGGGTGCTCGCCGTGCTCGGCGGCCGTCGCGGTCGCCTCGCCCGGTTGCCGCTCGCGGGAGGCTGGACACGCGCACGCGACCTCCCTGCGCCGCAGGGAAGGACTTTCATGTCCGCCTGGAAAGACCGCGCGCACGCGCGGATCCCGTCGTGAGCACGGCGCGCGACGAGATCCTGGGCGGCATCCGCCGCGCGCTCGGCCGCGGCGAGCCCGACGCGGCGACGCGCGCGCGCATCGACGCACGCCTGAGGTCTTCGACGCCGAACCTGCTGCCGCGCGTCGGCGGCGACTTGGTGGACCGATTCGTGTCGCGCGCGCGCGCGCTGGGAATGACGATGACCCGGATCGAACGGGTCGACCGCGCCCCCGCGGCGGTCGCGGCCTACGTCGCGGAGCGAAACCTGCCGCCCCGGGTCATCGTCGCCGCAGCCATCCGCGCCCTCCCCTGGCCGTCGGAATTCGAAGTGCGCGTCGGGCCGGCGGGCCGGGACAACCTTGTGAGCGTGACGCCGTGCTTCGCGGCGGTGGCGGAGACCGGCAGCCTCGTGCTCGTGTCTGGGCCGGAGTCGCCGACGACGCTCAACTTCGTGCCCGACGATCACATCGTCATCCTCGACGCGCGCCGGATCCTGCGTCACCAGGAAGAGGTGTGGCAGCGGCTCCGCAGCGAGCTGCCGGCGCTGCCGCGCACGGTGAACCTGATCTCGGGCCCGTCTCGAACCGCAGACGTCGAGCAGGTCGTCCAGCTCGGCGTGCACGGCCCGCGCCGGGTGCACGTCCTCCTGGTGGAGGACTAAGACGGCCGCGATCAGCTCGCGAGCTCGCTCGCCTTGAGCTCCGGCTGGATGCCGTGCTGGAGCGCTTCGCTGTTCGCGAAGTTGAGCTCGACCTTCACGCCGTTCGGGTCGTGCAGGAAGAGCTGGTAGAGCCCCTGGTCGCTCACCATCCGCTGCGTGAACTGGACGCCTTCGCGCTGCAGGTGCGCGAGCATCTCCGGCAGCCCGGTGCAGCGGAACGCGACGTGGTCGATGACGCCGCTGCCGTGCACGTCGGTGGACTGCTGCCCGAGGTACTTCTTGCGGTTCTCGCTGACGTTCGCGCCGCCCTCGGTCATGTGCAGCACGTCCTTGTCGCCGATGTAGAGCCACACGACCGGGAACTTGAAGTCGGGATGCCAGCCCTCCTTCATCCCCAGCACGCGCACGTACCAGTCGCGCGTCTTCCCGAGGTCGGCGGTCTGGATGAGGAAGTGCTCGAGATGAGAGAGGGGCATGGCAGCCTCCGGATAGAGCGTTACACGACCTTGAAGGTGATCGTCCCGACGCCTTCGACGCTACCTTTCAGCACGTCGCCCTTCTGCACCGGGCCGACGCCCGCGGGCGTGCCGGTGAAGATCAGATCGCCGGGCTTCAGCTCGAACAGCGTCGACAGGAACGCGATCATCTCCGGAATCTTCCAGATCAGCTCGGCGAGGTCGCCCTTCTGCTTCACCTGGTCGTTGACCTCGAGGACGACCGCGCCCTTCGACGGATGGCCGATCTTCGACGCCGGCACGATCGCGGAGCACGGCGCGGAGTGGTCGAACGCCTTGCCGGTGTCCCACGGCCGGCCCATCTTTTTCGCCTCGCCCTGCAGGTCGCGGCGGGTCATGTCGAGGCCGACCGCGTAGCCGTAGACGTGCTCGAGCGCGCTTGCCTCGGGGATGTTTGCGCCACCCTTGCCGATCGCCACGACGAGCTCCATCTCGTGGTGCACGTCCTTCGTCTGCGACGGGTACGGGAAATCCTTGCCCTCGAGGACGGCCGTACCGGGCTTCATGAAGAAGAACGGCGGCTCGCGGTTGGGATCGTGCCCCATCTCGCGCGCGTGCTCGGCGTAGTTGCGGCCGACGCAGAAGATGCGGCCGACGGGGAAGCGCGCGTTCGTGCCCTCGACGGAAAGCGAGGGAAGCGGGGGCGCAGGGATGACGTACTCCATTGCGGATCCTTTCCTTGGTGAGGACGGCGCTCGACATCTTAGCGCTCCGGCGCGATGATGCCCGCCCTGACCGCGTGGGGGGTTCAATGGTATCGACAGTGGGCGTGATCGGCCTCGGCATCATGGGCGGCGCAATGGCGTCGAACCTGCTCCAGGCGGGCTTCAGGGTGGTCGGCTACGACGTCGCGCGGGCGGCCCGTCGGATGCTTGTGCGTGCCGGTGGCATCGCGGCCCGCTCGGGCGCCGACGTGGCGCGGCGCGCGCCGATCGTGATCACGTCGCTGCCGTCAGTCGCCGCGCTCGCCGCGGTGAGCGAGGAGATTGCGCGCGCCGGGCGCAAGGGCCTGATCGTCGTCGAGACGAGCACGATGCCCCTCGAGGCGAAGAACGCTGCCCGCACGGTCGTCGAGGCGGGTGGCGCGACGCTCCTCGACTGTCCGCTGTCGGGCACGGGTGCGCAGGCGCGCGTCAAGGATCTGCTGGTCTATGCGAGCGGCGCACGCGCCGCCTGCCGGCAATGCGTGCCGGTGTTCGAGGGCTTCGCGCGCGGGCATCACTACCTCGGCGCTTTCGGCAACGGATCGAAGATGAAGTACGTCGCAAATCTGCTGGTCGCGATCCACAACGTCGCGGCAGCGGAGGCGATGGTCCTCGCGAGGAAGGCAGGCCTCGACGCGGCGCAGACGCTCAAGGTGATCGCCGACGGCGCAGGCAGCTCGCGGATGCTCCAGGTGCGCGGCCCGATGATGGTCGCCGACGACTACTCGGACGCGACCATGAAGGTCGAGGTGTGGCAGAAGGACATGCACATCATCGGCGAGTACGCCACGCAGCTCGGCTGCCCGACACCGCTCTTTGCGGCATCGGCGCCGCTCTACACCGCGGCGATCGCCGAAGGCTTCGCGAAGGAAGACACCGGGTCGGTGTGCGCGGTGCTGGGCGCGATGGCGGGGCTCGAGCGCCGTGGGCGGCGGCGCTCGAGGCGATGAACGCTATTCGGCCTTGATGCCGACTTCCTTGATCAACTTGGCGTACCGGTCGGATTCGGTTTTGATGAACTCGCCGAAGTATTCCGGGGTGCTCGACATCGGTTCGACGCCGAGGTCGGCGTAGCGCTTCTTCAGGTCCGGATCCGCGAGCACCTTCACCAGGTCGGCGTTCAGCTTCTCCACGATCGGCCGCGGCGTGCCGGTCGGCACGAGCACGCCCCACCAGTTGACCGCCACGAGGTCAGGGAACCCCTGCTCGGCCATGGTGGGGATGTCGGGGGAGAGCGGCGAGCGGTCCTTGCTCGTGATGCCGATCGGGCGCAGCTTCCCGGCGCGGATGTGCTGCATCACCGGCAGCGCGTCGGAGAAGATCATCTGCACCTGGCCCCCGATGAGATCCTGCACTGCGAGCACCCCGCCCTTGTACTGCACGCCCACGATGTCGATCTGCGCCGAGCGCTTGAACATCTCGCCGACGAGGTGCGACATGCTGCCGGGTCCGCTGGTGCCGAAGTTGAGCTTGCCGGCGTCCTTCTTCGCGCTCGCCACCAGCTCTTGGACGCTCTTTACCGGCATCGCCGAGTTCACGACCAAGATGTTCGCGCCCGTGCAGACCATCGACACCGGCAGGAAGTCCTTCTGGATGTTGTACGGCACCTTCGAGAGGACCGGGTTCACCGCCACTGGCCCGAAGTTGCCGATCACGAACGAGTAGCCGTCCGCCGGCTGGCGCGCCGCGAACTCCATGCCGATCGAGCCCGCCGCCCCGGGCTTGCTCTCGATGAGCACCTGCTGCCCCCACAGCTCGGCGAGCTTCTGGCCGAGCACGCGGCCCATCAGGTCGGAGCTGCCGCCGGGCGGATAGGTGACGATCAGCCGCACGGGCTTCGTCGGGTAGGTTTGCGCCGCGGCGGTGCCGACGGCGAGCAGGGCGAGCGCGGCTGCGGCGGCCGCGGCGAAGCGGGTGCGAAGCATCGGAACCTCCTGGTGGTGGGACAGAGCCTTACAGCTTTCTTGTCGCGGCTATGCTAGCCCCCGGCCACGCGCACGGCAATCCCGGGTGAGCGCTTGATAAACTCGCCGCCATGAAACCCACCTCCACCCTCGCGCCCGGCGCGCGCGCCGACCGGACCCTCGCCTGGAACATGCGCCTCCTCGCCCACCACGAGCTCGCCGGCTTCGGCGGCATGGGAGAGGGCATGGGCATGCAGCGGACCCGCGACGGCCGTCGCATCCTCTGGCTCGCGCACGAATCGGCGCCGAAGAACTTCACCGGCGTGGACGTCACCGACCCGCGCGCCCCGAAGGTGATCGTGCAGACCGACTTGCCGCACGCGAAGATGCGCTCGAACTCGCTCGACGTGGTGGGTGACGTGATGGCGGTGGCCTACCAGACGAACGGCGTGAACCTCCAGCCGGCCGGATTCGACCTCTTCGACGTGAGCGAGCCCGAGCAGCCGAAGCGCATCGCGCATTTCGATGCCTCGGGACCGCATTCGCGCGGCGTGCATGCGTTGTGGTTCGTGGACGGCGAGTTCATCCACCTTTCGGGCGGCGCGGCCGACTTCAAGCCGCGCGATCCGAAGGACGACCAGTTCTACCGGGTCGTCGACGTGCGCAAGCCGTCGCGGCCGGTCGAGGTGGGCCGCTGGTGGCTGCCGGGCACGCGCGAGGGCGACGATGCGCCCCCGCCGGCAAGGCTGCCGGCGCAGTTCGACGTCGGATTCCGGGCGCACAACACCAACGTCTTCCCGCAGCGGCCGGACCGCGCCTACGTGGGCTACATCGACGGCGGACTCGTGGTGCTCGACATCGCGGACAAGGCGCGTCCGAGGCTCGTGACGCGCTGGAACCACTCGCCCCCGTTCAATGGCTTCCTGCACACGGTGCTGCCGCTCTTCTCGCGCGGCCTGTGGATCGCGAGCGACGAGTGCGTACAGGACGGCGGCGCCGACTGGCCGAAGCTCGTGTGGGTTCTCGACGCACGCGTCGAGACGAACCCCGTGCCGATCGCGACTTTCCCCATGCCGCCGTACGAGGCGTTCGCAAAGCGCGGCGGGCGCTTCGGCGCGCACAATCTGCACGAGAACCTGCCCGGGCCGACCTCGTGGCACTCGGAGGACATCGTCATCGGCTCCTTCTTCAATGCAGGCGTGCGCGCCTACGACGTCTCCAATCAGTACCAGCCGCAGGAAATCGCGTACTTCGTGCCCGGCGCGCCGAAGCTCTCGCCGGCCGGCGCGATCCAGCTGAACGACGTCTACGTCGACGATCGCGGCATCGTGTTCACGGTCGACCGCTTCATCGGCGGGCTGTACGTTCTGGAGATGACTGTCTGAGCGCGCAGCAAGGCCGCGATCCCCTCGGGGGGCGACTCCCGGTCACGGTCGTGACCGGTTTCCTCGGCAGCGGCAAGACCACGTTGATCCGGCGGCTGCTCGCGCACCCGGGCATGAACCGGGTGGCGGTCGTGATCAACGAGTTCGGCGAGGTCGGCATCGACAACGCGCTCGTCGCCGCGTCGTCGGAGAACATCGCTCTCCTTGCGAACGGGTGCCTGTGCTGCACCGTGCGCACCGATCTGCAGGAGACGTTGCGCGAGCTGTTCGCGAGGCGCCGTGCCGGCGAGGTGATCGATTTCGAGCGCGTCGTCGTCGAGACAACGGGCCTCGCCGACCCGGCACCGGTCCTCCAGACCTTCGCGAGCGACACGCTGCTCGCGGCGCAGTACCGAGTGGACGGCGTCGTGACGCTGGTCGACGCCGTGAACGGTGCCGGGCAGCTCGACACGCAGCCCGAAGCAGTGAAGCAGGCCGCGATCGCCGACCGGCTGCTCGTCACGAAGGTCGACTTGGCGGGCACCGCAAACGTGCAGGCGCTCCGCGCGCGGCTTCAGGCGCTCAACCCCCACGCCGCGGTCGCCGAGGCGGTGCAGGGCGAGGTCGAACCGGTCTTCTTCCTCGATATCGGATTGCGTACCGCGCGGGCCGATGGCGCTCAACTCGACCGCTGGCTGGGCAGCTCGGGCAAGGGGGACGGCTACCTCGGCAAGCGCCTTGCGACGGGAGTGCATGACCGTGCGATCCGGTCGTTCGTCCTGTGGTTCGACCGGCCGTTCTCGTGGAAGACGTTCACCTCCGCGATGGAGCTCCTCATGTCGATGCGCGGTCCCGATCTGTTGCGGGTGAAGGGGCTCGTGAACGTCGAGGGCGAACGCGGCCCGGTCGTCGTGCAGGGCGTGCAGCACATCTTCCACCCGCCGACGACGCTCGACGCATGGCCGGGCGAAGATCGGCGCTCGCGGCTGGTCTTCATCACCCGCGACATCCCGCAGGAGTCCGTCGCCGCGCTGTTCGCCGCCGTCGGGGCGCTCGCCGGCTGAGGGAAGTCAGTGCCCGGCGACGGCGCCCGGCTGCTTCAGCGGGTGGGCCCGGGCGAACGCGTCCATCGTGAGGCAATCGTCGGCGATGCGCGTGACGGTCGGATAAGGCGTCATGTCGCATTTGAAGTACGCGCGCGAGCCCACGACGTGCGACGCAAGACAGAGGTCGGCGATCGTGATCGCGTCGCCATGACAGAAGCGACCGGTCGCCGGGCTGTCGGCGAGCTGGCGCTCGAGCGCGGCCGACATCGTGTTGAACCAGTGCTGGCACCAGCGGTTGACGCCGGCGTCGTCGAGTCCGTACTCGGCGGCGAGATACTTGCGGATGCGCGGGACGATCAGCGGATGCGCGTCGCACGCCACCATCTGCGCGAGGCCGCGGACCCGCGCGCGCTCCCGGGCGTCCGCGGGAAGCAGGGGCGGGGTCGGATGCCGGTCGTCGAGGTACTCGAGGATGGCAAGCGATTCGACGAGCGCCCGCCCCTCGCCGTCGTCTAGGGCCGGCACCACGCTCTGCGGATTGACTTTGCGGTAGGTGTCGTCGAACTGGTTCCCCTTGAGGAGGTCGATGGAGATCTCCTCGTAGGGCACGCCCTTGAGATTGAGCGCGACGCGCACGCGGAACGTCGCAAGCGAGCGCCAGAATCCGTAGAGCCTCATTGCGTCCTCCTTCGCGCGCGTCGCCGCTGCGCCGGCGACCGAGCGCGCATTGGACTGCACGCTGCGCGTCGGTGTCAACGGACCGCGTGCTAGCATCGCCCGCTTCGCTCGTCGGGGGAATCATGCGCATCGGCATCGCCGGCACCGGCCGAATGGGCGCGGCCATCACGCACCGTCTGCTCGGCCTTGGTCACGAGGTGGTGGTCTGGAACCGCACTGCTGCCAAGACTGCCCCGCTCGCCGCCGCGGGCGCGCAGGTGAGCCCGACGCCGGCCGCGCTCGTCGCGCGCTCTGATGCGGTCATCACGATACTCACCGACGCGACCGCAATCGACGCGACCTACCGGGGCGCCGACGGCCTGCTCTCCGTCGACGCTGCGGGAAAGCTGTTCATCGAGATGAGCACCGTGCGCCCAGAGACCCAGCGCGCGCTCGCCGACAGCATTCGCGCGCGCGGTGCGACCCTCGTCGAATGTCCGGTCGGCGGGACGACGGGGCCGGCGAAGGAAGGGAAGCTCTTCGGTTTCGCCGGCGGAGAACCCGCGGACGTGAGCCGCGCGCGGCCGATCCTGGAGCAGCTGTGCCGCCGCATCGAGCACGTCGGCCCGGTCGGCGCGGGGGCCTCAATGAAGCTCGCGATCAATCTCCCGCTGCTCGTGTTCTGGCAGGCGTTCGGCGAGGCCCTGTCACTCGCAAGGCCGCTCGGTCTCGAGCCGGCGCGGCTCATGGACATCTTCACCGACACGTCGGGCGCGCCGACCACGCTCAAGAATCGCGCGGCCGCGGTCGCAACCCAGCTCGCCGGCGGCGACGTCGCGCCGTCGGTTGAGATCGACGTGATGCGCAAGGATCTCCGGATGATGCTCGACGAGGCGCGCAGCCGCGGCCTCGCGCTGCCGGTCACCGCCCGGGCGCTGGAGTGCTTCGACGAGGCTGCGATCGCGGGTCTCGGCGCGGCCGACTGCACGAAGCTGCCGGCGTACTGGGCGGCGCGCGGAAGCTAGAAGCGCGTCAGCCGAACTTCGCGAGCAGCGCGGCGGCGTGCTCGAGCCGCTCCGCCGCGGCGCCCGTGCTCTTCGTCGTCGCCGGGGCGCCTTCAGGGCCGGCCTGGATCGCGCACGCGAGCACCTGGAAGAACGCCTTGTCGAGCGCACGCCGGCTCGCGCTCAGCTGCTGCGTCACCTTCTCGCAGTCGGCCCCAGCTTCGATCATCGCCTGGATGCCGCGCAGCTGCCCCTCGACGCGGCGCAGGCGCAGCACCAGCTCCCTCTTGTGGTCCTCGTTGCGGATCACTGCCATCGTCATGCCTTCCCGGGGCGTTTGCGGATGGCCGGTAAGATACCCTACCGGGTATATGTCGGCAAGCGTCCTGAAGCGCTTGACATACCATACCCCCTAGGGTATGCTGCGGCCCGCTGAATTCCCCAACCACTCCAAGGAGAGCAGTCATGACGGTCGAAAGCATGGTCCGGAGCTTTGCCGGTGCGTTCGTGCTCATCGCGCTCGCGCTCGGCGCGCCCGCAAGCCCGCTGTTCGTCAATGCGAACTTCCTGTGGCTCGCCGTGTTCGTCGGTGCCAATCTGTTCCAGAGCGGATTCACCGGGATCTGCCCGCTCGCGTCGATCCTGCGCCGGCTCGGCGTGAAGACGGTGGTGCACGCGTGAGCGAGGCGGCATCGATGGCCGAAGCAACCTCCGTGCACGTCGCCTGCCCGGCTTGCCTCAAGGCAAACCGCATCCCGGCGGCGCGCGTCGGCGACGGGCCGATGTGCGGCGGCTGCGGCACGCTGCTGCTCGACGGCAAGCCGGTCGCGCTCGACGAGCGCAGTTTCGACGCGTTCGTCGGCCGCACCGACTTGCCGGTCGTCGTGGACTTCTGGGCGCCGTGGTGCGCGCCCTGCCGCGCGATGGCGCCGGCGTTCGAGTCGGCGGCAGCGCGTCTGGCGACCCGCGTGCGCTTTGCGAAGGTGAACACCGAGGATGTACAGAGCCTCGCAGCGCGCTTCGGCATCCGTTCGATCCCGACGCTCGTGCTGTTCGGGGACGGCCGGGAGGTGAAGCGGATCTCCGGCGCGATGGACGCACGCTCCCTCGCCCGCTGGGCATCGGAGCAGGACTGAGGACGCTGCGATGAAGCGCGCCACTATGCTCCTCGCCGCGCTGACCGCGCTGACGCTCGCCGCGTGCGGCGCCGACAAGGAAACCGCGCCTCCGGCCGCGCCGCCGCAGCTGCGCGCCGGATTGGTCGAGATGCGCGACGTCGAGCTCGCGTACTCGGCCGAGGCGACCGTCGAGGCCGTGCGCCAGTCGACGGTGTCGGCGCAGATCGCCGGCCGCATCGTCGAGCTGCGCTTCGACGTCGGCGACGTGGTCCGGAAAGGCGACGTGATCGCCCGGATCGACGAGCGCGCGGCGAGCCAGGCGGTCGCCGCCAGCCAGGCACAGGTCGTCGAGGCGGAGGCGGCGCTGCGCAATGCGCGCGTGAACTTCGAGCGCTCCAAGCAGCTGGCCGCGCAGAAGTACATCAGCTCCGCCGCGGTCGACAAGGCCGAGTCCGACTACAAGGCGGCGCAGGCGCGCGTCGCCGCGCTGCTCGCCGGCGCCGGCCAGGCGGCGACCGAGCGCAGCTTCGCCACCATCGTCGCGCCGTACGGCGGCGTCGTCTCGGCGCGCCACGTCGAATTGGGCGAGATGGCGACGCCCGGCAAGCCGCTCATGACCGGGTTCGATCCATCGACGCTGCGCGTCGTAGCCACGGTGCCGCAGGCGCAAGTCGCGGCCATCGAGGCCGGCGGCAAGGCGCGCGTCGAAGTTCCCTCGCTCGGCAAGTGGATCGAGGCCCGGCGCGTGACCGTCGTCCCCGCGGCCGATCCGCGCACCCACACGACGCGCGTGCGGCTCGAGCTGCCGGAGGACGTCCGCGGCGTGTATCCCGGCGTGTTCGCGCGCGCGCACTTCGTCGTCGGCCGCGAGCCGCGGCTCCTCGTGCCGCGCGAAGCGGTGCTGCGCCGGAGCGAGGTGACGGCCGTGTACGTGATCGACGACCGCGGATATCCGCGGCTGCGCCAGGTGCGGCTCGGCACCGTATCGGACGAGCAAGCGATCGAGGTGCTCGCCGGGCTCAAGGCCGGCGAGCGCGTCGCGCTCGATCCGGTGAAGGCCGGCATGGCAACGCACAACTGAAGTCGAGGAGGAGGAACATGGCACACGTCGTCGTACTGGGCGCCGGACTCGGTGGAATGCCCGCGGCCTACGAGCTGCGGCACGCACTCCGCAAGCAGGATCGCGTGACCGTCATCAACCGCGGAGAACGCTTCCACTTCGTCCCATCCAACCCGTGGGTGGCGGTCAACTGGCGCGCTCGCACGGACATCGAGTTCCCGGTCCGAGAGCACCTTGCGCGAAAAAGCATCGACTTCATCCCAGTCGGCGCGAAGCGCGTGCACCCGCGCGAGAACCGGATCGAGCTGGAGGACGGTCGCGCGGTCGAGTACGACTACCTCGTGATCGCCACCGGGCCGAAGCTCGCCTTTGAGGAAGTGCCGGGTCTCGGGCCCGAGGGGCACACCAGCTCGGTCTGTCATGTCGACCATGCCGCACTTGCCGGCGAGGCGTGGGAGAAGTTCGTCGCCGAACCCGGTCCGATCCTGGTCGGAGCGGTGCAGGGCGCTTCCTGCTTCGGGCCCGCCTACGAGTTCGCCTTCATTCTCGATGCGGACCTGCGCAAGCGGAAGATCCGCGACCGGGTGCCGATGACCTTCGTGACGGCCGAGCCCTACATCGGGCACCTCGGCCTCGGCGGGGTCGGCGACTCGAAGGGCATGCTCGAATCCGCGCTGCGCGAGCGGCACATCAAGTGGATCTGCAACGCCAGGACCGAGCGCGTGGAGGCCGGGAAGGCGTTCGTCGTCGAGCACGACGAGTCGGGCGCGGAGAAACGCCGGCACGAGATCCCGTTCAAGCACGCGATGGTGCTGCCGGCGTTCAAGGGCGTCGATGCGGTCTTCGGGGTCGAAGGCCTTGTGAACCCGCGCGGCTTCGTGCTGATCGACGAATTCCAGCGCAATCCAACGCACCGCAACGTCTTCGCCGTCGGCGTTTGCGTGGCGATCCCGCCGGTCGAGGTGACACCCGTGCCGACGGGCGCACCGAAGACCGGGTTCATGATCGAGTCGATGGTCACCGCTACGGTCGCGAACATCCGCGCCCTGATCGACGGCGGCGAGCCCACCCGCCGCGCGACCTGGAACGCGGTCTGCCTCGCCGACTTCGGCGACACCGGTATCGCGTTCGTCGCCTTGCCCCAGATCCCGCCGCGCAACGTCAACTGGACGAGCGAGGGAAAATGGGTGCACCTCGCCAAGATCGCCTTCGAGAAGTACTTCATCCGCAAGATGAAGAAAGGCGTTTCGGAACCGATTTTCGAGCGCTACGTGATGAAGGCGCTCGGGATCGCCAAGCTGAAGTCTTAGGCGCCGATGGGCATCTCCGGGCGCATCGCGCGGTTCTTCCAGGCATCGCAGCTCACCCCGCTCATAGCGCTGGTGGCGGCCCTGCTCGGCGTGTTCGCGGTGGCGGTCACGCCGCGCGAGGAGGAGCCGCAGATCAACGTCACGATGGCAAACGTCTTCGTGCCGTTCCCGGGCGCATCGGCGCGCGACGTGGAGACGCTCGTCAGCACGCCCGCCGAGCAGGTCCTCGCCCAGATGAGCGGCGTCGAGCACGTGTTCTCGGTGTCGCGGCCGGGGATGTCCATCCTCACGGTTCAGTTCGAGGTGGGCGTGCCGCGCGTCGACGCGCTGGTGCGCCTCTACGACACCATCCACTCGAACCGCGACTGGGTGTCGCCCAATCTCGGCGTCCTCGACCCGATCATCAAGCCGAAGGGGATCGACGACGTCCCGATCGTGACGCTCACGCTGTGGACCGCGGATCCCGGGCGCGGCGCATTCGAGCTGGAACGCGCCGCGCACGCCGCCGAGATCGACCTGAAGCGCGTGCCCGGCACCCGCGAGGTCCAGACGCTTGGCGGGCCCGGCCGGCAGGTGCGCGTCCTCCTCGACGCCGATGGCATGAACGCCCACGGCATCTCGGCGCTCGACGTCCGCAACGCGCTGCAGCTCTCCAACGTCGCGGCGCCGACCGGCTCGCTCGTGCGTGAGAACCGCGAGATCGTCGTCGAGACCGGTGACCACCTCGAGTCGGCCGCCGACGTGCGCGCGCTCGTGGTCGGCACGCACGAGCGCAGGCCGGTCTATCTGTCGGACGTGGCCGAGGTGGTGGACGGGCCGGACCAGCCGTCGCGCTACGTCTGGACCGGCACCGGCCCCGGGGCCGAGAGAAAGGGCATCCGCGCGGCGGGCGAGCACCCCGCGGTCACCCTCCAGGTGACCAAGAAGCCCGGCGAGAACGCGGTCGACGTCGCCGAGCGCGTGATCCGGCGCGCCGGCGAGTTGCGCGGCACGGTCATCCCCGACGACGTTCAGGTCACGGTGACGCGCAACTACGGCGCCACCGCAAACGACAAGGCGCAGCAGCTCATCCAGAAGCTCGTGTTCGCTACGCTGTCGGTGGTGGCGCTGGTGCTCTTCGCGCTCGGCTGGCGCGAGGCGCTGATCGTCGGTGCCGCCGTGTTGCTGACGCTCGCGACGACGCTGTTTGCCTCCTGGGCCTGGGGCTTCACGCTCAACCGGGTGTCGCTCTTCGCACTGATCTTCTCGATCGGGATCCTGGTCGACGATGCGATCGTGGTGGTGGAGAACATCCACCGTCGGATGAGCCTCGAGTCCCGCCCGCTCGCCGAGGCGATTCCGCTCGCCGTGGACGAGGTCGGCGGGCCGACGATTCTCGCGACGTTCACCGTCATCGCCGCGCTGCTGCCGATGGCGTTCGTGACCGGGCTGATGGGGCCCTACATGAGTCCGATCCCGATCAACGCGAGCCTCGGCATGGTGATCTCGCTCGCGATCGCGTTCACGATCACGCCGTGGCTCGCGCTGAAGCTGCTCGGCCGCGCGCACCACGCGCCCGAAGGGGCCGGCGGCCGGCTCGACGCCATCTTCGCGCGCGTTCTCGGGCCGTTCGTCGGCGCCGCGCACGCCACGCGCAATCGCCGCTGGCTCGGGCTGGCGGTGTTGGCGCTAATCGCGGCGTCGGCCTCGCTTCCCATCTTCCGGCTCGTCGTGCTGAAGATGCTGCCCTTCGACAACAAGTCGGAGTTCCAGGTCGTGGTCGACATGCCGGCGGGCACGCCGGTGGAAGTCACCGCCGCCGCGCTCCGCGAGATGGGCGCCTACCTCGCCACCGTCGAGGAGGTCACCGAC
>DATIDG010000017.1:0-30129 GCA_035456405.1 Burkholderiales bacterium | reverse complement strand
GGAATGATTCCGTGCGTTTTGCATCACGCTGCTAGACCGCTGGCAGCACGGTCGCGCGGCACTCGCCGAAGCCGATCCGCGCGAAGCCCGCGCCTTCGCACCAGCCGCGGAGGATCACCGTGTCGCCGTCCTCGAGGAAGGTGCGCGTCTCGCCGTTCGGGAGCGTGATCGGCTCCTTGCCGCCGTTCGAAAGCTCCAGGAGCGAGCCGGCTTCCTCGGGCGTCGGGCCGGATTGCGTGCCCGTGCCGATGAGGTCGCCGGGCCGCAGGTTGCAGCCGTTCACCGTGTGGTGCGCGACCAGCTGCGCGACCGTCCAGTACGCGTGTCGCAAGCTGGTTCGCGAGAGCTGTGCTGCACCGGAATCACCGACACGCATCTTCGCCGTCTCGATCCACACCTCGAGCTGCACGTCGATGGCGCCGCGGGCGCGGTTCGCGACCGACTCCAGGTAGGGCAGGGGTTGCGGATCGTCAGCCGGGCGCGTCCACGCCGCGCGATACGGGGCGAGCGCCTCCATGGTCACGATCCACGGCGACACCGTGGTCGCGAAGCTCTTGGACAGGAACGGTCCGAGCGGCTGGTACTCCCACGCCTGGATGTCGCGTGCCGACCAGTCGTTGAGGAGGCACAGGCCAAAGACGTGCGCTTCCGCCTCGTCGATCGCCACGCGCCGGCCGAGTTCGTTGCCCGCGCCGACATAGACCCCGACCTCGAGCTCGTAATCGAGCCGCTTGCACGGCCCGAACGCAGGCATCTCGCCGCCCGCCGGCATCGTCTGCCCGACCGGCCGTGGGAACGCCTGGCCGCTCACGCCGATCGAGGAGCCGCGGCCGTGATAGCCGATCGGCACCCACTTGTAGTTGGGCAGCAACGGGTTGTCGGGGCGGAAGAGCCTGCCCACGGTCGTGGCGTGATGCACCGAAGCGTAGAAGTCGGTGTAGTCGCCGATCTCCGCCGGCACTGCGTACTCGGCGTGCGTCTGCGGCACGAGGCACCTGACGAGCTTCTCCTGCATCGGGCTCCCCTCGCGCAGCGCGCGCGAGAGCGCGAGGCGCAGCGCGCTCCTTGCCGGCGGTCCCATCGCCATGAATCCGTTGAGCGTCGCGCCGACGCAGTGCACGGCGGCCGGGGCCGAGTCGCCCGAGAACGCCCCGGCCTTGTGCGCGGCGGCGAGATCGAGGATCTGGTCGCCGATCGCCACACCGCCCCGGAAGGGCTCGTTCTTCCCTTCGCGGCGGAAGACGCCGAACGGCAAGTTCTGGATCGGGAAGTCGCTCGCCGGCGAGTTCGCCGAGTCGACCCAGCTGCAGAGCGACCGCTCATGAGTTTCGTTGATCGCGTGCATGGGTCAGGGCTTGTCCGGGTCGAAGTGCTTCGCGAGCCCCTGCCAGCAGCGGTAGTAGTCGTGCTGCAGCTCGGGCGCCTCCAGCGCGAATTTCGTCGGTCGGATCGGCAGCCGCGTCTCGAACATGAAGGCCATGGTGTCGGTGATGTAGTGCGGCCTGGCGGTGTCCGCAGCCGTCGCCTTCGCGAAGGTCTCCGCGTCGGGGCCGTGACCGGTCATGCAGTTGTGCAGGCTCGCGCCGCCGGGCAGGAAGCCCTCGGCCTTCGCGTCGTACACGCCGTGGATCAGTCCCATGAACTCGCTCGCCACGTTGCGGTGGAACCAGGGCGGCCGAAAGGTGTCCTGCATCGCGAGAATGCGCGGCGGGAAGATCACGAAGTCGATCATGTCCACCGCCGGCGTGTCCGACTGCGACTGCAGCACGAGGAAGATCGAGGGATCGGGGTGGTCGTAGCTGATCGAGCCGATCACGTTGAACCGGCGCAGGTCGTACTTGTAGGGGGCGAAGTTGCCGTGCCAGGCCACCACGTCGCAGGGTGAGTGCCCGATCTCGGCGGCCCACAGGTTGCCGAGGAACTTGTTGACCAGCTCGAACTTCCCTTCGCGGTCCTCGTACGCCGCCACCGGGTACATGAAATCGCGCGGGTTGGCGAGCCCGTTGGAGCCGATCGGGCCGAGGTCGGGGAGGCGCAGGTACGCGCCGAAGTTCTCGCAGATGTAGCCGCGCGCCTGGCCGTCGGGCAGCTCCATGCGGAAACGCACGCCGCGCGGGATCACGAGAATTTCCTGCGGCTCGACCTGGAGCACGCCCATCTCGGTCACCGCGCGCAGCCGCCCGAGCTGCGGCACGACCAGAAGCTCGCCGTCGGCGTCGGCGAAGAATCGATCCGTCATCGACCGGTTCGAAGCGTAGATGTGGATCGCGCAGCCGGCCATCGCATCGGGCGCGCCCTGGCCGCCCATCGTCACCCAGCCCTCGACGAAATCGGTCGGGTGCGACGGGATCGGCAAGGGGCTCCAACGGAGCTGATTCGGGGTGGCGACCGCGGCCGCGAAGTCGTTGGTCAGACGGCCGTTCTCGATGCGGCGGAACGGCTTGTGCACCGCCCCGGGGCGGATGCGATAAAACCAGGTACGCCGGTTCGCGCCGCGCAGGGCGGTGAACGCGGTGCCGGAGAGCTGCTCCGCGTACAGGCCGTACGGGCAGTTCTGCGGCGAGTTCCGGCCGACCGGCAGCGCGCCCGCCAGCGCCTCGGTGGCGAACTCGTTGTTGAAGCCGGTGAGGTACGCGGGCGGCGCGCCGGCCGTCGCCGGCTTGGTCTTCGCGCGCTCGAGCTGGGTGGTGGCGGCCATCAGGTTCTCCTAGACTAGAGGTCGTGCAGTGTCATCCGCGCAGGCGCCTATCGTAGCGCGGGTCCGCGGCGCACCGAGTCACAGGGTGAGCTGGGTGCCGAGCTCGATGACCCGGTCGGGCGGCAGCCTGTAGTACTCGGCTGCGCTGGGGCTATTCCGCTGCATCCAGCGGAACAGGCCCCGGCGCCAGGTGAACAGACCTGGCCGCTCGGCGCGCGCGATCGTGGTCTTGCCGAGGAAGAAGGTGGTCTCATCGCGCTCGAACCGCAGCCCGTGGCGGGCGAGGAGCGCGAGCGCGCGCATCACGTCCGGCTCCTCCATGAACCCGTAGGTTACGGTCGCCTGGTAGGCGCGCTTCGGGATCAGGACGCGCACCGCCGTGCGCTCGCTGTCCGGCAGCCGCGGCACGTCCGCGGTCGCGAGGGTGAGGAACACCACGCGCTCGTGCACCACCTTGTTGTGCTTGAGGTTGTGCAGCATTGTGGCCGGGACCCCGTTGGCATCGGCGGAGAGGAACACCGCGGTGCCGGGGACGACTGCGACCTCGCCGAGGTGCTCGAAGAAGCCCTCGATCGGAATGTCCTTGCGCGCTGCGTCGGCGTTCAGGATGTCGGTGGCGCGCCGCCACGTTGTGAGCAGCGTGAAGATCGCGAGCCCGCAGAGGATCGGGAACCAGCCGCCGGCGACAATCTTGGTCGCGTTCGACGCGAGGAAGGTCAGCTCGACCGCGGCGACGAGTGCGAGCACCGCCATCACCACGCCCTTGAGCCGCCCCGGTAGCACGAACACCACGATCGCCACCAGCGCGGTCTCGAGCACCATCGTTGCCGACACTGCGATGCCGTAGGCCGCAGCGAGGTTGCTCGAAGACCCGAAGCCGACGACCAGCAGCAGCACCAGCACCAGCATAGTCCAGTTGAGGCGCCCGATGTAGATCTGGCCGCGCTCGGTCTCGGAGGTGTGCGTCACCGGGATGCGCGGCAGGTAGCCGAGGCGGGAGGCCTGCTGCGTGACCGAGAACGCCCCGGAAATGGTCGCCTGCGACGCGATCACCGTCGCGGCGGTCGCGAGCGCGACGAGCGGCAGCACCAGCTCGGGCGGCGCGAGCAGGTAGAACGGGTTCTTGACCGCCTCGGGGTCGCGCAGGACGAGCGCGCCCTGCCCGAGGTAGTTCAGCATCAGCGCCGGCAGCACGAGGCCGAACCACGCGACGCGGATGGGCAGTGGCCCGAAGTGACCCATGTCGGCGTACAGCGCTTCCGCGCCGGTGAGCGTGAGGAATACCGCGCCGAGCGCGAGGAACGCGAGCCCCGGCGAGCGCGCTGCGAAGGACGCCGCGTGGCTGGGATCGAGCGCGGCGACGATGCCCGGCGTCTGCGCGATGCTCGCCAGTCCGAGCGCGGCGAGAGCCACGAACCAGGTGACGGTGATCGGACCGAAGAGCTTGCCCACCTTGCCGGTGCCGTGGCTCTGGATCGCGAACAGGCCGATGATGATCCCGACCGTGACCGGCACGACCCACTTCTCCATCGCGGGCGTCGCGACCGACAGGCCTTCCACCGCGGACAGGACCGAGATTGCGGGCGTGATCACCGCGTCTCCGTAGAAGAGCGATGCCGCGAACACCGCGATGACGCTCACCGTCCACTGCAGCCGCGGATTCGCCTTGAAGAGCCGCTGCGCGAACGCAAGCAGCGCGAGCACCCCGCCCTCGCCCTTGTTGTCGAAGCGCAGGACGAAGGAAACGTACTTCAGCGACACGATCAGCATCACCGACCAGAAGATCAGCGACAGGACACCGTGTATGTGCGCCTCGATGACCGGGAGGGGATGGGCACCCGCGAAGGCCTCCTTGAACGCGTACAGTGGGCTCGTGCCGATGTCCCCGAAGACCACCCCGACCGCACCGAGCGTGAGTGCGGCGAGTCGCCCGTGCCGGGGCGGCTGCTGACCGATCGCGTGCGCGCGACTCATCTACTCTCTCGCTCGAGCAGCCGATGCTGCGCTGCAACGCGGGATTCTACGCCCTTGCCGTCGTAGCGCGGGGCGCTCCAGACTCGCGGTATGCTCGCGCCTCCGCCCAATCGCACAGCCGATGCCCATGTGGACCGTACGCCAGCTCGCGCAGGACCTCGCCGTCAAACGCACCACGAGCCGCGAGCTCGTCGAGACCGCGCTCGAACGAATCGCCGACCCGAAAGGCGAGGGCGCGCGCGCGTTCCTCAAGGTGTACGCGGACACTGCGCGCGCCGATGCGGACCACGCCGATGCGCTGCGCCGCGCTGGCGTCGTGCGCTCGCCGATCGACGGGCTGCCGATCTCGGTGAAGGATCTCTACGACGTCGCAGGCGACGTGACCCGCGCCGGCTCGAAGGTGCTCGAGCTGCACCCGCAAGCCGACGCGCCCGCGGTCGCGCGGCTGCGCGCGGCGGGCGCAATCATCCTCGGCCGCACCAACATGGTCGAATTCGCGTTCGGCGGCCTCGGCCTCAACCCGCATTTCGGCACTCCGCGCGGCCCGTGGGATCGCGCGACCGGCCGGGTTCCCGGCGGCTCGTCGTCGGGCGCGGGCGTCGCACAGGCCGACGGCATGTGCGTGATGGCGCTAGGTAGCGACACGCGTGGATCCGTGCGCATCCCGGCGGCGCTGTGCGGTGTGACCGGATTCAAGTCGACCGCCGCGCGCATCCCGCGCGAAGGCGCTTTTCCGCTCTCGTACTCGCTCGACTCGATCGGTCCGCTCGCCAACTCGGTCGGGTGCTGCGCGGCATACGACACGGTTCTCGCGGGGGAGCCATCGGCGCCGTTGCCGGACCTTCCGGCGCGCCTGCTGCGGCTCGTCGTGCCGAAGTCGAGCCTGCTCGACGGCCTGCACGAGAGAGTCGCGCGAGCGTTCGAGCGCGCGCTCTCGGCGCTTTCGAAGTCCGGCGCAATGGTCGAGACGATCGACGCGCCGGTCTTCACCCGCGCGCAGGATCTCTTCCGCAACGGCGGCCTGGCGGGCGCGGAGAGCTGGCACCTCCACCGCGGCCGCCGCGACCGCTTCGGCGAAATGGATCCGCGCGTCGCGCAGCGGCTTGCGCTCGGGGAGAAGTTCTCCGCGGCCGACTACATCCAGATCACGCACGAGCGCGCAGTGACGATCCGCGAAGCCGACGCGCTCGTTGCGCCCTACGACGCAATGATCTATCCGACCGTGTCGGTCATCCCACCGACGATCGCCGAAGCGAGCGCGACCGACGAGGCGTACTTCGACTGGAACTTGAAGGTGCTGCGCAACACCGGCGTCGCGAACGTGCTCGACGGCTGTGCCGCGACGATTCCGTGCCACCGTCCCGGGGAAGCGCCGGTCGGGCTCACGATCGCGGGCGTGGGCAGCAGCGACCGCCGCACGCTCGCCGTGGCAGCGGCGGTGCAGGGGGTGGTCGAGCCCTGGCGGTGAACGCTCGCGCCTAGCGCCGCGCGAATCCCTCGATCGTCTCGGCGAGCTTCACGTCGCGGGCGGACAGCCCGCCGGCGTCGTGCGTCGACAGCGTGATCTCGACGCGGTTCCAGACGTTGAACCACTCGGGGTGGTGATCTTGCTTCTCCGCGGCGAGCGCGACGCGGCCCATGAAGCCCCACGCCTCGTTGAAGTCGGCGAACTGGAACTTCTTCGCAATCGCCGAGCGGCCGTCCACCCGGCTCCAGCCGGGCAGCTTCGCGAGGGCGGTGGCGATCTCCTGATCTGACAACCTGGCGACGGTCATGGCCTGGCTCCTTTCGACCGGGGCCACGAGTGTACTGCGGCCGCCCGCCGCGCCGCTGCACTGCAATGCCTCTGTCATGGCCGGACCTATTGCACACCCTCGCGGGCATTGTTCCCGAACGCCGGCACGCGGCTTGCAATCCAATTGGGCATGAACGTTCGTGACCTCCTGCACGTGCCTGGTGCGGCGGTGCCGCAAACAGAGGCCCGCGCCGTCCGGATCATCGGCGTGGCGAGCGGCCTCGGCGCCGACTCGCCCGGCTGCGGCGACGGCCCGGCGCGGCTGCGGCTCGCCGGCGTCGACGCGCATCTCGCAGCGCGTGGACTCACGATCGACTGGGGCGAGACCCTCGTTCCCGACGCGGCGCCCGAAGAGCCCGCCGCCGAGGTCGTCTGCCGCCTGTGCGAACGTCTCGCGCGGACGGTGCACGCCACGCTACAGGCCGGCGCGATGCCGCTCGTGCTCGGCGGCGACCACAGCTGTGCGATGGGTACCTGGCGCGGCGTCGCGGAAGCCGCGCGCGGACCCGTCGGCCTGCTGTGGATCGATGCGCACCTCGACGCGCACACGCCCGAGACGAGCCACACCGGACGGCTCCACGGCATGCCGCTCGCGGCGCTCCTCGGGCAGGGCGGTGACCAGCTCTGCGTCGAGCACGCAGTGCTGGCGCCGGAGCACGTTTGCGTGATCGGCGTGCGCAGCTTCGAGCCCGAGGAGGCGGCGCTCCTCGCGGCCCTCGGCGTGCGCGTGTACCCGATGCGCGAGATCGCGCAGCGCGGCCTGCAGGCGGTGCTGGACGATGCGCTCGCGCGCGTCCGTCGCGGCACCATCGGCTACGGTGTGACCCTGGACCTCGACGCAATCGACCCGGCCGATGCGCCCGGCGTCACGACGCCGATTGCACGGGGTCTGCGCGCCGCGGCGCTCATCCCGGCGCTCGAGACGCTCGTGCGCGACGCGCCGCCGCTCGCCGTCGAGATCGTCGAGTACGACCCGCACCGTGACGCCGGCGGTGCCACGGCGGAGCTCGTGGAGCGGGCGGCCGCGGCGCTGGTCGGTGCGGGCACCGCACGGACGCCGATCGCGATCGCCCTCGAGCGGCGCCACAGCGCCGCGAACTACGAGCCGCTCCCGATCGTCCTAGTTCGCGGCCAGGGCGCGCACGTGTGGGACGAGACGGGCCGGCGCTACCTCGACTGCATGTCCGCGTACTCCGCGGTGAGCCTCGGCCACGCGCACCCGCGCATCCTGCGTGCGCTCACCGCGCAGGCCGGCCGGCTGGCGGTCACCTCGCGCGCCTACTACAACGACCGGCTGCCCGCCTTTCTCGCGCGGCTCTGCCGGCTCACCGGGATGGACCGCGCCCTGCCGGTGAACACCGGACTCGAGGCGGTCGAGACCGCGCTCAAGGCCGCGCGCAAGTGGGCGTACGAGGTGAAGCGCGTGCCGCACGATCGCGCCGAGATCATCGCCTGCGAGGGCAACTTCCACGGGCGCTCGATCGCGATCACCGGGCTCTCGTCCGAGTCGCAGTATCGCGACGGCTTCGGGCCGTTCCCGCCCGGACTGAGGCAGGTGCCATACGGCGACGTCGCCGCGCTCGAGCGCGCGATCACGCCGCACACCGCTGCCTTCCTCGTCGAGCCGCTCCAGGGCGAGCGCGGCATCGTGGTGCCGCCGTCCGGCTACCTCGCCGCGTGCGCGCGCCTGTGCCGCAGCCGCAACGTGCTCTTCATCGCCGACGAGGTGCAGACCGGGCTCGGCCGCACGGGCCGGGTGCTTGCGTGCGAGCACGACGGCGTGGTGCCGGACGGGCTCGTGCTCGGGAAGGCGCTGGGCGGCGGGCTGCTGCCGGTGTCGGCGTTCCTCGCGCGCGACGACGTGATGAGCGTCTTCCGTCCCGGCGACCACGGCAGCACCTTCGGCGGCAATCCACTCGCGGCGGCGGTCGGGCTCGAGACGCTGAACGTCCTCGTCGAGGAGCGACTGCCCGAGCGCGCCGCCGAGCTCGGCGCAAGGCTCATGGCCGGGCTTGGCGGCATCCGCAGCCCGCTCGTGCAGGACGTGCGCGGCAAGGGCCTGCTAATCGGTGTCGAGATCGACCCGGCGCGCGCCTCCGCGCGGCGCGTCGTGGACGCCCTGATCGAACGCGGCGTCCTATCGAAGGACACGCATGGCACGGTGGTGCGGTTCGCCCCGCCGCTCGTGATCGAGCCCGAGGAGATCGACACTGCGGTCGAGGCGCTGCGCGATGCGCTCGCGGAGGTCGAGCGCGAGCGCTGAAGGTCAGTCGGCCTGCGCGAGCAGCGCCGCGTTCCCGCCCGCGGCCGCCGTGTTCACTGTGACCGTCCGCTCCACCGCGAAGCGCGGCAGGTAATGCGGTCCGCCGGCCTTAGGGCCGGTCCCGGAAAGTCCTTCGCCGCCGAACGGTTGCACGCCGACGACGGCACCGATCATGTTCCGGTTCACGTAGGTGTTGCCCACGCGCACCCGCGCGCGCACGCGCTCGACGAAACTCTCGAGGCGGCTGTGGATGCCCAGCGTGAGGCCGTAGCCGGTCGCGGCGACTGCATCGAGCACGCGATCGAGCTCGCCGGCGCGCCAGCGAATCACGTGCAGGACCGGTCCGAACACCTCGCGCTGCGGCAGCTCTTCGAGCGCAATGTCGAACGCCACCGGTGCAACGAAGGCGCCGCGCACGGCGGGCGGCGGCGCTTCGGCGATCAGGCGGGCGCTCCGCCGCAACTGGGAGACGTGAGCGTCGAGCACGCGCTTTGCCTCCTCGTCGATGACCGGACCGACGTCGGTCTCCGGTCGCGCGGGGTCGCCGACGACGAGCTCGGCTATCGCGCCAGCCAGCATGCCGAGAACGCGCGGCGCCGCATCTTCCTGCACCAGTAGCAGGCGCGCCGCCGAGCAGCGCTGTCCGGCGCTCTGAAAGGCGGACGCGATCGTGTCCGCCACCACCTGCTCCGGCAACGCCGAGGAGTCCGCGATCATCGCGTTCATGCCGCCCGTCTCGGCGATGAACGGAACGATCGGCCCGGCACGCGCGGCGAGCGCGCGGTTGATCGCGCATGCCGTCTCGTACGAGCCCGTGAACACGACCCCGGCGACCGACGAGTGTCGCACGAGCGGCGCACCGACGGCCTCGCCCGTCCCCGCCACAAGCCGGAGCGCTTCGCGCGGCACGCCGGCTTCGTGGAGGATCGCGACCGCGCGCGCGCCGATGAGGGGCGTCTGCTCGGCGGGCTTCGCGACCACTGCGTTCCCCGCCATCAGCGCCGCCGTGACCTGGCCGGTGAAGATCGCGAGCGGAAAGTTCCACGGGCTGATGCACGCAAAGACGCCGCGCCCCGTGAGCTCGAGCCGGTTCGATTCGCCAGTCGGCCCGGGCAATGCGAGCGGCGTTCCGAACTCGATGCGGCCGCGCGCGGCGTAGTAGCGGCAGAAGTCCACCGCTTCGCGCACCTCCGCGACGGCGTCGGGCAGCGTCTTCGCCGCCTCGCGCACGCACAGTGACACAAGCTCGTCCATGCGGCCCTCGAGCGCGTCGGCGGTGCGTTCGAGGCAGCGCGCCCGCTCTTCCACCGGCGTCGCGTCCCATCCACGCCACGCTGCTGCTGCGCCGCGCACGGCCGCGTCGACCTGGGTGGCACTCGCCTCGGAGATCGTCCCGGCCGCATGCCCTCCGTCGGCGGCGATGCGGGCCACGAGCCGGTCTAGCACCACGCGGTCGGAGAGATCGACGCCGCGCGAGTTGCGCCGGTCCGGAAGGAGGTCGCGTGGTTTCGGGACGTGCGGATGCGGGGCGTAGGGCCACGGAAGCGCGTCGAGCGGATCCGCGACGAGGCGGTCGAGCGGCACGTTCGGATCGCCCACCTGGTGGACGAACGAGCTGTTCGCGCCGTTCTCGAGCAGCCGGCGGACGAGATAAGCGAGGAGGTCGCGGTGCCCGCCGACCGGCGCATAGACGCGGCACGGCAAGCCTCGCTCCGGCACGAGCGTGTCGTACAGCGCGTCGCCCATTCCCTGCAGCTTCTGGAACTCGAAGTCGCGTCGCCCGGCGGCGCACTCGAGCACGGCCGCGACGGTGTGGCTGTTGTGCGTCGCGAACTGCGAGAAGAGATGTGGCCCGGCCGCCAGCAGCGTCTGCGCGCACGCGATGTACGACACGTCGGTCGCCGGTTTGCGCGTGAACACGGGGTAGTCGTCGAGCCCGAGCACCTGCGTCGCCTTGATCTCGCTGTCCCAGTACGCGCCCTTGACGAGGCGCACCATCAGCCGCCGTCCCGTCGCCGCGGCGAGCGCGACGAGCCAGTCGCACACGTGGATAGCGCGGCGCTGGTAAGCCTGCACGGCGAGGCCGAGGCCGGCCCAGCCCGCGAGGCGCGGATCGCGCGCGAGGCCCGCGAACAGCTCGAGCGTCAGCTCCAGGCGCTCGCTTTCCTCCGCGTCGATCGTGATCGGGACGCCGGCCGCGGCCGCGCGCTGCACGAGCGACGCGAGGCGCGGCGCGAGCTCGGCAGTGAGACGCGCGTGCTGCGCGACGTCGAACCGGGGATGCAGCGCCGAGAGCTTGATCGACAGGCCGGGCCGCGCCTCGACCGGAAGGTGCCGCAACGCGGCCCGCCCCACGGCGTCGATCGCCGCTTCGTACGCCGCGACGTAGCGCTCCGCGTCGCGCGCGGTCCGCGCGGCTTCGCCGAGCATGTCGTAGGAGAAACGGTAGCCGAGCGGCTCGCGCTCGGCCGCGCGCTCGATCGCCGCGTCGATCGTCTCCCCGACGATGAACTGCTCCGCCATGATCTTCATCGCCTGGCGGATCGCGGTGCGCACCACCGGCTCGCCGGCGCGGGCGACGAGCCGCCGGAGGACCGTCGCCGGCTCCTCGCCCGGCTCGTCGCGCCATGCCGCGAGCGTGCCGGTGAGCATGAGGCCCCAGGTGGCGGCGTTCACGAGCAGTCCGCCCTCTGTATCGTCCGCCGAGTCCCAGCGCGTCCCGGCGAGCTTGTCCCGGATCAGCGCGTCGGCGGTGTCGGCGTCGGGGATGCGCAGCAGCGCCTCGGCGAGGCACATGAGGACGACGCCTTCGCGCGTGGAGAGCGCGAAGCGGCGCAGGAACGCCTCGGCGCCGGCGGACTCCTGCGCCTTCGCGCGGATCCGGCGTGCCAGCTCGAGCGCGCGTTCCGCGATCCGCCGGCGCTGCGCCGGCGGCAGCCGCACGCGGGTACGGAGGACTGCGATCGTCTCCGCCTCGTCCGCGCGATACGCGCGCCCGATCGCTTGCCAGAGGGCGGGAAGCGTGCGTCCTGGGGCATCGCTCGAGGCCATGATGGCCTCGATCTTAGCCCCGGGCGGATGGTCAGCGCGACGCGGCGGAGGGGCGGTGCCGTTCCCCTACAGAATGCCGACCGCGCGGCGGTAGCGCCGCCTTCAGGGCCTTTAGCAGGGCCGCGAACTCACCCGCTTCGACGCCTTGCACCGCCGGGCCGATCACGTCAGCCGCCATGATGGTCCCCGAGATACGCGCGGGCGGTGCCGGGCAGATTTGCGTGCCAGGAGGCGCGTTGGAAATGGGGGGATTGTTGGCGCAGAGAAACACTGAGATCCCGCCGTTGGGATGGTGCTGGCCGATGTGGATGTGCGCCTGGGTAACGGCCGCTTCGAGCCCGTCGTAGCTCAACTCCCACCTGATTCGGTCGCCCCTCCGCGGAGGTCGGCCTCGAACCTGCCCGAGGCGCCGCTGATTATCGACGGCACCTCGTTGACGCTGCGGAGCCTGGCCTTGAAGTTCGAGTCACCATCGGCAACCACGGGCGCTCGGCCGAGAGCGAGTCCCGCGGTGGCGATCGCGGCGAACGCGTGATGAATCTGTTTCATTGGGGTTCCTTCTTCGCGATGGATGCCCCGCAGCGGCCGGCGGTCGCCCCGGGCCAGCAGCAGACAGCGCCGGCGAGACCGCTATTCCGTCGCGGGTGGCAGCACGCGATCGCCAGCGACCGCTTCGTCGGGTGCGAACGATCGCAGTCCCTTGATGCGCTGGTAGACCGGCGTGAAGTCCGGGGCGGTGTCGGCGATCAGCCGCGCGAAGCCGTCGATAACGAAATAGGTGTCCTGATAGCGGTCGATGTTGTACTCGGTGCGCAGCAGGCGCTCCAGATCGAAGCGCACGCGCCGCGGCTGCGCGCTTTCGATCGAATGGATGAGCTCGCCGCCCGAGGAGAGGATCCCCGCGCCGTAGATGCGCAGCCCCGCGGGCGTCATCATGAGCCCGAATTCCACCGTGTACCAGTACAGCCGGGCGAGGTACTTCAGCGAGTCGAGCCGCGCCGCCTTCAGCCCGCCCTTTCCGTACGCCTCCATGTAGTCCGCGAACATCGGATCGAGAAGTAGCGGCACGTGGCCGAAGAAGTCGTGGAACACGTCGGGCTCCACGATGTAGTCGAATTCTGCCGGCGTGCGCAGCCAGTTCGTCACCGGAAAGCGCCGGTTGGCTAGGTGCGCGAAGAAGGCGAGGTCCGGAATGAGTCCCGGCACCGCGACGAGCTCCCAGCCGGTCGTCCGGCGCAGCTTGCCCGAAGCCTCGTCGAAGCGCGGGATCGCATTTCCGGCATCGAGTCGGGCCAGTCCCGCGAGATACTCGTCGCAGGCGTACCCCGGCACGAGCCTCATCTGCCGCTCGTAAAGGCGGCGCCACAATGCGTGCTCGTCCGCCGTGTAGTTACGCCAGCGCTGGTCGACGACGTAGTCCGCGCCAGCGCGCGAATAGTCGCCCCGGAGGTCCGGCTTAGGGGCATTGCTGACCGCGGTGAGGAGCGCCGCATCCATCGGCCGCCCGCGCTACGCCGCCGGCTTCAGCACGCCGCGCCGGATCTGGTCGAGCTCGATCGACTCGAACAGCGCGCGGAAGTTGCCCTCGCCGAAGCCCTCGTCGCCCTTGCGCTGGATGATCTCGAAGAAGATCGGTCCGATCAGCGTTTTCGTGAAGATCTGCAGCAGCAGTCCGCCGGTGGGCCCGCCGTCGAGGAGGATGCGCCGCTTGCGCAATTCCTCGACCGGCTCGCCGTGGCCGGGCAGGCGCGTGTCCAGCAGCTCGTAGTAGGTGTCCGGCGTGTCGAGGAGCTCGACCCCGCTCGCCCTCAGCGCGTCCACCGTCGCGTAGACGTCGGTCGTGCCGAGCGCGATGTGCTGGATGCCCTCGCCCTGGTAGGCGTCGAGATACTCCTGGATCTGCGAGCGGTCGTCGGAGCTCTCGTTGATCGGGATGCGGATCTTTCCGCAGGGGCTCGTCATCGCCTTCGACTTGAGCCCAGTGAGCTTGCCCTCGATGTCGAAGTATCGCACCTCGCGGAAGTTGAACAGCCGCTCGTAGAAGTCGGCCCACTCCTTCATGCGACCTCGGTGCACGTTGTGCGTGAGGTGGTCGATGTAGGTGAGCCCGGCGCCTTGCGGGGCGGGGGCCTTTCCGGACCAGAGCGCCTCGAACCCCGGCAGCGGCCTGAAGTCGACGTCGTAGATCGTGTGGCCGTAGTCGTTTTCGGGGTAGCGGTCGACGAGGTAGATGAGCGAGTCGCCAATGCCCTTGATCGCCGGGATGTTGAGTTCCATCGGCCCGGCATGCCCCTCGACGCCCCACGCGCCGTTGTCGATGGCGCGGGCGTACGCGGCGCGCGCGTCCTTCACCCGGAACGCGATCGCGCACACGCTCGGGCCGTGGCGTCGCGCGAAGTTCTGCGCGAACGAGCGCGGCTCAGCGTTGATAACGAAGTTGACGTCGCCCTGCTTGTAGAGAGTGACGTCCTTGTGGCGATGCTTCGCCACCGCCCTGAAACCCATCGACTCAAATAGCTTCCCGAGGGCCTTGGGGTCGGGCGCGGCGTATTCGACGAACTCGAACCCGTCCGTGCCCATGGGGTTCGCCCACAAGTCGGTCATGACACGCTCCTGGTGGTGTGCTCTCTTGTCCGGGCATTGTAGGGAGCCTGTCGGGTCATTTGTTGCAAAAGCACCCTCGAAATAGTAAATTCGCGCAATAATGTTGCGGGAGAAACGATAAAGGAGCCTGGGAATGCCAGACGCGGCCCTCGACCGCACCGACCGCAGGATTCTCGACCTCCTCCAGCGCAATGGCCGGCTGTCGAACGTCGAGTTGGCGGAGAAGGTGGCTCTGAGCCCGAGCCCGTGCCTGCGCCGGGTCCGGGCGCTCGAGGAGTCGGGGGTGGTCAGGCAGTACGTCGCGCTCCTCGATCCGGCCAAGGTCGGGCTCGCGCTGCTCGCCTACGTGAACGTCAAGCTCGAGAAGCGCGGCAAGATGCCGATCGACGAGTTCAGCCAGGCGGTGCAGGCATGGCCGGAGGTGGTCGCCTGCTACTCGATGACCGGCGAGATGGACTATCTCCTGCGCGTGCAGGTCGAGGACCTCGATCACTACACGCGCTTCATGATGGACCGGCTCCTCAAGCAGGCGGGCGTGCTCGATGTGAAGTCGAACTTCGTGCTCGAGCGCATCAAGGACACCACGGCACTGCCGCTCGGGCATCTCGGCTGACCATGCATCGCTCCCGCCCCGCCGCGAAGCCGCGCCAACACGCACGCCGGCCCGGGGGAGGCACGCGCCGAGCCGCGCTGCTCGCGCCGTATCGCATCGCGGCACTGGCGAACCTGCTCGCGCAGAGCGCCGTGCGGCAGTACGCACGCCGCTTCGGTCTGACGATCCTCGAGTGGCACGTCCTCGCGGTGCTCGCGGAAGGCCGGCCGCTGTCCGCCGCCGAGGTGTCGCGCCGCACCGCAATCGACAGGCGTCGCGCGGGACGCGTGGTCGCCGGCTTGGTGCGACGCGGCCTGGTCGACAGGCAGCCCGACGCGTTCGACGCGCGGCGCGCGACGCTGCGCCTGAGCCTCAAGGGACGGGCGATCTACCGCCGCGTCGTGCCGCTCGCGGCGGCCGGGGAGCGCAACCTGCTTGCGGTCCTCACGACACCCGAGCGCCGGCAACTGGAGCGGCTGCTCGCGAGGTTGCACGAGCGTGCCGAAGCGATGCTCGCGCAGCGCGGCGGTGCGCCGGACGAGGACGACGCGGCGGGGTAGCCCCGACCGGTCGGTTCGTCATCGCGCCGACTTGGCGCGTATGTCCGCCTCGACAATCGAGCGCAGCTCGGCGGTCACCCGCGGCGCGGCCCCGAACCACTTCGCAGGCCCGGGGGAGCGGCGTGGTCATCGGTCGCCGGTGCGGGCGAGCGGCTGGCGCTTCGCGAAGCGCGCAGACTACGGTTCTTATCCGGAAGCCGGGCAGGGGCCCGGTCAGCTTCCGGCACGGCCGGCGTGCTGCTTGCGGACGCGGTCGCGCAGCCGCTCGAGGTACGCATCGCGCAGCCCGTGCGTGGCGAGCGCGTCGACGGTGTGGAAGAGGTATTCCGCGGACGAGCCGAGATGGCCCTGCGCGGATGCGAGCGCATGCGCCACCGCGTCGAACGCCAGCCGGCCGGCGTAGTTCGGGTGATCGTGGTTCACCATAAAGACGAGGGCCCGCAGCTCCTCGACGCAGCGCCGGTCGCCGTCGCCCGGCGCCGTTTCGACGCGCGCCCAGCGCGGCACGTAGGAGCCCACCACCATTTCCCGGCGCCACAGAAGCCGCAGCTCGTTTGCGGCTTTGCCGGCGGGCAGGCGATAGGCGAGCCCGCAGCACGCGCCGCCGCGGTCGAGGCCGAGCACCAGGCCCGGCCGCTCTGGGCTGCCGCGCCCCATGACGGACCACAGGCAGAAGCGGCGATGGAAGCCGCGCAGCGTCGCCGGGCGGCGCTCGTCGTAGTGGAAGAGCGGATTCCAGATCAACGACCCGTAGGCGAACACCCAGATGTCGGCGCCTGCACTCGCGCCGGCGAGGACGCACCCAATCGATGCGTTTAGCTCATCATCGGAGAGCGGGCGCGGGCCGTTCGCGCACTCCGACCACAGCCGGCGCATGCGGCCGTTCTCGAGATCTTCGCGGGTGAGGGACATGGTTCGGAGCGGGGACAACCCTCGCAATGCGTATTCTCGCGCGGGGTTGACCGCGAAGGGGGCCCGGACCGAGGAATAGTGCTCAGAGCTGGAGATCGGCGCGCGGTCGGTGCGGCTCGTCCTCGCCTAGCCGTGCCCGGATGAGGGCGTCGAGGTGCATGAGATTGGGGTCGCGGATCCCGATCGCGGCCAGACCGTCGATCGTCTGGCGCAAGTAATCGATCCCAGTGCCGATCGCGCCGCGCGCGTGGACCAGGCGGTCCGCGATCGCATCGGCCGCCAGCCGCCCGGCGTAGCCGGACCGGCCCCGGCGCACGACGAACGCCATGGCCCGGATCGTGCGCTCGCCGTGGGTGACGAGCACCCAGCGCGGCGCGTACGACCCGAGCAGCATCTCGCGCCGCCAGAGGAGGCGCAGCTCCTGCGCGGCGATGCGCTCGGGGATGCGATACGCGACGCCGGTGCAGCGCCCGCCGCGATCGAGCCCGAGCACGAGGCCCGGCCGCTCTGGGGTGCCACGGTTGACGCGTGACCAGAGGCAGAAGCTGCGGTGCCAGGCGTGAGCGGTCGCGACCACCCGTTCGTCGAACTCGAGCACCGGGTTCCAGATCAGCGACCCGTAGGCGAACAGCCACACGTCGGGCTGGCGATGGGGCGAGGCGAGCGCTTCCTGCAGCGAGGTCTCGAGCTCGGCCTCCGACAGCAGCTCACCGGCGAGCGGGGACTGCTCGAGCGCGCGGCGAAGCGCATTCTCGAGCAGGTCCGCGCGGCAGAGCCGGCGTTCCTCCCCCGCGGAGGCGCCGTCGCCGACGAACGACTCGCCGCACTCGACCGCGCGATCGTCACCAGTCACTGGGTTGGATCCCATGCACCAGTGCGAAGTCGCTCGCCATTCCCCGCGCGGCGCTCGCGGGCGTTTGACCCGGACGTCGCGAGCGCCAACAATCGGAGCCTTCGAGCCCGACTGCCACGGAGCGCATCATGGCCATCGCCCCTGGAATCGCATTCAGCCACGTCGGCATCCACGTGACCGATCTGGAGAACATGGAGCGATTCTATACGCGCCTCATCGGATTGGCGGTCACAGACCGCGGGCGGCTCGAGACCCCGCGCGGCCCGGTGGACCTCGTCTTCCTGTCGGGCGATCCCGACGAGCACCATCAGCTCGTGCTTTGCTCCGGGCGGCCGCCCGACGTCGCGTTCAACGTGATCAACCAGCTGTCGTTCCGGGTTGACGGCGTGGCCGCGCTCAAGGAGCTGCACGAGCGACTGCGCAGCGAGCCGGTCAGCGAGGTCGCCCCGGTGACCCATGGCAATGCGGTCTCGGTCTATTTTCGCGATCCCGAGGGAAACCGCGTCGAGCTCTTCTGCGACACCCCGTGGTACGTGACGCAGCCGGTGCGAGAGCCGGTGGACCTGTCGCTCTCCGATGAAGCGCTGATGCGCGTGCTCGAGGCGCACGCGCGAGAGATGCCGGGGTTCAAGACGCGCTCGCAGTGGCGCGCGGAGATGGCGCAGCGCATGGGAGTCGAATGATGCGTGCGCCTTCATCGCGAGCCGGGAAGTAGGGCGGCGACAGGCCGGTAAGAGCCCGCGTTGCGCGCACGGCGACCGCCGGGCGACAATTCGGCGGCCCTTCCGTTTCCCGATTCCAGGACCTTCATGACCAAATTCGCCCTCGGACAGTCCGTCACCCGATTCGAAGACGTCGCGCTCGTGCAGGGGCGCGGTCGCTACGCGGACGACGTGCGCCTCGAGAACGAGTTGCACGCATACGTGCTGCGGTCGCCGCATGCGCACGCGGCGATCCGGCGGATCGATACGACCGCGGCGCGCACGGCGCCGGGCGTGCTCGCCGTGCTGACCGGCGCCGACGTGAAGGCCGACGGTCTCGGCGACATCCCCTGCATGATCCCGGTGACCAATCCCGACGGGACGCCGCGTGGCGAGACTCCGCGCCCGCTGCTCGCGATCGGCCGCGTGCGGCACGTCGGCGATCCGGTGGCGCTGGTGGTGGCGGATACGCTGCCGCGCGCGAAGGACGCCGCGGAGCTGATCGAGGTCGACTACGAGCCGCTGCCCGCCGTCGCCGACACGCACGGCGCAACCAAGCCGGGCGCGCCCCTCGTTTGGCCGGAAGTCAAGGGCAACGTCTGTTTCGAGCTCGCGTACGGCGATGCGAAAGCGGTCGATGCCGCGTTCAAGCGCGCCGCGCGAATCGTGAAGCTCGAGCTGGAGAACAACCGGCTGGTCGCGAATCCGCTCGAGCCGCGCGTTGCGGTCGCGGACTACGACCCGGCGACCGGTCGCTCGACGCTGTATACGCCGACGCAGGGGCCGCACGTCATCCACGGCCAGCTCACAGACGCGATCCTCAAGCTCGACAAGGAGAAGGTGCGCGTCGTTTCGGGCAACGTCGGCGGCGGATTCGGGATGAAGATCTTTCTGCATCCCGAGCAGCCGCTCGTGGTCTGGGCGTCCCGAAAGCTGAAGCGCGCGGTGCGCTGGACCGGCGAGCGCAGCGAGACCTTCGTGAGCGACGTGCAGGGGCGCGACAACCACTCGATCGCGGAGCTCGCTCTGGACGCGGACGCGAAGTTCCTCGCCCTGCGGGTGACGACCTACGCGAGCATGGGCGCTTACCTCTCGAACTTCGGGCCGTTCATCCCGCAGCTCGCGCTGTTCGTGCTCTCGAGCGTCTACCGCATCCCGGCGATCGCGCTCAACGTGAAGGGCGTTCTGACGAACACGGTGCCGGTGGACGCGTACCGCGGCGCGGGACGGCCGGAGGGCATCTATCTCGTCGAACGCGTGGTGGACGTCGCCGCCCGGGAGCTCGGGCTCGCGCCGGATGAGATCCGCCGGCGCAACTTCATCGACACGTTTCCGTACCAGACGCCGGTCGAGAGCGAGTACGACAGCGGCGACTTCGACGGCGCGATGCGGCTCGCGATGGAGAAGGCGGACTGGGCCGGCTTCGCCGTGCGGCGCGCCGCCGCCGCAAAGCGCGGGCGGCTGCGCGGCATCGGGCTGGCGATGTACATCGAGCGCTGCGGCGGTGGCAACGGCGACACGATCACGCTGAAGGTCGGCGGGGACGGCAAGGCGACCGTCATCTCCGGGATGCAGGACAACGGCCAGGGCCACGTGACGAGCTTCAAGCAGGTCGTGTCCGAGAAGCTCGGCGTCGACGCCGAGGCCATCGAGGTCGTCCAGGGCGACACCGACATCGTGCCGAACGGCCTGACCGGCGGCAGCCGCTTCCTCGCGATCGGCGGCGTCGCGGCGATCGCCGCGGCGGATGAGACGATCGCGAAGGGCAAGGAGACTGCTGCGGGCATGCTCGAGGCGGCCTCCGCGGATATCGAGTACCGCGACGGCAAGTACTGGATCGCGGGCACCGACCGCGGCGTGTCGATCTTCGAGGTGGCGAGGAAAGCCGGCGGACTCGACGCAACGCACACCCGCAATCCGGACAAGTACACCTACCCCAACGGATGCCACATCGTCGAGGTCGAGGTCGACGCGGACACCGGCGACACCCGCATCGAGCGGTACACGATCGTCGACGACTTCGGGCGCACCGTGAATCCGCTGCTCGCCGAGGGTCAGATCCACGGCGGCACCGTCCAGGGCGTCGGCCAGGCGCTGCTCGAGCACGCCTACTACGACCCGGACAGCGGGCAGCTCCTCACCGGGTCGTTCATGGACTACGCGATGCCGCGCGCCGACGACGTGCCGTCGTTCGACTGCGAGTTCCGCAACGTCCCCTGCACCGGCAACCCGCTCGGGGTGAAGGGCGCGGGGGAGGCGGGTGCGGTCGGGGCGCCGGCGGCGGTGGTCAATGCGGTCGTCGATGCGCTCCGCGCGCGCGTGCCGGTGACGCACATCGACATGCCGACGACGCGGGAAAAGGTGTGGCGGGCCCTCCAGGAGGTTCGGCCAGGCTGAGGGGCAACGCAAGTCCCGATCCCCCTGCGACCTCCCCCGACTGTTCCCTCGGCAGGGACAGAGTCCTCCCGCATCGCAGCGAGCATCTGCCAGTCGGCGGTGCTAGATTGAACACGGACCAGAACCCAGTGAATCTGGGCCACCACCCCATCCTAGGAGGATCCACCATGGGCTTTCTCAGCGAAGAGGAACTCTCAAAGCTGACAGGCGCAGAAACGCTCTTTCCGTCGCCGATCCCGGTGCAGTTCGTGTCGAGCGACGAGTTCATGCCCGGCGTGCAGACGCCGAAGCAGCGCGAGTTCGAGGCGCGCGTGAAGGACATCGGCTCGAAGCTCGCCAAGCAGCACGGCATGAGCCGGCGGAAGTTCTTCAAGACCTCCGCCGGGATGGCGGCGGCGTTCGTCGCGATGAACGAGACCTATGCCAAGGGCGCCGCGCCGCTGTACTCGGTCGAGAAGGGCGAGGCAACCAACCTGGAGCTCGCACAGGCGCGGTCGGACGCGCTGAAGAACCAGTTCGTGATGGACATGCACACGCACTTCCTGCGCGAGGGCACGCCGATCAAGACGTTCATCGCGCAGCGCGAGACGGTCGGCAAGGCGGGCTGGAACCCGGCGCTCGCCGGCAAGCCACAGACGATCGAGGACCTGATGTTCCCGAACTACTTCAAGGAGATCTTCCTCGACAGCGACACCAAGGTCGCGTGCATCAGCGGCTCCTACTCGGTCGATCCGGCCTACTCGTTCCTCACCAACGAGATGAAGTTCGACGCGCGCGAGAAGATCAACAAGGAATCCGGCACCCGGCGCATGTTCTCGCACGCCATCTTCACTCCCGGTTGGACCGGCTGGCTCGACAAGGCCGAGGAGGAGATGGAGAAGCTGCGGCCCGACTCCTGGAAGGGTTACACCATCGGCGACAACACCAACAAGCACCTCTCGAAGTTCCCGTTCCGGCTCGACGACGAGAAGCTGATGTATCCCTTCTACGAGCGGCTCGTGAAGTGGATGGCGAAGTATCCCGACAAGCCGGGGCTGAAGAACGTCTGCATCCACAAGGGCCTCTTCCCGCCGTCGGTCGAGGCGCAGTTTCCGCACCTGCTCGGCTACTGCAACGTGAACGATGTCGGCAAGGCGGCGAAGGACTGGCCGCAGCTCAACTTCGTCATCTACCACTCGGCCTACCGCTGGGTGGCCGGCCCCGGCGGCACGGCGGCAAATGCCTGGGCGCAGCTCGAGCGCAGCGGCCGCGTCGACTGGGTGACTGACCTCGCCGAGATACCCGCCCAGTACGGCGTCAACAACGTGTATGCGGACCTCGGCCAGATCTTCGCCCACAGCAACATGGCCGAGCCGCGCGTGTGCGCGTTCATGATGGGCGCGATGATCAGGGGCATGGGCGCCGATCACGTCTGCTGGGGCACGGACGCGCTATGGACCGGCTCGCCGCAGTGGCAGATCGAGGCGCTGCGACGGCTCGAAATCCCAGAGGATATCCAGAAGCGGTACGGCTTGCCGGCGATGGGCCCGGCGGACGGCCCGGTCAAGACGGCGATCCTCGGCGGCAACAACGCGCGGCTCTACGGGTTCTCGCCGAAGCAGCAGGCAGCGGTGCTCACCGACAAGGTGGCGTACTACAAGGACGTCTACGAGCGTCATGGTCCCGATCGCTCGAACCGCGCCTACGGCTACGTCCAGAAGGCCTGATCGTCGATCGCAGAAGGGCCCGCGCGGTCGTTCCGCGCGGGCCTTTTTCTTGCAGCGGAAAGCACACCAGGCCGAAGTGCTCGGCACCGGGCACTGGGCGAAGCACGCAGGCCCGCTCTACATCGGCCGCTGGAGGCTCCCTATCGCTCGTCGCCGAACTTCTCGGCGGCGAGCGCTGCTCGCTGCCGATAGCCGCGCCACGCGGGCAGCGCGAGCGAAGCCGCGAGCAGCGCCCACAGGACGTTTCCCAGCGTCGACGAGAACAGGATTGACAGGTCGCCCTCGGAGATGCGGAGCGACCGGACCAGGTACTGCTCGAACACCGGGCCGAGGATGATGCCGATCAGGATCGCCGTGACGTGATAGTTCGTCTTGTGCGCGATGTAGCCGATCACGCCGAAGACGAGCGCAAGTGCCATGTCGAACAGGTACTGGCGCTCCCCGAACGCCGCGACGATGGTCACGAGGACGATGACCGGCGCAAGATAGGTCGTCGGGATGAGGACGATGCGCGACATGTAACGGGCGAGCGGCAGGATCGTGAAGATCATGAAGACGTACGCGACAGCCATGGAGATGAACACGCCGTACGCGATTGCCGGGTTGGTGGCGAAGAGGCGCGGCCCCATCACCATGCCGTGGTACTGGAGCACGATCATCATGACCGCGGCGGTGCTGCCGCCGGGCACGCCGAGCGCCATCATCGGGACGAGCGTTCCCGACGTGACGCCGTTGTTGGCGGCCTCCGGCGCGATCACACCTTCGGGCACGCCGGTGCCGTAGAGCTCGGGCTGCTTCGACCACAGGCGCGACTGCTGGTAGGCGACGAACGCCGCGACGCTCGCGCCGGCGCCGGGGATGATGCCGATCGCGAGGCCGACGAAGGACGTCCAGACGATCTGCCACCAGCGCCGGAGCGACATGCGCAGCCCCTCGACGGTCTCGGCCCAGCGCGCGCCCGCCGCGCGCTCGAGGCCTTCCTTCGCAACGATCATCTTCTCCTCGACCATCACCAGCGCTTCCGAGATCGCGAAGAGGCCGATTAGCGCCGGGACGAGCGGAACGCCGTCGTACAGCTCGATGAAGCCCAGGGTCGCGCGCGGCGTGTTGTAGACGTGGTCGGTGCCGACTACGCCGATCAGCAGGCCGAAGAAGCCGGCGATCAGGCCCTTCACCATGTCTTTCGCCGCGATCACGGCAATGAGGGTCAGCCCGAAGAGCATGACGACGACCATCTCGACCGAGCGCAGGTATAGGCCGAGCTGGGACAGCCAGGGCAGCGCTGCGATCGTCGCGAGCGTCGAGATCAGCCCGCCGAAAACCGAGGCGGTGAAGCACAACACGAGCGCCTGTTGCGCCTGGCCCTTCCGCGTCATCGGGTAGCCGTCCAGCGTCGTGGCCGCGGCGCCGCCCGAGCCGGGGATCTTCATCAGGATTGCTGGAATGCCGCCGGCGAGGTGGTTCGCGCTGTACAGCGCGATCATGAACGCCATCGCCGCCTCGACCTTCACCGCAAGGGTGAGCGGAAGCAGCATGATCAGGGTGTTCTGCGGACTGAACCCGGGAAGGATCCCGACGACGATGCCGAGGAGGATCGCCGGCCAGATCACCCACCACAGGCCGAGCTGGGTCGCGAACTGATCGAGCAGGAACCCCCAGGTCACCGGCGGTCTAGAAGCCCAGCAGCCTTTCGACCGGCCCGCGCGGCAAGTCCGAATCGAGGGCCACGATGAAGAGCAGGTATGCGGCCCCTGCGACGGCGAGCGGTACGGCCGCGAGGCGGGCAGGCTTCCTGACGCCCATGAGGTACAGCGCCGCGGCGAGCGCGAGAAAGAGCGCGAGCGTCAGACCCAGCCAGCGGATCGCGACGATGAACGCGACCGTGAGCAGCACCAGGCCGAGCCGCTTGGGCAACGCCTCGCGCGGCGCCCAGAGGCGTTCGAAGCCCAGGCTCGCCTTGCCGCTGACGAGCTGCGCGGCGGTGCGCAAGAGCTGTACCGCGATCAGCGACAGCAGGATAGTGCCGATGAGGACGCCGTTCGCCTTGGCCTCCCAGGCGAGATCGGCGATCGAGACGAAAAAATACGCGACGAAGCCCAGCGCGAGCGCTGGGATCACCAGATCGGCGCCGAGCGGCGTCTTCCCGTCAGGCGGTTCATTCGGGGACCCCATCAGCCCCTGGTCTTGGCCGTGAGCAGCGAGCGGTACTCGTTCGCCAGTTCGACCATCCCTTTGGCGTACCGTGTGCAAAGCGCGCGGTCACCGTACTGGATGGATTCGATCGGAGCGCCGGTCTTCGCGTGGGCGTCCTTGTACGCAGGGTTCTCGAAGACCTGCTTCGCCGTTTGCTCGAGCCGCGCGAAGCGGTCCGGCAACTTCTCGATCACCTCGCTGTGGATCGCCCACGCCCGCGAGGAGTAGAGGGGCGGGATCCTGGTCGCAAACACCGCGTTCACCGATGGCGCGTTCCTCGTATAGCGCCCAAGGCGGTTGTCGTCGTTGAACACTCCGAGGACGCGCATCTGGTCGCCCAGCGTGACGATGCCCGCGGCCGGCAGTGCGCCGCAGTCGACCTCCCCGTTCATCACTGCGACCATGGTCGGGTTGCCGCCGCCGTACGGCACCAGATTGAACTTCGCCTTGGTTGCATCGCCTAGGGCGAGCACGCCGATCGACGCCGGGTGCGGCAGCCGGCTGACAGCCACGGTCACCGTGCGCCGCTTTGCTTCCGCCACCAGGTCCTCGATCCGCTGGAACCGGCTCTTGCCGCGCACGAAGACGATGCTGTCGTCCACATCCAGGCGGCAGAAATACTGGTACTGCTCCGGGAACCGGTAGGGCGGCCGTTGAAGCGCGTACATCAACATCTCGGGCCCCATGTTCCCGAACAACAGATTATGGCCGTCCTTCTCGCGGCGGTTGAGATACACCTCGTAGCCGATCTGCCCGGCTGCGCCAGCGTAGAAGCCGTACTCGAAGTTGGTCTTGAGAAGCGGGCCCCAGAAGTCGTCGAAAACCCGGGCGAGGCGGTCCGCACCGCCGCCTTGCGCGGTGGGGACGACGACACGCATGTTGCGCGACGGGAACCACTGCGCGCCCGCGCGCGGCAGGGTGACCACTGCAACAGACGCCGCTGCCGCGGCAAGGAGTCGCCGTCGACTCGGATCGATTTCCGGCACCTGACTCCCCTGACGATCGCAGTTGCTGCGCTCCGGCCCCGCTGCGATTATGTTCGACGGGTTACAGAGGGTCAAACCGGCCATCCGGCGCCGACAGCGCGTCACGCTGGCTCCGCAGCTTGACGACGAGGAACGTGCCGCTCCCGCGAGCGATCCGCACGCCGTCGTGATGCACGAAGCAATTCACGAACGCAATCTGGCGGCCAGGGCGCAGCACGTCGACATGCGCCTCGATCCAGTCGCCGATGCGCGCATTGCCGGCGAAGTCCACGGAGAGGTTCGTGGTGACCAGTGCGCGCGGCGGGTCGGAGGCGAACCGCGCGGCGTACCCCATCGCGAAGTCGACCAGCGTGCAGATCATTCCGCCATGTACGATGCCGCGGCTGTTGAGGTGCTTCTCGGCGACGATCATTCCGACGCTGACCTCGCCGGGCGCGCGCTTCACGTAGAGCGGCCCGACCAGGTCATGGAATGGACTGATCGAGTCGAGGCGCTCGAAGCCGGCCGGGACTGCGGTCATCGCAGCGCGTCCCGCGCGTGGAGGCGGACGAGGACGAGGCGCGCACCGCGACTCGCCGCCGGTGCGATTGCGATCTCGGCCGCGCCCTCTTCGTCGACGAGGATCGAGTCGTCCGCCGCGAGCGTCGCTTTGCCCCACGTGCGACAGGCATCGACCGGGCCGCGTGCCACATAGGCGAGCAGCGACTCGCCGGCGGGCTTTGCGACCCGCTGCGCCGCGCCCGGCTCGATGATCTCGAGCCGCGCACCGACGCGACCGCGGCGCGTCATCACGTTGAGCGCATGGACGGGGCCGTCGTGCAGGGCGCAGTCCACCTCCCAATCGCCGCGGAACGCGAACGGCTGGAGCGGGGCGTCGATGCGCCGCTCGAATGCAATGCCCTCCCGCGGACAGCGGATCCGGATCGTGAGACCGCCCCCTTCGACCAGCAGGAACTGCCGGTCGAGACCCGGCAGGTTCGAGAACGGACAGTCCGCGGAGATCTCGGGACGGGTGACCTGCCAGTCGAGGTCGTCGTAACCCGCGTCGCGCGGTGAGCTGGCGATCCGGTGCGTCATCCCGCGGCCGTTCCGCCACGGGATGGCGCGGTAGCTGGCGCGCCTGAGGAGCTTCAAGCGGCCTTCGCCGGCGTCCGGGCGGGCGACCGGAACGCCGCGAGTAGCTCCGCCTCCTTCGCCTTCGCCGCCTTCAGGTGCCGCGCCTTCACGTGGCCGTAGCCGCGGATCTCCTCGGGGATGCTCGCGACGGCGATCGCGGTCGCGTGGTTGTCACGGCCGAGCCCGGCGAGCAGTCCGTCGATCGTCTTCTCGTAGTCCGCGATGAGCTGACGTTCCGTCCGGCGCTCCTCCGTTCTGCCGAAGACGTCGAGCGCGGTGCCCCGCAGACCCTTTAGCCTCGCCAGCACCTTGAACGCGGTCAGCACCCACGGTCCGAACTCGGACTTCTTCGCTTCGCCCGTAAGCGGGTTGGGCTTGTTGAGGATCGGCGGCGCAAGGTGGAACTTGAGTCTGAAGTCGCCTTCGAACGTCGCGTTCAGGCGCTGCAGGTACTCGGGACGCGTGTACAGCCGTGCGACCTCGTACTCGTCCTTGTACGCCATCAGCTTGAAGTAGTAGCGCGCGACCGCTTCGGCGAGCTTGGTGCCCAGACCCTGCGCGGCTTCCGCCTCGCGCACACGGTCGACGAGCGCCCGGTAGCGCTCGGCGTACTTCGCGTCCTGGTACTCGGTCAGGAACTCGACGCGGCGGTCGATCGTCTCGTCGAGCGAGCGCGAGAGGTGCTGCGTGATCGGAATCACCTCTGCCGGTGCCGCGACTTTCTCCACCCGCGCGGGATCGTGCGCGGCGCGCCGGCCCCACAGGAACGCCTTTCCGTTCGCCTCGACCGCGACGCCGTTCAGCTCGATCGCGCGCTCGATTGCCGCCGCCGAGACCGGGACGAGCCCCTTCTGGTAGGCGTAGCCGAGCATGAACGGGTTGGTCGCGATCGCATCGCCCATGAGCGCAGTCGCGAGCCGTGTCGCATCGATGAAGTCCGCGTTGGCGGCGCCGACTGCGCCCCGCAGCTCGCTCTGCATGTCGCTGCCCGGGAACAGCCAGTCGGGATTGCGCGTGAACTCGGCGGTCGGCACTTCCGCGCTGTTGACCACCACGCGGGTCCGTCCGGCCTGCATTTTCGACTGCGCCTCGGCCCCCGCCGCGACGACCATGTCGCAGGCGATGACGCAATCGGCCTCGCCGGCCCCGATCCGCGCCGCGTAGAGGTCCTCGGGCCGGTTCGCGATGCGCAGGTGCGACATCACCGCACCGTTCTTCTGCGCAAGTCCGGTCATGTCGAGCACGCTCACGCCCTTGCCCTCGAGGTGCGCCGCCATGCCGAGCAGCGCGCCGACAGTGATCACGCCGGTGCCGCCGATGCCGGTGACCAGGATCCCGTAGGGCTGGCCGATTGCCGGCCGCTGCGGCTCGGGCAGCGGTCGCCAGTCGTCGACGCTGTCGGAAAGCGCCTTGCCGCGACGCAGGCGCCCGCCCTCGACAGTCACGAAGCTCGGGCAGAAGCCCTTCACGCACGAGTAGTCCTTGTTGCACGAGGACTGGTTGATCGTGCGCTTGCGGCCGTACTCGGTCTCGAGCGGCTCGACCGATACGCAGTTGGACTTGACGCCGCAGTCGCCGCAGCCTTCGCAGACGAGGTCGTTGATGAAGACGCGCTTCTGCGGATCGGGGAACGTGCCGCGCTTGCGGCGGCGGCGCTTTTCCGCGGCGCAGGTCTGGTCGTACACGAGCACCGACACGCCCGCGTATTTTGTCGACCAATCGCGCAGCTCGCGCTGCACCCGGTCGAGATCGTCGCGATGCCTGACCGGCACGCCGCCCTTCAACGTGACGCCCTGGTATTTCTGCGGCTCGTCGGTCACGATCACGATCCTCTCGACCCCCTCGGCCGCGACCTGGTCGACGATCATCGGCACGTTGAGCGGGCCGTCAAAACGCTGGCCGCCCGTCATCGCGACCGCGTCGTTGTAGAGGATCTTGTAGGTGATCGGGGCTTTCGCCGCGACGGCGGCGCGAATCGCGAGCAGGCCGGAGTGGTAGTAAGTGCCGTCGCCCATATTCGCGAAGATGTGCCCCTCCGCGGTGAAGGGTGCCTGGCCGAGCCACGATACCCCCTCGCCGCCCATGTGGCTGAACGTGGCGGTGTTGCGGTCCATCCACACGGCCATGAAGTGGCAGCCGATGCCGGCGGTCGCGCGGCTGCCTTCCGGCACGCGCGTCGAGGTGTTGTGCGGGCAGCCCGAACAGAAGTAGGGCACGCGCTGCACGGCGATGCGCGGCTTCGCGAGCGCTATCTCCTTGGCCTCGAGGAAAGCGAGTCGCGCCTTGATGCGATCGGAGGTGTGGAAGCGCGCGATGCGCGCGGCGATCGCCCTCGCAACGATGCCGGGTGACAGCTCGCCGGCAGCCGGCAGCAGCCACTCGCCATGCGGCAGCGCCCACTCGCCCTTCTCGTCGAACTTGCCGACCACGCGCGGGCGGACGTCCTCGCGCCAGGCGTACAGCTCCTCCTTGAGCTGGTACTCGAGGAACTGGCGCTTCTCCTCGACCACGAGGATCTCCTCGAGTCCCTGTGCGAACCGGCGCACGCCCTCGGACTCGAGCGGCCAGGTCATGCCGACCTTGTAGAGCCGGATCCCGATCTCGGCCGCGAGGCGTTCGTCGATCCCCAGGTCGTCGAGCGCCTGGCGGACGTCCATGTACGCCTTGCCGGAGGTGATGATGCCGAGCCGCGCGCGGGGGCTGTCGACGACGACACGGTTCAGGTTGTTCGCGCGGCAATAGGCGAGCGCGGCATACAGCTTGTGATGCAGCAGCCGCTCCTCCTGCACCAGGAACGGGTCGGGCCAGCGGATGTTCAGGCCGTCGCCAGGCAGCAGGACGTCGGTCGGCAGCTTGACCTGCACGCGATCCGGATCGACGTAGACCGACGCCGAGCTCTCGACGACGTCGGTGACGCACTTGAACGCGACCCAGCAACCCGAGTAGCGCGACATCGCGTAGGCGTGGATGCCCAGGTCGAGATACTCCTGCACCGACGCCGGGTAGAGCACCGGCATCATCACGGCCTTGAAGATGTGATCGGTCTGGTGCGGGAGCGTCGACGACTTGGCGGCGTGGTCGTCGCCTGCGCACACGATCACCCCGCCGTGTTTCGACGTGCCGCAGGCGTTGGCGTGCCGGAACACGTCGCCGCAGCGATCCACGCCCGGCCCCTTGCCGTACCAGAGGCCGAACACGCCATCGTACTTCGCGCCCCGGAACAGGTTCACCTGCTGCGTGCCCCAGATCGCGGTCGCCGCGAGGTCCTCGTTGACGCCCGGCTGGAACACGATGTGATGCTGCTCGAGGAACTTCTTCGCCCGGCCGAGCGCCTGGTCGAGCCCGCCTAGCGGCGAGCCGCGATAACCCGAGACGTAGCCCGCGGTGTTGAGCCCGGCGGCGAGGTCGCGGCTCCGCTGCAGCATCGGCAGTCGCACCAGCGCCTGGACGCCGTTGAGAAAGACCCGGCCGCGTTCCAGGGAATACTTGTCGTCGAGCGTGACGGTGCGGAGGTCCGCGGGTGCGTTCATCGTGTCTCCTCTAGACCGGCATGACGTGGGTGGACATGCTGCCCCGGGACGCCGGATCGCGGCGACGGGGCGTTGCCGCGGCACCCGGATCGTGTCCGGGTCCGCGCACGAATTCTACCCGGCGGGACGCGCGCCCCTCACCCTTCGAGCGACTTCCACATCTCCTGGTCGCGCACGGCCGTCCAGATGCGCGGGTGG
>DATIDG010000016.1:0-2997 GCA_035456405.1 Burkholderiales bacterium | reverse complement strand
CTCGGGCGAAGACAAACTCCGCGGCTTCAAGGCCTTTCGCTACGGCGCCGGGAGCTGGCACAAGGAGCGGCGCTTTGTGGCGCGCATCGAGGCGACCTCCAAGGGGCTGGATGTGCGCTATGTCGTCACCTCGCTCCAGGCCGGCGCCAAGCATCTTTACGAGACCCTCTATTGCGCGCGCGGAAACGCCGAGAACTTCATCAAGCTGCACAAGAGCCAGCTCTCCTCTGACCGCACCTCCTGCCGCGATCCCAAAGCCAACCAGTTCCGCTTGATCCTGCACACCGCCGCCTACTGGCTCATGCTCGCCATGCGTGGCGCCGTGCCCGCACGCGCGCAGCTGTCCTATGCAGAGTTCGCCACAATGCGCCTTCGCCTGATCAAGATCGCTGCGCGCGTCGTCGAGGGGGCCGCCCGCATCCGAGTCTATCTGCCGACGGCATGTCCCGATCGCGCTGTCTTCCGCGCACTCGCCGGGCGGTTCTGCGCCGCAGGACCGTAGCCATCGCGGCACTGTCGCCGCATCGAGCCCTTCGTCGAAAACCTCCAACCAGTCAAAATCAAATCGTGAGCCGCCGCGTCGCCATCCTTCGACGCGATCGCTGCGACGCGCGTGCCCGGCAAAAGTCGCGCCAAGCGCTCGCAATGCGCTATTTTGGGTGAATAAGAAGGGCTAGGAATCCCGCCATGCAAATCGTGATCGGCAACGTCCTTTCCGCCGAGGAGGTCGAGACCGTGCGGGCGGCGCTCGCGCGCGCGCGTTTCGTCGACGGCAAGGCCACCGCAGGATTCGCCGCGCGCCAGGTGAAGAACAACCGGCAGGCCGAAGGCTCCGACCGCTCGCTGGGGCCCATCCGCACGCTCGTGGCCGAGCGCATCCTCGGCAACGAGGTGTTTCGGCTCGCGGTCCGGCCGAAGGCGCTCTCCCCGCTCCTGTTCTCTCGTTACGAGACCGGCATGCACTACGGCAGCCATGTCGACGACGCCCTGATGGGCGGCATGCGCACGGACGTGTCGTTCACGCTGTTTCTCTCCGACCCGGCGAGCTACGACGGCGGCGACCTGACAATCGAGAGCGCAGCCGGCGAGGAGGCCTTCAAGCTCGCCGCCGGCGCCCTTGTCGCCTATTCCGCGACCTCGCTGCACCGGGTCGCCGACGTGACGCGTGGGACGAGGCTCGCCGCGGTCGGCTGGGCGCGCAGCTTCATTCGCGATCCGGCGCGACGTGAGCTGCTGTTCGATCTCGATACCGCGCGGCGGCAGCTGTTTGCGCGCGAAGGCAAGTCGGCGGAGTTCGACCTCGTCTCCAAATCGCTCGCCAATCTGCTGCGAATGTGGGCGGAGGATTGATCTCCCGGGTCACGCCGGGACCGCGAGCGGCAGCGAGACGCGGAAGCGCGCGCCGCCGCCCGGCCGGTCCTCGACCGCGATGGCGCCGCCGTGGCTCTGGATCAGGTGCCGGGCGATGGCCAGGCCCAACCCGGCGCCGCCGCGCTCGCGGTTGCGCGAAGGATCGAGGCGCAGGAACGGCTCGAAGATTCGCTGGCGCTCGCCTGCCGGGATGCCGGGGCCGCGGTCGTCCACCATGATCTCGACCGCGCTTGCGCCCGCCACCACCGCCACGTCGGCCTGTCGGCCGTACTTGAGCGCGTTGTCGATCAGGTTGCCGACCACCCGCGCGAGCGCGGCCCGCTCGCCCGCGACGATCACGCGCTCGGCCGGCAATTGCGCGCGGACGGCACCGCCCGTGCCCTCTCGCTCGGCGCATTCGTGGCGGACGATCCCGACGAGGTCGACGGCCTCACGGGTGGTGCCGCTGAACGACGTGCGGGCGAAGGCGAGCGCGTCTTCCAGCAGTGCGTTCATGTCCTCGACGTCGCGCGTCGCGCGCTCGCGGATGTCCGCGTCGGGGACCATCTCCACGCGCAACCGCAGCCGCGTCAGATAGGTTCGCAGATCGTGCGATATCGCCGCCAGCATGAAGGTGCGGCCGCGCACGAGCTCGGCGATGCGCGATTGCATGCGATTGAAGGCGGCGGTCAGCGCGCGCACCTCCTTCGCGCCTCGCTCCGGCACTGTCACCGGCTCCATCGCTTCGCCGAAGCGCTCGACCGACCGCGCGAGCCGGGCGAGCGGGCTCGTCTCGCGCACGACCGCATAGAGCGCGAGCGCGGCGACGGCAAAGCCGATGATGCCGGCCCAGAATCCGGGCGGGAGGCCGAGCACCCGCACCGTCAGCTCGTCGGCCGTCTCGACCACCAGCACGCCGCCGCCCGCCAGCGGGTAAACGAGCCGTATGGGCCGGACGCTGAACGTCTGCAATACCGAGCGGTCCCGTTCGCCGCCGATATAGTACGCCCGCAGCGCGCCGCCCCCGCTGTCGCCGAGATACCGCGCCACGGCGGCCTCGATCCACGGGGCGCGCTGCAACGGGTCGGGCTCGGGCGGCGCTACGTGCTCGATCGCGACGCGCAGCCCCGCGCCATTGGCGATGCGCAGCGCGAGGTTGCGCTGGTCAGCCGGCGCGCGCTCGACGAGCTGCACGATCGCCGCGACTTGATCGGCCAGCGGCAGGCGAAAGCCCGACTCGGTCACGCGGCTGCGCTGGATGAAATAGGCCGCCGCCGCGACCATCTGGATGGCGGCCAGCGCCGCGATCACGATCAGCGCGACGCGCCAGACCAGGCCGAGCCGTCGCATGCTCAGAGGTCCACGACTTCGGCGGCGAACAGATAGCCGCCGTTGCGCACCGTACGGATGAACCGCGGCGCGGCCGGATCGTCTTGCAGCTTGCGCCGTAGGCGCGACAGCATCACGTCCACCGACCGGTCGAACGCGGTCGCTTCGCGCCCCTTCGTCCAGTCCATCAGAAAGTCGCGCGTCAGCACGCGCCGCGGATGCTTCAGGAACGCGGTCAGCAGATCGAATTCGCCCGCCGACAACTCCACCGCGATGCCGGCAGGATCGGCGAGGGCGCGCGAAGCCGGATCGAGCGTC